>CAYZXD010000137.1:0-1007 GCA_964482325.1 uncultured Spirochaetaceae bacterium | reverse complement strand
AATATTGGATCAAGTCGCTTTCAGAGTGGTCTCCTGATGAACCTTATAATTCATGCCCAGAGATAGACAAAGCTATTGAACATATGGAGCAGGTGAGGGAGATTAACGAGGAACTTCGTAAGGCATTGAAAGAGGCTATCGAGATTATCCAGAGGCTTGACGATTTAGTGCTAAGTCTCTACGAAGAGTTGAATAAAAAGGATTGAACATGGAGGGGGAGTGCGATGGCAAACGCGCGATCTTTTTTTGACGAGTTTGAGAGCAATATACGTACCCTTGAAGATGCGTTTTATAAATACCGTGGGGGCGTGTTTGAAGACCCGGAAAACCTTTTGGAACTCATGGAAATCACTATAGAGAGGTTGTTCGCGGAAATCGTTTATCACAGATCAAAGCGTGCTCTTGAGTACAGGAAACGAAGCATCCGCACGGAGATGGGGGAAAAAGCGCAAAAGGAGGATGGAATGTATGCCTGAGATAGAGGTGCACGGATGGAGCGTTTCAATCAATGGAGAAGAAAAAGTGGAGATTGGCGTAACGCAAATGCCAGGGAGAAAACGTCCTTCACTATACATCAAACGTGGGACGATGCTAACGCCTATTGCGATATTCAGAGCACCTAAATATGCTGTTGACTTTCTTGATATCTTGGACCTGATAGTCAAATCGAATGGACGGTGGACTAGCGAAAATGCTGGACAGAGTGAGGAGGTAAAGTCATGAAAATGGAAAAGGGAAATGCAAAGTGGTTGGTTTACGATGAGCACGAATGGGAAATCTTATGGGCAAACACTGAAGAAGAGGCTATGAAGCTGGCGCAAAAGATGTTGGATAGTTATACAGATTATGGCGAAGTTATACCCGATCAAGTTATGTTCGGTGGTGTTATCGTTGCAAAGGTCGTAGCAAAAAGTGCTTTCAAGGAAACCGATCGACAAAGTAATTATGCTAATCCTGACGATTGGCCTTACGATAGAGGGATAGATGTTGTAGGCGACCTGTATATG
>CAYZXD010000136.1:0-1060 GCA_964482325.1 uncultured Spirochaetaceae bacterium | reverse complement strand
CTGCTCGTACGGTGTTCCGGTGCGAGTTCCCGCTTGTGAGATTTTTCGGTGATCCTGAAGATGATGTAGGTATCGAGTACCTTTGCATAGATCGGGACGGGCTCTCTCATGGGAAACCCATAATGGACTTCCTGCTTCTCCTTTGGGTCCTTCGGCTTTGGTCCGATCCGGTACCCTCGTGCATCCAAGGCGTCACAGAGGATCTGCAGGATCGCCAATGCACGGGTGATGTTGTCAGGTCCAACGCTTACCTCAAATGCTTCGTCATTGCTGGAGATGCATCTGCCGCGTTCGAAATGCCCCGGCTTTTTCCTCAATGAATCTTGCAGCTTCCGTTCGGTGTTGAGCACATACGGGTTGGTCAGCTTGACATCAGCTCGATAGACGATTTTCATCTCCGCCTGGGCTTCTTTTTGCAATATCTCCTGTTCAAGGATGAAGGCTTCGGGAACCAGACGTTCAGCTATCGATTTCTTGGGAGATTCGGGAGCCTTGGGCGGTCGGGACATTCTTCTCACTAACGGGCATGTGTCGAATGGGGGAAGGGGCTCCTTCTTCATTTTCAATCCACTTTGGATTTTGCTCCAATATCCCCTCCCCGGTAGTGGGATATGCAGCTTTCGGCAGGTCTTCGCGATTGCCACATCGGAAACCCCATAGCGTTTGGCTACTTCCAAGAGCGGCTCTGCCCACACCTGGTCATAGAGTGTTTCCCTGTTATAGTAGTCAGTTCCATTCCACATAGTATCACCTTCCTGTGATTGAATATAACAGGTTTTTTCTCTGGCTCAATAGTGAAAAACCGAGGATACTGCTTATACGCTATCGTATCCAGTGATGAGACCTTTGTAAGCATTGGTTTCAAGGAGGTGTGTATGGATGTAAGAAAAGGGCAGGGAATGCACGAGAAGGCATTGAGGGAACTCGTACAATGGATAGATCAGGAGATCAAGCCGATCGATCATGGGGAGGTTCATCTTGTGTTCAAGATACGTGACCATCAGGTGGCGCTCATTGAAAAGACGAAGATCGTAAAGGAAAAACCTTCGGACTATCATCA
>CAYZXD010000135.1:0-1071 GCA_964482325.1 uncultured Spirochaetaceae bacterium | reverse complement strand
ATCCTTACTCTCACCAGATGAGCGGCGAAGGCTTGGCAGGCACCATCGGAGGGGAAGAAACGGGTATGCGCTGTCCAGTATTCTGGGCATCATGCTGCTCAAACTCATCTACCAGCAGCGAACGATGAAGGGGACATTGCTTTTGCTACATGAGAATGGGAATTTGAAGGATATACTCGCCATTACCGAAGTGCCCAGTGAGGCGACCGTGAGTAGGTTGTCCAAAGAAGTAGCACAAATCGTACAGCCCTCGGATCTCCACCAGCGGGTGATACAAGCATATGCAAAATCACTGGACAGGTTTGCCGTTGGACATCTGAGCATAGACAGCACGATCATTGAGGCACGGGAAAAACCGTTCAAAATCCGTGCACCCAAAGCCAAGGCGTGCAAGAAGCGAGGTCGTAAGGCAAAGGGTTCGCTTGAAGAACAACAGTTTCGTGAGCACCAAGCGCAACTGAATCAAGATCAGATTGCCTATCTGCAGGAACCGCCTGAGACCTCACTTGCCAAACTGGAAAAGCGTTGCTCGCTTACCGCGAAGCAGAATTCCAAGGGAAAGAGACAATGGTTCATCGGCTACAAAGCTCATCTTGCCACCGATGATCATGGCGTACCCATGAGCTTTGCCGTGACTGGAGCTTCGGTACATGACAGCAAGGTCGCCGTGCCGCTGATGAAGAAGGCCAGGGAAACCGCCGACTTCTTGTATGTCCTGCTCGACAAGGGATACATCAGCCCCCTGATCAACGACTATGTCGATATGATAGGGCGAAAGGCTATTATTGACCGCAGGGCCTACAAAGGGGTAATTGCCGATCCCCTGGATCCGGCTTCCCAACAGCGGTATGCCGCGAGAACGACCGTAGAACGGACCAATAGTGAACTCAAGGATGGATTCCTACCCGATACTATCTACAAGCGAGGTGCTCGCGCACGGTATGAGATTTCCCTCGCCATTTTGCTCACCACGATGAAGAAAGTGCGAAATGTGCTGATTCTGTATGAGCAACAGAAGATACACAGAGCATCTTAAGCACAGCTAAGTGGGATGAGACTCAACCCTTTCCT
>CAYZXD010000134.1:0-1096 GCA_964482325.1 uncultured Spirochaetaceae bacterium | reverse complement strand
TACCCCGAGGACACAATAACGGTCGGTGAGAACACGTATATTGCGTTTCCGAGCAAAAATAGTACGGAAGGAACATACCTTATTAGGATGGACACTTAGGGTGGTGAATGTGTAATGGCGTTCTATACCGGAACATGCACAAGTTACGACGACATGAAGACAACGTTGATAAACCTTTGTGAGTTAAATGGCTGGACAGCAACGACTGACAGCGCCGGGAAAGATGTGATCTACAAAGAGAACCTTTACATCATGATTGATGTTACGACGGGGAGTTTTAATAGCTTCGGCATCACCGGCCGGACCGGAGTAAACGAAGGCAGCACACCCGGTCGAGTGGGGATTTCCGACTTCTATCAATATTATAGTGACCCATGCCCCGGACCGGTGCAGTTTCCGGTGAAATACTACTGCTTCACGTATAGCGATATTGACGAGGTTTATTTTTTGATCAATTACGCCGACATGTATCAGTGGGTTGCGTTTGGGAAAAGTAACATCACGTTGCCGGGGACGGGGCTTTGGGTGGCAGGGACTTCAGGTTTGAATCCGAGCTACCCGCCAAAATATATAAGAATTAAAACAAGTGGTTCTGAATATCATGAAAGATTCACTACTGCTGCATTATTTTGGAATGCTTATAATCATACCACTGATCGTTTACATCCTAATGATAATTATTGGCTCCATTCTAATATTAATTCGAGCTATCCTTGGTCTTTAGCATTAAACAACTTTACTGACGCTCCTATAGGGATAAAATATTTAACCTATCATTTAGAGAGTCAACCTAACGAATATAACCAGCAATCGTTGCTTTTGCCGGTTCTGGTATACCATAAAAATGACATATATTCTGGATATTACACTTTGGCAGCGCACATTCAAAAAGCTAGGCATCTCATGATCAACTACCTCGACCCGGAGACGATTATCTACCATGGCGATGAACAATGGATGGTGTTCCCATATTTGCGGAAGGTTTACGTATCACCTTATACGTTTTCCTTACTCCGAACTGACCATACAGGCAATTTTGGGTGGGCCATTAAGAAGGAGGCGTAGCGTTGTCATTTTATCTAGTTCCAACTCCACA
>CAYZXD010000133.1:0-1154 GCA_964482325.1 uncultured Spirochaetaceae bacterium | reverse complement strand
TCTTCTCCTCGCAGTTGGCGAATCCACACAGACCACAGGGGTCCAGTCGCATGGGGTCGATGCGTGTTCCCAGCAGAACCAGGGCGTGTGACTGATCGAAGTTTTCGGCATCGCGAGCGAAGAAGGGAGCTGCACGATTTTCGGTGACCATCTGTCGCATGTGTTGGGCAATCGCCTTTCGTGTCTTCCCATCGACAGTTGCAGCAACGAGGGTGTCCTTACCCCGTGCCTTGGGTGCTGTCCGTGCCGCTGTGAGCATGCGGTGTGCAACTTCCTCGGCAAGCATACCGGTGATGTTGGTGTCGAATTGAATACTCATGGCATCCTCCTGGGAGGAGTATAGCATATTTTCTCTTCAAATCTGCTCCTCTTGGCGGTGGAGGTGTGATATAGTGTTCCCATGGCAAGAAATGGGAAGAAAAAGAGTCGGGGGTGCCTAGTCACACTCGTGGTGCTGATCGTATTGGGTGCTGCTGTATGGTTCATCGGTATGCCGATTGTCAACAATCAGGCAGCGGTCTATGTGGATTCGGCCATTCAGGAAGCTCTGCAATCTCCTGCTGCACCACCGTTGCACTACGGCACGATTGCCATCGATGCAGCGAAGGGGCAGGTTGTGATGTCCTCTCTGGACATGCCGCTCGATGAGGGTGCTTCTGTCCAGGCGGGGAGAGTGACCCTTCGCGTCGAGCCGTCGGAGCTTGTCTCGTTCGCTCTTGGTAGGTCCAGTGGTATCTCACGTGCACAGGTCGATATGGAGCAGGTGCAGTTCAAATCTGCCGAGACGGCAGTGCATGCCGAACATGCCTCGGTGCAGATTCACGGCACTATCGATCTGAACAGACCTGAAGATTCGGTGATCCGGGAAGCCTCCATCTCCGCAAAGAGAGCAGTATTCAGCGATCCCGAGGCTCCGGTAGCCTTCTCTGCCGACTCGGTCGAATTGGATATCTCCGGTAGGCTCACGATGAGTACCCTGGAGAAGGATCTATCAGGCATGCTCGATGATATCGCCTATATCGATATGAGAGCTTCCGGCGGCGCTCTGCTGCCGGATGAGCAGACGATGGCTCAGCTTGGCATGTTCGCCATGGTCTCACCATGGATTGCGAATACCGATAATTGGGGATTCGACTCAATCGATCTGCAGGCGA
>CAYZXD010000132.1:0-1198 GCA_964482325.1 uncultured Spirochaetaceae bacterium | reverse complement strand
ACGGGGCGGCGATGCTTGCCGCCCTTTTCTTGTCGCACAAACAATAGTAATTTTGCGAAACAGTGAAAATTGTGATATAATACGAACAACACCAGAAAGGAGGTAGTCAGATGAATAAAGTATCATTTCTTACTACAAAAGAAGTAGCCGACAAGTTACGTGTGACAGTAAGGACCGTCCATAAGTTGATTGAAGAGGGAGAATTGACTGCGTTCAGAGTTGGATCGCAATGGAGAATACCGCCAGAAGAAGTAGACGCTATGTTGGAGAGGAATGTAAGCAAGAACAAAGCATGAAGAAAGATTATCACAAATAGAGGAGGTAATGTAATGAGAAAGGATACCAAAAAAGGCGCAAAATATTTCTTACACCCAATCACACCCGGACGAACAGTGCGCATTTTAGAACGCAAATGGGGAAACGACGGATACGCCTTTTGGTTTAAGTTACTTGAGCTTATTTGCTACGCCGAAGATCATGTTTTATACGTCCGACATAAGACCCCACAAGAAGTTTTAGCGTGTTTAACTCTTTTACCAATTGAAGTATGTCATGAAATATTAAATTTTTTAGCCGATATAAAAGCCATTGACCGAGCGTTATGGAAACAACACGTTATAAAAGTATCAGAACAAGAACACATTAAATTCAAAAGGGGGTGACGTCTTGGCAAAGGATGCATACTACTTCCCGCACGACAGTAATGCAAGACAAGACGTCAAGATCCTTAAACTACGCATCAAACATGGTTGGGCTGGTTATGGCTTATATTGGGGCATCATTGAAGCATTACGAGACCAAGACGACTATGCATTTGAAGCTGATCAAATTGAACTAATTAGCCTTGCCGTAGGATGCTCGATCGATGAAATAATGCCGGTTTTAGAAACTTGTATTGAGGTCGGTCTGTTAGTAGAAGAAAACGGTTATATTTTTAGCCCATCGCTGAAAAAACGCATGGAGCGAGTAGACGACATTAGAGAAAAACGCCGTTCGGCAGGGCAAAAAGGAGGGTTGGCTAGGCAAAATGAATACAATGTCGAAGCAAATGCTAAGCAAATGCTAAAGCAAAACGAAAGCAATTGCCAAGCAAATGTCGGACAAATGCTAAGCATAAAAGAAAAGAAAATAAAAGAAAATATAAAAGAAAAGGATATAAAAGAAAAAGAAGAAACACATGCGCAAGCGCATGCTGGTG
>CAYZXD010000131.1:0-1234 GCA_964482325.1 uncultured Spirochaetaceae bacterium | reverse complement strand
TATCTTGTAACATCAAAAAGTTAGAACAGGGTATAGCCACTTGAGCTTTACCCTGGCTTCTTCAGCAGTGAACTGCCAGTTCACACCCTTCTGATTGGCATTCCTCTGCCGATACCAATGTGAGAGTTCATTCCGCAGTGTTTCAAGATTCGGAATTCTCCGGTTCCCCAGACATTGGCGACCAAGCGCCGACAGTTCAATCTCGGCAATATCCAACCAGGAACCGTGCTTCGGTGTGTAGTGGATCTCCAATCGCTGCGCCAACTCAAATGCTTTCTTCGGAGGGAATGTATCATATAATGAAGAGAGTGAATGGGTATTGAGATTATCCATCACCAAGATAACCTTTTCAGCATCCGGGTACTGATCATCTAAAAGCCATTCTATCTGTTTCGCCCAATCTGCTTTTGTTCTTCTCTCCTGGGCATCAGCATATCGCCATCCTGCCAGAGGTTCAGTGAATAGGAATATGCAGGCGGTCCCATTTCGGATGTATTCGTTATCGTAATACTCTACACCATACTTCTTAAAGCGCTTTCGCAAATCAGCAAAGAATTGCACAGGCTTCTCATCCATACAGACCACGGGGACTTTCTCATCGTACGGACGAGCGTATACAGACAGGACATCTTCCATCGCGGCGACAAACGCCGCATTCTGTTTCGCAGGAATACACCAGCATTTCTTCAGGTGAGGCTTAAATTCGTTTTTTTTAACGTGCGATTGATTGTCATCGCAGATATGGACTCTATAAAGCCCAGCTCGACACATTTGTCGGCAAGTAAACGTACCGTCCAGCGACTATACCCTTCGGGAGGATCCGTACAGGCAAGAGCAATGATATGAGCCTCTACATCACCGGTCACTTTAGCAGGAACGGGAGGCGTAACGCGTTTCTTCCGTTGAAGACAAGCCTCCAGACCATATGCAGCGTATTCAGTACGCACCTTTTGAACCGTAGTAGAAGAAACGTGGAAGGCAATTGAGACTTCATCGACGGTCATAGGCTTCTTCCCCTTTCTGTCTGAAGCAAGAAGAATATTCGCTCTCATGATCGTACGGGCTGGAGAGGTGCCTTTTTTGACGATACCCTCCAGTTTCTTGCGATCTTCATCTGATAATTCGATCAAGTATTTTATCGACGGCATAGCGCACTTCCTCCTTCATGATACCACATGAAGAAGTATAGTTCACTGGAGCTATTTATGCAACTTTTAGATGTTACAAACTACTA
>CAYZXD010000130.1:0-1246 GCA_964482325.1 uncultured Spirochaetaceae bacterium | reverse complement strand
TTCTTGCAAGACTTCAATTTCATTTACCGTCATCGAAATACCCCCTTCTATGCACCCAATACACCCCGTGTAATGGCGTCGGCGATCTGGTCGAGCCCGTACAGTGAGCGAAGGATCTGATAGTCAATGCCATTGTCACACGAAATGAACGCCGTCTCGACCAGTATGGCAGGCATGTCTGTGCGTTTCAGCACTGTCAGGTCCGGGCGTGGTTTGATGCCCCGGTTGCGAAGGCCAAGCGATACCATGTTGGCGAGCACGTCTTCAGCGACTGGTACAGATGCCGAAGAGAGAGAATACACCAGCACCTCGGCACCGTGTGCCTGTCTCGACGTGACGCTGTTCGTGTGAACTGATACAAACAGGTCGGCGTTTGCTTCGTTGGCGATGTATGCACGCTCCAGCAACGTGATGTACACATCTGCATCGCGTGTCAGCACCACGTCCAGTTCAAAGGATCGCAGTTTATCAGCCAGTTTTTTAGATATGTCAAGCACAACGTCTTTCTCACGTAGACCATCAAAAGCGACAGCCCCCGGGTCCTTTCCGCCGTGTCCAGGGTCTACACAAACAACCGACCTAGGCATCCGGCACCACCTCCTCAGGAATGAGATGACCATTCATATCACCACTCCACAGCTTCCAACTCTCCAATGGTGGTCGCCGCTTCGACTTGTTCTTGAAGCATCTTTTCTTTCTGATACAACCCTTGCAGGAACGTTTGAAATTCGCCGTACAGCGTTATAAAGTCCGAAGCAGTCATTTCAAGCCATCCAGTCTTAGTCTTCCAAATCGTAGTAAATGTCGGGTCGTTAATGCTTGCCATGAATGCTTGGAAGAACCGGTCTTGAGACTCACGGTCACTGTGAAATTCATGACCTTTATAGATATATCCTCCAGTTTCTTCTTGCCAGCGAGCGTTGGCTAATTCTGCTATTTTCTCAGCCTTAAATTGTTCAAGATTTAGAACCCACTTCTTACCGTCCCATACATGGTTCGGGCTAGGCTGTCTCGGTATCATTTATCATCGCCTCCGCTTCTTCTGTGGTAATACCAAGTCTTGCGAGCTTACAGCCAGGATCGAATCCCCATGTAAGCTGATATCGCTCACCATTTTCGTCCAATCTTACACAATGAGTGGCGTCTTCGATACCTTGCTCTTCTTCAGTCAGTTTAACAGGATTAATCCAGTTTTCGCTTTCCTCAAGACATTTTTGTAAAAATTCTTTTGTCTCAGTAGGATACA
>CAYZXD010000129.1:0-1250 GCA_964482325.1 uncultured Spirochaetaceae bacterium | reverse complement strand
AAGGAGTCTGTCCTCGGTCCCGAATTTCCCTATTGGTTGATTAAGCCATCGAGCTTCTTTCAAGCGGGAGACTGGAAAACGGGATCCACTTTCTAACCCACAGGAGGTTTTCTTATGTCCATCGTCGCATTGGATATCGCCAGCAAGGCTGCCACATTCTGCGTTCTGGGAACCCAGGGGATCCGAAGCCAGGGTTCGCTTACCTTCGACCACGACGGATTCTCTTCCTTCATCGCCTCCGAGCAGGTAAGCGATGCATCGCTGTTCGTGATGGAATCCACTGGAGGCTATCACCTGCCGCTCTACCACTTTCTCTTGAACCACGGCAGGAAAGTTCGTATCATTAATCCGTTGCTCATCAAGCAATTTCACGATGGGCAAACGCTCAGAAGGACCAAGACCGATGCTCTCGATGCGGTTACCATCGCCCAGTATGCGCAATCTCATATGAGCGCATTGGAGGAGGAGAGGATGCAACTCGACAGCGAAAGCAAGATGCTCGCCAGACGCAGGGCCCGCAACGCCGAGGACCTTGCCAAGGCCAAGACCATCCTCAAGAGCGACCTGTCGGTGGCATTCCCTGAGCTGTTGCGCTTCAACGTCTTCATCAAGACCCTGCTGGAATTCCTGAGTATCTACGGTTGTGCCAAGGACGTGCTTGCTGCCACTGAAGAACAATTGCAACAAGCTCTGGATGTACAAAAAGGACGAAAGAGTAACGTGGTTACCGTCCAGAAAATCCAGGAACTCGCCCGTATCTCTATCGGGGTCAGTTACCGTGCCGCCATGGTTCGCGACAGTGCCAAGGCAGTGCTCGCATGCCAAGAGCGGGACGAGGAGCTCACTAAGGCTCTGGTGGAGCTCGAGCAGACCCTGCATCATCGTCAGATGGAGATTCTCACCTCCATTCCCGGTATCGGCGAAGTGACTGCGTCTCATTTCCTTTCCGAAATCCCCGACATCACCCAGTTCGCCACCTACCAGAAGCTCATCGCGTTTGCCGGCACTGATCCAGGTATCTACGAGTCGGGAAACACCAGCAAGGCCTTGAAGATATCCAAGCGGGGAAATCCATTGCTGCGCAAGTACCTGTATCTGATGGCTGACAGCTGCATGCGACACAATATTGTCTTCCATGCGTACTACCACAAGAAACGGGAGGAAGGATTTCCTCATAGGAAGGCTATGGTGGCAACTATGAACAAGCTCGTCAGGACGCTCCATGCCCTGTTGACCAAGGATGAAACATA
>CAYZXD010000128.1:0-1278 GCA_964482325.1 uncultured Spirochaetaceae bacterium | reverse complement strand
AAAAGAAAATAATTGCCGCAATAGGTCTAAGTGCAGCTTCAATATAATCTATCCATCCTTCCCATTACGTGCTATACAGGACCAATCATGCCGGATGAAGAGAAACCAAAGCCAGTAATTCAAACCATCCCTCGTACCATAACGCCTCGTCTTACGTTGACAAGGGTTGCACTGTATTGCCGCGTCAGTACACAGATGGAACGACAGTTGAACAGCCTATCGGCACAGATGGACTTCGAAATGCAGGACATTTTGGATCATCCGAACTGGAAGTATATTGACACTTATACCGACATCGGATCCGGGAGAAACATCAACTCCCGCCCCGGCTTCAAGCGCCTCATGGCCGATTGCGAAGCCGGCAAGATCGATCTCATCTACACTAAATCGATTAGTAGATTCGGCCGCAATTGCGTCGACTTCCTGGTGGTGCTCAGGAGACTGAAGGAACTCGGAGTGGATGTATACTTTTCCAACGAGGATGTGCTGTTATCCAGTGAGGCGGGTGAATTGATCCTGACACTCCATGCAGCATTGGCTCAGGCCGAGAGCGAAGACAAGAGTACCAACATCAAATGGGGTATCAAAAGAAGTACCACCTATCCCGACTCCCCTGCCTTCTCCCGTATTTGCTATGGTTATGATCATGATGATAATAAGAGTTTGGTCATCAATGAACGGGAAGCTGACATCGTGAGAAGAATCTTCGAATGGTATGTGCAGGGTTGGAGTGTGGTGCGGATCAAGAAGGAACTGGAAACAGCACGCATTCCGAGCCCCACAGGAAAACGCAGATGGCCGGTCAGCACCATAGATGACATCCTCTCCAATGAAAAGTATACGGGGGACTCCGTCTATGGACTGACGGTGGGATCCGAGTATCCCGCGATGAAGAGGGTCAGCAACAATCCGGAAGAAATCCAAAGGTCACAAAATCATCACCCTCCGATCATCGACAGGGAAACCTTCGACCTTGTCCAGAAGATGAAGAAATCACGAACCAACATCGAGCTCGATGAGTACGGAAACAGGGTCCGCAAGAGCACCCATTACAGCATGAAGCAAAGTGATAAAAAGGTTGAAGAGCTAGCCGAATAGAGGTGTTAAAAACAACTTATTGCTTTACATATGTTTACATATTCCCCAACAATAAATCTAAAGGTGTATCGCTAGTATCTCTTTTACAGAAAACTACTTATTGTCTTTCTAGCAACGTATAGAGGGAGGTCTTCTCGAATCCGCTCCGAGAACGTGCCACAGCGGTCATTGTTGCTCACA
>CAYZXD010000127.1:0-1291 GCA_964482325.1 uncultured Spirochaetaceae bacterium | reverse complement strand
GGTATATTGTCATCATCATCAGGAGTGAAAGTCTTGGTGATCCTCAAGTAACCAAAGCCGAACGTATTGTTGATAAAGACTTCAACGGCACTGGTATCATCATCTCCTGCCACTACAGTAGCCTTACCCTTACCATCCTCCTCGGGGTTGTATGTTACATCCCATCCATCAGGAACATCTGTTTCTTCAACAGTGTAATCGCCAGGGATGAGGTCTCCGATAAGCTTGGTCCAGTTGTTGCCTGAGTTGAGTTCAAAGTCTTCGTCATATCCTCCGGGACCAGTCACATTGATATTGACAGAGTCGGGCAAAGGTATATTGTCATCATCATCAGGAGTGAAAGTCTTGGTGATCCTCAAGTAACCAAGCTGCTGATTTGAGAAATCATAAGACCTGCCATCGGCGTTGGGTACATCGTCTATGGTGTCCTCGATGGGGTTTCCGTCATCATCCACTAGAAATGTGCGTGTGAGAGTATGCCCAGCAGGGATGTCGATTTCCCAGTAGAAACCGTAGACTGTGTCGTCTACTGCTTTGTAGTAAGTCTCATCCTCAATATCTCCATCCGGGAAAACTTGGATCCAACCATCTCTTAACTCTTCAGTTACCCTGTATGTTTCTGTGTCGGTAAACTGAGGGATCAGGAAGCAATACCTTCCTTCTTCATCAGTCAGTACTGTCCATTGCGGATCATCGCCTTCACCAGTGTAGGTAACCCAATTACCATTTTCTAAACGCCAAAGTGTAATTGACCAACCAGGAATCGGGGCATCAGTCTCAGCGTTGTACTTGACTCCACAAATGAAAACGCTTTCGCCTTCCGCACGCCCAATAAGGTCAATCTCGATTTCGGCATCATCATCATCAAACACTGTCTCCCTCTCATCCTGGCGGTAAATCGTTGCTGTGTTATCAAGGGGGTATGGCGCGCCTGCTTCGTCAGCACTATCATTGGTTACTTCAATGGTATAGGAGAGCCTCCAGATGTCGTTGTCTGGATCCTTTTCCCAAAGTTGGTTATCAATGATATCCTGCCAGGTCACCAGTTCTTGCGATCTATAAGGGCTAGTATCCGTGAGGGAGAATCCGAAATTCAGGAAATCATCGTAGTTAGTGAATTCATCATCTACATCCGCGCTCTTGTCAGTTTCGTCAAGAACGGGATCAGGAAGAGCATGTTGATTAGCAGCCATATCAGACAATGAACCAACAAAGGCCTTCACGCTTATTGTGTAAGGTCCATCCGGGTAAGCTTCGGCGTCGAACTCAAAGAATCCGTCGTATTCTTTGA
>CAYZXD010000126.1:0-1317 GCA_964482325.1 uncultured Spirochaetaceae bacterium | reverse complement strand
CACCCATACCGGGCTACTTAGAATTTGCAGTTACACAGAATTATTTACAGAGTCTCTGCTAAGGGTAATTGCTTGCCTACTTGTCATCCTTCTGCATACTAGTGCCAACTATGTGGTTGTTATGGAGGATTACCCAACAACCTTCGCAATGAACAGTTGGCAAGCTGGGAATATTTTTGATTCGCTTTCCAGAAGCGCTGTCCCACTGTTCGTTATGCTGAGTGGAACATTCATGCTTGACCCAAGTCGAGATATTCCTAATTCCAAGCTTATCAGCAAAATCATAAAGCTGATAACTACGTTCCTGTTTTGGGCAGTTGCCTACCAACTTTTTTACATCACAGGGAAATATGTCTTAACAGGAAGTCTGGGTGGTTACTCGATTGGATCTGTAGTCAAAGGCATTATTGCTGGATCATATCACATGTGGTTCTTTTATCTTCTTGGTAGCCTCTATCTTCTAGTCCCATTACTTCGTTTAATTACTAGAGACTTGAAATTGACTGTGTACTTCTTAACCCTTAGTTTCTTGGCAACCTTCGTGATACCAAATGTACAATTGATTCCCTTTCTTGAGAAAAGCAATACATTAACCGAGAGATTAGATTTCCAGATGGTGACAGGATACTCCTTCTATTTTGTGCTAGGCTTTTTTCTCAGAGATCATTTCAACACAAGGAAGATAGCCAGAACATTGTTCTTCAGTGCAATAGTCGCATTCATACTTGCTTGGTCAATTACAGCGTATGGGACTTGGATTATCAACCGGGGTGCTTCTGTGTTTGTCAGCACTTTCTATGGATACCTATTTATAACCACAATGATTGAAGCTGCGAGTATTTTCTTAATTGCTCTATATATAAATCAGAACTACTCATTCAAGGGAACAATAATTTCAAAAATTGCGGGATACACGATGGGTATATATCTCATGCACGTAATGGGATTGGTTGTGATGTCCAAGACACTTATTTACCAAGACTGGACCCTAAGTACCTTCGTGACCATCCCATTGATTGCAATCCTTGATTTCTTACTTTGCTGGCTAGGGACTTTTATCATGTCGAAGATTCCAGTTATTAAACGATTTTCCTCATGGTAGTAATGATATTCAAAAATATTTCGTTGGATAGGATGAATTTTTCTACTTGTCGGTTTGCTCTTGGTGGTTCCGCATTGTTGATACCAAGAAAACCCATCAACCATTCGCCACCTGCCGATACTTCATCACCACATCGATGCCATCCGGCTTGATGACCACTCTTTCGACCGCATTTACTAGTGCATCGGAATCGAATTCCTCAACAGTTCGCCATG
>CAYZXD010000125.1:0-1332 GCA_964482325.1 uncultured Spirochaetaceae bacterium | reverse complement strand
CCAAGACATGCATCTGGTGGGTGGAGTTGCCATCAATGGGAGAAGTCACTGACTGCAGTGCTGTCTCAAACGTCTGCGTTGCAGTGATAGGCAGCACTGCTCGATTGGGCTTTGTGGCATCAAAGGCCAAGGAGAACGGAAAGACATCCCCATACTGGTTCCTGAAGAAGAACTGCGATTGGTAGCCAGCAGCATCAGAAGCAAAGCGAATGGAAGCAGCAGAATCCTCTGCACGGTAGATTACCTTGGCAATCTCCAAGGCATTGTACATAGTGCTGGTCTGCTGTAACCAGGAGAAAGGAAACCCATCTTCCACAGTCTTCTCGATACTGAAGGAGAAGGATTCAGGCATCTGCCCCCAGCCCCAACCCTTGTTGTCCTCTCCTGAGAGCGTAAGCAGAACCGAAGCCTCCTCATCCGACTGGATGCAGAGCGCAGACTCATAGTACGTTATCCAACGGCTCCTGTTGGCATTACGTGTACGAATAATGGTCAGGTCAATCCAGATATATTGGTAGGGATAGAGATATTGATACCCATTACTCCCATTGAACACAGCTCTCTGTCCCTGGACATTGTACCCCAACTGTCCTACCTGGACGGTCTCATTCCCTGCCCCATAGGGGATGTCAACCATCTGCCCAGGACCGGTAATAACCGTATTGGACTGTGAAAAGTCATGTTGAGCATTGGACGGGCTATGGCGAAGCCCCTTTGCCCTGGCGACAATGAAGAACTCCCTGTAGTAACCGGTACTACTCTGAGCTGACCAATCGGTACCAGTAAAATAGAAACGGGAACCGCTGGTAGTTGGCCCATGGTTGAAAAAGGTAAGCTGCGTGGGCTCTCCCGTGTAGATCAGACGGCCAAGAAAACCCGGGTGGTCCCAGACCGGTGTACTGTTCATATAGGCAGAAGGATCGTCAGGATTGTCATTGTAGTTGATAGCGAAATCTTTCAACGTACCCGTTGCTATGTCATAGGTAATCGAATTACCAAACAGTGTTATGTGTGATAAAACTATGATAATGGTACAGATTAATCCAATTTTTCGCGTAACTCTCATACAGTCCTCTATAATAATGATAATCAACAATACTTCTTATGACATATCTTTTAGAGGCAGTCAAGATATACACCTGTCTATTTTTTCATTGACGATAGACTCTTTCAGGGACCATATTATCTCCATGGCCAACTCCCAGATTACGAAGCGAGCAATAGCTGCCTCACTGAAACAACGAATGGAGCATACACCGCTCGAGAAAATTACAGTCACAGACATCTGTGAGGACTGTGATCTGAACCGCAAAAGCTTCTACTACCACTTCC
>CAYZXD010000124.1:0-1417 GCA_964482325.1 uncultured Spirochaetaceae bacterium | reverse complement strand
TAAAGATTAAATTTTTTTTGCGTGTTAAATAACAATATTGATAACAATAATATGGTAGAATATTTTCTTTCTCTTGGCCAGAGCTTCTTGTCTCCAGGTGAATCAAGATCGTCATCTCTGTCGTATAGATAAGAAAGGAGATTAAATTTGTGGCAACAGTGATGCACAGTTTAGGGATTGCCGGTATCAGTGGTTATCCCTTAGCAGTAGAAGTTTCTCTCATAGCAGGCCTGGCTTGTACGACTATCGTAGGGTTGGGTGATAGTGCGGTGAAAGAGGCAAAGGATCGCATGGAAGCTTGTACCGAAGAACTGGGATATGCCTATCCGGTGAAGAAGGTCGTAGTGAACTTGAGTCCGAGTGATATTAAAAAGCGGGGAGCTTATCTCGATCTTCCTATGCTACTCGGTATACTCATTGAATCTGCTCAGGTGGTACCGAAACTGGAGGGATGGTCTGATATTGCCATCGTAGGAGGAATTAGTACTACCGGAACGCTAGTTGCCTTTGATGGCATACTTCCCATGGTGATCCAAGCACGACATCTTGGGTGGAAGCACCTGGTAGTACCCAGTCCCTGTGCCGATGAAGCCTCATTGGTATCTGATGTGGCAATCTATGCATGTGACACGGTGCAACAAGTGATTGCATTTCTGGAAAAACGACTGTACCTTGCTCCGTACCATCGTTCACCTGACGATGGGCTAGGTAGTAATGAACAAAAACGTGGTGATTTTCATGATGTAGTAGGTCATGAGGATATTCTGCCGTATCTTGCTGCAGCAGTGGCAGGAAATCACAATCTACTTTTAGTAGGACTTCCGGGCAGTGGCAAATCGATGATGGCAAAACTCCTGCCAACTATTTTGCCTCCTATGGAGGAAGATGAAATCCTTGAGGTGTCATCCATCTACAGCATCGCAGGAGAATTAGACGGTCATGAATTAAAGAGGACCCGACCGTTCCGTTCTCCCCACTATAATATGTCCTCTCAAGCGCTTATTGGAGGTGGAGCATATGCGAAACCAGGAGAAGTGACTCTCGCTCATCGAGGTATTCTGTTTCTCGATGAATTGCCTGAGTTCAGCAGAAAGACTCTTGAATCATTACGACTTCCCTTAGAAGAACGCCGAGTTACCATCAGCCGGGTAAATCAGACAAACCGGTATCCTGCTGATTTTATGTTGGTAGCAGCTATGAATCCCTGTCCCTGTGGGTATGCAGGAACCAGCCGGTGTGAGTGCACCCCGCATGCAATTCGCACCTATCGGCAACGGATATCAGGTCCGGTGATGGATCGTATTGATATGCAAAAGTATGTGGGTAGAGTTGCCTTCAGCGATGGTCATGAAATGAGTGGATCGAGTCTGTAAACTTTCCTGTGTAACTGGCTTTCTTACTCATGGGAAAATCTCTC
>CAYZXD010000123.1:0-1455 GCA_964482325.1 uncultured Spirochaetaceae bacterium | reverse complement strand
TGGGCCATTAAGAAGGAGGCGTAGCGTTGTCATTTTATCTAGTTCCAACTCCACAGGTATGGGATGACAGCGAACAGTCTTTCTGGTGGTACCATAGCTGGGATGCCTCTTTCGAGCTGTCCAACACTAATGATGTTTGCCCGCCTGTTTTGTTCGGAGCGTTCACGCCAACAAAGCAGATCACTCCATCACAACATAACGGTTGGCTCCTGCATGGAGTTTACGATGATGTTTACGGCTACGTGCACGTCGAGCCTACGTACATCAACGTTGGAACGCTGATGGTAGAGCAGACACACACGGTGGAGGTATGGAACGCCGACCTAGAGAATACAAGGACATTAGTCAGCCTCGGCTTGGTCAACACAGAAGGCATACAGATCGAGGGGCCGTTGTCGTATCCGCACGAATTTGGCCCAACGCACGCCGAGCTGTACCGCATCAAGGTTGGACTTGCCGGGCCACCGGTCATTGATGCAAGAATAACGCTCAACTTCGACGTCTATTCGATCCCGCTCACCGTCGAGGGTAGGCGTCTCGTGGTATTTCACTGGATGCCGAAGCGCAAGTTTACCGAAAAGCTCGAATGGCTGACTGACCTTATTGAGACCTACTCGGACGAGCAGCGCATCGCTCTGCGGACCGCTCCGAGGCGACACATCACTTATTCATATGCCAAAACGCCGCACTATGGCTCACAGATGGCGACACTCGCAAAGGCTTGGGTATTTCGTACGTGGGGCGTGCCTATCTGGGTTGAGGCGGAGAGGGTTCAGTCGATCCCGAGCGGTGCGACGACAATCAGTTTCGACACCCGGAACGCAAGCTATACAAACGCAGCGTTCATCTGGGAGAGCGACGACAAACATGAGGCTGTCAACATTGTGACGCTCCAGGAAAACGGCATAGACATAGAGCAGCCGGTCAAGCATAGCTACTCCAACGCCCTCATCATGCCGCTTCTTTTCGGCATCATTCAGGACGGCTTGCACATGAAACAAGACTACGCCGTCGTGCAGGCGTCGGCCACTTTCACTATTGTCGATGACGACTATGTTGGCTCGCAAAATTATCCGACCGTAGACGGGTATCCGATCCTTCGTGACGTCGGAGTGAAGGTCGAGGAGTTCAACGAAAGAATATACAGATCGTCGGAGTACATCGACAACGGACAGGGGCTCATCGAAGTCGAACCGAACCGGAGCATTGTCGAGGAAACAAGCATCCTCGGAAAAGTCACGGCGACAAAAGCCGACTTGTGGAAGTGGCGACAATTCTTGCACTGGCTACGGGGACGTCAGCAGACTTTCCTGCTTCCGACTTTCCAGCGGGACATTCAGCTTATTGATTTTATTGGGAGCGGGGCCGTCTCTGCGAAAATACGTGGCCTTGGTCTTTCAAGCTACGGGACGTTCCCAATGAGAACAGCAGTATTGTTTACCGACGGGACGATCG
>CAYZXD010000122.1:0-1470 GCA_964482325.1 uncultured Spirochaetaceae bacterium | reverse complement strand
TGTGGTTGTTCAGTGATTACAATACCCTGTAACTGTTCAGTGAAAACAATACCTTTTCACACAAGAGAGCATTAAGCTCGAAGGATGAAAAGGATAGCGATGAGTAAGCGAGAGGCCAAGCGGTTGACGGTGATTGAACAAGTGTTGGAGAAGCAGATCACGCAAAAGCGGGCAGCGGAGTTGTTGGGACTGAGTATACCCAGGATCAAGGTGCTGTGTCGGGCAGTCCGCAATCAGGGAGCGCAAGCGGTTGTCCACGGTAATGTGGGAAGGGCTCCGGCACATACGGTGTCCGCGCAGGTGTGTGCCTACGTGGTGGACTTGTATCGCCAGAGGTACAGTGATTTCAACTTCAGCCATTTCACGGAGAAGCTCGTGCAGGAGCATGGTCTAGATCTCTCGCGTCCCACCGTGCACCGGATCCTCAAGGAAGCGGGCATCAGTAGCAACCGTAAGAAACGGAAGGAGAAATGCTACCGCCGCAGGCAGCCACGCAGTCGAGCCGGAGAGCTGGTGCAACTGGATGCCAGCCGGCACGACTGGTTCGAGAACGGCGGGTATTGTCACTTGCATGGGGCCATCGACGATGCACAAAGCGAATTGCTCTCCTTGTGGTTCTCCATCGAGGAGATCACCGAGTCCTATTGTGAGTTGGTCCGGCAAATGAATGCGGACGGGAAGCTGCCGCTCGCCTTCTACACCGACAAGCGCGGTGTATTCACCAACAACCGTTCGGAGGAGCAGTTGAGCATAGCCGAACAACTTGCGGGAGTGAATCCTTCACAGACCCAGTTCAGTCGTGCCATGGGAGAATTGGGCATCACTATCATCCTCGCCGGATCCGCCGAGGCAAAAGGACGAGTGGAACGCCTGTGGGGCACTTTGCAGGATCGGTTGGTGAAAGATATGCGCATGGCGAACATCCACAGCCTGGATGAGGCAAACGCATGGTTGCCGTCCTACATCAAAGAACACAACAAGCGTTTCGCACGCAAGGCCGCAGATACCCTTCCCGCTTACCGCGCGAAAGTTCCTCAAAAGGAATTGGAGGAGATACTGTGCCAGCACTTCGAGAGGAAGCTTGACCATGGCCTGTCATTCAGCTATGGCAACAGGACGTACGCGCTTCCCGACCGATACCGTGGGAAATCTATCATCGCACACGCTCGACAGACGATAACCGTGCTCGACAGCCCCCGCTTCGGTATCAAAGCAAGGTTGATCATTGATGGGGAATCGGTGGTGGTGACACCCAAGGAGATAGTGAAACTGTCCAAGCAGGAGCCTGTTCAGAAGAAATCTCTATACACGACCGAACAACGATCAGCAAATGGAAAAATCGGTGCTGCTAACTCTCCGTGGAGCACCTATCATGGTCCTCGTTCGGTACATTAGGGGGTGATAGGATGGTATTGTTTTCACTGAACAATATCGTAGATGTTATGGTATTGTTTTCACTGAACGTTGACA
>CAYZXD010000121.1:0-1489 GCA_964482325.1 uncultured Spirochaetaceae bacterium | reverse complement strand
GCCTACGTCAGGAACCCCGTCGCTCACAGAATCCCACAAAATTTATGATTGAACCGTAAAACAATGCAAAAAAATGGAGAAGAGACAAAAAAACCAAATTTTGTGATTATTGTCGCAGATGACATGGGGTTTTCTGATGTTGGCTGTTATGGCTCAGAAATTCATACACCACATATAGACAGCATTGCTCACGAAGGTGTCTTGTTCACACAAATGTACACATGTGCTCGTTGCTGCCCATCGCGTGCATCTCTTTTAACCGGACTATACCCTCATCAGGCTGGTGTGGGACATATGGTTGCTGATCTTGAACAGCCTGCCTATCGTGGCTTTCTGAATAACTCAAGCATGACTATGGCAGAGGTTCTCAAACAAGCAGGATACAATACCGCACTGACCGGAAAATGGCACGTTGGTGGATTTTATGAGGTAGGAGCTCCGCATACGTGGAATCCAGGATCACCAGGCTATCCTACCCCACTTACACGTGGTTTTGATGAATTCTTCGGTACTCTTGAAGGATTGGGAAGTTATTACAACCCTCATACACTCATGAATGGAGATTCATTCATACCTATAGACGAAGAGTTCTACTACACACACAAAATCACCTCCAAATCGATTGACTTCATCAACAGGGCGACATCCTCCGACACTCCTTTTTTCATCAGCATTAACTATACGGCTCCACACTGGCCTCTTCACGCTTTGCCTGAGGATATTGCCCGTTATGAAACGACTTATCGAAAAGGATGGGATGCAACCCGTACGATGCGGCATGAGCAAATGCGTATGTTAAAGGTGGTGAACCCATATTGGGGAATTTCTTCTCGAGATCCAGAGACAATCCCTTGGGAAGATGTTCAAAATAAAGACTGGGAAGCAATGAGAATGGCTGTCTATGCAGCCCAGATTGATGCAATGGATCAAGGCATTGGGAACATACTCTCTACGCTGGAAGCTAAGGGAGTATCTGATAATACGTTGGTGCTTTTCGTTTCGGATAATGGCGCCTGCGCGGAATTTCTCGCAGAGAATGGAAAAGAACAGTCTCTCGTGCATCCCATGAGAAATGGAAGCATGCCAGTACTGGGAAATATCCCAGGTATTATCCCTGGTGGAGAAGAGACGTATCAAAGTTATGGACGAGCATGGGCAAATGTGAGTAATACCCCATTCAGAATGTTCAAGCACTGGGTTCACGAGGGAGGGATAGCATCACCCTGTGTAGCTCGATTCCCGAACGCAATGAAGAGGAAAGGACTACGAGTTGATGCTCCTCTACACCTGATGGACATCGCTCCGACTTGCTATGCGCTTGCAGGCGTAAACTATCCTTCCTCACATTTCACGGATGATACAACACCTCTTTCAGGGGAAGATTTCTCACCACTTTTACATAATAAAACATGGAGTCGGAGTGAACCGCTCTATTTCGAACATGAAGGAAATGCTGCAGTGAGATTGGAGAATTGGAAACTAGTTCGTT
>CAYZXD010000120.1:0-1548 GCA_964482325.1 uncultured Spirochaetaceae bacterium | reverse complement strand
CTTGATAGTTCATTTTTCAGAGTGGTACTTTGGCTACCTGCGCTTTCTCTCAGTATCATTACGTTACAGATCATGTATCCGAAAATTATTCTTACCGGTACTGCCATTACGTTGGCGATGCTTTCAGTGTATCTCAATTTTCAGACCCGTCGCATCGCGATTGACTCGCTCACTCAGTATCCCAACCGATCAAGCTTCATCCAGACGATTGAACAGATATACCATCACAATCGTAAAGCCCTTGTGCTCATTGTGAGTCTTGATGACTTTAAGACCGTCAACGATACTTATGGACAGAAACGCGGCAATCTGTTCATAAAGACCATTGCAGAAGGACTGCACGAACTGATTCCACATGGGCAGGTTTATCGATATGGAGGTGATGAGTTTGCAGTCATCATCAACTCAAAATATGATGAAGATATTGCTGAGTTAATCATCAAACGGTTTTCATCAAACTGGCATGTCGAAGGTGTTTCAGCCCGTCTCCGTGCATCTGTAGCCACGCTGCACCTCCCGTTTAGAAACGAGCCCGATTCGGACCCGCTCACGCTCCTTGATTATGCAATTCGGACAGCAAAAAATCGTGGTAAGGGACAGATCGTCCATTGTGATACGTTATTACAGCAGACTATCCGAAGAAAAAATATCGTTACCGAACGGCTGTTACAGGCAATAGAATCGAATAGTCTCTATCTTGAATACCAACCGATTTACTCAGTAACCACAAATTCAGTAGAAGGTGTCGAAGCTCTTTTACGCATGCATGATGCACAACTTGGAGCTGTTTCTCCCGCTGAGTTCATTCCTTTGGCTGAAGAGTTGGGAATTATTGGAGACCTTGGTCGCTGGGTATTAGAACAAGTGTGTAATATGCTTGATCAGTACCGAGCTACAGGAAAAAAGCTTCCACCCATTTCGGTCAATTTTTCCGGATTGCAGTTCTCGAACACCCGTATTGTCAGAGAGATTCTCGAAACTATTGAACGATACAAACTACCCCCGAACAGCATTACTATCGAACTTACTGAATCAACGTTTATTGGAGCTGCTTATGACGAAGCCCTATCGGTTATGCGTCCACTGATCGATCGAGGAATCACCTTTCATCTTGATGACTTTGGCACTGGCTATTCCAACCTGGCATATATGATCAATCTTCCCTTCAACTGCATTAAAATCGATCGTTCATTGCTCTGGGATGTGCAAAAGAGCAACCGATCGCATACCCTGATAGAGAGTATCATTACAGTGGTACGAAGCCTTGGGTTTCGCGTAATCGTGGAGGGGGTTGAAACAGAAGAACAACTTGCGTATCTGCAGAGGGTCAATTGTGATATGGCCCAGGGCTTCTATTTGAGCCCGCCGAAGCGTATTGAAGAGCTGTTCTCTTGATCATGACCGGCAGGATAAACCAGATATGCTAGACAAAATAGTAAAGTTTGCTTACTATTCGCTGTGAGCGGGGGTATAGCTCAGTTGGCTAGAGCGATAGGTTCGCAATCTATAGGCCAGGGGTTCGAATCCCCTTACCTCCAGACAGGCTGC
>CAYZXD010000119.1:0-1674 GCA_964482325.1 uncultured Spirochaetaceae bacterium | reverse complement strand
TACAATCTTTTCTATTCTTATCATTTTACCATGCTTGACCATTGCATGCAAAAAGTTTGCATTCTTTTTTGCAATCATTACCGTCTCCGTCATTAACCATCGTATACAAGCCCTCTTTCTCGAAGCGTTGCTTCCACCTCTTCACGCACTTGCTTGTAAGCCATGAATGCTTCATAAGCCCTGTCTGTGCTCATTTCAATCGTCATAGGCCCCATGCCTATGTTTCGGAAGGTGGCATAAGCTTGAGCGATCTCGTAAATTGAAAAACCGCGGTCTTTGTTTAGCTTTGCGGTTACCAAAAGAGCAATGACTAGTTCTTCTGTGTAAAGCCCTATTCGCCCGCCGTCGTATGAATACGTGACAGGACCCGGAATGCACCTGCTCACTCGCCATCTAGGAATACTTTTTGTTTTCGGAATCCTAGGATCTATGTCCCGCGCAATGCTTAGAGCTTCTTTTAGCGTGTAATATTGCTTCTTCATGCTCATTTCCCCTCCTTCTATCCAATACCAATCCACCAGAGCTACTATAATCTTAACTTTATTTGTCCAATGTTTTTCTGTTATGGAGCAAGGCTTCAATCACTACCGAAACGATGGACCCATCCTCCAGCCATTCCCAGGGGGTCCTTATTATTCTCCATCCCAGCTTTGCCGCCTCGTTGTATTTTTCTAAATCCTTCAGAAAACCCAAAGCACGGTTGTGCCGGCCATATTGCCACACGCCGCCCTCAATCTCGACCGCAACATGCTCGCTCGGAAACGCCGCATCGAAACGCCATTTCCGCTTCGGGTGGAAGCGGTATTCGACGCCGTACATGCAGCCTGTCTGGTCGGAAATCTTCTGAAGGACCGACTTCAGAAGCGCTTGCCGCTCTTGTTTTTTTGGAAGTCTGGTCATTGGTCTGCATCCTCCAAATTCATTCACACCTTCATCCGGTTGTTCACAATATCATCGATCATCCTTTTCTGCTGCATGTCACACCACGTAGTCAGGTATGCAATACGACCGGTCTGCAGGAAGCTCAATATAGAACCATATGCTTCATATTCACCTCGAAGGAATTGATATCGTTCTTGCGCTTGTGCATCATCCCGCGTTTTGTCGAGATGATGTTCGACGCCAGCTTTTGCAATTTCAAGGACAGCAATTATTTTTTCTTTTTCTTGACGATCCATAATTTCACTCCTCCTCGCCTTCAACGTATTCTTTGATCCACCCAACCAACTTTTCAGTCATGCTGACACCTTCCAAGGCAACTTTTGCCTTAAACTCTCGAAACAACGGCTCTGGAATGCGAAAGTTTATCAGCTTGTACTGCATCTGGTCCACCTCCCTTTGTACCATTCGCCTTGCAGACATTTGTTGCCTGCCTCTATTTCACTCACTTTACAAGCAGCGTCTTCGTAGGTGTCATAAGGTCCTATCAGTCGTTCACCATTAGACGGGTCTATACTCGGAGGCCAAGGTGAGCCCCAAATAAACGTATCGTAACCGTAAGGCTGCTGTATTGTGACAACGTAATATCGCTTTTTGTTCATTTTCATCCCCTCCCACTCATTGAAAGGGGCCGGTTTTATGCCAGCCCCTTCTTATATCTCCACATTTCCGAAACACGTCATGCACATGTCGACGAATTCGTCCTCTGTACATGTTTCGGGGTCAAAATCAGGC
>CAYZXD010000118.1:0-1680 GCA_964482325.1 uncultured Spirochaetaceae bacterium | reverse complement strand
TGAAGAGGGCGGAGACATATCGAAGCTCCATCAGACAATGAAGGATGAAGCGTGGCGATTCGTTGAAGCTCTCGCCGAAGCGGACAACATACCTCTGACAGGTTCAGAGAGGGGGATAATAAGCGGCATAATCGAAGCCGCGCTCTACTTTCTCCCGAAACCCGGAAGCAATACAGAGCTTGTCGTTGTTGAAGCCGGAGAACCAGGTGAAGACGATACTGACAGCCGCGGGGATAAAGAACCCGGTGGTGAAGGTGACGGGTTTGAATTTGGATCTCAACAGCCTGAATCTCACACCACAATCGTTGCTGATGGTGAGACTTCTTGAGTCTGGCCGCCTGTCTCTGAATGTCGGTGGCAATGAGCTGCTGGCTGCTGGAACTCTCGCGTGGAAACCCGACTTACCCGTCAGCGTGCATGGCGGTGCTACTTATCCCTGGAAGAACATCGGAAGTTTCGACTTCAGAATAAAACCCGGCATATTCGCTGGATTCGAGATACGCTTTTGACCCGACCACCTCCTTTTTCGCAGGCCCCCAGAAATGGGGGCTTTTCTTTTTGCCTTCTATGTGTAGCTAGTCGTTACGTATGGTTTACACTATCGTTATTGTACTCATGCGTACACTATGATATTATAGAATCAAGGAAGACGAAGGAGGGGTAAAGATGACAGAGAGAGAAGAACTTTTCGAGATTGAAGAAGACGAAATGGAGATATGGGTAAAGCGCGGAAAGGATCTTACTGTTATCGACATTGAAGACGAAGACGAATATGAATTCGTGATTGCCCGAAGAGAAAAGGAACTTTTCGCTCCAGAAGAAGTACACGAAATCGAACTCAAAGGTGATAAGAGTTACTATGTTCGATTCGAAAGTAAGGAAGAAGCGATCGAAAGGGCGAAGAAGTATATGTTGGAAAAAGGGAGATTGTGGAAATGAAGAACATCACCATCAGAGTATCAGACGAGCTGGGCCACGCCTATAAGGTGTGGCTCGCTAAGAATAAGATTACTCAGCAGGAACATTTGGAAAAGGTTTTAGAGGAGGTGACAGGCGTGAAAAATGAACTGAGTTTTAAGAAGGCAGTGAAGCTCCAGAGAAAAGCTAAACTAAGAGAAATTCTGTTCGAGAAAAAGTTTGCGTGTGTTTATATCTTTCGAGACGGTTCGTGGAAAGTTTCTTATTCAGGAGAACATTATGTAGACGCCGCATTTGAACTCAGAAAACCGTTCGATACTTATTCGAGAGAAGATGTAGAAGCGGAAATAGCCAAAATAGAGAGAAGGCTTAATCCTTCTTTCCGTCAGGTTTCCTTTAAGACTTTCGAAAAAGAAGAAGGAAAGAAAGCGGCAGAATATGTTGAAAAGTGCAAGGATTCTCCGTCGCTTTTCGAAGACTGGTTGCCACTTAGCGGAAAGGACGGCAGAACATATTATGCTTATCTTAGCAGAGAAGGGGGCGAAGAAGATCAAAAGGTTATCTTCGAGAAGTATTTTGGGAAGATCGAAGATATTCTTCCCTCGACTATTGCGGATGAAATTATCGAGGTGACTTTTTGAAACTTTTCAGCTTCTTCATAGCCTCCCTTCGGGGAGGTTTAATTTTGACCCCGCAGGATTGCCCCTATTGAAAGTTTTCATATCATAACGTGTATTCTCACCCCAAGAAAAATAAACTTTC
>CAYZXD010000117.1:0-1705 GCA_964482325.1 uncultured Spirochaetaceae bacterium | reverse complement strand
AAATAAAATCCAAACACAATACAATACTCAAAAATTACTTCAAACTACTGCACTTACTATATACATCATAAAAAAACACACTGTCAGGTACACTGAACGCGACCTTGAGGTCATCTGCTTATTTCGCCCGTAGCCGAAAATATTCATCAACGCTGGAAGCAGCCCTGGCACCCGACAATATTCCCCCTGAGGTATACCATGGGCTGATAGAGACAGTCGAGAAACACCTTTATCTACTCCACCGATACACTTCGATCAAAAAAAGAGCCCTCGATCTTGAATCTATTCACATGCACGACATGTACTTCCCTCTGGCTCCAGAACCAAAGCCGTGCATTTCCTACGAGGATGCCTGCCAAATGGTAGCCGAATCACTTAAGCCACTAGGTGACGAATATGTCTCTCTTTTGATGGAGGGATTCGAATCTCGATGGATCGACGTCCTTGAAAACCGCGGGAAACGCGGAGGAGCCTACTCCTGGGGCTCATACGGGATCCATCCCTACGTACTCCTCAACTACAACGGAACCTTCAGGGACGTTTTCACCATAGCTCACGAGATGGGGCATGCGCTTCACAAGGCTTTCACGGACAAAAAACAGCCCTTCGTATACTCGGGGCACAGTATTTTTACCGCCGAAGTGGCTTCCACCACCAATGAGATAATCCTTCACGAGGCTTTACAGGGACAAGCGACCTCCCGTGAGGAAAAGCTTTACTTCGCCAACGCCCTGCTTGAACAGATCAGGACAACCTTTTTCCGCCAGACTCTTTTCGCTGAGTTCGAATTGACGGTACACAACATGATTGCCGAAGGAGAAGCCCCGACTGCCGAAACCTTCTGCTCTCTGTGGCACAGCCTGAACGAAAAATATTACGGGCCCGAGCTGGAAATAGACAATGAACTGGAGTACGAATGGGCAAGAATCCCCCATTTTTATTCCCCGTTTTACGTGTACCAGTATGCCACAGGGTACGCCGCGGCTACGGCTCTTTCCAGAAACATCAGGGAAGGCGGCACTCAGGAAGTAAAACGATATCTGGAGTTCCTGGAAAGCGGGAAGTCTGACTACCCTGTAATACTCCTCAGGCGTGCCGGAGTGGACATGACGTCTTCAGAACCTGTAAAAGAAGTAGCCGCCCTTTTCGAGAAAACACTGGAAAACCTTGAAGGTATCCTTCGGGAAAGTACTGAAAGCTGACCCTGTATTAACGACGGAGGCCGGAAATGTCTTCCGGCCTCCGTTTTTTCTTTTCACAAGCTCTTATCGTTGTAAAACCTTACCGGCAACAAGCTTTTGCTAGCAAGCGGAGACTTTTCTTTCAACCTGAAAACATCCCGCATCCATTGATTTGCCATGCTTACACGAATTACACGGCGGACCGAAAATCTCATCAAATATTTCTTCTACCTTTTCCATGCGGGTGACTCGTGAAACATTGGTCCCGCAAAAGAAAAGCCCTTCTTCATAGTCTCCTCTGAAAGCATCGACTAAAGCCTGGGCGATGCAAAAGGCCTTCCGCTCGTTTTTGTAGGCACAATGCGAAAGACAATTGGCGAAGCAGGGTTTGCTCTTTACGCGCCCCGCAAGATATTCTTCTACAAAGGGGGTTTTCAGTACCCTGCCGGGAATCCCTACAGGACTTTTTATGACAGTTACATCTTCTTCTTTAGCGTTTATGATTATATCCTTGAACTCCTGGC
>CAYZXD010000116.1:0-1711 GCA_964482325.1 uncultured Spirochaetaceae bacterium | reverse complement strand
GAATTTATATCGGATTCAGCACCTAATTCTCGTTAGGTGTTTCGGGAAAGCAGGTTGTATGCCTATTTTTCTGGGGTAATTGTTTGGGCTTTTCGTTTCCTTCAAGTTTCTACATGCAGGACTTTGTTCGGGCTATCTATCTGCAATGTAGTGAATAATTTCTTCATCTCAGGTGTGAGTTCGCTCGTTTGCCGTACGATTCCCTGAGGTGTTTCGAGCGTTCCCAGCTGCAACTTATTAAAAATTTTCTTCATCTGGAACCACGTCATCTGGGACTCCTGCTCAGCGATGCGGATCATCAACATCGCTAACCAACAGAGGAGGATATGACTACGAATCCGCTGCTCTTTGCGGTGGTACACTGGTCGGATGTCGATCAAATGTTTCATGTCACGAAATACCCGTTCGATGTTCACCAGTTGCTTGTAGCCCATCACCACCTCTTCTGATGAGAGTTTCAGATCGCTGGTGCTGATCAGGTACTTACCATCAAACAACTCTTCCTTACGAATCTTCATCTTGTCGATGCTTAACTTACCCGTTTTGCTCTGTTTGATGTACTTGCCGAATACCGCGTGGCTGCGCAATTCACAGGTCCGTTTGGTGTGTTGATCCTGCTTCTCTTGCTTCAATGATTCGATCCTGCGTTCGGCTTCGGCTACGATGTCGTCACGTTTCAGCTTGTCCCGTTTGGCTTCATCAGGGTTTTTGATGAGGATGAACCGACGAGCGGTGGTGCTGTCGGCATCCAGTACCATATCCTTGATCTCAAGGCCGTTGTCGAGCTTCTTGAACTTCCCTTTCTGACTGAGAGCCGGATGGGCATCGGCATACCGGCCAAGGCGCAGTTTCTCACCAATGATGTAATGGTCTCCTGCTCCCCGAAGGATCCTGCGATTCTTCTCGGAATTGAATCCGGTATCCTCCACATAGATGGTCCGGCCAAGATCCCACAGGTTCAGGTCTTGTTTGATCTCTTCTACGATTGCCTTATCACTGGTATTACCTGGCCAGGACCAGCACTTCACCGGAATACCACTACGGGTAACGGCAAAACAGATGACGACTTGGGCCAACTCAGGATGATTGTCCTTACCATGCTTGCTTCGTCTTCGGTACCCGAGATGCACCGATTCTGTTCCCTGATCATCGGTTTCGATGTAATCAGGATCCTCTCCTTCGATCTCGAAGTAGGTGGTGGTCGTGTCAATGAACAGCAGATCAACTTCCAGATTGAACAGATCGGCGACCGCATGGAAGATGGCCTTCTGTAGCACATCTGAATGTTCCTGCAGGAAGTCCATCGCACGGTACAGGTTCTGTGAATCCACCGAAGGAAGGCCTTCGATGTACACTTCGTTGGCCACCCAGTGTTCCACATGCAGTTTACTGGAAGGATCCAATGCCCGGTTAGCCACCATGGAGAAGATCAGTCGTTCCAGTGGAATGTCGTATTTACGATCGGCAAGCACACTCTTCAAGGCTTTCGCGATACCGATGCGATGCCACAACTGATCGAGCAGCCAGGTGCCTCCCAGATTGACCGAACCCTTGAAAGTGGCGACAGGGTGTGCGCGGTATGATGAATTTGCTAGCGCACAGTAGGCAAGTTTTCTAGACCGCAGTATGATCTGAACCCCAAAAAGGTGACACTTTTGGCTTGACTGACCCCCTAGCGGGTGACACTAGGGAGGAAACATGAGTAAAAGTA
>CAYZXD010000115.1:0-1725 GCA_964482325.1 uncultured Spirochaetaceae bacterium | reverse complement strand
GAGTGGCTGGATGAGATCGGTGGCGAGGTTGCGGAGACGCTGAGGCTGGTGGATAGCGAGCTTAAAATCGAAAGTCAGACCGAAGATGAGACAACTGGCGATGATGAGATATCAGAGGTGAAGGAAAATGTCACTGTCCTTGGTGATATTTATAATCTCGGTGGGGGGATGCTTATATGTGGAGACAGTACTGACCAACAGGTTTTAGCAAAGCTTCTTGGGAACGATCTTGTTGATCTTTGGCTGACCGACCCGCCATACAACGTGGCCTATGAGGGATGCACAAAAGACAAATTGACTATTCAGAATGACGACATGTCGGACGATCAGTTCAGGCAGTTTCTGCGTGACTGCTATGTTGCTGCAGATGCTGTTATGAAGCCTGGTGCGGTTTTTTACATTTGGCATGCAGATTCGGAAGGCTACAACTTTAGAGGTGCAGCGCATGATGCAGGGTGGAAAGTAAGACAGTGCCTGATATGGAAAAAGTCATCGATGGTCATGGGCCGCCAGGACTACCAATGGAAGCATGAACCATGCCTTTATGGATGGAAAGAAGGCGCTGGGCACCTTTGGGCTTCAGATCGCAAACAAACTACAGTGCTTGAGTTTGAAAAACCGAACAGAAACGGCGAGCATCCTACCATGAAACCTGTTGAGCTCTTTTCATACCAGATAAAGAACAGCTCCAAAGAAGGCGATATTGTGCTTGATTCTTTCGGAGGGTCTGGTACAACACTTATTGCATGTGAAAAGCTGAACAGAAGAGCGCGTCTTGTCGAACTGGACCCGCATTACTGTGATGTGATAGTCGGCCGTTATGCGAGATGGTGCAAGGAGAATGGAAGAGAATCGAATATCACCAGAAATGGTGAACCGATAAAAGTGGAGGAGTTTTTCAAATGAAGCTATTCAGCAATGAGATTGTGTTTCGCGGACATCCTGATAAGGTATGTGACCAGGTATCGGATGCAATCCTTGATGCTTGCCTGCTTGAGGATAGGCATAGCAGGTGCGGCATAGAGGTGATGGGTGGGAAGAGTGCCCTTTATATCACTGGCGAGATCACAACGCGTGCAAATATTGATCCAGAGGCGATATCCAGGCGTGTGCTTCATGATGTTGGTTATCCTGACATGAAGATAATCGTCGACATCGGAAGGCAGAGCTACGATATCGCGATGGGGACCAATGATGTGATAGGAGGGGCTGGGGATAACGGCATGATGTTCGGATATGCATGCAACGAAACATTGCAGCGCTTGCCGAAGGCAATGGTGATCCTCCAGGATTTCTCCAGGGCATATGATTCATCGAGGGCAATACACAGCTCATTGCGTTCGGATGGGAAGGCGCAGATCACTGGAATATATGACGAAAATTTCAAACTTGTTGGAATCGACACGTTCACGATCTGCTATCAGAACACCGAAAACAAGAGAGAAGAAACAGACGGTCTTGTGAAAAATCTAGCGCTCTCAATCCTTGAAAAATACAACATAGAACCACCGCGCAGATTCATGATCAATCCTACCGGGCGATTTGAGATTGGAGGATTTGTGGGTGATGCAGGTTTAACCGGGCGTAAGATCGTGGTTGACAGTTATCATGGTTTTGCTCCAGTCGGTGGAGGAGCTTTCAGCGGAAAGGACCCGACGAAGGTTGATAGAAGCGGAGCGTACAAGGCCAGGGAGATCGCGAAGCTGATGCTTAGCCTTTATGATC
>CAYZXD010000114.1:0-1730 GCA_964482325.1 uncultured Spirochaetaceae bacterium | reverse complement strand
ATACCCGTACTCGAACCAACGATCCCCAGCTTCCCGTCGTGCCTCAAGCTTCGCCTCGGTGAAATTCTCGATCTTCAGAGCTAATTTCAAAATAGTCTTTGAAGAGACGACAATTGCATAAATATACAGATACACCTTCTCGGGCTCCGTCTTTTCCGTTCAGGTCTCAATTCTCGAGGAATTGACTGAAATATTGTATATAATTGCTTTCTATATATAGAAAAAAGAACCCTTTCCTGCTACGATGTAGTTACCACGCTTCATCGGCAAAAAAGGAGTTCTTTTCTATGGCTTATTCTACACCAAACACCTCTTCCCTTCAATCCCTTCTGTTCGATACCGGAGATTTCGGTTCATGCTTCTTCAGGGAACCGTCGGAACGTGAACTCGAGTTTCTCGGCCTCTATGCCACGGTGCAACGGCTGCTCTCCCCCGGCGAGCTCACCCGCTTGCGCAGAGGCAGCATCAAGGGAAGGGTCGGCTACGACCTGCTTTCCATCCTCGGCATCATGCTTCTGAAGCTGCACTTCCGCCAGCCGACCATGAAGGAGACGCTGCTCCTGCTGCGAGAGAACGGCAACCTCAAGGATATCCTGGGCATCAGCACGGTTCCCAGCCAGGCGACTGCCTGCAGGCTGTCCCGGGCTGTCGAGCGCGTCGTCGACCCGGCAGCCCTCCATGAGCGGGTGGTGCAGGCCTACAAAGAGGCGATGGACGACAGGATGGCCGGCCACCTGAGCATCGACAGCACCATCATAGAGGCGAGGGAGAAGCTGTTCGTCAAGGAAAAGGAAGCCCCTGCTGCACCGGTTCCTCCTAAGAAGAAGGGGCGCAAGAAGAAAGGATCGCCTGAGGAGAAGGCGTATCTTGAACAGAAGGCCCGGGCGGAACGAGAGAGGCTCGACTACCTTGCTGAAGACCCGCTTCAGTCGATCTCCCGGCTTGAGATGCGGTGCTCGCTGACCGCAAAGCAGAACTCGAAGGGCAAGAGACAGTGGTTCATAGGGTACAAGGCCCATCTGGCGGCCGACGACTTCGGCGTGTCGGTCGCCTATGCAGTGACCGGGGCCTGCGTCCATGACTGCAAGGTTGCAGTCCCTCTTATGAAGATGGCACACCAACGCACCGGTTTCCTCTACGCACTCATGGACAAGGGGTATCTCAACCCTGACATCAATGCCTACGCCGACATGATCGGGCGGAAGGCGATCATCGACCAACGTGCCCGCAGGGGTGTATCCGCACCACCGATGGACAAGCTGGAAGCGGCAAGATACAAGGCCAGGACCACCGTTGAGAGAACCAACAGTGAACTCAAGGACGGGTACCTTCCCGACAAGATCTACAGAAGGGGCCGCCATGCAAGGTATGACATCGAGCTGGCAATCCTGCTGACAACCCTGAAGAAAGCCCGCAATGTCCTGCTGGCCAGGGAGGAAGCGAGGGTCGGCAAACCGGCTTGAGAGAACTTGGAAAGCGTTGAACATGCACCCTCTTGCTTGCAAGGGTGGCCTGCTCATGCCCGAAAACCATACTATCGCACTTAAGGCCGACTGAAAGTCATCGCGGTTCTCATTGCTTGGCTATTGAACAATCTGGACTGGATGATATTGCATCGTTATGCATGCATGAATGAATGCATATTTATTAGCCGATTTGTTATTTTGAAATTGGCTCTTCAGATTCCTGAAACCGGACGCTTTTGCGTTCTCATGCAGACTTTCCAGTTG
>CAYZXD010000113.1:0-1847 GCA_964482325.1 uncultured Spirochaetaceae bacterium | reverse complement strand
TCATACAGAGCCTCCATGACAGTTGCGCGTGTGGAGTTGTCGTCTATGAGATCAGTGATTATTTGTGACGTTACTTTGCCGTTCAGTTCTATGAGTTCTCGTATCGTGTCAAGTGTCATAGCATTACCTCCACGCCGAGTATCCGGCGGTGATTTTGCGTCTCAGTCTCACAGGTTCGATCGCATATCTTAGAGCCGCGATCGCGTCATCTTTGAATTCGATCGGTTCATCCAGGACATTGCCGTCTTTGTCTTCTTTGTATGAATACTGTTGCATTTCTGCCCGCAAGTTTGGGCAGTTCTTCGAGATGTGAATCTTATGCCTCTTGAGCCAGTCGATTCCGTCTTTCACAGATCCTTTGCCCTTGACCGATCCACTGATCCTGAAACCCGCCTGCTGAAACTCTTTGATTCTTGCAGGTTCGGCACTGTCCGCTATGATTTGCTTCCGTTTATCAAGCATCTTACCGACTTCTTGAATGAGTTCGGCGTTCGTTAGCCCCTTCTCATAGAGTTCATCGAATACATAGAGTTCATCATCTTTGAATCCTACACGGATAAGAGCCGAGGGATGATTGAACCCGAAATCGAGACCTTGATAAACACCATCGAAGTCTTCCTCTTTGTATTGGAGATCCTCAAATACGTAGTTACTGAAGACCAGGTTCCCAAGTACGCCCCATTCACCGAGTCCATAGATCTGATAATAGACGCGATCCTGATTCTTCAAGTCTTCGATTACCTGTCGATACTGTTCATCAAGAAAAACATTATCCTTGTATGTTGACTTGTGTATCGAACAGTTTTCTTTCGGCGCATCGAAGAAGAAAGCCTTGATCCAGCTAAGAGCAGATACCGGGTTAAACGTCATCACAATCTGATGAGGCCATGGGCTCTTGCCCCTGAGCCTGAGATCTAGTTGGTGAAAGTCTTCTTGTGTAATCTCGCTCGCTTCTTCGACCCAGATGTCGGTGACACCTGCAATTGACTTGAGCTTTTCAACATCATCAAGGCCTGTGAAGATGATTTGATTGCCATTGAGACAGCCGATCTCCATGTCAGACTTGTTGGCTTTGAACAAACCAATAACCTTCCAGCTTCGAAGAATGGCCATGATAAGTGCGAACGTCGAATGTCTGTTTGTCTTAGCTACTTTTCTAACTACTAGAAACTTGTGGCCTTTTTCTTTCATCGCGCGAAGGACGAGCCTCTGTGCAACGAACATTGACTTGCCCGAACCTGCGCCACCGTAAAAGATTTCATAACGTGAACGATTCTCGAGATGTGGCCTGAATGTCTTGTTGAAGATTCTAGTGTGAACCTTAATCCCCATCTTCGATCACATCCACAACTATATCAAGGCCACCGGAGTGTGCAATTTCTTGCTTTTCTCTCCACTGCTCCGCTCTTCGATTCTTGAGCCAGAATATCATCGCCGTGGTATCCCCACCAAGCGCTTTTTCGTACAGGGCATTTTCTACACGGTAGTCTGCAACTTCCTTACCTTCTTTTAGGGCCGCCGACAACACCGGATAATCACCTTTGTATTTTCTAAATGAGCTGCAAGCAACACCTAGTCTCTTAGCAATTTCCTCTTCAGTAAGTCCGTCGCGGCACCAGCCTTTTATAACATCGAGACGACCTGCAACGTGAGTTTCATATTTGCTTTTTCTTCCCATTGCCGATCACCCCACTTTAAAAGCCTTCTTTATAAGTTCACTCAGGAGTTCGTAGATAGGTTCATTAACGATGATTTCTGTCTTTGTGCGGCCTGAGCCTATCTAAATTTTCCGAATGCACTGCCAGAATTCGTACATGATTTCTCCTTCTCGTAGTCCCGATCCTGCT
>CAYZXD010000112.1:0-1875 GCA_964482325.1 uncultured Spirochaetaceae bacterium | reverse complement strand
AAAAGAATAATCTCTATAGGATTAACATTGATGAAAAGAAATTGATCAAGACGAAGGAAGTCGAATTTTCTTCCATTGGAGTCAAGGAACGCTACGATATTCAGGAATGGGTTGAGAAGTATCCAAAAATTCTTGGGGAGGAACTTCTTATAATAGGCAAAGAACTGAGTTTCTTTTCAGATACGAGAGAACGTCCCGATCTGATTGCGATAGATAAAGCTGGGAATGTGGTAGTGATTGAATTGAAACGAGATGACTCGGGTTCAAATCTTGAATGGCAGGCGATAAAATACGCTTCGTATCTATCAAAATTCTCTAAGGAAGAAATACTCAGTTACTTTGCAAGATATCGGAATAATGACGATGAAGAAGACACCTCGCTTGAAAACGAAATTGCCGATTTTGTAGATGATGGATCACTTGAGGATTTGAATAAGCGACAGAGAATTATTTTAGTATCCCATCGTTTTGCCAAAGAAGTTACCAGTGCGGTATATTGGTTAATCGATAAATACAAACTCGATATAAAGTGTGTGCAAGTGACTCCCTATCACGATGCCGAGCGCGGGAGTTACTATTTACAATCCACCACGATCCTCCCTGTAGCCGGAGTGGAGAACCTACTAATTGGGGCTGCAGAGCGGACTTCAACGAGCCTTACCGGTTCAATTAAAAAAGATGATGAGATTACCAGTGAGTGTGAAAAGCTATTCAGCAAGTTGGGAACTAAAATTGATTATGATTTGATGCCTACAAAAAGAAGTCGAGGGGCAGGAGTCTTGAATTCAGAAACGAGATATTTCCATCTTTGGTATACTGGTAACTATTGGGACAACTGGAACATGAGTTACAAGCTATGGTTCAACCCAGATCTTAAGACTGGTAAGATACAATCAGTTGAATTGATTTTCAGTTATCTTGAACAGACTCTGCTAATCAATGGGATTAACGAATTGAAGATAGAAAAGATCTCGAAGGTTCTTCAAACATATCTAGAGGGGAACAACTACCGTGTATATAAAAAGATAAAAGCAAAAGGGATAAAGAAATCCTTCAGGTTCGATATGGATGTGGTGCTGGATGAATTGGTAAAGTTGATAAAGCACACAAAACCGGCTATCCAGGCAATTCTCGATGAATGATGTATTTGTTAGGGATCGTTTCTGGATGATCAAATAAAAGGAGTTTTATCATGGATGACATAAAAGAGTGGCGAGAGGATCAAAAAGAGCTCACGAGAAGTATCTTGGAACGGGTTGATGTGCCAGCCTTCTCTTTTGATTGTTCAGGAGTGAATAAAGGATGTACGCTCGACCACCTAGATGGCAGGTACGGATATATAGCTAAGGAAGATGCATTAGCGTATAACTGGCGGATATTCGATTATAAGACTGATGAATTGCTTGGCACGTATGATTCCATCGAGGGAGTGATTAAGGGTGGATGGAAGGTGAGTACCTGAACAAATGTCAAGAAGTAGATACTCAAAAATTGTTTACGTAATGCGTCGATTGCTTCAAAAACTTAAAGATTTGAAGCCATATCACGGAGCCGGAATCCTTTTCTGGTACCAAGCCGAGGATGGTCAGCTGTCTGTGCTGCTGGGCTTGAGAACCCGTCACCCGCAAAAAGGGCAGTGGTCGATCCCAGTCGGCGGATGGGAAGGGAAGGATGCGTACGACGAAAACTAGAAAAGGAATTACCAGAAAACAGCGATTCGCGAGACATGGGAAGAAATCAAGTTGATGGTAGACAATCCGAATGACTTGACCTATCTTTGGAGCAGGCACTTACTGTTCTATCATTTTGTAGTATATGCCTGCCAGTTCTCCGAAAAGCGGAAAGTTGTCCGTAACCATGAATTTTCTGAGGTGA
>CAYZXD010000111.1:0-1880 GCA_964482325.1 uncultured Spirochaetaceae bacterium | reverse complement strand
TAAAACCATAATGATGCTATCTTAAAAGTAGACACAGAGTGGTGAAAAAATGTATGCTATGTCTACTTTTGGAAAAACAAAACAAGATAAAAAAATGGATATGGCTACTTTTAAAAACTAAAAATACAATTACATACTTTTCGTGTCTATTTTTCTTGACAGGTACATCGCCAATTGAGGTGAAATCAGGAAAAAATTATACGTTGAATTCGTTGAAGAAATTTAGAAACAAATATCCACGTTATTTGCACACTTCCTATGTGTTGCATACCAATGATGTGAAAGAGGAAGATGATATCATGTATCTACCTGTATATATGACTCCTCTATTGTAACTCTCGAAAATATTCCCGATTTTATGGTTACGAGGGGTATATCTGAGAACCTTTGTGCATCTATATGAATCGATACTTTGTAGCAGGACCTTTACCAATCATCTCTACACACCCCTTTTCCTGCAGTTGCTTGAGCACTTTCTTAGCCATGGACTGGGAACGACCAAGATACTGAGCAAATTCCAGAGAAGTAAAAATTCCCGTTGCAGTGAAATAGTTTCTCATAGCTGAGAGATCATACGGATTTTCACGAACAGTAGATACAGGAGAAGCTACTCTCTTTCTAAAAATGACTAATTTTACATGGTGCTCCAATTCAACGAATTGTGGTTCTTCCAGTCCAGCTTCGAGACAACTAGAAAGTATCAAGTTAATTCCTATCCCCTGTTTTTCCATATATCCTCTCTTTCTTAGGGCATCAGAGATCAATGGATTTCGATATCGAGAAAGGCCCTCCTTCAAATTTTCCGGGTTAATCGGCGCAAAAAAAGTGCCGGGATTTAAAAATTCAATTCTATCAGGAAAAAGGGTAACTCTGATAGGAGCTTCATAATCATAAGCTCTATGAGCCACTGCATTCACCAGCGCCTCACGAATAGCATCAAGCGGTATTTCATGATGTACAGGACGCTTAACGAGTCCTTCTCTCTCATATTGGCTCCCGAAAAACCAAGAAAGGAACTGAAAAGACTCTTCGAGTATGGGGATGAGACCACCAGAAAATTCCTCTTTTTTGATGAGTTGTTGTTTGTGAGAGTCGGCAAACACACTGACCACTAAATTTGATTCCGCAATTATTTTTTGGTGATCGGGATAAAATAACAGAGTCCCAGCAACATTCGCAATAGTTCTTCCAGATACATCGGTAGAAGCATACCCGGATCCTACAAGAATCGACCGATCAATACGAGAGAACACAGATGCAAGGAGATCCTGAGAAAGGTCTTCGAAAGAAATTTGAGGACATGGTTGCACTTCATATCGCATTCCGTGACGAACTCGAGTAAATTGCTCAATAGCATAGGAATCTGCCTTTCTATTGTGTGCTCCGAAACGAAGCATAACTCCTAATGGAAATCCAAATCGCTTAATGAAATACGGTTTTTGCGGTCCTGGATACACCCGAATAGTCACACACGTCTTCCCGTCAAGGTTCTGCTCATAGATATCCACCGCTATTTGTGGTGAAATCGCATCTGCAATGACCTGCGGTATTTGTTGATGATAACGTTCAATCTCCTCTGGTCCTAAACCGATTATTTGGCGATCACTATCACGGATGCCAATAATAATAGTCCCTCCCTGCGTATTTGCAAAGGCGGTAATTGTCTCAATGAGACGAGAGTAATCACCCATCGTTTCTTTAAATTCCAAAATTTTTGATTCAACGAATTGATATCTCATACCAGCTCCTTTATCGGATATTATCCGATAATATCCGATATAAAATACCTTATCAGACAATATCCGATAATGCAATACATAGCTACTATCTTGTAACATCAAAAAGTTAGAACAGGGTATAGCCACTTGAGCTTTACCCTG
>CAYZXD010000110.1:0-1907 GCA_964482325.1 uncultured Spirochaetaceae bacterium | reverse complement strand
GTGAAGCAATTCTATGTAAAGAAGACGAGGACCTGGTACATCCGACCCGGTGTCGGTGTACGGGGGAGCCTCAACTATCTAGCCAGGTGGATCGGTACGGATCGGGAGTTTATGCAACCCGGTTTCGATCGGTTCCTGGCAACTAAGGATGTGGAACTGGGCATGATCAAGAGATTGGAGAAACAACTATGAAAAGTAAAACCGATCAGGTGTTCGATCGACTCCAAGACTACCTGGAGCCTACGATCGCCAACCTGGTGGAACAGTGGAACCTGGAAGATCCTGGATTATATCTAGAGATCCCCAGGGAATGGGATCGAGGCTACCGGGACATCCTGGCGGGGAGCAGATCCTTTCCGGCGGTCCTCTTCATCGAGCGATCGAGAGAACAGTCCGATTCCTATACCACCCAGTACAGCCTGGCGATCGGGTTTGCCTTCAAGGGTTCCGATCCCCGGCTGATTGAATCCCAGGGAAATGCATGGAAGGACATCTGGGAGGATGCGCTGACCCAGGATCACCACCTGGGGGAGACCTGTCAGGATAGTAGCAATCTGCTGATCGAGACGGACCTGGCCGGAGGGATCTTCCTAGTGTCATGCCTGATCGACCTGGAAGTGGATCGAGGGGGTTTTATATGAGATTCAAGTGTGTGAGGTGTGGACGGTACGAGGACGGTCCTGTCAGGACCCGCCGAATCTGTCCGATATGTAAGGAAGAGATGGTCCCGGTGGTAACTGCCACCGAGGACGGAAAGCAAGTAGAGAGAACCCTCAAAAAGATTGAGGAAGGAGGACGGTAATGCCTATAGCGGGAAAAGATGGAACCTTGTCGGTCGGGGCTAATGCGATGGCCTACATCGACACCTGGAATCTAACGATCAATATCGGATCGGAAGAGGTCTCAGGAATTGGATCTGACTGGAAGGAGTTCCTTCCTACGGTCAGGGATTGGTCGGGATCGGGATCCGGATCGTTTGATCCTTCGGACCCTGCCCAGAAGGCCATGATGGATATGGTCGGGGCAGGAGGTTCTATGGGATCAATGGCGATCGAACTGGCCCTTAATGCGGAGACATCCTTCGCTGGAGATTGCAATGTGACCAGCCTTGCCCTAGGCGGAACCCATGCGGGGAAAGTGACGTTCAGCTTCAACTTCCAGGGAACCGGAGCATTGACTCCGACCTTGCCTGTGGCTGGTGCCTGATAGCAAGAAAGCGGCCAGGCTCGGAATTGGGCCTGGCGTTACTCTATAAGGAGATCCTAATGATCCTATCGATAGCAAAAGAAAAAACGATTACCCCGGAAGCCCTAGGGAATAAGAAGGCGAAGGATCCCTCCACGGTGACCTTCAAGGTCCCGACCTCTACTGATATGGAAAGACTGTTAACTGAAAAGCCAAAGGATAGCGAGGTCTTCTCCGAGTTCGTGATTCAGATGACGTTCACCGATGATCAGGGAGCATCGATCCAGCCCGCCACGATCCCCTCGATGCCTGGGGTTTATCCTTTGGTGGCTGAAGTGGCCAGAGAGATCCTCATGTCAGGGATGTTGGGGACAGACGAAAAAAACGAATAAAGGCCCTTTATGCCGTCTGGTGTGAAGGTTACACCCCGGAGTACCGGAGACGATTTGGATCAGCCGATCGTACCACGGTTCTCAAAAGTGGGGATGTAGTGAAGCTGGACGACATACCGGGCCTATTTAAGGACCAGGATGCCATCAGTGCAATCCTGTTTTTTAACAAATGGAAGATCATGGGATTCCCTCATGGGCACTGGGGCAACAACCCCAACCGTCTGGTGGAGGTCGTGGATCTCCTGGATCCCCTGGATAAGATCTACCATCCGAGGAGTGTGATCTAATGGGTAAGAGTGCCAATCTCAAAGTAAACGTAACAGCCGATGC
>CAYZXD010000109.1:0-1931 GCA_964482325.1 uncultured Spirochaetaceae bacterium | reverse complement strand
CCTTTGGTGTCCAGATATAAGCACGTTGCCTCGCTTGTTCACTACCAACGGGTCAACGAGGCCGAACTCGTCAATGGCTTTTTTGAGTTTCACGTATTCAGGATCGTCAGGCTGTAAATCTTTGCGGGGATTATAAGGAGCAGGGTTAATGTCCTTGAGTTTCAGCGTCTTTATCTCCATGTGCCCTCCGTTAGAACATTTCTGGCGTCATAAAAACACCCTGTTCAATCATGCGCTCGGCAAACTCCGCATCTGCTTCAAGGAGTTTCTTGTCGTCATCTCTGGCAAGGATGCGCCATCCGTTGATATGGGTCTCATGTCCGAAGTTGTAAAGGTCAATTATCGCGACAACAGCCTTGCCCTTTCTCCCTAGAACACAAAGCCCCCATCTACCCTTGTCATCGGTAGCCATTTCAAGCAATCCTTTCGGCTTGCAGACTGCCCTCTCTTCTCACTCTATTAGCCATGTCCTCCAAAAAATCCATCTCGTTGGAAATGGCAGAGAAGGGCGAACCTGGTTGATTCCAGAAAACTACGCTCTGTTCTTCGTCTGGATGCCGGCGCTTCCTGCTCATTGTTACCACCCTCTTTTACAGATATTCGGGCAACAAAAAAGGCACCCCGGCGCAAACCGGGATGCCCTAAAATATCTGCTCCCCTCCCTAGTATAACATTTTAGGTGGTATAATAGTGGTTTTTTTACCACAAAATTACCGCAAAATTACCGCAAAATTACCGCATCCGCTCCTTGTCATCCAGAAACGCCCTAACGAATGGCGACACCCTGCGTATTGTCCTGTTCCTCATGCTCGTAAATGTCGATTTCCCGATGTGCAGTTCACACATAACGTCTATCCTGGGGAGTTTTTGCCAGTAGAAGAGGCTTACAAAATCCCGCAGAATCAAGGGGAGATGTTTTACAGCCGTTTCTATGGCGTCGCATTTCAAAGATAAAAACTGGAATTCGGGATCTCCCTCCTTCCTGATGAGCGTCTTTTCCTGTATTGCATTAACTGGCCTTACTGATGATTTGCCAACATCAACGAACTCCCCACCCCATCGGCACTCTGCCTCAATATATTCTGCCCTTATCCGAAGCTGATCTCGTATAGAAGGGTGTTCAAAAAGCATCCGCTCTGTGGCTCGAAACAGGTCTCGGTTATAATCTTCCAGGTTCATAACAACACCCCCCGTAATATGATTAGTTTTCCGGAAATAGTCCCGCGTCAGCAACCGACCACCTCCAATGCGCCTTTAAGAAGTTCCACAGCCTGTCCGCTTTCAACGTCCTGCCATGTGCATCGGTAGACCTTCCACCCCATCTGCGTTGCCGAGTTATATTTCTCCATGTCGCCCAAGAATCCCTTGCCCCGTGTATGCCTGCCCTGTGTCCAGACTGCGCCCTCAATCTCAAGGGCGATCTTCTGTTCCGGGAACGCTACGTCAAACCGCCATTTCCTCACAGGATGGAAGCGGTACTCGTAGACCGCCTCCATGCCTGTGTCCTGTTTGACGCATTCGGCACAGGCTCGGAGCGCGAAGGCTCGGCGGTTAGTCATCTAGACCCTCCTTAATTTCTTCTGCCACCTTATAAGGGGATTCATATTCAAGGTCGCAACAAAACGGACTATGGCAATGAGGACAAATTTCTGTAATTTCCTCTGCATCAGTAGACCAATCGCTTGTAAGCAGGGTATGAAAGAACGTCGCCCCACAGTATATACAGCGGACTTTTGTTGGCAGGTAATCAAAAAGGTAGGGGTTATCAACCAAGCATGTAATCTCCACAAGATTGTTATGCAGAACTTCAGATATCACTTGTCCTTTTCTTTTCAAGGCAACAAATTCGTCTTGATTTGTCACGGTGAATAGAACCTCAATTCCGCTATTGTCGGAATTTATGCGCATAATGTACGCCCCCATGAATGGTT
>CAYZXD010000108.1:0-2045 GCA_964482325.1 uncultured Spirochaetaceae bacterium | reverse complement strand
ATGACCGAACGAAAAGCAAAGATTTACGTTTCATCCCAATTTGCTGGAATACTCTATGAGAATGATAAGGGCTACGTATTTGCATATGAGGAGTCCTATCAACAAAACCCTGAAGCCATGCCGATAAGTTTGACAATGCCCCTCTCAAAGCAGAAATATGTCAGTAAAACCATGTTTCCGTTTTTCGACGGCCTCATACCGGAAGGATGGCTTTTAGATATTGCATGTTCTACATGGAAACTGGATCGAAGAGATAGGATGGGTCTTCTGTGTGCCGTCTGTCGTGACTGTATTGGATCTGTCAGTGTGGAGGCTATTGCATGAATCAATGCCTGTATTGCAGAAAACCGCTCACACAGAACGAGAATCATTGGCACACAGCCTGTATCAAGAAATTCTTCGGTATTTCCAAGCTTCCCGTCCTTGACATAGATACAAGTGAGTTGGAGCAATACGCCCGGACTGCAATCGATGCAGGACTTACCGTACCGGGAGTGCAAAAGAAACTTTCACTCCATCTTGACCGAACACAAGGAAGAGGGCGGTTAACTCTCATTGGATATCCCCCTGGCTTCATTGCAAAACTGCAGACAGAAGAGTATGCCCATCTGCCGGAGCTTGAGGATGCAACCATGCACATGGCAGATGCTGCCTCAATACAGACCGTCCCCCATGCATTGATCCCTCTTCATGATGGATCACTAGCCTATATTAGCAAACGCATTGACAGAGTCATGATAAAACAGGAACTGCACAAACTTCCCATGGAAGATTTCTGCCAACTCTCATCACGACTGACTGAGGATAAATATAAAGGGTCCTATGAGAAATGCGGCAAACTTATAAGCACATACTCCAGTCAAAACATGCTGGACATCACCAACTTTTGGTATCTACTGGTGTTCTGCTTTATTACCGGGAACTCCGATATGCATTTGAAAAACTTTTCCCTCTATGCACCCGATGGCAGACACTATCAACTCACCCCTGCATACGATTTGTTGCCTGCAACCTTGGTACTGCCAGAGGACAAAGAGGAAATAGCACTTTCTTTAGGTGGTAAACACTCGAATCTCAATCGACTTAATTTCCTACAGCTGGCACATCATCTCAATCTTTCCCCCAAGGTAGGAGAACGGTTGATACATCGTCTCTTGGCGTTGGAAGATGTGTTTATCAAAATAGTCAGCGAGAGCCATCTTACCGAAGAAGAGAAACAAGCATTTGAGAGTCTGATACGATCACGAATGAGAAGATTGCAGGCATAGAAGCCTCTGCCCTCCTTTCGGTTCTCGCCTCTGTTGAGTGCCAGCTTGACTCTGATGCATGTTAGCTTCCATATAATCCTATGAGGAAGAGAAAAGAATCCTGGTGTGGTAGATTAGTTGCATATTCTCCCAAAAGAAAAGGAGAGGGCTTACCGACCAAAGTTGTCCCTCTCCCAAATGCAACGAATGCTCTTAGCGATTGTCACTGATCTACAAATCATTCAAGTAGTGGAAGGTGAAAGTCCGCCACCGTCATCGGTAACTTGACATGGGACGGGAATCATCTTTCCCCCGGACTGACGGTTGATAATGACAAAGACACAGAACTTGTCAGGATGGGAGCACGAGAATACCCGAAACCCCCAAGGGGAAACAGAGATTTTCTCATCATTCTGCTTCTATCGTAATCTCATGATCAGAATTGTCTGTATCTCTTTTCTGCTCATCAGGATTCCACGAAGGATCGCGTTGGAATTCAACGTGCTCAGCTACTATGATATAGCGTTCATGCGTATTTTCTTCATCATCCTGCCACCGATCCTGGCGAAGACGACCGACGACGCGAACTCCTCTCCCCTTGTGCAGGTATTTACTGCAGTTTTCAGCAAGCGTCCCCCACGTATCGACCGTAATGAAAGTCGTCTCCTCAATCAGTTTCCGTTCGGCATTTCGATAGTGTCGATTAGTTGCTATCGGAAATCTACAGGTATTCTTCCCGCTCGGCACGGTCTTCAGTTCAGGATCCTGCGTGAGGTTTCCTTCAATGACAACTTGCCC
>CAYZXD010000107.1:0-2122 GCA_964482325.1 uncultured Spirochaetaceae bacterium | reverse complement strand
TTTTTTAAATGATAAGGAGTCAAACTATGGGGAAGACATATTCACCTGAATGTGGTGTTTTCCCTCGAGGTTAATATTTAACCCCAAACGCTGATACAAGATTGCTCAGAATATTGGCTTCTTCCCTTTATTATTTGGAGAAAAGTCCAACCACAACCGCGTGATCACTCGTATGACGGATTGCATCATCATACCGGTATTCTATGTATTCCACTCTCCATGACTTATGAGCATACACATGATCATATCTCCGACAAGTCTTTCCGGTAATGAAAGATGTAGCGAGAGGGTTCTTACCTTCAACTTCCCCCTGTGAGAGCAGATATTGCACCAACGCATCTTGAAGATTGTGGGAAGGCTTGGCTCCCATCAATAAGGCGGCTTTTGTTCCCCTGTCCCGATTATCATAGAATTCTCGTTTTTCAGCAAAGAGGCTATCAATACGTGGTTCATTCGCATCGAAGCACATGAAATCAATGTCCGGGTTTGCTTGTAGATGATCTGCCAAGGATGCGAAGTTGCTAGATTTTGCCTTCTTGTAGTCCACTCCGGTCAGGCTATGAAAATTCAGGATCCTGATTTTTTCTTGGTTAAGGCAAAACGTTGCATCGAGCGCCCTTTCAGGAAAGACAGACCGATCGACAAGTGAGCAGCTCACCCCGGTAAGGTTGAAACCAAAGATGGCAACACCAAGGGCTCTGTTTCGTCCCTCATGTGTACCTCTTGGTCTCAGATGGAGGCTGTAATACATAGCGTCTGCAGGCAGGGTGGTTTTGAGTACTTGGAAACTAGATTCAATGACTTCTTGGAGACAAATGATGAAAGGCTTATCATTGGGGATGCATCCAGTAAGATACCTCGCAATTTCATCCGGATCCGATCGAGCTGAGATATTCCATTGAATTACTTGAAGCTGCATGACTTATTCCTAAAGGGACTTGTTCCTACCCAAGTCTAACACTATTGTTTTCCCCTGCGCAATGACGGCTTTGATTTTAGAATAAATCTACATATCGTACAGCACACAATTGGATGCCCATGCTGCTCGAAGGCTCCTTGGAGTCTCAATATCTTCCGGACGCAAATTAGGAATTTACCGAGAGAAGTGTGAAGAAAGTAAAGCGATAGTGAGTTGGTACTCCTATGATATCCTTTGCATCTCTTGATTGAGACAGGGTGAGGTGCGTGCTAAACTTATAAAGCATTTTTTCATCAAAATGAATAAGGAAGTAATCCCCATGCGTAACCTGACCGAATGGAGTGAAGAACAACAAGAGAGAACCCGTGATGTCTTGGAGCGTATGAACATAGTGGCGTTTTCCTTCAGCATGATAGGAAAGAAGAAGGGATGCCCGCTCAAGGGAAGTGGAGCTATTTCATGAAACACCATCGTTCTCATCATCCGACGAACAAGGTTCCATACCACGGAGCCGGAATCCTTTTCTGGCACCAAGCCGAGGATGGTCAGCTGTCTGTGCTGCTGGGCTTGAGATCCCATCACCCGCAAAAGGGAAAATGGTCGATCCCGGCCGGCGGGTGGGAAGATGAGGATTCTTACGACGGGAACAAGAAACGGAATTACAAAGCCACCGCGATTCGTGAAACGCGGGAAGAAATCAAGTTGATGGTAGACAATCCGAATGACTTGACCTATCTTTGGAGCAGGCACTTACTGGTCTATCATTTTGTAGTATATGCCTGCCAGCTCTCCGAGAAGCGGAAAGTTGTCCGTTACCAGGAATTTTCTGAGGTGAAGTGGTTTCCTGTCGATTCCTTGCCCGCCGGCAGCGTCGGGTTCGTGAGATCGCAGGTGGCCGCTCTGGTACGACAACACCATAAAGGAGAGAAATGGTATGGAAAGAACGTATTCACCTGAGTTCCTCGAACAAGCGCACAAAGCGACCATCTTCCATGAGAAGGACATTCTCGCAAGCTCGGTCTGCACCTGCTTCTACTGTGGCTATCAATTTGATCCACACAAGGAGAATGACCTCGAGTGGTTGGACGAGACCCATCCCAAGGGCAGGACGCTTATGTGTCCGATGTGCGGCATCGACTGCATCGTGGGGGATGCATCCGGTTTTCCCATCACCGATGATGGTTTCATCCATGCCTGCACCGA
>CAYZXD010000106.1:0-2148 GCA_964482325.1 uncultured Spirochaetaceae bacterium | reverse complement strand
CCTGAGTTTTCACTTGCCAGGAAACAAACAGGGTCCCAAGGTATTGCATTGCAATAAATTATATGGACCCTTCTTAAGAATATTTTGTGTTACATGAGGTTCTTTTCTTTGTTTTTGCCAGCATGCTCCTGATCTGTGCACGAGTATAGATGTTTTGTCCAAATTCAATATCCAACGCATCGTAGAGACTTTTCAGTACTGGGTCGTAATAGAGCGTCTTGAATGTCGTACTGTTGAGCTCGGCGACATTCGCCTTTCGTAACGAATCAACGATCTGCTCGGTCGAAAAGGATCCCTGTAATGCATGCTCAAGTAGCCTGACTATCAGCAGGGAAATGAAACAGGTAAGGAAATGAGAACCGATACGGTCTTCTCGAGCCACATATACCGGCCGTGCCTGCAGTTCACTTTTGGTGACGCGAAAGGTCTCCTCGATCTTCCACAACCCATGGTACATATCCACAATATCCAATGGCGTGACAATTCTATTGAGTTGCAACATCCCTTCTTTTTTCAACCATCGGCTCTTCTTGGCAAAAGCAGGCTCAATGTCACCGGTTAGATGCCCTCTGGCATCAACGTACGCTCTCAACCCAATAACATTAGTCTCAATCACATAGAACCCGTCAAGTGATTCATCTTCTTCAAGTTGTGCAAAGTCAAAGACCACCTTGGCATCATAATGCTCAATCCGCTGTTTAGTATGTTGGTCGTACACCTGAGTGGTGAGGTACTTATTCTTCCCATGGTTGTTGTTAATCACATCCTTGCTGTGTGCGTGAGAAGCAGCGAGCGCTTTCTCTATGGCAGCTTGGCGATCCAGTTTCGCACGTTCGGCATATTTGGCAGACCAGTACACAATCTGGTAATGACCTACCCCGGTTACTCGCTTTCTCTTGCCGTCAGTATCTTTCACATAGGTATTTTTTACTTCATCAAGTATTTTATACATGAACGAAACCGGGGTATCGGTATCATACGAGGGAATCTGTCTCCCTTCGTCATCATACTTGATGTACCCGTCAAGGTCTCTGACGGTATCTTTGAGTAACTGGGTACCCCCGCGCACCGACTTGCTGAAGATGTAGCCGTTATGGTTGGTGATGACATCAGCAACATTGTCCCCGCTCATCATCGCTTTATCAGCAACAAAAATGAGGTGATCCATAGCAAGCTGAGATCGCACACGCTCACTCATCGGGGAAAAAGTCTTGCCATCATGGGTATTGCCCGGAAAGAGATCATACGTGACCGGAAATCCCTGATCATCCATGAATAGTCCCATCTGTACGATCGGAGTTTTGCGATGTTCCTTACTTACCCCTTTCTTTCTGAAATCGTCCTCGTTGTCGATCTCAAAATAGTAGTTGGTCACATCGTAAAACATGAGCGTTGCCTCTCGGTCATACCGCTGTACCATTTGCTGATGAAGCATCTGCAAAAGATCATTGCGCCACTGCGGAAGGATGCTCAGGGCATGGTAGATGTCATTGAGTGAAAAATCCATCTTATCGAAATATTTGCCCTTTCCCATCCATGCCGCTCGTTTCGAACCGGGATTAAGGATTCTTTCGTATACCAGCAGTTTCATCACTGCGGTAAGGTTGTAATCGCATTTCAGGTATTTACGCCGGTCATCAATGAATTGGCGAATACCGAGGCTATGAAATATCTGACTGATCGCAGCATACCCAATATTGCTCACTCGGTCGTAAACACCGGTATGCTCATCGAACGGAAGCCGTGCGCCAGGAGCAAACTCAATCGAGATGGGTTGTAATCGCTGCTGTTTCTCTTTGGTCTTCTGCTTGGCAACCTCTTTAAAGTGTGCAACAGGATCATCATACAAATGGGTAAATTCATCAATGTACCCAATACGTTCAACCTTTCGCTGATAGACTTTTCCGTTTTCACGATACCCCTCAGCGAAGTACATCAGGACTCTCCCTTGTTTGGTTTCTGGTGCAGTTTGAACAAACAAAACGATTTCCCCCTCTTTGGTGCAGTATACACCATCAGGTAAGACAAAACAAGACAAAACAAATATATTCTTTTGAAAATAATGAAAAGACCATGAAAAAGATCCCTCACGGGACCGCTAATACAGATTTTTAGATTCTATGCTTTATCTATAAGTGAAAAGACCGG
>CAYZXD010000105.1:0-2230 GCA_964482325.1 uncultured Spirochaetaceae bacterium | reverse complement strand
CGAAGCACCGGTGCTGGCTTACGTTACCATCGGTGCTATTACGTGCGAATATCCAATATGACAGTATTAAAGGAAAGAGATTATTTCTCTGGCTTTCAAGAGTAGCAGGATGCACTTGGTTTCAATCCATTGATATCTCACATGATGACTGAGGAAAAGGTAAACATCAAATCATAGCCACAGGAACCCTGGATACGGAATTTATGATCACGATCCAGAAGGAAATGCAAAATGGATCGTAAAAATCAATCTATGAGACAAGTTGAAATAACAGACATTACTAAATGAGAATTACAATTAACGGTGTATTGTCTCAGGTTATGGTATGCATACTACTGCATCAGCTGGGGGTGTGTATATTACGTGTGTTGCGGGAGAGGAAATCGATAGATTTCAGGACAAACCACAAAATGGCATAGGTGGGGATAATGATTGTTCCTACTTTGATTACCTGCAGGGAGGTGTGAGTCATAACGTTGTTACAAAGCTGCATCATCTGTTTCATGTTTGCGTTGTCCTTCATCGTTATAACACCCGTGTTGATCCATTCGTTACAGAAAAACGGAACCGGTCACTGCAACAATCGGTTTATCTCTTGAAGAACCGTACAGTGACCGACCCACTTTTACAAAACTGTTCTTACTCGGCACCTCCTTCCAGTGAAAAATAGAGTTTATTAAATGCTGCACTTTCATCCAGTGCAGTAAGCGATAACACTAATTCTGATTCATCTGGATTCGTGGTGAGTTTCAGCGTATAACTGCCGATCTGATCAAAATGGGCAACAGCGCCATCTGATGCAAAGCCCACCTCACCACCATCAAAGACTTCATCATCGGGATTCTCTGCAGTACAGAGAAACACCGGCTCCTCTTCTGTTCCTGTCTGCCTCAGCGTAATACCTTCCAGTTGAAAATCATCATATCCATCGTTGAAGGTATAGCTATCTTCCATTGCATGCCATCCCGTGGGACAACACAACACATCTAGGTGTTCTGCAGGATCAAGCCCAGCAGAAGCTGCAGGGTCAGAGTCGCAGGCAGTACACCCGATGAGTACCAGCACTGAAAGTGCCACAAGGGCACATAATATGCGTAATTTCATAATGTTCTCCTTGTTCATGCCAAATTACCACCTGATCAGGGCATATCAAGTGTGCGCCAGGAGATAGGGAAAAGTCAAGGAAAAATTTCATTTATTTTGTTATAATATATAGATTTAAATAAGCTATAGGTATAGCATGAACCGTTCCTGTTTTTTACAGGGTGTCGAGCCTGAAAGCAGAGCATATACTGCCGATTGTTGTGCGGTAACGGAGATTACTTCAAGAGATAACACCATAATAACATGAAATTGTAATATTTTCATTAAAATATTAATGATATTCTACAAATTTATACTTATCTAGAGAGAAGAATGAGGATTTCACTGCACAGACAGGAATAATACGCTTTGATCACACGTTGAATTCAAAGACTGTCGTATGACGATATATCTCGCCCGGTCTCAGCAGACAATCAGGGAAATGTTCCTCATTCATGGCATTCGGAAAATGCTGCGTTTCCAGACAGAATCCTGTATGACGGGTATAGGGATTCCCCTCAGGAGAAACATCAAGACCCTTCAGATTGTTCCCTGTATAAAACTGCACCCCTTCCATCGTCGTGGAAACACGCATCGTTCTGCCGCTCTTATGCTCTTTCACATACGCACACGGTTTCAGTTCATCCCCTTTTTCCGCGAGCACCATACAGTGATCGTACCCATCAAGAGCACCCATATCCTTTCCGATCCGCTTTGCGGTAGTGAAATCAAATGGAGTACCGGTTACTGATGCAATCTCACCGGTAGGAATCTTATGCTCATTAACCGGAAGGTAGGCATCACAGAAAAGCTGCATTTCATGATCTAGTACATCAGTACCGTCACCGGCAAGATTAAAGTAGGCATGATTGGTCAGATTTACCGGACATACCTGATCACACGTAGCACTATAGGTCACCTCGAGTCTTCCTGAGTCGTACAGCACATAATCGACATCGGCTTGCAGGTTGCCCGGAAATCCCATTTCACCGTCTTTGCTGAAATAGGAGAGATGGACTGCTGCATGATCATCGTTTTCGCTCGTAAGTGTCTTCCACTGTTTGCAGTGGAACCCTTCGCCACCGCCATGCAGAGCATTTACCCCTCGTTCATTGCACGGGATCTGGTAGGAAGTACCATCGATCGT
>CAYZXD010000104.1:0-2231 GCA_964482325.1 uncultured Spirochaetaceae bacterium | reverse complement strand
ATCATTGGAAATACAAGAAAAAATCAACAGGGACTTGAGCTCATCCCTGCTGAGGACCTACCTTTGTGGAACCCAATAACACCACAAGGGAGAAACCAACGGAGATGAAGTCAATGTCCCATATCGAAATGATACGTGATTTAGCAAAACAAGGAAAGAGTTACAAAGAGATCTGTGAGCTCACGCACTCAGATTATCGAACGGTCAAAAAGTACATCGATTGCGATGATTTCAATGAACCGCTGCCTGCAAAAGTGGGACGTCCAGCAAAACTAGATCCCTACAAAGAGGAAATTTGTACCCTAATCGACGAGAACCGGAAAAACTGGCATAAGCAACGGCTGACCGCTTCTCGGATTCTGGTGCTGATGAGAGATGCGCATCCAGAATTCGATGTTTCATACCCGAGTCTGCAACGGTTTGTACGGAAGTATAAGGAGCAAATCCAAGTTGATGGACAAACGGGATATGATCGTTTGGTATGGCATCCGGGGGAAGCACAGGCCGATTTTGGCGAAGCTGATTTTTACCAGGCTGATGGAATCCTTCGACGTTATAAATACTTCGTACTCTCATTTCCCTATGCAAACAAGGCGTTCTGTCAGATTTACCTAGGAGAGAATGTAGAGTGCGTCATCCAGGCTCTCATGAATATCTTCACCTACCTTGGCGGGGTTCCCGACATCATCATATTCGACAATGCAACAGGAATAGGAAGAAGGATTTGCAAACAGCTTCAAGAGAACCGAGTCTTTACGCAGTTTCGTCTTCATTATCGATTCTCCGCACGGTATTGCAATCCAAATGCGGGAAACGAGAAGGGGAACGTAGAATCGAATGTGGGCTATCTCAGACGTAACCTCTTTGTACCCATCGTCTCTCTTCCTGCGGATATGGAACACTACAATCAGACAGAACTGCTCAGCAAGTGTGAGCACCTTATGGCACAACGTATACACTACATTCACCGCTGCCCAGTGAACACCTTATTCGTCAGAGATCGTCAGGCTCTGCATGAACTACCACAAAAGGTCTTTGTTGCTAAGCGACTGTTTCGGCAGCAAACAAATGGATACGGGGAAGTCGTTCTTGATAAAAAACACCGGTACTCACTCGATAGTTCTCTGAGAAACACCCCAGTGCTGGTTGAAACTTATCCCTGGACCGTAAAATTCTATGATCTGAACGGAACCCTGCTCGAAGAGCTTCCAAGGATGTATGGCGACGAGGTGACGCAATCGATTAACATCGTAACATCAATTCGCAATGTCATACAAAAACCGAATTCTTGGCTCAACAGTGTGTTGCGAGATCACCTAGACTCGGGTAACCCCCTGAAAGATTACCTTGATACGATTCAGGATACAAATACCATTAAAAAGACTCTTTACCGGTTCAGTGATGCGATGGAGACCTTTGGGTACGATACCGTGCTCATGGCATTTCAGGAACTGATCGATCGTAAGATGGACGTTACCAACAAATACAATCTACAAGCTTGTTGCAATCGTGTGGCAACGTTCGATCCTCAGATGAGCCATAACAGTACCGGAGTCAGTCTCGATAAGTATGCCATTTTGATGGGTCACTCTGATCATAATGAAGGAGACTCACATGCGCACCAGTAAAAAAGATTTAAAACAGGAAGTGTATGACCTCTCACGGCGGATGTTCTTTTCTAAGGCTACCTTGGCGCAGCATCTCCCAGTTGCGACCGTGGGGGAATTACAATTTCTTAATAGTATGTTAGATACAGAACAAACCGTGAGGACAGCATCTCGACGTGTTCGCTATGTGAAAAATGCAGGATTCCCAGTCATGAAAAGCTTTGATGGCTACGACTTCTCGGGAATTCAATTCCCTCGGCTCATGAGTAAAGAGCAGATGCTGACTCTCGACTTTATCCACGAGAAGAAAGTCCTGTTGTTCTATGGCGGATGTGGCAGTGGCAAGACTCATGCCATGACAGCTCTGGGCATCATGGCATGCAATGCTGATCTGAAGGTGAAATTCTTTACCGTCAGTCAACTGGTGTCACTCATGAAGAGAGCCCACCATGAAGGAACCTTAGAAAAATTTTTAGCAGCTTTAGAACGGCTTGATCTTTTGTGTCTCGATGAATTTGGTTACCTTCCTCTCGATCTGGAAAGTGGGCAACTGTTGTTTCAGGTAATAGCTTCAGCGTATGAGCGACAAGCTCTTATTCTGACTACCAACCTTCCTTTCAATGC
>CAYZXD010000103.1:0-2405 GCA_964482325.1 uncultured Spirochaetaceae bacterium | reverse complement strand
ACATTAAATTCTAGTAAATATCAAACAGGCTCCGCCGCCCCCCGCGCCCCGTAATACGAACTCGTATTCCAGCGATAGTTATTCGCACTTCGACAACGCGAACCGCAATACGCGCCATGGCCCCAATCACCGCCCGCCCGAAGCTTGACGTCGCCATAAGTCCCTTGCCTATATATTGAACCTTTCGCTCCTGGGAGATCATACCATCCCCAAGTAGTACCATCAGATCTGTAACTTTGGTCACTGAGCCATTGCCACATCACACCAGCGCAATCCTCGCAGCCGATTGCAGAAATCATCCGTCTGCTAGCGGTATCGATGTGCCCGCCGGTTGTCCCGGGATCTGCTGACCCGGCAATATTTGTTTCCTCATTCCCGCCCGCGGCTATTTTCTGAAACTCACCATCGTCAAGCAAACGTTTATTGACAGCCGCGAGATCATCGACGTGATCCATCCACGTCCGGGTATCCGTGATGGTCGCGCCAAAGGCTGATTTGGTCGTGGTGCCTGTGCCTGATTGCAAATAGATATCCACCCAGATATTGGCGGCCTCGCACCACACCATACCTTCGGGTGAAGCCGATTTAGGTCTGTGCTTCAAATCCCACACAGACAAGGGGAGAATATCGCCAGCAACGAAACCAGTCAAAGGATGCCCCGTAATCGTGCCGACATCCGCACACAAGCAGTGAAACCCGCCGATTTTGCGGCTTGTATCTGCCGTGTATCCAGCAGGATATGTCGAACTTGCGGAAAGCACTAAATCAGGTGTAAATCCACTCGAAGGTTCGCAAGCGTAGACGTAGAAGTCTTTGCCTTTACGGTTGGCAGCAACGGTATAATCCGGCGAGGCTGAATCCCAAGACGTGCTGTTGTTTAAGTCCAATTCTACTTGCGTTGTCAATTTGTATACGGTTCCGTTGATACCGACGACAAGCCCACCACTAGGACTTACCCACGTGTATCGATCAGCTGCAGTCGATGAACCTTTGATTGACGGCGCAGCCCCACGCTCATAAACGTTTGATGCATCGGCTGTTGCGTATATTACATAACCCCCATCCTTAAGGAGTTTGCCATCTGTGCCATCGAAAATTGCCACCCCGCCGTCGGTTGAAGAATCAGGGCCAGTGACCTTTACGTCATCCAATTGTTTCAAGTCGTATTTTTTTGTCGTATACGTCTCCCCTGCTTTTTCCGACACCTCCACAAGTGTTTCATCCGTTATTTCACTTAGCGTTGTTGGTATTTCTGAAATTTTTATAGCCATACCTATCACTCCTCCAATATTCTTAATATACCGTCTTCTGTTGCCCTCAATTCTCCACTTTCTGACAAGCGCCTCGGCGCACGGTAGTAATCAATCATAATTCTATGCTTCTGTAGCGACGAATAGCCGTCTCGAACCGACCACAATTCAACGTTTACCGGTGCATCTTGAGTAAGAGGGTCCATCGTCAGGGTATTATCTGCTATCCCCGTTTCACTCGCCACAAGCGAATTGTCGGACACTTTCCTTACTTCTACTGTATAGATCGTGCCGGTTTCCGGTCCGATGTTGCCCTCCGTATCGGCGACTAAATACGCCGTCTGCTGCGTCCTATCTCTATGATACCACAACAAATTAAGACTTCCACCTTCTACCGTCATGCCGTCAGGATACGCAGATCCATTAATCCGGAAATACGCAGGCGGGTACGGCCGGTCAAACCTGTCTGCGAGCGTAATGTTCAAGGTCGGAGCTTGTGTAAGCTCCAATACTCCCTTCCCAGTTCGTGGGCACAATTTCCCATATATCGTCTGCCCCGATACCCGTTCTGTCTGGTCTACGGACTGCCATCCGCTCGCAAAACATATCACCACACCTGCCGCGTGAGGTTTCGGAACCGTGTCGAGGCATCCTCTCGCCACGCTGACGCTGTTCGTCGTGATGGTATTGACTCGCACAATTTCATCTTCGACGATGGCGTAGAATGTGTCGCCCGTTCTCACAAGGTCAAGGTCCACTCCGTTTTCGATCTGCCACGTGGTGTCAGTGTAGCCGACAGGGGCCGCCAGAAAAGCGATCGGACAGAAGCTTTCAGTGTCGCGTTTCACATAGCCACTGTCTGATGATGTGGACGTGTAAAGGTCATAATTGAGCGCAACGCCCCCGGGACGTGAACCGACAGCACTAACAAAACCCAGCCCTTCATTTTTCGGGAGGTAGTCGAAATCTGCCGGCGACATTGACCGCACAAGGTCCCAGTATGGAACCTCGACCAGCTTCTGCTGCGGGCACGGGGTAGGATCTCCTACCGGCTCCTGCCAGTATGGGTCCTGAATCTCGATATACGAAGCCGTCGGGAGCGAGTAGACGTCCTCCACTGCCTCTATAGTGATGGTGGAATCGTTGAGCGTTCCA
>CAYZXD010000102.1:0-2518 GCA_964482325.1 uncultured Spirochaetaceae bacterium | reverse complement strand
ATGGCAGCCCACTTGTTCTGTCTCATCTATGCCTGCCTTTCAAATATTACTCCACCGGTAGCAATGAGCAGTTATGTTGCCAGCGGTATTGCTCATTCAGATCAGACAAAAACCAGTCTCATAGCGGTAAAATTAGGACTTACCGGTTTCATCCTTCCCTTCTTTTTCTTAAATAATCCGATTTTACTTATCGGTACACTTCCTGATATCCCACTGCTTGTCACTCTCAGAGCTATTACGACCGCATCTATTGGGGTTATCGCATTATCTGCTGGATTGCAGGGGTATTTATTTCGTAGACTTTCGGTGATAGGTAAAGCGACCCTGATCATCGCCGGCATCCTGTTTATTGAGACCAAAATAACTACCGATATCATCGCCTTATTGCTGTTTTTAGCCGTCTTGGCTGTTCAGATCATACAGAAAAAATCACCTATAACAAGGAGTCTCACATGAAGAAAATCAGTGTACTAGTCCTACTGGTTGCCCTACTGATCCCCTCAATGTTGTTTGCGGCAGGAGATCAGGAAACACAGAAAACCGTCATCAACTTTCCGACTGCGGCTACAACCGGTGCGGTATATCCTCTCGGTTCTGCGATGAGCAACCTGTGGAATACCAAGCTGCCGAATGTACGAGCCAGTGCTCAGGCAAGTGCAGGAGGTATTGCAAACCTCAACATGCTTGCAGATGGCGAAGCTCAACTTGGGGTAGCCGTGACTTCAATCATGTACGAATCATTTAATGGAATTGGATCATTTGAGGGAAGACCTAATCCCAACCTGCGAGTTATGATAGGACTGTACAGTAATCCTAATCAGGTAGTCGTCACCGAAAATAGCGGTATCGATTCTCTTACCGATCTTAACGGGAAGCGATTTGCTTCCGGCGCTCCCGGATCAACCACTGAAGTTGAAACCAGTTTGCATCTCAAGGCAAGTGGAGTAAATTATCCCGATGCACTTCGAGTTCAGTACGTCGGTTTCACTGAGGCAATTGACCTGATGCGCAATAAACAGCTTGACGGGGCCTGGATTATGGCAGGGATCCCCAATGCTGCAGTCACTGAGATGCTCTCAACTGCTGGAGGAAAGCTGGTAAACCTGGATGAAAGCCTCATTGATACCTTGAAGGCAGAATACCCATGGTACGGCGCCTACACCATTCCTGCAGGCACCTACCCTGGTCAGGATAACGATGTACTGACCTCAGCAATCAAGATAACTGTCTGCACCGATGCCAGAGTAGATGATGATGTCATCTACGATCTGACCAAAACGTTCTGGGAAAACTTTGAAGAACTGCAGGAGACGCAGGCTCCTCTGAAGAAAGTCAAACTCGAAGAAGCGGTCACCGATCTGGCGGGACTACCGATTCATGAAGGTGCTGCACGTTACTATCGTGAAATCGGGCTGCTGTAATTCATTCAGCTCAATACTCAGAGCGGTTGCTTGCAGCAGCCGCTCTCGTATTCTCTAGGAATGCAATGGTTCAAACTGGTAGGATGCCATTATGAAACACATTCATGTAGCGGCAGCGGTACTTATTGATCAAGGGAAGGTGTTTGCCGCACAACGGAACAACACAGGAGAGATGGCACGCAAGTGGGAATTCCCGGGCGGAAAACTGGAACCGGGAGAAACCGGAGAAGCAGCTATCATTCGGGAGATCAACGAAGAACTATCAGTTTCAATTACCGTAGACCGTTATCTTATGACCGTTGCACATACCTATGCTACCTTTTCTCTCACCATGGATGCATATCTTTGCACCATACAGGAAGGGACCATCATGCTTGCAGAACACGAAGAGAGTCGGTGGCTTTCTGCAGAAAGTCTTTTTTCTGTCGATTGGGCAGCGGCAGATATTCCTATTGTTCATCAGGTTGCTGCATTACTCAGCAATGATCAGTTTAACCGGTGAACTGGTTGTATTTCCATGCCAGATAATCGCGATCAGGCCAATTACTTTTCTTTCTCGGAAGCACTATTTTTCTCTTATGCAACTCTTTCAATCCATGCTGCAGCATTGGTCCATCGCTTTCAGAAAGAATATCCTCTCTGACATGTATGGTAAAATCGGGATCAATACCAAGCATATGATGATCAAATGCTGCATGATGAATTTTGCATAAGGACAGACCATTCGATATAATCGGCTCACCATAATCATCTGAGTCGGGAATGATATGAGCAGCATCAAGCAACTGACGATGATGCAGATTGCACATGGTACAACGTTCCCCATATGCATGAATAACCAGTTCACGAAAAGCACTCTGATGAAGGCGATGACGGGTTTCCACCATGGCATACCGGCGAACATCGGCAGAAGATACTGTGAAATCATCCCAGGAAGATTGTGTTCTGACATGATAATAGGCAGGTTCCAACATTGCTCTGACACATAACTGTGCAGGACGATCTTCAATAATGAGTACGGGGTAGATAGCCTGATAGAGATGATTATGCACCTCTTTAAAAAATATAAGAGGAGCGCCTTGCTGAAATGCCTGTCT
>CAYZXD010000101.1:0-2550 GCA_964482325.1 uncultured Spirochaetaceae bacterium | reverse complement strand
AAACCTCCTAAAGACCCTCCTCCAGAAAAGGCAACAGGCTTTACCGCACTTTGGGACTCTGTTGTTACATCGTTCAATGGATCTGAGCTTGGCTCTCTCATTTCTGGTTTTGGCTCGACCATCAGTTCCTTCATTGGTGGCCTTGGTGGTGCAATAACCAGCCTTGGATCTGTCCAGGCGATCCTCAATCCTTTGACTACGATATTTGCGGGTATGATGGAAGTCCTTGGACCTGTGATTGACAGCGTTCTCTCTCCTCTAGTTGGCATCCTAAAGTTGTTTGGCCGTGCGATCGGACAGATGCTAACCCCAGTGATCGAGTGGTTGTCTCCGATTATCGGATTCCTTGGCGAGGTCTTTATCTGGCTCTACAACAAGGTACTTGTACCTGTGGGCAATGGCTTCATCACAGTTTTCAACGCAATCGGTATTGGTATCGCCACCATCGTCAACGGAATCATCTCAGCGATCAACTGGGCGCTCGGGTGGGCCGGTGTGAACCTTAACAAGGTTAACGTACCTGGTCTCGACGACGGGAAGCTCACAGCGATATCTACCGGAGATCTTACTGCCGCGGGGAGTTCCTATATCGGTGGCGGTTCCGGCTCTGGTGTTTCCGGATCCTCCACTTCGGTGCAGTCCTATAACATCGAGGTCCATCAAGTAGTGCAGGGGAATGTCATCGGTGACGGTGGCATGGCGGAGCTCGGCCGTTTCTTCGTTGATGCGGTAGAGGCGTATCTTGGATCGGGCGGTCGCGTTTCGTTCGTCCGGGGGTAACATGCAGTATTCGATCACACTCCCAGAACCCATGCTCGCAGCGCTCAAGGACCGTGAGGCACGATACTTGCGGATCCGTATCACCTACGACGGTGAGGAGCTCACATTTACACCAGATTCACCTCCCACATGCGATGCCTCCAGCGATTATCAGAAGTGGAGCGTTTCTTTCAAGAACTATGGCGAATACCAGGAGGGTTTGTTCGGGGATTGCCCAGCCTATGTCGATTTTTCGCATGATGGCAGCCAGTGGATCCAGATGTTCGGAGGATACGTAGCCACGGAGGGAATGAGCCGCACCAAGGGTCGGATTACTGACGATTATGTCTCCATGGAGCTGGTGGACCGTACCAAGACCAAGGGCATGAAGCGCAAACCCCCGAAATCTGTGTTGACAAGCTTTAAGGTGTGCGATCCAGGCAATCCCTCATCTTCACTGGTGCACTATCTTGGCTCCCTGATGGGAGTCGACACTTTCGATACCTCCTCCATACTTGAAGAAAAGGATGTGGTGGTAATCGGTGATGATACGATCTGGCGGGAATTGCAGAGCCTGAGGGATGCTTTTGCCGCCGACATGTACTTTGATAACCTTCGGAGGCTGCGCTTCCGATCTCCTCATGACTTCTCATGGACCGAACCGACATCTGAGTGGACCTTCATTGCTCATCCGGATACTTTGGAAACCTCTTCAAGCTCCCGTGTGATTGGAAAGATCCGGACGGTACGGCGAGACATCCTTTGCAACAAGGCCGAAAGTGAGGTAGAGGTCTACGAGCACAGAACGCTCCGCGAGGTCTACCGGAACACCGAAAATTGGAATGCAGAAGCTTCCGAGTGCTACATCCTTGTCAAAGAGGGCGAATCCTGGCCGACAGAAGGTGTGGCTTCACTCAAGTATCAGGATCCGGAAACAAGCGAAGAGTATCCCTATGCAGTGAACGTGCAATTCCCATCGATCGGCAGGCATGCCGGGAATGATATCTATTATACTGGCGGCCAGCTTTCAATCATCAGCTTCAATGGATCCACAGATGAGACCGAGCAGGAACCGGGAGCAAGCCAGATCATCCTCCGTAATACCGGACCCACAGATATTATCATCCGCAAGATGGTGATCCGTGGCGAACCTTTCTACCATTCAAAGACCCAGAAGGTGATCGAGCGGGACGGATCTGTCTCTGATGATGTCGATTTGGTCGAAAAAACGATCGATGGCAAGTACGCCACCAGTGCGGTACAGATGGCCAAGACTCTCAAGAGGGCTGTGGATGAAGGGAAGGTCCGTCCAAGGCGCTTCTCTTTCTCCACGATCTTTCTTCCACAGATACAGAGGGGAATGGGATGCACGGTGATCACCGACGACGGTGAGTCGATAGCCTGCAGGCTCATGACTTATAGCCACAAACCGACAGGCGCCACTCTCGCCACCATGCGCACTGATGTCATAGTAGACGAGGTTGCCAATTATATCCCGGAGTACAATCCGAAGGTCATAGAGACTCCCACAACCCCTTCAGTTCCGGTTGTCGGTCCTCCCGGTGTACCAGGTACCGTGACAGTCGTGCAGTACAGTCTTGGCGGTCCTGACGGTCCTGCCGACCAATCCTATGAGATAGGCGAAAATGACCATACGATCGGAGAGGATGATTGGGTGCTCGGTGAAGATGGATGGACAAGTACTGTTCCGACCCCTGGGGCCGGACAATTCGTGTACATGCGCATTGGATCCTACGCACCTCCGGAGCAGTCGTGGCCGATCGTCTGGAG
>CAYZXD010000100.1:0-2568 GCA_964482325.1 uncultured Spirochaetaceae bacterium | reverse complement strand
TGTGCAAATACCAGTCTGAGAGAGCCAGTGTTCCGGTAGTCACTGAGCCACCATTCCGGGAAAACTGAGCCGGTATTCCGGCGAGAATACCACTGGGGAGCAATCTCCCCAGCAGAAAATCAGCTAAGCCTTATTGATGCCATAAAGTTCTCGCATGGAGAATTCTTCATCAGCACTTTCAAGGAACACGGTATAAGAATCATGAACGATCCTATCGAGAATCGAATCAGCTAACGGGGACTGACTGAACTTGCCATGCCAACCTTGGGGAGAAAACTGAGAGCAGAAGATTGTTGAAGATCGATGATGTCTCGAATTGATGAGATTGAGCAGATCCTGAGATTCTGTCTCCGTCAGTGAAACAAGAAGCCATTCATCAATGATCAACAAACTTGGAGACTGAAACTGCTGTTTCATCACCTTTCTATAAATTCCTTCTCCTCGAGCGACAGCCAGATCCCCGAGAAGATTCGGAAGCCGTATATAACGCACCTTGTAAAATTGATGGCAAGCAGCCATTCCCAAGGCACAGGCCAGATAGGTTTTCCCTAATCCGGCAGCACCGAGAATTATAATATTATGGTGCTGATCGATATAGGAACCTTCAGCCAGTCGATGAACAGTTTCTCTATTGAGCTTCCTTCTTGAAGTGTAATTCACATCGGCTATATGAGCATGAGGTAGCTCGAAGTGTGCATTCTGAATTAGCCGTTTCAGACGGTTATCTTTCCGTTGCCGGTATTCAACATCGACAATCATACTGAATCGTTCTGAGAAGGATAGATCCTGTATTGCCGGATCATGCATCTGATGAGCATATGCATCAGCCATAGTGGAAAGTCGCATCGCATGGAGTTGCTGAATCGTTGCTTCATGTGTCATTTAATGTTTCCTCCCATAATAGTCTGATCCATGGGTGAATCCGAATTCATCACTGGTCTTCTTTGTAGGTTCAGTGGGGACTGAATCTACTCCCGAAGCAAGAATCGTCTTGACGCTCTTGAGACTTGGATAAGGAGTGTATGAAAGGGCTTTGGCACATGCTGCTTCCAGTCGCTTACTTGAGTATTTGTCTGCAATTTTTAACAGTCCCATACAGCTGCGGAATGCCTGCTGTTCAATTCTATGGGAGGAAAGAATGGTTTTGACTGTTGATTCTGTATGAGGACCGATCTTTGCTGCCCAGGAGACGAAACGATCCGCATCCCATTTCACATAGGATTGATGATCTTTCGGCATATGTGATTCAACTGTACTGTATGCACCGATCTTCCCATAGATTCGAGGATGACTGGCAATGCGCAGATGGTTATAGAATACTTCTATGAACCGTTTGGTGATTCTTACCTCCACTTTCTGTTTTATATATTCGTAGGGTACCGAGTAATGATTTTTCTCGATACTTATGTGATAATTGAACTGAACGGTAGCTTGCTTCCAACTGGCTAGTTCAAATGGGGTCGCAGGAAGAGGAAGAAGAAGGGGTTTTTCTTCCTGAGTGAACAATTCACTTCTGCTCCCCATTTTCTTTTGAAATGGTCGGTTGTTGCAAAGCTTCAGTTTTTCCCGGATAGCAGCGTTCAACTCAGCGAGTGAGAAGAACTCCTGATTGCGAAGAGCTGCAGTGATCCAGGTTGAAATAATCTTTACTGATCCTTCAGCATTCGGCTTGTCTTTCGGCTTACGCACTCTGGCAGGGATAATTGCTGTGTTGTAGTACTCGGCGAACTCCCGATAGGTTCGATTGATCTCAGGTGTATACCAGTCTGCCTTTGTTACTCCGGTCTTGAGATTGTCAGGTACAATAATCTTGGTGACGCCATGGAAAAACGTAACCATATTGATGTGGGCACTGATCCAGCTTTCCATATTCTGGTTCATAAAAGCTTCAACATAGGCATATTGACTAAAAGATAGTACACCGACGAACATTGACACTGGAATTAATTCGCCTGTTACCCGATCAATAATGTGAGCAGGTGATCCAGCCCAGTCTACTTCTGTCTGTTCTGCTGCCTTTCGGGGAATGTGCATGGATGCACGTTTCTTCATCGAAAACTGCTGATAGTGGTAGCAGAATTGAGAATACATAAAAGGAACTTCTTTGCCCCTTCTACAGGTTTCACAATATTCATACCAGAGAAGCCGTAGATTAACACCATCTTTATTCAGTTCCTGGTGGATGTATTCAAGATCGGGCATTTTACGATGATGCTGTTCTTCTTGTGGAAACAATTGATCTTGCAATTCCCCATCAGTCATAGTGGGTGGCAAAGGCCAGGAGATTGACAACTCTTCCGCCCGCTTCAGAACTTTAGCGATGGTATTGCGTGAGCATTCACAGCTTGCTGCAATATTTCGCTGGCTAATTCCTTGGCTGTGGAGCCGAAGAATTTCTCGATACTTGGTCATGATAGACCTCCGTAAAATGAATTTCACCAAAAATGGTGATGTATTCATTCTACTCGAAAAATTCTACCGGTTAGGGACCGGAACTGTGGCTCCCTTTCAGCGGAACACTGGCTCAACTCTGCCGGAACCCTGGCTCATTTTGCTCCGGATTCTCCA
>CAYZXD010000099.1:0-2597 GCA_964482325.1 uncultured Spirochaetaceae bacterium | reverse complement strand
ATCGTTCTCATCTGCCAACCTTGCCAAGAGCGGTATGTACCGCTATAGCGAGGCAAAGGACTTCGAGATCCTCCTGTTCGGCTACAGCGTGGATGGTGGAGAGGTACAGGTTGTCGATCTCGCCAGGGGAGAGAGGATCCCTCGCCAAGTCATCGATGCCCTGAAGGATGAACATGTGACCAAGTGGGCGTTCAACGCTGCCTTCGAGCGTATTTGCCTCTCGCGGTATCTGGGACTCCCGACCGGCACATATTTGGATCCGGCTTCATGGCGGTGCACGATGGTCTGGTCGGCGTACATGGGGCTGCCCCTGTCGCTCATGGGCGTCGGTACGGTGCTGAAGCTAGAAAAAAGGAAGCTCGCCGCGGGCAAGGACCTCATCCGCTATTTCTGCACCCCGTGCGCTCCCACGATCGCAAACGGCAAGCGCACGCGCAACCGACCCTCCCATGCTCCCGACAAATGGAAGCTGTTCGTCGAGTACAACAAACGTGATGTGGAGGTTGAGCTTGCCATCCACAAACGCCTTTCAACCTATCCCGTTCCCGATGCCATCTGGGAGGAGTACCACATCGACCAGCGCATCAACGACCGGGGCGTGCTGATCGACCGCCAGTTGGTGCGTAGTGCAATCAAGCTGGATAGCCTGTCTCGGCATGAGCTGGTTTCCAGGATGAAAGAGATCACCGATCTGGAGAATCCCAACTCGGTATCACAGGTGAAGACCTGGCTCTCTGAGAACGGGCTCGAGGTCGATTCGCTGGGTAAAAAGGATGTGATCGCCGCGTTGACCGACGCACCGCATGAGATCCGTGAGGTGCTCGAGCTCAGGTTGCAACTGGCCAAATCTTCGATCAAGAAGTACCAGGCGATGGAGCATGCCGCCTGCTCCGATGATCGGGCGCGGGGCATGTTTCAGTTCTATGGGGCTGCACGTACAGGCAGATGGTCAGGAAGGCTAATCCAAGCTCAGAATCTCAAGCGCAACAGCATCGAAGACCTTGCCGTCGCCCGGGCTTTGGTGAAGGGTGGCGATTACGAAGCGGTGAAGCTGCTCTATGGCGATGTGCCCGATACGCTTTCCCAGCTCGTTCGCACCGCCTTCATCCCTAGGAAAGGACATCGGTTCATTGTCTCCGACTTCTCTGCCATCGAGGCACGGGTGCTCTCGTGGCTCGCCGGGGAAATGTGGCGCATGGATATCTTTGCTGAAGACGGGGACATCTACTGCGCCACAGCCAGCCGCATGTTCCACTGCGAGGTCACCAAGCATGGGGAGAACGGACACCTTCGGCAAAAGGGAAAACAAGCCGAGCTCGCCTGCATCGCAGAAGGCCAGCTAGTACTTACCGATCAAGGACTGGTTCCAATCGAACAGGTTACAACCAGTCATCTTCTTTGGGATGGAGAGGATTGGGTAACGCATGAGGGTGTCATCTACAAGGGGATTCGCAAAGTGATCACTTACGGGGGCCTCACTGCGACTGCTGATCATCTTGTCTGGGTCGAAGGGATAGGTAAACCGGTGCAGCTTGGTATTGCTGCTCAGTACGGAGACCCCTTGGTGAGAACAGCTGATGGTGAACAGGCGATAGCCTTCGGTGGACATCAAGGAAAGCGAGAAGCTCATAATTCCAATGATGCCCCGAACATGCCGCGAGCGTGCAAGGTATACGACATTCTCAATGCCGGAGAACATCATCGATTCACCGTATCGGGCATCCTCGTGCACAACTGCGGGTATGGCGGATCGGTGGGAGCGCTGAAGGCCATGGGTGCGCTCGAATCCGGCATGACCGAGGACGAGCTCAAGCCCCTGGTGGATGCCTGGCGCCAATCCAACCCGAACATCGTCCAACTCTGGTGGGATGTGGACAAAGCGGCCATGGATGCGGTCAGGGAAGGAATTTCCACCGAGATCCACAATCTCACGTTTTCCTACGAGGGCAACGGGCTGTTCATCACCCTCCCCTCCACCAGGAAGCTCGCATACGTAAGGCCGAAGATCGAAACCAACGTCTTCGGTAGCGATTGCATCACCTACGAGGGAACGGGATCCACCAAGAAGTGGGAGCGCATCGGGACCTATGGGCCAAAGCTGGTGGAGAACTGCACCCAGGCGATCAGCCGTGACCTGTTGTGCCATGCCATGCAGCAACTTGAGGCCGAAGGCTGCCACATCGTGATGCACATCCACGACGAGGTGGTCATCGAGGCTCCCAAGGACATGGACGTGCAAGACATCTGCCGCCGCATGAGCAGAGTCCCGCCATGGGCCGAGGGGTTGCATCTCAACGCGGACGGCTATGAAACCGATTTCTACAAAAAGGATTGAACATGAACATACGCAACAAGGAAGGATACATGGATAGGACAGCACACGATGCCATCAAGGCCATCGAAAGAAAAGAGAAGTTACGATTCGATTACCACCCCCTGGTGTACATCTGCTCACCATTCGCCGGGGACATCGAGGCCAACGTTCGCAACGCACGGCGCTACAGCCGACATGCCGTCAGCAAGGGATACCTGCCGATCACCCCGCACCTGCTCTACCCGCAGTTCCTCGACGACGGGCTGCAGAGCGAACGGGACCT
>CAYZXD010000098.1:0-2597 GCA_964482325.1 uncultured Spirochaetaceae bacterium | reverse complement strand
TGGATATTCGCACGTAATAGCACCGATGGTAACGTAAGCCAGCACCGGTGCTTCGCAAATTCAGCACCACCTGAATCAGGCGAATTCCTGCGATCGTACGGTACTCATCGTTTCTCTCATATTGAGCTCTCCTGACTCAAAGAAGATTGTAGAGTGAACGATTCTATCAGTGATAGCGTCTGCCTGAGGCCCTCCTCCGAGTCTATCCAGCCACTCGTTGGGAGCGAATTGAGTACAGAAGATGGTGCTACCCTCCTGATAGCGTGATTCAATGACCTCAAAAATGAAGGAGACCTGACTATCATCCAGTGCTGAGGACATCCATTCATCGATAATCAGCAGGTCATACCGCTTCAGCTTCTTCACCAGTTTACGCCGACCACCGACTCTGGACTCCTGAAGAAGAAATTCTTCGAGGAGTTCTGGCATACGATAATACTTGGTTCTGTAGCCGTTTCTGCAAGCCTGTTTCCCTATGGCACATGCCAACCAAGTTTTTCCGGCACCTGTTGGGCCACTGAAAGCAACATTATGCTGGCGTTTCAGAAAAGCGCAGGATCCGAGTTGCATTAACAGGCTCCGGTCGATACCTCGATTTTCATAATGAACCGAATGGATGTCAGCATTTGGATAACGAAAGCGCGCAGCTCTGGTCAGCCGTTTTATTCTCGCATCCTGCTTGAGCTGATACACGTAATCGATGATATACTGCATTCTTTCGTCAAATGGCATGATTTCAAAGGCTACGTCATTCTGTTGTGTGTGAAGGATGTCGACAATTTCAGCAAGATTGAGTTCTCTCAATTTCCTGATGGATTCGTCATTGATCATTTCTTACCTCCCTTGCCGAAGCTGCTGTAGTAGTCAGCACCTCTGGTGAATACGGTAGGCTGATCATGATCCTTCTGCTTTACGCCAAAGCCTGTAGCGTAAGTCTGGTCTTGATTCAAGCTGAGGATGGAATTAAGATGGGCATATCGAGGGCTACTGAATCCTTGCTCGAGGGCAATTCGGCAAGCGGTCTCAAGTCGCTCCTTGGTGTATTTCCTTCCGAGGCGGAGGATGGACAGGGCTGGGTTGAAGCCCTGTTCTTTCACCTCGACACTGTCGAATACTCTTTGAACGACCATAGATACATGCATACCGATCTCGCAAGCCCAAGCGAGAATGCGTTCTTGCGTCCATTCTCGGTATTGACCATCGGCAGGCATATCTTGTACATCGGTACGATATTTGTTCTTCACATAGGGGCCATAGACCTGGTGGGTCTTGATTCGCTCCCCGTTGTGAAAGATTTCAATCCTACTTTTCATAGCCTTGATGTCCACCTTCTTGCCTAGATACGCGTTTGGACAGGAGTAGAAATTCTTCTTGAAGGCTACGTGGCTGTTCAGCTGAACCTTCCGATTGTAATACCAGGTACTCGCTTCGTAGGGGTATGTGGGTAAAGGATTCATGCGAGGTAGCTCTTCTTCGATGAATACGAGATACCGATTCTTTTCCCGTTTCTGAAACTCCTCATGGTTGTATTCAAAGAGTTTCTCTTTGACCGCCTGTTTCAGCGAAGCGAATGAAGTGAAGGTCCTATTTCGTAGCCTTGCGATGATGGCAGTTGCCACATTACCGACAGTGCCTTCAACCGTTGGCTTATGCTTTGGTCGGCGGACTCCAGCGGGGATGATGGCAGTTCTATAATGAACGGCAAGTTCTTCATACGCATCATTGAGGACAATCTCACCTACTTTTGGATGAGCTGTTATTCCCGTACGCAGATTGTCCGGCATGAGCCGTCTCGTTACTCCTCCGTAAAAAGCCCACATGTCGACATGACACTGCAGCCAAGTTTGTTCCTTCATGTCTAGGCAAGGTTCGACGAATGAGTAGTGACTGTAAGGAAGTGATGCGACAAACAGTCTTACGTCGACCAGCTCTCCTGTATCGAGATCAGTATACTGCATCTTTTTCCCAGACCAGTCGACTTCAACCTTTTCGCCCGGTTTATGTTCGAGATGACTGGTGAACTTACCCTGAACGGTATACCGTTCATAGTCTCGGCAGAATTTAGAATAGCTCATTGCGATGGAGCCATTGTTCCTGCTTACATCACAATACTCTGCATGCAACAGTTTAAGCGTGACTCCCGTCTTCCCCAGTTCCTGATGAACATAATCCATGTCAGTTGGTTCATAGAGTGCTTCATGGACATGCCTTTCGGGAAATAGCAATCGATAGGCAGCATCATCGGTTAATTCCGCCACATCCTTGAAGGATAATCCTTTCTGCTTCGCTACTTCCACGGTTTGGCAAGCTGAGTGCTTGGACAGATGTCTCGTACGGGATATTTCATTCAATGACATCCCTTGCTCATGCAGCTCAAGAATGAGCTTCACCTTGATCTTTCTGGTCATGTCGACCTCCTCAGAATTTGCTACCGGAACCGAACTGCTCCGATAAGAATATTCTGAGGCATGTTGTTCAATAAGTGGTGCTCAAAGTGCTATTGGTGGTGCTAATATTGCGAATAAAGCTTCGGTGCTGTTGGAGCAATGAGTGGTGCTGAATTAGCGAACGATGGTGCTTTCGCGCGCGAATATTCA
>CAYZXD010000097.1:0-2657 GCA_964482325.1 uncultured Spirochaetaceae bacterium | reverse complement strand
GTGGAGTAATATTTGAAAGGCAGGCATAGATGAGACAGAACAAGTGGGCTGCCATAGGGATTGCCCCTGCCTGAATCAGTACAGGAACCGATACGGTAGAAACAATCACATAAGCTGCAACACCGGGAACCCCCATGCCGAGAATGATGCTCATCAGCATGACCATAAATCCACCGAGATACAGCTGTCCCTCTCCGACAATCCGCAATATGATATATCCAAAACTCAAGCCCAATCCAGTGAGTGATACGGTACCGATGATAATTCCGATGATCGCACAGCTCATACCGACCGTGATAGCTGAGCGAGAGCCTTCAACCGTAGCCTGAACAATCACTTTCCACGTCATGCGCGTATTTTTTCGTATCCAGGAGGCGAGCACGGTAGCAAATATTGAGATTACCGCAGCAAAAAGTGGGGTATAGCCAAACCCGAGAAGTACTAGGAGAACTACCAGCGGTATAGCAAGGTGTCCTTGCGTTTTTAACACATTCATTGCAGCTGGGATATTCTCTTTACTTAAGCCAGACAGACCCAGGCGTTTTGCTTCAAAATGGACCGCAAATAGCAACGTGAGGTAATAGAGAAATGCAGGAATTGCAGCTGCAAGTAGGACCGTCGTATAACTAACACCCATAAATTCAGCCATCACAAAACCCACAGCCCCCATGATGGGTGGAGCAAACTGTCCTCCTGTTGATGCCACCGCTTCAACTGCTGCGGCAAATTCCTTCTTGTACCCGGTCTTTTTCATCATAGGGATGGTTATCGTTCCCGTGGTAGCTACATTTGCAATGGCGGATCCGTTGATCATACCAAGAAGTGCACTGGCCAGTACCGCAACTTTTGCCGGTCCGCCAGCACTGCGACCCACTAAGGTCAATGCTATGTCGTTAATAAACTGACTGAACCCGCTGTGTTTCAAATAGGATCCAAACAGAACAAACAGGAATATATAGGTGGCACTGACCCCGATTCCGACCCCGAAAACTCCCTGACTTCCCCAGATCATATGATTGAGTACTCGTTTAAGGCTGAATCCGACATGTCCGAGTTCCCCAGGGATTAACATGCCGAGGAAATTGTAGAGAAGAAACACTAATCCGAGAATTGCCAGATTCTTACAGGCTCGTCGCCCACCCTCAAAGAGAAGCAGCAACGAAGATCCTGCCACCAGCAGATCCATCCTATTGAGGTACCCACCTCGCTGTGCGACAGAAATGTAGTTGATGAGCAGATAGGAAAAGGTAAGTCCTGTTAGTACGATCAGGACAATATCCCAGATCGGAGGGAAGAGCCGTATTCGCTGTTCTGTTTTGAAAGCAGGGAATAGCAGAAACGTAAATCCCAGCAGAAAGAACAGATGCCAAGTGCGGAGTTTCATGGCATCTACCATACCTAAGGTATTGGCGTAGATCTGGAATGCTGCCCAGATAAGAAACAGAACCGTGATCAGGTGTCCAAGCACTCCACGATAGGTTCGTAATTTGGTATCAGGTTCTTTCTCACCTAACAGTTTCTGTGCGGTAAGTTCTTCTTCAGTGAGAGCTGTCGTTGTGTTATGTTCCATTGCGATACCCCAAAATTACCCTTCAATCTATTGGGCCTTTGTTCTTTTGTCAATTAAACCATGCAAATTTTTGTATATTCATAAGAAAAGTATGCAAAAACGCAGATGATACATTGTTATGTTATCGTATGCCAGTATCCAGAATCTTCGCAGCATATGCTTTGTTGATTATATGCCGGGAAATACATTCCTGCCTATTCGGATTCTTCATCTGCTAAGATTGTCGAACCGGCAAAAGATCTTGAGGCGAGTGAAGGCAAAATATTGACAGATACCTGAAAAATAGAACCTGCATGCCGAGAAGTATGCTATGCTGATACACACAAGAGAGAAATCACTATGGATGAAATACAAGGGCTGATCAATCGGATCCTCAAATTTCGTGAGGAACGTGACTGGAAGCAATTTCACAATGCTAAAGATGTTGCAATTTCCCTAGTTTTAGAGGCAACCGAGTTGTTGGAGCATTTTCAATGGAAAAGTGACCAGGAGATGCTTGTTCATATCGAAGAGCACCAGAAAGAAATAGGTGAGGAATTGGCCGATATCCTCTATTGGGTACTCCTATTAAGCCATGACTTTGGTATTGATATCAAAGGTGCTTTCCTTGAGAAGATGGAGAAGAATACAAAAAAATATCCAGTCGAGAAGGCAAGAGGGACGCATAAAAAATACACGGAGCTTCACAACAAATAATTTTATATGAAGTGAAGGAGTTGTGCTTGTTGGTATACCAGGGTGAAAAAAGAGAGTTTCTTGACGATGTCCTCAATGGTTTTATCGATGATAAAATTGAGATGCAAATGCACAATGTATTACATCGTTCTGTGGGTACAAGCGAAAAACGTTCTTGGCAACACTCCATGATGTACATGTCTCAGATCCTGCATGATGAGGAAATTCCTCAAGATGCGGGAGTTGCAATAGAGTTCGCTATACCCCAAAGCTCCAAGCGGGTTGATTTTATCATCTCCGGATTGGATGATGAATCCAGACACCATGCAGTGATCGTGGAATTGAAGCAGTGGAGCGAAGTATTCTCCATAGAAAATATCGAACAACTTATAGCAGTAGGTTCTCCCAATCT
>CAYZXD010000096.1:0-2805 GCA_964482325.1 uncultured Spirochaetaceae bacterium | reverse complement strand
CACCCATACCGGGCTACTTAGAATTTGCAGTTACACAGAATTATTTACAGAGTCAGTGGATCGGTAACCTCTGCATCACTTCGCGATACGGTGATGGCCGCACGTGATCGGCAATTACACCGTTTCCGATCACACGATGAAAAAATAACCTGTAATGCAGAAATGACCAGTTCCCATCTCCGTCGCTATTGTGCTCTTGATGATGATTGTGCTGCTTTGTTGCAACGAACCTATGAACGGGATCATCTTTCGGTACGTGCTCGCTATAAAACGATCAAACTCGCAAGAACCTTTGCCGATATTGCAGGGAGTGACCACATTGAAAAACCGCATATACTCCATGCACTGTTCTCTCGCGATCTTGAACGGGAGATGCGCCATGTCTGATCCATTTACCTATCGTGCAGTATATTGGGTATGGTTACACGAACTCAGAGGCATCCCACTAGGTATTAAACGGATCCTTATCCAAGCATTAGGAAATCCGAAAGCGGTGTTTCATGCAAGCTTCAGTGATATCACCACGATACTGCAAGAGCACCACAATACCCTTCGATATGTCGCAGAAACACCACACAGAGAACGATTGAGTGCCTTATGGTCACAACGGAATCTCAAAAAAGCACAACATATCCTCACAACCCACGAAACACATGACATTAAAACGCTCTGTGGAGATGACTGGCGCTATCGCGATCGATTCGAACAAGATCATCAAACACCGCTGGTACTGTATTATCGTGGAAAGCTCTTACCGCCAGACGTTCCCATAGTGGGGGTGATCGGATCACGATCGTGTACTTCCTATGGACGGAAAGTTACTAAAGCAGCAGTCAAAGAAGCAGTAGCAAAACAGGAAATTGTTGCCTCTGGACTCTCTATTGGACTTGATGCCCTTGCACATGAGACTACCATTGCCCTCGGTGGTACTACCTATGCTTTTATTCCAAATGGATTACACACCGTACAACCAGCATCTCAAGAACGCCTGATGGAGAACATTATCGCACATGGAGCAGTACTTACTCCCTATCCGTATGGCAAGGAGTCACTTCCCTTTCGCTTCATCCAACGCAATGAGATACTTGCCTCATGGTGTGATCCTCTTATCGTAGTAGAAGCCCGCTTAAAAAGTGGAAGCGTGCTCACTGCCCGTAAAGCATTAGCGAATGGGAAACGAGTGTTCGCAGTTCCCAACAGCTTGCTCGAACCACGAAGTGGAGGAACCAACCAGCTCCTTGCTGCGGGAGCGACAGCATACCTGAATGATGAATTACTTGATAACCACAATGGTCCTATCATGCAGGGAAATCAACGCCAAGTGGTAAAAATTATCACGGCTTTGGAGGGACATCCCTTAGGCACCGGTGAGTTAGTTGCCTCAGTAGGAGATGAGTCTGCGTTAGTGATGGAAAGTCTTGCAGCGATGGAACTTGCAGAACAGATTGAATACCGTTCAGACGGCAAATGGCATCGAGTAGGAGGTCCATAACGATATGCCCCGTAGCGATCGAAAAGACATCCCCAAAACAATCCATCATGTGATCCAGAGGGGAAATAATCGTAACTACATTTACGAAAATACCCGTGATAAACAGGAGTTTCTCTCAATTCTCTGTGACGCATTACAAAAATATGAAACAGATCTGTTACAGTATGTGCTCATGGATAACCACTACCATCTGCTTGTACAGACGGGAGAACAACCGTTAGCACAGCTGTTGTGGTATCTGAATAGACAGTATACCCTCTACTACAACCAACGGTATAACCGCATTGGTACCATCTACGGAGGACGGTATAAAAGTTACCTTATGACCGAACGTGCTAAGTTATATAGCACTATCCGGTATATCGTGAGAAATCCCGTAAAAGCGGGTATGGTAACTCATGCCATTGATTATCGGTGGAGTGGGCATAGAGCAGTGGTCTCTTCAAAAGGTCCTATGCTTATCAATCGAGATGCATTATTATCCTGCTTTGCATCTGATCGTCAGGTTGCCCTTCAGCGATACCAGGATTGTACCGAAAGTGAAAGATGGCTAGCTCCTGTTGGATCTGCAGTGATCATTGATCGCACCAAAGAAACTCAAGAACGTCTTGCCTGTCTGCTCGACAGCTACCTTGAAGTATGTGATGCTCTTCACTACCGAAAAATGATCATTTGTGGATCCCGATCATCGGTGATCCGACCATTTCGCAATACCTTCATATGCCAAGCCATCAGAGACGGTCATACGTTGAACGCTATTGCCCAGTTTCTCCACGTAAGTTATGAGACCGTACGAAGAATTGGTCAATCAGAGAGATGCAATGAATGATCGTGCAATTTGAATCAGTCAGTTTGTAAAGATACTCTAGGATTACGGTAGTGAAGAACTATCTCGTCGACCGATACGGGGCGATAAAGAGCATTGACCTCGCGCCGGTCATACGGAACCTTCTCTACAAGAATAAGGATGAGTAGATGCAGATGAAACTATCAAAGCAATTCAACTTACCAGTTGAGGAGAGGCAGCTTTGACTTTTTCCATCTGAAGGTTCTCAGTACCATATACCCCTAGCGTAGATGCATTAGGATTGCCATCACATTAAAAAATCTGTCAAACCCTAAACATGTGCTCACATGATAAAATTACTTCTCGGAAGACGGACGAACGAACAAAAAATCCGATGGTGTCATCATTCGATCACGTATACTTGAGTTCGCAATTTGATAGTAGATTGAAAATGGTCATGAGAAGACCCATACTAGTAGTTTGTAACATCTAAAAGTTGCATAAATAGCTCCAGTGAACTATACTT
>CAYZXD010000095.1:0-2822 GCA_964482325.1 uncultured Spirochaetaceae bacterium | reverse complement strand
AGCAATGAGTGGTGCTGAATTAGCGAACGATGGTGCTTTCGCGCGCGAATATTCAGATGGTACCATTGATGCAGGCTGCTGCTGATGTATCGGCACATTTTCTTACACTGCGCGATATCACAGAAAACTATCATGTTCCGCATGATGTGTGTGAGAGTTATGCAGCTGTATATCACATGCTTCAGGATCTTGATCGTGCATATCACGCGTGAGAAAGGAGTCTGACGTGCAACGGTTTATCCTCAGCAAGAGAAATCATATAGCGGCGGTAAGTGCTGTACTCATTATTATCGGATTTGCCAGTGAGCTTATCTTTTCCTATCATCCGGTTGCCCTCTGGGCATTGGCGATTGCATCGGTGTTAGGAGTATTCCCGATTGCAATCCAGGCGTACCAGGCACTGAAAGTGAAAGTTATCAGCATTGATGTACTTGTGACCATTGCAGTCATTGGTGCCTTTCTGTTACAGAATTTTGAGGAGTCGGCAATTGTTACCTTCTTGTTTCTGTTCGGCGCATATCTGGAACAACGGACGTTGCATAGGACGCGTTCAGCTATACGGGAACTGACCGAAATGGCTCCTGATCGGGCGTTAAAAAAGATGGGTAATGGATCATTTGAGGAAGTTGCTATCGAATCGGTATCAGTAGGTGACCTGTTACTGGTCAAAACGGGGGCGAAGGTTCCTGTAGATGGGAAGGTAGTATACGGATCGGGTTATGTCAATGAAGCGAGTATTACCGGAGAAGCCGTTCCGGTTGGCAAACAAGGAAAATCACCGATATTTGCTGGAACAATCGTGGAAAATGGGACACTCACGATGATAGCTGAACGGGTAGGGGAAGATACCACCTTCGGGAAAATCATTGAGCTGGTTGAAGAGGCTCAGGATGCTAAATCAGAGGCAGAACGTTTCATTGATTCCTTTTCAAAATATTATACTCCGGCAGTACTGGTCTTTGCTGCCCTGGTGTGGGTATTTTCTCAGGATGTTGAGCTTGCTATCACCATGCTGGTTCTCGGGTGTCCGGGTGCTCTGGTAATCGGGGTACCGGTTTCGCATGTTGCCGGTATCGGCAATGGAGCCCGTCTTGGTGTGCTGTTGAAGGGAAGCGAGGTAATTCACGATTTCAGTAAAGTCGACACCATGATCTTCGATAAAACCGGCACGCTCACCATGGGTAAGCCTGTGGTTTCTGATGTTCAGGTGTATACAAAAAATCAGGAAGTCCTTGGGTATCTTGCAAGTGTCGAAATAGAGTCGGATCATCCCTTGGCCCAGGCAATAGTAACCTATCTCGGCAAACAGCAGGCCTATGCAGTCGAACATACACAGGTGGTACCCGGCAAAGGTATTGCTGCCACCGTAGCAGGCCATCGGGTGGTAATTGGTAATCGGTCCCTGATACATCAGGAAAAAATTCTTCTCCCTTTGCAGATACAAGAGGATATGGACCGCTATGAACAGCAGGGAGATTCACTGGTACTGACTGCTGTGGATGGTGAGGTTGCCATACTGATGGGAATTCGTGATCAGCTACGTCCGGGAGTAAAGAACGATCTTCTGATGCTAAAGCGCCTAGGTGTGAAGCATATGATTCTGCTATCGGGGGATCACCAGGGAACGGTTGATCACGTTGGCAGAGAGCTGGGGCTTACCGAAACGCATGGTCATATGCTGCCACAGGATAAGGCTGATTATATCAGGAAGCTGCAGAAGCAGAACCGGATTGTGGCTTTTGTCGGTGATGGTGTAAATGATAGCCCTTCGATTGCTTTGGCACAGGTGGGCATTGCAATGGGTGGTGGTACTGATGTTGCTATAGAGACGTCCGATGTGGTCCTTATGCAATCTGATTTTGGCCGATTACCTCATGCGCTGGGGTTAGCCCAGGCAACTGCGCGTAATATGAGACAGAACATCGGTATCGCCGTGGGGGTCGTACTGGTTTTGCTCTTCAGTCTTTTTTTCAGCGATTGGATGAGTATGTCTGTCGGGATGCTCGTACACGAGGCGAGTATTTTGGTGGTGATCCTCAATGGGATGCGATTGCTCCGCTATCGTGTGAGAGAAATTTGATCTGCGTCAAATACAAAGAAATGCAGCTGTACTAAGCTAACAAACATAATTACTTAGTGAGGAGGAGATGAACCATGAAAAAAGCTACTATATATCTAGAGGCCTTAACATGCCCTTCATGTATGCAAAAAATTGAGGGTGCAACAAAATCATTATCCGGGGTAGATAAAGAGAGTGTGAAGGTACTGTTCAATGCGAGCAAAGTAAAACTTATTTTTGACGAAAACCAAATTGATGTGGCAGACATTGAACGGGCAATCACTTCAATGGGATATGAGGTGAAAAAATCTCAAGTAACGGAAAGCTAAATCCTTTCTCTACTGCTGAAGGCGTACAAAACCTCAGCAGTATCTCGTTTAGTCAAGACTGAAAGATAGTATTCAATTATGCAAGTATTCGAAAGATCGGACTAGTTAGGTCTTCATCGAAACCAATTTGAAATGATGTGTTGTTGATCATGAGCGTTTCAATCTCGATCGCTTCCTGTCGTGCTCTACGTATCTCTTTTCGCCGACTTATTAGCACTCAACTTCTGTATATAGTCCTTATTACACCAAACAGGGAACTTACTCAGACAGATCCTTAACTGAAGCAGAAATCTACTCGACTTCGTAATTGAGATGCCGGTTGTATAACACCTATGCCGGAAAAGGAGTATCTATGAATAATTTGAATTCTGTCTTGATTGACGTTTGTATTTCTAACTCTATATATTGTAACGAGTTAACTGTGTATTGCTGTG
>CAYZXD010000094.1:0-2944 GCA_964482325.1 uncultured Spirochaetaceae bacterium | reverse complement strand
ACAGTAGCTTTTTCTCCAGCTCTTTGGTAACATTTAAGTCGGTCATGAGATGTTTGCCCTCCTAGTGTTGTTTGGTTACGTACTAGTATGGGTCTTCTCATGACCATTTTCAATCTACTGTCAAATTGCGAACTTAAGTATACGTGATCAGTAGATAGCTGATAATGCCCAGGTAACCTATCAAGGGAAAGTTCAAGATTGGCTGGTACGCGAGATTTCGTAAAAAGTCCATGCATAACCCTCTATTTTTGAATTAGTATAGATTGCAAGTGACAAAATGACAAACTTTTTACGAATTTTACACTGGTTTCATTTACAGGAGCGTTGGACACGGCTAAGATTATTAAAATCTATTTGCAGTAAGGCTTGGTTGTACTGAACCCCTGATTTTCCTGCTTTACTGCCTATCAGGGGGTGTCCATGCATATTTCACGAGTTATGTTCATTGCGGCGGTTTTGCTCATGACAACCGTTATGTTGTTTGCCGGAGGTGGTCAGGAAGAACCGGCTGCAACAACTACTCCAGCAACAAATAGCCTTGGTTCAAATCGAGTGGAGATCGATACCAACTGGGGAGTTTCATGGCAATTCCTGGAAGGAGAGATTGAATTCACCATGTGGGCACCAACCACCGGGTGGCTCAGCATTGGGTTCAATCCGAGCCGTGCCATGCGCGATGCCGCCTATATCCTTGCCTATGTGGACAATGGGAATGTGTCGATTCGGGAGGATTTTGGTACGGGCAACACCGCCCACCGAGCCGATACCAGTTTGGGTGGTACCGAGCAGGTCCGAGCCACCGCTTTTAAGGAAGAGGGGGGAACCACCTACATCACTTTTGTCCTCCCGCTCGATTCAGGTGACGAGCACGATGTGGTTTTCACTCCCGGTGAGACCTATACCCTCCTTGCCGCGTATTCAGGCAATGGCAGCAAGAATTTCACCGCTCCTCACCGCGCCCGAAAAGCTCTACAGATTACGCTCTGAGGTCATGTATATGCGGCTATTTTTCGTATATGTTTGATCGGTGGGGCTCTCTGGCCACTTCCTCTCAATTTCTGGTATGCTACCGCAACACGTTGCGAATGGTATGTGACTCATGTTGCACTGTCTGCAAGCGGTGTAAAGGTGTCTGTCTATGAAATTTGTTCGTTTTCTGTACCAGGATGAACCCCGATTCGCATTGGTGGACGGTGAGCGCGTGATTCTTGTCGAGGGTTCGCCATTCAGTACGTATACTGAAACCGAAGTGGTTGAGCAATTTCGGGATATTCAATTGTTGCCGCCATGTCAGCCAACCAAGGTGGTTTGCATTGGTTTGAACTACCGCGACCATGCACAGGAGTTCAACTTACCGTATCCCTCCGCTCCCATCATTTTTATTAAGCCCACCGGGACTGTCGTCGGCCCCGGTGCTCCGATTGTCTATCCCCGGCTCTCCAAACGGGTCGATTACGAGGGAGAGCTCGCAATAGTCATAGGGAAAAAAGCGAGCGGGGTGTTGGAAAATGAGGCCTCTGAGTACATTAAGGGTTACACGTGCGCCAATGATGTGACCGCACGTGACTTGCAACCAAAAGAGGGGCAGTGGACCGTAGCCAAGTCTTTTGACACATTCTGTCCGCTCGGTCCCTTGGTCACCACCGAGCTTGACACGGACAACGCTAAGATCGAGACGCGGCTTAACGACAAAGTGGTACAGAAATCCAACATTGGTAACCTCATTTTCAAACCGGAATTTCTGGTGAGTTATATTTCGCAGATCATGACGCTCTATCCACAGGATGTGATCATCACGGGCACCCCTTCGGGAATCGGTCCCATGAGAGACCATGATGTGATCGAGGTGACCATTGAAGGAATTGGGACATTATCCAATCAAGTGGTCGTGAATACCTAGTGATCTTGTGGCAGTCTGTGTGAGAAGTGGTGTTCAGCAGTTAATGCTACGATTCACTGTGACTTGGTCCAGGGTATCATCCGAACACCCGATTTCGCCGTCTGCTACATCCTGTTGGGGCCTAATCATCTAATCAGAAATATGTTCTTCGGGTTTTAGGAAACTCAGTACTTTTTCCTGAAGATCGTGAGGGTAATCCGGAGATCTCCAGCTATATATCGATCCCACAGAAAAATGAGTTGAGCCTAAAAAAGGCAGCTAATTTGTCTTTTACAAACTAGCTGCCCTCTGGGCGATACAAGGTTTGAACTTGTGACTTCTACCACGTCAAGGTAAACCCGACAAGCTATTTTGTACTATATCTAGGCATATACTACTACGTTATAATGAAATAGTAAAGCATATAATAATATACGTTAATATATATAAATATATAGAAATATCGTGTTTACTTGACCTTCTACTTGACCTTTTTCCGTACGACGATGAAAGTATAAAAATGACCCGATGAAATACGGGTCAAGTGAAAGGTCAAGTATAAAAGTTAATAAAATATAACCATAGTGTGACGCTAATAATTGCAATAATTCCTGATTCTATAAGTTGGTTTTCCTAGAATCCAACCTCTTGCAGGATCTTCGCGGTGTCGCTGATCTCTTGAGTTTCGGGTTTCTCTATGACAATGTTCTTCCGTGCCGCTGGTGACAATCCTAGAGCCTTTACAGCAGCCATGAATCGGTCATAGGATTGGTTCAGGATCCTGATCGCCTTCGGGTCCCCGTGGTCCAGATATTCGGCCAGCGACTGCCGTCGTGGTCGGTTTGTTTCCTTGTTCATGGGCTTGTAGATCAACTCCTTTGCTTCCATGTATAGGTCATAGGAACTACAGCACAGCTCAAACGTAGCCCAGTCGATCGAGGTGATCAGGCCGAGGCTGGTCATGTCCCAGACAAGGTTCTCCCATAACTTCTTGCCATGCCTGCCGAGGTTGTTTTTGATAACATAAAAATGCAAGAAAAAATCATGAAAAATCCAATTTATGAT
>CAYZXD010000093.1:0-3131 GCA_964482325.1 uncultured Spirochaetaceae bacterium | reverse complement strand
TCTAAGCTGAGAAAAACATTATCGTAGTCTTTCATTGTTTATAGTTGACTCCTTAATCGAAACTATCATAATGCAAAACAGGAGTGAGGCACAAGGCTCACTGGTGCTCTACGGAGAATACAAAGAGTTACTCTGTTTTCCGGTGATCACATGCATAGGGACATCCGCTACACCCACTGTGACAGCTTCCTGACCCCTGACGTCGATTTTTAACCTGTCGATAGATAATATATCCAAGAATGCCGAATACGATGCTTCCTACTATGATATTTGCCATGCTGTTCCCTCCTACAGAAACAGAAGTGAACCGATCTGGTACACTGCCAGAGCTGCGATATAGGCAACTCCACTTTGAAAAAGAATTGCTGCCCACGTCCATCGGGCACTCTGCATTTCTCTCCGAGTTGCTCCGATTGCTGCCGCACAGGGAGCCGCAAACAAGGTGAATATCATAAATGCATAGGCACTGACGGAGTTAAAATAGGAGCCGATTGAAGCAAGGAGGGTAGGATCCCCTTCAGCGACATTGCCCAGCCCCAGGACGATCCCGAAGGTAGCGACAATGGTCTCTTTTGCCAGCAGTCCGGTAATGGTCGCCACGGCTACTTCCCATGAGCCGAATCCGAGTGGAGCAAACAGCGGGGCAATCAGCCTCCCTAATGAAGCAAGAATACTCTCCTGGGTTTCCACCATCTGCAATGACCAGCTCGTTGATTGCAGGATCCAGATACCCGCCGATGCTACTGCAATGATGGTTCCTGCTTTCTTAATGAATTGCTTACCCCGTTCCCACATATGAATTGCCACGCCCTTAAGCCGTGGCATATGGTATGCAGGAAGTTCCATCACAAAGGGAGCTGGCTCTCCGGCAAAGGCTCGAGTTTTCTTGAGCACAATTCCTGATACGATTACTGCGAGGATTCCCAGCAGATACATCGATGATGCGATCCATGCACTGTTTGGGAAAAATGCTCCCACCAACAGGGCGAATACGGGAAGTTTGGCCCCGCATGGAATAAATGGTGTCAGCATGACGGTCATGCGACGATCCCGCTGGTTCTCGATGGTCCTACTTGCCATAATTGCCGGTACTGAACATCCTGTTCCAATAAGCATGGGAATGAATGATTTTCCACTGAGCCCGAACTTCCTGAATATCCGGTCCATGATGAATGCGACACGGGCCATATACCCCACGTCTTCCATCAATGATAGGAAGAAAAACAGAATCATCATCTGTGGAACAAAAGTGAGTACCGATCCCACTCCCGCTATGATTCCATCAACTACGAGCCCCATCAGCCACTCTGAAGTGCCCACTGCGGCAAGAAGCGATCCGATTCCGGCACCGATGATATCGGTAAAGAGCCACTCGATCCAGCCGATGAATAAATCACCGATGCTTTGGATAGAGACGAAATACACTCCCCACATAATGAGGAAGAAGATGGGTAGGGCAAGAAAACGATTGGTGACTATCCGGTCTATGCGATCACTGGTAGAAAGTGTTCCGCTTTTTCTTTTCCGCTGATGGCATTGAGTCGTCACATCAGTAAGATATTCGTACCGCTCGTTGGTGATGATACTTTCAGCACTGTCATCTAATTCCGTCTCGGACTCTTCCACAATGGATGCAATCTGATGTCTGATCTCTGCACTGATAGTAAGGCGCTGCATGACTTTTTCATCACGTTCGTACAGTTTTATCGCATACCATCTGAGTGTCTCCGGGGGAACGGCTCCCTCGATCAGATGCATGATGGAACTCACCGGCTTTTCAACCGGTGCGCTGAATTTTGCCGGTTTTCCCCCGCCTTCTGCAACTTCGATAAGGTGCGTTGCGGTCTTTACCAGCTCTTTCAGCCCTGCTCGAGAGACTGCTGATGTTTCTACGATCGGGCAGTCGAGCATTCCGCTGAGTTTCTTTGTATCAATGTGATCGCCATTTTTATGGATTATGTCGATCATATTTAGGGCAATAAGTACAGGGATTCCTGTCTCAATGAGTTGCGTGGTGAGATAGAGATTACGTTCCAGGTTGGTAGCATCCACCACATTGATGATCAGATCGGGTTTTCCATCGATCAGATAATCCCGGGTGACCACCTCTTCCAGGGTATAGGGAGAAAGAGAATAAATACCCGGTAGATCAACCACCATGTAGCGTTTATCGGATCGAATGTATCCCTCTTTCTTTTCTACCGTTACTCCCGGCCAGTTTCCTACATACTGGGTGCTTCCGGTAAGCTCATTGAACAGCGAGGTTTTTCCTGAGTTAGGATTTCCCGCAAGTGCAATCGTATGGGCCATGTATACTCCTTAGTTAGCCAAGGCTAACAATCATTACAAAAAAAATACTATTACAATTTTTCGACTGCTATCATCGTAGCGTCTGCTTTACGCAGGGACAACTCATATCCTCGAACGGTAACCTCAAGAGGATCGCCCAGTGGAGCAATCTTCCGAACCGAGATTTGACATCCCTTGGTGATTCCCATATCCATAATCCGTCTCATAGTAGGGCCAGCCCCCTGGACCTTTCGTACCACAACCGTATCACCGGGTCGTGCTTCTCCTAGCGTCATGTGAATAACTCCTTGTATTGCTCTTACACCTGTATACGAAGAGCCATTGAGCGGTCGATAGCAATACGTGTGTTCTTCACAGAAAGAATCAGATTTCCTCCGTTTTCTGCAACCACGGTCACCGATTCACCGGTGGTAAATCCAAGGCTTCCTAAGAACTTTTTCGTCTCATCCTTCCCTTGAATAGCTTTAATCGCTGCTGTCTGTCCCACCCTGATAAACGTCAATGGCATACTCTGTGTCTCCTACAGCTTCTTTTAGTTAGGCTATGCTAACTCTTACGTAATATTTCATCACGTCAGCCATTTTTTGTCAATACAAACCCGATATCTTTATCGATATTTTCAGAACGATATAAACCATAGAATGAAAAATGCAGTCTAATCAGCTGTTCATCAATAACCGGTAGCAAATCGTCTTGCGTAAATTTTTATTACCGGGTAAAATCACGCATCACGTAAGCCGAAATGGTGGAATTGGTAGACACAAGGGACTTAAAATCCCTTGTCCGTTAGGACGTGCGGGTTCAAGTCCCGCTTTCGGCAA
>CAYZXD010000092.1:0-3179 GCA_964482325.1 uncultured Spirochaetaceae bacterium | reverse complement strand
TCCATAGCTTGCTCCTCCTGAGGTAATTGTAGCATGTCTCGGGAGATGGTCAATCTGAAACAATAAAGATATTTTTTTAGCGAAAGTTTTTCTTGACAGGAGGCATAAGTAGTGCAATAGTTACATTAACGTTAATGTAAGTTTGTAAGAAACCTTTTACTTGCGTATCAGCGATGAAGGAGTTGGAATGGAAAAGAAATTACGATTTGCAGTATTTTTTGGAAATAGAGGATTTTTTCCTGGAGAGGTGGTTACCGCAGCTCGAGAGGAGATGAGCAAAGCCATTTCAACAGCTGGGTTCGAGCCAGTTCTCATGGACGCGAAATTGACTAAGTTTGGGGCTGTTGAAAGTCTAGAAGAGGGGCGAAAGTTTGCAGAATTTCTCGCTGAAAAGAGACCTGATGGTGTTGTAGTGTGTCTACCGAATTTTGGCGATGAATCTTCGGCGGCAATTGCCTGCAGAGATGCAGGAGTACCTATACTTATCCAAGCATATCCCGATGTTGTCGGTGAGATGGATTTTAGTCATCGGCGCGATGCATTCTGTGGAAAGCTCTCCATCATGGACGTGTTTCGACAATATGGTATTCCATTTACGATTGATGTACCACATGTCATTCATCCCCTCGACAAGAGATTCATCGAACAACTCAGAGACTTCGGAGGGATCTGTCGTGTAGTCAATGGGATGCGCCGCTGTACGATAGGAGCTGTTGGTGCTAGAACCAGTGCTTTTAAAACCGTGAGATACGATGAGATAGCTCTGCAGAAATATGGAATTACAGTCGAGACTATCGATATGAGTGATGTGTTGGATCGTGTGACAAAGATAGACGATCAGCATGCAATCGATGAACAAGTCAAGTCTATACAAAACTTTACTGATTGTTCACGTGTGCCAATGGATGCTCTTGAAAGGATGGCTCGACTGAGATTGGTTTTGGATCAATATCGGAAAGAGCTGAATCTTGATATGATTGCTATTCGGTGTTGGAATGAGCTTGAAGTGTTGTATGGTTGTGCTCCCTGCGCAATCGCTGGCATGCTGGGTGATATTGGTTTCCCGGTTGCTTGCGAGGTTGATGTTTGCAATGCTCTAATGATGTACGCGTTAAAGCTTGCCAGCGACTCTCCTGCTACACTCTTGGATTGGAACAACAATGCCGAGGATGATCCCGATTCCTGTATCTTATTTCACTGTGGTCCGGTACCAAGTAAGATGCTCACCGGAAAAGGTGAGATGGTCGAACATCCCATGTTTGCCAAAAGTTATGGGGCTGGGTGTGGCTGGGGGCCTGTGGTAAGTCGCCTAAAACCCGGGGCTTTTACCTTTGCTAGCAGCAAAACTGAAGATGGTCAGTTTGTGACCTATTTTGGGTCTGGAAGTGTAAAAAAAGATCCTATAGAGAACGACTATTTCGGTACCTGCGGTATAGTGACGATTGATAATCTACAGGAAAAACTTGTTTCAATCGGGAGAAATGGATTCAGACATCACGTGGCCATGTCCTATGGCTCAGTGGCTCATGTTCTTAGGGAGGCATTTGAGACCTATCTTTCCTACACTGTTGTCGAGCTTCCATAAAAGCGGTTTCTAGAATTCTGAGAGGATGCACACCATTGTAGGTGGATGTATTTTCTCAGGGTTCAAAAAGTGAGGGTGGTTTCCATGACATTAACGATAATGTTGTGAGTATGCATCTTCACCACTATTTCTAGGTTTTAATACGCCTTTCGCAATCGACGTGGGCGTAAAGGAGGAAATGATGAAAAAAATCATCGTGGTAACATTGGTTCTAGTGTTGAGTTTCAGTTTGTTCGCACAAGGAGCATCGGAAACTGCAGATCGTCCCGAAATTGCGTTCAGTCTGAAAACAATTACAAATGACGCATTCCAGAAAGCGATTGCAGACTCTGTTGAAGATGCAGCAAAGGCTGCAGGAGCACGGTTTACTCTTGTCACAGCAGGGCAGCAGACTGCGGTTTCAAATCAGGTTAGCCAAGTGGAAGATCTCATTGCAAAGGGAGTGGATGGAATAGTTCTATCTCCTATGGATTCAAGAGCAGTCATTCCCGTTTTGAGAAAAGCTAAGGATGCAGGAATTCCTGTTGTACTGGTTGACCAGACTATTGAAGCCGGGAATGAAGATCTGTACCTCAGCTATATTGGAACCGACAACTTTAACGCAGGTAAGATGGCTGGAGAGAAGATGGTGGAACTTCTTGGTGGACAAGGTAACGTGATGATTGTCCGTGGTGCAGCGGGTAGTTCTGCAGGGGACGATAGAGTTGATGGATTTAAAGCTGGACTCGCAGGTTCAAGCATCAAAGTAGTTGGCGAGCAACCGGGAAACTGGGCAAACGATAGAGCAATGCAGGTAACAGAGAATATGCTTCAAGCAAATAGCAATGTTCAGGGTTTGTTTACCGCCAGTGACGTAATGCTGAATGGAATTCTTACTGCACTTGAAAATGCTGGAAAATCAAATGTTCAGATTCTCTCTGTAGATGGGTCTGATGATGTGAAAGAGATGATCAAGGATGGAGAGGTTTATGGTTCTATGGCACAGTTCCCCAATGTGATGGGAGAAAAAGCTATTGAGTTGCTCATGGGTGCTATCAATGGAACCTTGGATACTGCTTCAGTTCCGAAATACATCGATAGCGGTACGATGGTCATCACAGCTGAAACTCTCTGAAGACTTCAGCACTGAATTCACTTGAACAGGTCTGCCGGAGATAACTGTGCATAGGCATTTCCTTCGGCGGCCTGTACCAAAGTCTAATCACTCATACCGAAGAGGATTCATATGAAACCCGCCAAAATCAAGAAGAAATATGTTGTTTACACTCTCATAACTGTGATTTTCCTTATTGTTAGTACGTTCATTCCCGGGTTTCTTTCTGTCCGGAATATTCTGAACATAATTCGCCAAAGTTCGATCATCGCCATTTGTGCGTGCGGTATGACGATGGTGATCATTATAAAAGGTATTGACCTGTCGGTGACAGGCGTACTCAGCTTCTGCGCCATGGTCAACGGTCTATTATTGCTTCAGGGCTGGCCGATACCGATCGCCATGCTCGCAGGACTGCTCGTAGGAACCTTGCTTGGGATATTTAATGGTTTCATGGTTGATCGGCTAGGTATCCCTGCATTCATCACAACTTTGGTTGTT
>CAYZXD010000091.1:0-3277 GCA_964482325.1 uncultured Spirochaetaceae bacterium | reverse complement strand
AGGAGCCCATCATGTCAGTTCCCTATGACGGAAAAATTAAACCAATCGAAGAGATATTTGCCTGTAACTGTTTTAATGATACTGCAATGCAACAGTATCTTTCGCATGAAATCTTTTCGGAACTCCAGCAGATACAGCATGGGAACTGTGACCTTACCCCTCGTGTTGCAGAGGCGGTCGCTTTGGCAATGAAAAGCTGGGCTCTGGAGCGTGGCGTTACCCATTATACGCATTGGTTTCAACCGCTTACCGGTTCTACTGCAGAAAAACATGACTCGTTTCTTACTATCGGCAAAACGGGCAAAGTGATTATGGATTTTTCCGGCAGGGAGTTGTTACAGGGGGAACCTGATGCATCCTCTTTCCCGAACGGAGGACTTCGTGCCACTTTTGAAGCCCGTGGCTATACGGCCTGGGATACTACCAGTCCTGCTTTCATAAAAGATACAGAAGGAGTCCGTACTCTATACATTCCAACTGCTTTCTTCTCCTACAATGGACAGGCCCTCGATAAGAAAGTACCACTTCTACGATCATTAGATGCATTGGAACGACAAACACTTCGTGTCCTTCGGGCACTGGGGTATACTTCGGTCAACCATATCACGGTAAATGTCGGGTTTGAACAGGAATACTTTCTGGTAGATCGATCGTTTTTTGATAAACGTCTTGATCTCCGTCTTACCGGTAGAACCGTATTTGGAAATCTTGCAGCGAAGGGTCAGGAATTGGACGATCACTACTTCGGTTCTATCAGTGATCGGGTTACCGTTTTCATGAATGAGTTGAATTATGAACTGTGGAAGGTAGGTATCCCCTCAAAAACGCAACATAAAGAGGTGGCACCTGGTCAATTCGAAGTAGCTGCTATCTTTGATGCCGCTAATGTTTCCACAGATCGAAATCAGTTACTGATGCGTATCTTGAAGTCGGTTGCCCGTCGACATCATATGAAAGCACTTCTGCATGAAAAACCATTTGCCGGGGTGAATGGCTCAGGGAAACACAACAACTGGTCTATCTCAACCGATGATGGTCAGAATCTCCTTTCTCCTGGAGAGAGTCCGGAAGAAAATATTCTTTTTCTCCTTACCCTGTCATCTTTGGTACGTGCCGTTGACACCTATGCCCCGCTTATCAGAGCAAGCGCTGCAACGGCGGGAAATGAACACCGACTGGGTCAGAACGAAGCTCCTCCGGCAATTATATCAATGTACTTAGGTGAACAGTTAACTGAAATCCTCGAATACCTGGTAGCTAAAAAACCCTATAAAACACGAGATGGCGAGATTCTGAGAGTTGGAGTGAATGCTCTACCTGGCTTACCGAAAGATATGACGGATCGAAACCGTACATCACCCTTTGCTTTTACCGGTAATAAATTTGAGTTCCGTATGGTTGGATCATCCCAATCCCTTGCGGGACCTAATACCATGCTGAATGCAGCTGTGGCAGAGGTTTTTTCTGATGTTGCCGACCGGCTGGAACAGGCTCAGGATACGCATTCTGAAATGCTCTCAATCATTCATGAACAATTCCAAAATCATCAGAGAATTGTATTTAACGGGAATGGATATTCTGAGCAATGGATCACAGAAGCAAAACGGAGGGGATTGCCTAATATTCCAAGCACGGTTGAAGCACTTAAACAACTGGTAGAGCCAAAACATGTAGCCATGCTGGAACGCCACGGGGTATTTACCCAAGAAGAGTTGGAATCACGCCTTGAGGTCTATCTACAAATATATAGTAAACAGGTTAATATTGAAGCTGGAGTCATGGTAGAAATGACACGAAGAAGTATTGTTCCTTCAGTTACCCGCTATCTCTCCGAGCTTGTAGGAGATATTACCAGTCAGAAAAACCTCGGTTTACAGACGGCCGAACTGGAAAAAATTGCTACTTTGCTCTCGGTCGAGTTAAATGAAACTATCAAATCTGGTGAAGCTTTACATATTGCTATAGCGCAGGCATTGGCCCTTTCAGATGATACCATCGGTCAGGCTGAATTCTATTCCAGTGAGGTGCTTGAACGGATGCGCGATCTGCGTTCTCATGCAGATATGCTGGAAACCTATACCGATAAGCAGGCATGGCCTTTCCCTGGCTATGAGGATCTTCTCTTCCGCCTGTAAGTGATTTCTACATAGGTGGACAGAAGGACATTTGTCAGTAATACTTGATGGCATGAAACAACGAATTGTCATTTTAGATGGAGAGGCATTAAATCCGGGAGATCTTTCATGGGAACCTCTTCGTGCCTATGGAGATCTTACGGTATATGATCATACGCCCAAAGATCTGGTCATCGAACGAATACGCCATGCTACGGTGGTGCTCACAAATGATACCCCGATTACAAAAGAGGCTATTGAAGCAGCACCGGATCTAATCTATGTCGGAGTTATGTCTACCGATTATGATGCGGTCGATGTAGAGACGGCACATACAAACCATATTACCGTTACCAATGTACCTGCTTATTCCACTTATTCAGTTGCACAAATGACATTCGCTTTGCTGCTTGAAATCTGTCATCATGTGGGTCATCACGATAGTGAGGTCCATCGTGGTAGATGGAGTGCACATGATGATTTTTGCTTCTGTGATTATCCTGGAATAGAGTTATATGGTAAAACTATCGGTATCGTTGGGTATGGACCGATTGGCGAAGCTGTGGCAAAAATTGCTGCAGCATTCGGTATGAAGGTTCTTGTTTATACACGAAATGCTCATCACAGAACACTCGAGAGACATATTTCGTTTGTTCCGCTTGATAACCTATTTGCATCTAGTGATGTAATCACCTTTCACTTACCCGCTAAACATGAAACACGATTACTGGTCAACGAATCTTCAATTTCCCATATGAAACCAAAAGTAATTCTTATCAATACGGCACGAGGTGCCCTATTTGATGAACAAGCAGTAGCGGATGCGTTACAATCAGGTCAGATAGGGGCTGCAGCTATCGATGTATTGCAGGAAGAACCACCTTCGGTTGACAATCCACTTCTCCATGCACCTCATTGTATCATTACCCCCCATATAGCATGGGCCACAGATGAAGCAAGAAAACGATGTGTTGAAATTTCCTGTAGTAATTTCATAACATTTATGGAAGGAAATCCAATAAATCTTATTTGAAATAATTAATATTCTATATAAGAATGTTTGTTATATAATATAGTATCTATATAATATTTATATAGCTATACAAATATTATTATATGAATATACTAGCTAACAAATGTTATATAATAAGTTATTTTGTACG
>CAYZXD010000090.1:0-3319 GCA_964482325.1 uncultured Spirochaetaceae bacterium | reverse complement strand
ACAAACGTTAGCTTTCACTTTCGTTCGTGAATTGACTTGGAAGCCCTTGCACCTCTATGAAACTCACGCTTCACAGATTACAATTGCTTGTATTACTTTTCTCTTTCCTTCGCTTATCGATGTCATAAATCAGGATGCTGTACCCCTTTTCAGAGGCCGCATTTTTGGCTCTTGGCCAAGCACCTTTCGTTAGCGTGCTCGACTAAGGTACATGATCAAAATCAAAGTGTCAATAGCTGTTTTCACTATTTTTTCTTTTGTACCAGCTCTTCAGAATCCGCAGCTCTTTGCGAGTTACCATCCTGTTCAGCAGAACCGAGGTGGATACTACCCGTTTTCTACAAATACGTCTAGGGGGTATGCAAAAATTTTCTCATTTTTTTATAGGGCGACAAATGTCGGGTCTTCTGGTAGAATTATGCGAAATACATACACCTACAGAAAAAGTGAGGAATACAGATGAAACTGGTATTTTTAGGGCCTCCCGGTGCAGGCAAAGGGACCATCGCAGCGATTGCTAAGGAGAAGCTGGGGATCCCCCATATTTCGACTGGAGATCTGTTCAGAGCAGCGATCAAGAACGAAACTCCATTAGGTAAACAGGTGAAAGCTATTTTGGCTTCTGGTGAACTTGTACCTGATAGTGTTACGGTTGAAATGGTCAGAGAACGATTTACTCAGGGTGATGTGAATCAGGGATTCATTCTCGACGGGTTCCCAAGAACGGTCGCTCAGGCCGATGCTCTCGCTGAGATGACTGCAATCGATCATGTGATCAACTTTGAACTTGATCGTGAAGAGATCGTAAAACGTCTTTCGGGAAGAAGAATGTGTAAGAGCACAGGCCGCATCTATCACATTATCTATAATCCACCGAAAGTTGCCGGAATTGATGATGAGACCGGTGAAAAGCTTATCCAGCGTGAAGATGACCAGGAATCTGCCATTCTCAACCGCCTCGAAGTCTATGCAAGACAGACCGAACCGCTGATCGCCTACTATCGTGATCGCAACCTCCTGCGTGATATCGATGCGAAAGGTGCCCCCGAGGATATTCTGCAGCGCATGCTAGCTGTTCTCAGTTAATACGTACCGTGTACCGGGAAATCCTGGATTGTGGATTTTCCGGTATGTATTTTCACTTCACGAGAGTGTCATGAATGATCTGCCATGATACAGCTTCCGGTTTTCCGATCTTCTGCGCGAGAAAAGTCAGATGGGCAAAGAGTTCCGGTTCGAATAAGTTCAGTTCATACGCATCAATAGCAATCAGATACGCCTGTTCATACTGTTCTTGCCCGATCAATTCATTCAGATACAATTCGCGCACCACTTCATCGTAAGGATTTTTCTCGAGAATCTCCTGCCAATACCGGCCTGCCATATTCCGCTCCCCAGCGGAAGAGGCAATCCCTGCGGCAGATTTCAGATAGGTATAATCTCCTTCCTCAGCATCCTCCTGCAATTGATCGAGAATGGTCAGACTTGCACCGATCTTTCCCGACTCAGCAAGGGTGATGGCATAATTATAACGCAATCGTATATCAGAAGGAAATTGTTCCAATGCCCGTGCATATACCTCTGCAGCTTCAAAATACTTTTCAGAAGAGCGCAACGTATCGGCTTGCAGTATCACCGAATTAACCTGCTGATCGATATGATCAGGTGTTGAAACACAACCGATCCCTACGATCAGCGTAAGCGAAATCAACAGGAACAGACGCAGAATGTGCACGGTACGGATGATCATAAAACAGTTCTTTCGATCTCCTTGACCTGATCCCGATAGAGATTAATGATCGGGGAGCCGTAATCTGCGAGCAGCTGAATCATATTTCGTGGATTATCATCAGCATCGACTCCATTCAATCGGTCGCCGGCATCCCCGAGACCGGGGAGGATATATGCCTTCTCGTTGAGAACAGGATCCATCCACAACGTATAGACTTCTGCCTGCTTGATTGCGCGGACAACCCGCAGGGCTCCTTTCAACGCTGAGATGACGGTGATAAATCGAATTGATCGGGGTTTCACACCCTGTGACTCGATATATTTTACAATAGTAACCAACGACCCGCCTGTTGCATTCATGGGGTCAGCAAAAATGAGATCTTTGCCCTCGAGTTGCGACAGATCAAAAAATGAACGATCCAGATCGAGCAGGTAGTCCATATTCTTCTCCACCTTGGTATCATCCCGCTTGATTTTAAAGAGAGCGAATGGGGTGACAAATCCCTCGGAGCTATACTCCTGAATCTCTTTACTGATAATCATAGAGGGTAACAATGCACCACGAAGCATGACACACATCACCGAATTTTCAATAAGATCATCAACATCAGGTATTTTATGCACCGCGTAGTTATTCACCGGAAAAGTAACGGGAGTGGGAGTAATAATACTCCTTTTCTTTGGCAATGCCTTATCAGCATAGACATGGGCAAACAGTAACTCATAAGCCCGCTGCACAAAGTAGAGAAATTCAGGTTGTGTGGTTTTTGGATCACGTAATTTTGCAATAAGACGAGAAGCGGCTCCATGCTGCACCTGAGGCGTTTCAAATGAATAGACATGAATTCTCGGTTCCTGGGCTACCACTTCCTTCAGATAGCGTCCGACACGCTCAAAAACGGGTGTAAGGGCTAACCGTGCTTCTGTGTTGCCGGTATTGATATCAGAAAAAATATCGATTGCTTCGTCATACAAGTGATAGGCCTGTGAAAGACTTTCCTTGTCGGTATCGGTAAGATATCCATCTAAATCTGTTGCATGAAGAACCACTGTGTTCATTGAAATCTGCCTCTCTCTACTAAGTAATTTTGAATGCATTACCATCCAAAGAGACAGTGTATCGTATGCGCATACTTTGGGCAATGGAAAATGATTACGACACAAGATATGAAAAAACCGTTCCTCCGAAGAAGAACGGTAACATCTCCAGGGGGAATTGAACCCCCGTTGCCGGGATGAAAACCCGATGTCCTAACCACTAGACGATGGAGACTTGAAAAACGCTTAGTTTTGTACCATGGCAGGCAGAAATCGTCAAGTAGGTTCTCACGATATTTTACTGATTCTCGTGAAATACCCCAATACATTTCCTATTTTCCCAGAATATATCTACTTTGATACCTGAGCGGTAAGTTCTTCATAGGTAAATTGTGTCGCCAAAGCAACGCAACGGTCACAACTTGCAAGCACATTGCCACCATCAAGTCCCTGCAACTCACGACAAATCGAACTACCCGTAGCGTGGACAAATAAATCAAATACCTGCTTCACCCTTCGATATGTCTCCAGCTTGGTTGGATTGAGTACA
>CAYZXD010000089.1:0-3406 GCA_964482325.1 uncultured Spirochaetaceae bacterium | reverse complement strand
AAGGTATTGTTTTCACTGAACAGTTACAGGGTATTGTAATCACTGAACAACCACAAAAAATAAAAAATACGTTGCCGCACTATCGCCGGTAGGCTATCATGGGGTCTGAGAAAACAAATATGTGAAAGGAGCCCATGTGATGAAAAAAATAGTGAGTTTGTTACTTATCGCCGGTATACTCATAACCTTTTTTGCCGGATGTGCAAGTGTGGAAGAAACGGTGGAACCTGAGATTCCGGTAATCATCGGAGCAGAAGGTATCCCGCAGCCTGATTGGGTAAATTCTACCCCCAAAGATCCTGATCTGCATTATGAAACAGGTTACGCAAAGCTCAGCACCAAAGCGAATTCCATCAAGCGCGCTCAAGCCGATGCAAAAGAAAAGATTTCCCAGTGGATCAACACCACAGTCGATACCGTAGTTCTTAACTACACCAGTGATATGGGTGCTCAGGATGATAGACAGGCACTAGAAGCATTCGAATCAATTTCCCGACAGACCAGTAACAATGCTCTCATGGGCGTTACGCAGGAGGCTGTATGGGTAGATCCCGACAATGCAGTCTGGGTGCTGCTCTCCATGCCTAAAGAAAATACGGTAAAGGCCTTTGAGGAAGCTTCCCAGGAATTTTCTTTCAATGAAGCAGCGTTGTATGCAGAGTATAAGATGGACGGAGCTCTTCAGATGCTTGAAGAAACCCTTGCAGCTCAGTAAAAAGAACTATCGCGTTGACGTAACTGACAACGCAAAGCATGGCAAGTGTACTCAACTAGGGTGGATACTTTATCCATCAGGGAAACGATAAAACTCTCCCGGTAGCGGGGGAGTTTTCGTGTTTTCGGGAACATGTGTTTCACGATGATATCGGCTTCACGGTCGGTGACGGCAAAATATGTTTGTGCATTTTTCAAAGCAATATGCGGGTGTTCCTTACCGTGGGAAGAACGTTTCTCATCCTGAGCCTTCCGTTCCCGCCAATCGTAAAGGAAAAAATCATGCAGAAGACCGCCACGGGCAGCAGCATGATAATCCATGCGAAAAACCTTTGCCAAGACATAGGAGAAATAAGCCACTTGCACTGCATGATCATAAATCGGCGTGGTATGGTGGTGATACTCCTTTAATTTCCTGAATTCTGCATGGTTGGCAATATCATCGGTCAGCGAGAGAAATTCAGTATGTTCTGGACGACCGAATAGTTGTGGAACCACACCTGAGCGCACCATATACAGGTGTACGTGCCATCCCCCAAGAAGGATAATGAGCGCCGAGGGGATCATGATCGGGTATGAAATACTATGTGAAGCAACAAGCCACTGTGCACTTATCGAAGCAAGTACGGTAAGAAGAAATAATGCTGCAGCAAGAATAAACAGTCTGATAAGTTGTCTATGATTCCAGTTTGTCAGTATCGCTGCTGAATTTGTGATGTACAGAACATTCCTCCTTTTGGAATGATTCAAAATATAAAGAACATCTGTTTTTTGGTCAACCGTGTAACAATACTCCCCGTTGAGTAAACCCGATAAACCTGTCATCATGTACATAATTCATTTGAGGGAGATTTTCTGTGTTAGACAGCGACTCGCAGGTTCGTGGCAGGTTTATACGCCTGTTTCCATTTTATTATGGTTGGATAATTCTCATGGTAGGATCAATCGGGGTTCTCGCCAGCATTCCTGGTCAGACCATGGGAGTATCAGTGTTCACTGATCACTTTATCGAACATCTGCAGTTATCACGCGTTCGTATCTCTACTGCCTATATGATCGGTACCCTCACCAGCAGTCTTGTGATCCCTCGAGCAGGCGTGTTCTATGATCGGATGGGTGCTCGTCTTACTGCATCTATTGCCGCTATTTTTCTTGCCCTGTTTCTTCTGTTGCTTTCTCAATTACCCATAATTGTATCATGGTTATCGAATCTCACCGGTGTTGCTTTCACCACGCTAGCTATGATTATTGTAGTGATCGGTTTTTTTGGAATTCGTTTTTTTGGGCAAGGTATTATCACCATCGTTTCCCGGGGAATGGTTGCCCGATGGTTCAGTAGTCGCCGAGGTTTTGTCGTTGGTATTATGGGGGTAGCCACCGCTTTTGGTTTTTCCTATGCTCCGCAACCGCTGCAGCAACTTATCGGTCGGTATGGGTGGAATGGTGCCCTGTTGGCACTTTCTCTGATACTCGCTTTGGTATTTCTACCGATTGTACTCATCTTCTTTCGTTCTGATCCCGACTCCTGCGGGATGGAAGTAGAGGAGGGACTTGCTCCACGATCCGGAAATCAGCACGCCTATGCGTTGGATGCAGTACATGAGTTGACCGTAGACGAAGCAAAGAAACGTCCCGACTATTGGCTTATCATGGCAATGATTGGGTATTGGACACTCTTCAATACTGCATTCACGTTCCATATTGTCTCTATTTTCGGTGAAGTGGGATTTACCGCTACCGAGGCAGTAAAGATATTTCTACCTATCTCGGTAATATCTGTAATAGCACAATTTATCGGCAGTTATGCAAGTGATCGCATCTCGCTGAAGATCCTCTACGGAGTGTTCGGTCTTTTCATGCTCTTAGCCTCGATATCGCTTGCCTATATATATCTTCCTGCAGCTCGATATGTAGCGATATTGGGGTATGGCGTTGCTAATGGATTATTCAGTATGCTCCAGATTGTCACATGGCCCAAGCTCTACGGACGACGACATCTTGGTGCAGTAAGTGGATTCGCCATGTCAATTGCCGTTGCAGGTAGTGCAATCGGACCGTGGCTGTTCAGCCTGGTGTATCAGGTAACCGGAGCATACCGGAACGCAGGGATTGCAGGAGTAGGAGTAACCATCCTCCTTATTTTTCTTGTGGTCAAAACGCGATTTGCTCCTGCAGAGAAAGTCTCAGATTAAGAGAAGAATTCACAGGTCCAGGCGTCACAGAAATCTCCCTCGGAATGCAGATTGCCATGGATATATTGGTCAACTACCTCACGGGCTTCTCCTGTTGCCCCGATCACGACATTGACACCTCTTTTCTGGAAAATTTCAGCTGCAGCTTTGCCAAGTTTTCCTGAGATTATGGTGTCGACTCCCTTATCAATAATTTTTTCCGGTAACTCACAGGGACGATGACCGGGATTATCGAATTTTTCTATCTTGGTGATCTTGCCATCCTCGGTGTTATAGAAGAGAAAATCTTCACATAGCCCAAAGTGCCCGCTTACTACATCTTTTTCCGCTGCTACAGCGATACGTTTCATGTCAGACCTCCTTGAGTCTTCTTCTAGGTATAGGATGGTTCTGAAAGCATGAAATGTCAAGAAATAAATATAAAATTGACTATAATTATAAAAAAAACAATTATATATTACACAAATATACTTATATACTATTATATTTATATATATGCC
>CAYZXD010000088.1:0-3422 GCA_964482325.1 uncultured Spirochaetaceae bacterium | reverse complement strand
CATTGGGCATGGTCTTGGACTGAACACCATAGCTATTGTCATTCGAACGGTTCCAGGCAGTGACAATCCCCTCCAAGCATGCCTTCTGGATCTCTGATGGCATGGTCTCGATAGTCCACCCGGCCGTATAGACCACTTGGATGTTGTAAACCCCTTCCGGCCAGCGATAGTTATACCTGGTGATGATCCCAGCCTTGCTGTCGATGTGGTACTCTGTCGGATCCAACGGATCCACAAGAAATGTGTGGCCAGAATCAATGGTCACGGATGAAACTTCAGTCACAGGGACTACAGGTAGATACAACCGTGGAGATCCATTGCCACAAACCACCAAGGTCCTCTCCATATTCACGAGTTCACGCTGTGCTATCGTCTCTGCTTTGCCTGATATCCAGTTGATGAGGTTCACAACAGAGTCCTTCTGTGTTTCGGTGAACTTTCCATAATCTCGGACAAACTCCCAGGATACCAGGGCATTGCTCTTCAGATCCATGACCACCTCAATGGTGGGGCCGAAGCCCCACCGTCAATGCGAATTCCTACGCCGTAGGAGCCAGTTGCGGATTTCCGAGGATCACCCAAGCACCGAGAAGTACATCTGCATCCAGTGTGCCGGTGACATCGAACGACAAGCGCACATAACGCTTGTATCCCTTGTACTGGATCAGGCGATACTCATTGGCTGCGATCGTAGCGGCTACAGCGGTGAGATCACCGTCATAGTGCGCGGCATCGACTGCAGTATAGGTGGTGGCATCGTCACTCTCTTCGAGCACGGGAGCCACTTTCTTGGTGGCCGCATACGCTCCAGCACCGATCACCGCGCCAAACACACAAGAGCCGAACCCCTTGAGGTCGATGTCCTCTCCCTCGATGTCAGCAGCCGCAACCGCAGGAGCAGCAGCTTCCAGGAATTTGATTTTCGATTTCAGATCTTTCATGATCTCACTCCCTCCCTATGGGATTAGGGCCATCTACGCGATGGCCTTGATTGCGACGATGGCCTTGAAGTTCTTGATACCGGCGCCGGTGCGCTTCTCGGTATAGAACTTAACAAAACCCTTGTGGGTAATCGCGTCACGGGTAAGGGTCATGCCCTTGCGGTCGCGAATAGCGTACCCCTTCTTGAAATCCCCGATCAGAGCAAACGGAAGACTTCCAGAATTGTTGATATCGGGCATGTAGTCGTTGATCTCCACAGGGATCCCGATGAACTTCGCAGGCTGGCCTTCCTTGACACCCTCGGTCCAAAGCGGACGCCCGGTTGTGTCGGTTAGCTTCTCAAGATCGGCAGCTGTGTTCGAGTTGATCAACAAACGAGCATTGGTGCGATAACGAACATGCAAGAGCTTCTTGGCATCGATGAACGTGTTTTGCTTATTTGCGTCCGCCAAGGCACCGTTTTTACCGGTTTTGACATACCCCATCTTGCCCCATTCGAGATCGGCCTGCTTCGCACAGAGTTTTTCTGTGTAGGACAGAAGTCCACGCGGCATCTTCACACCGGTTCCGGTAATGAAGTCGCTCTCATCCTGGGTTCCGAGAGCTTCGGCGATCGCCGCCATGATTTCAGCTGCAAGATCCTCGTCGGCATCCTCGAGGGCCTCGTTTGTGATCTCCGGCTGTGCATACTGGGTATGAATCGGGATCTCAACCTGGGCATACTCGGGTCCGTCGGTGGTGGTGCGCTCTTCAGCCTCACCCACGTGACCGGCAGCCGCTCCACTGACGCGCACATTCAGGACAACGGAATTCCGGTTGGTGTTCCGAACGTCCGCAATGGCACGCATCGTGCCCTCGGTGGCAGCCAGATGCAAAATACCAGCCTCGATCTCCGGAGTGATCAGGAAACCGCCATCCTTGTTGGAGTCGGTCCTAAGCACATCCTTGTAATCGCCACGAGCCATAGCCGCAAAATTGGCAACCGCCTTCGCCTTGGCGCTGTCATCCTTGTTGAGACCAGAGATGCCCTGCTTCTCGACTTTGGCGATAAGCTTGTCCATCTCATCCTTCTGGGAATCAACGAGCGCCTTCAGCTCGTCAAACTTCCCACCCTTTTCCTCCAAGTCCTTGATCCGGTTCTGATAACCGGTGATCTGGTCCTTGAGAGCGTTGAGTTGCTTCAATAATTCTTCCATTAGTTTGCCTCCAAACTGTTTTGCATGTGTTTGACGATATCCAGCGCCGCAGAATAATCCGGCTCCTCCTCCCGAGGATTGGGCTCCCCATCATCCCGATGGGAAAAACCCTTCGCCAGGATCGCTTTCGCCCGGACAGCTGAGAATCCCGCATCCCGCAGGGCGTCCTCGGCAGTTCTGATCGTAGGCTCGGTATCATCCTCCACGATATCCTCAGGGACATTGTGGTATTTGCTTGCATAAATCTTCTTGATCGATGCAGCAGCCTGCTTCTCGGACAATTCGGTAGCAAATCCGTTTTCCACCGCTTCATCCGCATTGAACCAGGTCTCCGCATCGAGCCACTCGGTTACTTGTTCCTCACTCTGGCCGGTAACATTGGAGTACATCTGCACCAACTGGCCACCGATCTTGTCCAAGACTTCGGCCATCTCGCGCATTTCCTTCGCATTGCCACAGGCACACCCCCACGGGTTGTGGATCATTACCATGGATCCCTGATACATGATCCGTTTTTCGGCGGCGAGCATGATCACACTTGCGATCGATGCAGCAAGGCCCATCACATGGACGGTAAGTTTTTCCTTGATCTGTAAAAGCGAATTGTAGATGGTCATGCCTTCAAACACGTCACCACCAGGAGAGTTGATGTACAGGTTAATGTTTTTCTTGTCCTTGATGAGGGCAAGGTCTCTCGTAAGAGCAGCCGCTTCCACACCGTAAGCGCCGATGTAGTCATAGATATACACGTCGGCCGAGTCTTCCTTAGCTTGGATCTTGTACCATTTCTTAGCCATTCTGCTGGCCTCCTTCTTCCTCGCCGACTACCGTATGAGTCGTCGGGAGTAGATAATCGTCCCCACCTTCATAGGGATCCATGTTTTCCCGCTGGCGGATCTCGTTGGCACTGAGGAACCCGGACTCGCGCCCGGTCCGGTATGCCTGGTATCTCGAAAGGATGTCTCCACGTTCAAGCGAATCCATCAGGAATTCCACGTACAGCTTTTTATCGTTCAGACACTGTTGGGTCAGAGCGGTTTCCACACGCCTACACCATGGCGCCATCGTAAAACGCGCAAACTGGATGCCCAGGTGCTCGATGTTGCTGAAAGTCGCCTTGTCGTAGTTTCCGATCATATAGACCGGAACCCGGAACAAACCGGCAATCTGGGAATCGGAATACTTGTTGCTGTCAAGAAACTGGCTGTCCTCGTTGGTGAGTGATAATCTCTCGACCTTCTTCCCGTCATCGACGATCGCCACCTTGTTCGAACGTTCCACACC
>CAYZXD010000087.1:0-3449 GCA_964482325.1 uncultured Spirochaetaceae bacterium | reverse complement strand
AATGGCTGATTGAGGAAGAGGCAAGACGTGAGCGGGAACGGTTGCAACAGATGGAGAATTCCAGGATCAAAACACTCGTTGAGGAAACCGAACGGCTGGTCAACATCAATCGTATCAGAGACTACATCACGGTGATCACCGAAGAAGGCAAGCTTCGATTGGGAGAAGGTTACCCTGACTCGGACTTCGCCAAATGGGTTGACTGGGCCCAGCATTTCCTCGAGAAGAACGATTGCCGATCGTGGAAGCTACCAAAATTCGATTTGTCAGATAAGTATTTTTTCATCTTGTGAGATAGAAATTTGTCCCCGTAGTACATCAGGCTCGCATATGGTTCAATATGCAGTACGCTCCAACCAATCACATCCGTCTGCGGTAAAACCATGATATACTATAGATTAGTAATAGCTGAAGCGGAGGAAGAGATATTGTCAATAACTCCATTTATCCCTGTTAAGATTACCGACCGAGAATGGGCAGACCGGTTGCTTGCTGGTGAAGTGTTCATGCAATCCCTATATAACTTTGGTAGTTGGAGCGTACTTGAACAGAACCAATGTGAATCAGTAAAGAACTCGTATCGTGGAGACTTGCATGAAGGAGCGACGGCTACCTATAAAAATCCCAAAGATCATGCATTTCTCAAAGACGGTGACCCCGATTTTCTTGATATCATCCATGATATCACTGACATTGAGGCCGAGGATCTTAGGTATTACAAAATCTACTCATTGTATGAAATGCAGTTTGATCAAGAGCATAATTTTTTCTTCTACCCAGACCAGCGGATACAGAGTTTCGGTGACACAGCCATCATCATTACAGACATGGATACTTTTCTGCGAAGACTCCTAAGACAAATTCTCAACGACCACGGTGAGCTGATTCAATTTCTTATGGATGAAGTCCACTACTACGATTATCGAGAAACCAGAAAGCTACAACCTTTATTTTGGAAGCAACAACGGTATGCTTATCAGAATGAGTTAAGACTGGCAATCGGATTATTGGAACCCAACCTATATTCAATGGACTTCTCTAATTCTCTAATCAAGTCAACCGAAGCATTGATGATCAACATCGGCGATATCAGTGATATTGCGCATGCTCTTTCCATCCAAGATTTTCTTAAACTGAGGTTTCCAAAGAATATTGAACTGAGATTCCCCATGTCCTATCCAGAAAAACCCTCAATGTTCGAGATCATAGTTCATGACACTCGAAAAATGCTAGAGAAGGTAAAAATCTCCTCGGTGAAGCCAACAGGAACAATCTTAGGATAAAGCACTCCAATTAGAGAAACATATGAAAATGAACCAGAATTATCTGCCGTACAAAAAGTGACTATAGAAAAGAACTAACGACTTGGCCACCTGTATACTACGTAGGAAAGTTCATATTTACCACTTCATCCTATTATGAATCCTAACATGGACGAACCTCGAGATGTGTTACGTAGTAGGTATTCGTCTCACCATATCTGGTTCCTTCTATAATTCGCACTCCCCAGGACCATTTATCACCATACCCTATCCTGTTCAACTTATTTTGTGCGCAAAAAAGTAAGGGAACTTTCAAAGCAAGTTTCCGATTTGTCTCAACACTGCCTTGCCGTGAATGATATCTGATGGTTCTTAATACCGGATAGAAAACGGTTCTCTGTGGAACATTTTTAGTATCTGTACTTGAGAACTCATGTAATTCTTTCGACAGCTGTCGCAAATCGGAAAATGTTGTACTTACTTTTAAATGCTCCTCTGAGGCAAGGTAATCGCTCGGTTGTGATTTTCCAACGAATAATGCAATGGAGTATTTACGCCCAAAAATCCGCACAGATAATGCATTTTTCAGGAGCAGTGACTCGTATATAATACCGGTTCCTTGAAGTCTGTCAAAATGATTCATGATAGCAATAGAACTATCTATACTCCTTACATCAACCTCAAGATACTCTTTGCGTTGCCTAGCCCTTAATACTTCGCTCATGTATTATTCCTTTCTCCTATTGGTTTCCTGCTAGCAAGTATTATATTCCGATTGTGTACGCACACTTTTCAAAGCCCTAGCATCGTTTCCTCCTCATCGTACTGTATGCTAAAGCCTCGTGAACAATACTTAAAAAATTATAACAGTAGCTTCTTTTTGTATCCCACTAACTCTACATAGGTTACAAATGTCGATTCTTTCCTGTTGATTGGCTAAAGGCCTTAGTTTAACACGTAAATACGAACACCTCAATCAAGAGATGCAAAGGATATCAAAAGGGGACCCTCTCTCAATCCGAAAACTTCTCCACATTTCCATCGGTCAAATCCATCCTCACATCCGGAAGGTATCGAGGCTCCAGGAGCCTTCGAGCGGGATCCCCTATCCAAGACGCTATCTGCTCCGATTCCACCAAGGCTGAGGAGGGCTTTGTGCATCGAGGGTACGGTTTTCCGCCAAGAGATAGGGAGGATTCGATGACCGAAACTCATATGAAACTAACCCAAGGGATATGCAACCATGGGTGAAACATCAACTACTGCAACCTTCGAGAGCTCACCGATGGACGATGGCCTGTTTGCCAGGGAGCTGGACTACCAAATCTGTAAGTCAATCACTGAGGGGTTGCTGCAACAGACGCTCCTAACCAATGAGGAAGTCCATAAAGCCAAGATCCTCCTGCTTCAGAAATACCGACCGCCTATCGGCGAATTGTTGGCTGAAGCCGGTTGACTATCTAGTCTTTGTGAGTGATTGATACAACACAATTATTTTTAGGGTATAAAGATATATAATCCTATATACCTTATGGAATTGGTAAATACGCTAAATGGAGGCAACACATGACTGAGATCCAAAAAAAACAAATCCACGAAATGCGCCGTTATGGCTGCACCTACAAGCACATCGCAAGCGCGCTTTCACTGAACGCGGGGACGGTGAAGACCTACTGCGTGCGTGCCGTGCAGAAAGGTTTAGATATTCTCCCAAGCCCTATGGCCAACAGCTTGTGCAAGCAGTGCGGAACACCTATCGAGCAGATTCCCAAACGCAAGAAAAAGATATTCTGTTCAAAAGCATGCAGTCAGAAGTGGTGGAACTCCCACGTATATCTGGTTGATCGTTCCTCCAAGGCATTGTACCACTTCACCTGCCCCACCTGCGGCAAACAGTTCTCCTCGTACGGAAAAGCCGATAGGAAGTACTGCAGCCACGAGTGCTACATCAACGATAGATACTATCAGGAGGACGACAATGCAACAAGCACGGTATGACCTGCTCGATCATGATGCGACCCTTGGCAACCGCGAAACTTTCGGTGCGATAACCGGTCATACGGACAAGTTCTCATCCCAAAGACACAAGGTCATCAAGCTTGAGCGCATCGTGGCAGCCATGCCATCCAAAAAGCGAGTGGCAGCCTATGCACGTGTCTCGGTCGACTCGGACGAGTTGATGCAATC
>CAYZXD010000086.1:0-3554 GCA_964482325.1 uncultured Spirochaetaceae bacterium | reverse complement strand
CCACATACCACGGTACATCCATCCTACCAGGCTTACAGCTATAAGACCCTCATGAGTGACTTTAATGCAAATATCCAGGATATCCCTATCCACCTCTCTCCCTGTGCCTATCTCCATAATTACGAGAGATCTGATATTGAGGATCCTGTGTTTCTTCCCCATTTCAAGGAATTTATAGATCAGGCTCCTGTCTTCTGCCGAGGAGATGCCCGAAAACTTCAACAGTTCATCAAACAGTTTATCCGTAAAGGTGATCGCAAAAAGACTCTTATCTATATTGAAAATGGTGATATCCGTCCATCTAAGAGTCTGCAGGACGCTCTTCTTTCCATGATGGAAGGAAAGAGAGAATTTATGCTTATAGATGAACAGGAGGTCGTATTCCAAAAGATTTTTGCTCTCGCTAAGCTGTGTGCGAAGGATTTAAAGAAACGAGTAGCCATAATCTCTGGAGGCCCAGGAACTGGTAAGACAGTAGTTGCTATTAATCTGCTTGTCCGATTAATTCAGGAAAAACAATACTGTGCCTATGTAACAAAAAATCGTGCTCCCCGCAATGTTTTCGAGGCTAAACTGTCTGAAGGAGCTATGAAGAAGCGACATATCGGTAACCTATTTAAAGGTTCAGGGGCCTTCGTAGGTGCGCAAAAGAATGTATTTGGTGCTTTGCTCGTAGATGAAGCTCATCGTTTGAATAAACAGGGGCGGCAAGGTCCGGTAGTGCGGGGAGAGGATCAGGTAATGGAGATTATCCAAGCTGCCCGTCTTTCCGTATTCTTTATCGATGAAGATCAGAAAGTCACCTCGTTCGACTATGGAAGCAAAGAGACGATACGAAAGTGGGCACAAACTTTCGATGCAGAGGTCATAGAGGAAGAGTTAGTGAGTCAATTTCGCTGTAATGGTTCAGATGGCTATTTAGCTTGGCTGGACAATACTCTGGAAATTCGCAATACAGCCAACACAACGTTAGAGGGAATAAACTACGATTTCCGAGTCTTGGATAGCCCTATGGAATTGGAAATGCTCATACGGCAGAAGAATGAAGTTGATGGTAAATCCCGCTTGGTAGCCGGTTATTGCTGGGAGTGGGTTACTAAGAAGAATCCAGAAAAGGAGTTCGATATTACCATTGATGATTTTGTCATGCCATGGAATCTCAGTGGAGACCGGACTTATGCTATTTCTACTGGATCTATAAATCAGATCGGGTGCATCCACACGACCCAAGGGTTGGAATTTAGCTATGTTGGAGTGATCATTGGGGCCGATCTTCGATATCAGGATGGTAAAGTGATTACCGATTTCACCAAACGTGCCAAGTCCGATAAGTCCCTTACCGGTCTGATCGGACCTGCAAGAAAGGGCGATAGTAAAGCCCTCTGTGAGATTGATACGATCATACGAAATACGTATCGTACCCTTATGACACGGGGGATGAAAGGTTGCTATGTGTATTGTGTGGATCCCGAATTATCTGGATATCTGAAATCGACTATCAATAGATGATGTAGTTATCTAGATCGGTAACAGTCGATTATTGCATCATAATATATCGATTTGATACTATCGCCTCAGAGTAAAACCTCGTAACTATCTAGGAACAACCTGCTTTTGTTACAAGAGCGAAGAATAATGGTTCAATACAAAAATCCAAACAACCAGAGGGGAATAGTTTTGCCATGACCATGCTCAATATTGTCAGCTGCGATAAAAGCATCATCAAGACCTTGTAGCTGTTTGCGAGTTTTGTTTTTCCCCCCTACTTCAATGGTATAGGTGTTATCGATAAAAAAGTCACTTTGTGGTGAATATCGTACAGCAGCGACCTTCGAAAGGTGGTTGATCATGAACGTTTCACGTTGGGATCCAATAGGTGGTTTTGTTGATCCTAGTACATGCATAAGGTTAGCATTGTCTAGATAAATTTTATCTGGTTTTTGTAATAGCCCGATTCCTTGAGTTTTTCGGTAGAGAAGTTGAATAAGGTTAGCTTGCTCCAAATACGTGAGATAGGTGATGAATGTTTGTCGATTGATTCCAATACGTTCACTCAGTTTTGTTACGTTTGGAACGAATGGCGCCGATTCTGCTATAATGGATAACAGTTGTTTCAACTTGGGAACATATGAAGGTTCAACATTACGTAACAAGGGTAATTCCTGCTCCAGGATCATGAGAATAGTTTCTGCAAGTCTTTGGGGATAATCTGCTACACCTTCACGATAATACGGGTAGTAGCCATACTGCTGATAATTATTGAAATGAACGAATGGTTTTATTTGAGACACGATCATCTGTGTGATGCTCATATGATTTTGGAGTATTTCAATCAAAGAATAACTCGGAAACACGAAGCCAGTTTCAAACTGCAAAAATTCCCTGAAAGATAGTCCTGGTAATTCATAAATCAATGCACGACGACTGAGGTCTGCTCGAGCTTTGATAATTTCCAGTAATGACGATCCAGTAAAAACCACATGGATTGAGGGATACTCGTCATAGATGTTTTTTATCTCAATAGACCAGTCGGGGTACTTGTGTACTTCATCCAAAAATAAATGTGTTCCCCCTTGCTTTGCAAAATGATCCACGAGATCGATAAGTCTATTATTACTGAACCAGATATTATCTAAACTTACAAAGAGAGCTTTGGATAGATCATCTTTGAACATCTTGTTGATATGCTGTAAGAGCAGCGTGGTCTTACCACATCCTCTGGCACCCTTGATTCCTATGAGGCGAGCATCCCATGAAATCGTGTTTTCCAGATTTCTTACGAATGTCATGTCCACGTTATGTAATCGACGTTGATAATATTCAAATAGTTTATCCATACGGGAATTATAGAGTCAGTTAGGTAGATTGTACAGTGCAACCACCAATATTTGGCAATAATTGTACACTCTGACAACCAAAATATGCTGATAGTAGTAATGCTGTCGTTATTTCAAAGGAAATGTATATATTTTGAGACCGTCGGGCAGGATCTTTATTTTTTTCCCACTGACGGTCTCTGTTTGTGTGATTATTAACGAGTCGATGGAAATACGAATCAGTGAACGTGACCGTGTTCCAGTTCCTCTTCGGTAGCCTCTCGGACATCTTCGACCTGTACATCAAAATGAAGGGTCTGTCCGGCAAGCGGATGGTTTGCATCTAAGGTTACATTATCGCCTTCGACTTCTTTTACGGTAAGAATCTGGATGGCACCATCGGGGCTTTGAGCTTGAACCTGCATACCTGTTTTAATATCAAGGCCTTCCTGGAACTGGCCTTTTGTAACGGTAACCATCTGAGTCTCGTCATATTCACCGTACCCATCTTCTGGCTGTACGGTCACAGATAACGTGTCTCCTTTCTCTTTCCCGTGCAATTCCTTTTCGAGTCCGGGAATAATCATTCCTGAACCGACAATAAACTGCAATGGGTCTCGGTTTTCAGAAGTATCGAGAACCACTCCCTGGTCATCTTTCAACGTGTAGTTCATGCTTACCACATGTTTGTCAGAAATCTGCATACAATTTTCACCTCAAAAAAAATAGATCACAGTC
>CAYZXD010000085.1:0-3561 GCA_964482325.1 uncultured Spirochaetaceae bacterium | reverse complement strand
TTGCTGTGTTACAAGAGACCCAAGCAATAGCGGGGTAGGAAGCATCTGTAGCTTAAATCTATGAGCAACTCATTACAATTTTATTTCAGAGAGGCAGAAAATCTCGCTTCTCTGACTACAAAATCTCCTGTACGTACTGGTAAGTTATGGTACAATAAATTCTAAACTTTTGAGCTTCTGGTGGGTTGTTGCGTGTTTTCCTTCAATGAACAGGCTATGCTAAAACGAAGAGCTGTATCAGAAAAGATGCAGCAAATCTTGCATGTTCCGTTAACTGTCATGATAGCTGGACCGGGATTTGGAAAAACTCATGCAATTCGTAAATTCATGAGCGAATACCAGCGGATAAAACATGCACCGGTTTGTGTTCTTGTTACCGGCAAATCTTCGATACACAGCCCCGATAAGCTTTGGTCAGCAATGCTTGAGCCACTGAATCACCGGGGGTATCGTGTCCCGTTTCATACCTTCCCGAAATCCGCTGAACAGCACACAAAAGCTATTCACGCTCTGTGCCCGGTTAACTGCAACCGGTCCGTATGTATCGTTATTGATGACTATCACACGGTAGAAACTGATGAGTTCAACGCCTTCGCTGAGAGCATTGCGCTATCTGATGTTACTCAACTGCATCTCGTGCTGGTAACCAGAGAACCGGTAAAACTGCCAGTGGAAACACTCGTAATAAAAGGGTGCGCTGCCCTCCTTACTGCTGACGATTTTTCGATATCTTCGGAAGAAATTTCTACCTTTTTTACGCTGAATCACCAAATTATTGATCAGCAGACTGCTGATCGACTCGCTCATGAGAGTGAAGGCTGGATTACCGCAGTCGTTTGTGCTTTACAGCATTGTCGGGAAAGCGGCACCTGTTCTTTCGGAATCAGGCCATACAAAGTGTTACAACAAAACGAACTGATCAGGTATACTGATGAGCAGCTCTCATTATTACAGGTATTGAGTTTAGTTCCCTATTTCAACGCTTCGCTCGCATCAGTGCTTCATAATCAGCAGGTAACAGAATATTCCCTGCATGAATTGGCAGATCGCAGTTCATTTATTATCTACGATGCAAAGACTGAAATGTATCGTATGCACCGCATGTTCAGAAAGTTGCTTCATGATCTTTATGCGAAAGATGAACAGCAGACACCATTACTTTACCGTCGTGCCGGCTTGTGGTATCTCGAGCACAACTTCCCTCTAGCCGGTTATCATGCGCTTCGTGATGCACAAGCGTATGAACTTATCATGCAGCGCCTCATGGAAATGCCGGATGTGGTTCTCTTTGAAAAACATCCCGAATTTTTTGTAGACCTGTTTTCTACTTTTCCCCAAGAATTGAGTGAACGGTACCTGTCTGTCTGGCTGCGCTACATTGGATTTACTGCAACCAATATCGGCAATGATCTATCTGAAGAACATATCGTCGAGATCAGACGGATTATCTCGAACAACACAAAATTATCTGAGCCGGAAAAACAAAAAATCGAAGGGGAACTGCAGCTGATAAAATCCTATGGTGTCTTTAACGATATCCCCAGGATGCATGCACATATGCAGGCAGCTGCCACCTTACTGAATGGACCTTCTCAGGTAGCGAATCCTGAGAAGATTATTACATTCGGTTCTCCCCATGCGCTGTTTCTCTATTATCGAACGGCAGGTACTTTTCATGAAACCGAAGCAGGAGTGCAACAACTGTATATATTGTATCATCAGCTCTCCGGTGGATGTGGAACAGGCTTCGACGACTTACTGCAATCTGAGTTATTCCTGGAAACAGGAGCGTTAGATCGTGCAGAACGGAAGGCATGGCAGGCTTACCATAAAGCAGATCTCGACAAACAGTATGAGGTAACAAGTAACGCCCAGTTTGTATTGGCAAGAATACAGCTCATGCGGGGAAACATCAAAGTAGTACGTGAACTACTCGATGCTCTAAGAGATACGGCACAACGTACCGAGAATCCTATTGTACTTGGTCAGATTGATTTGATAATTGCATACATCTCTTCGGAAATTGATCTTCAACCGGAGATCGCTCCCTGGATTATTTCCGGAGATCCACAGCAGTATCGTGTGCTCTATCAGGCTCATGGGTTTGTTGGCGTTGTGTACGGTAAGTATCTTTTGCGTACGCAACAATACGTGAGATTATCGGTGTACGGTACGCATATCCATACACTCTGTACGCCTTTTTATAACCGATTGGGGATACTTCATGCATATCTGCTTGAAGCTGCAGCATTGCAGCATCTTGATGATTCCAGATCAGCGATGGATGCGCTGCATCGTGCGCTAGTGTTAGGAATACACGATGGCTTAATTGCTGTTTTTGCCGAATATAGTAGGGATCTTGTTCCCCTGATGATATCGCTTGCTCACGAGAAAATAGCTGACAGCTATACACAATCTGTTTTGCATACGATGCAGCAGTATCCTGTGTTTGACCATGCGGTTCTATCCTTACCCGTTCTCAGTAAGCGAGAACGGGAAGTGCTCATACTTCTCGCCGAAGGAAAGAGTAATCAAATCATTGCAGACGAACTGTTTATTGCAGAAGTGACGGTGCGTAAACATCTTCGTTCCATTTATCAGAAGTTATCGGTGAGCAGTCGTACAGAGGCTGTCCGAAAAGCGCTGCTTCTCAATTTAGCATAAAGTATCGGAAACGATACTATCGCACTCTTTTCCCTGAGTAATACACTTTTCTCGGGCAGTGCTGTCTGCCCGCATGAACCACAAAAAGAGGGTATCATTTATGAAAAAAATCAGTGTGCTGAGTATAACTGCTATTGTGTGCCTGCTTATAATTGCCTCAGGGTGCAGTTTCGACAACCAGACTGGGGGAACCTTAGTTATCCAGCTGAAAGATGAAGTGGATAGAAATATCTTTGAAACTACAACAGGATTGGATATGGATATCGCTTCATATAAAATTGACCTGTATCGTGATACTACACCGCGAGGACTAATTGAGCCTGATGTCACCTATCAGATATCAGCAGTGGAGTCTTCACTGGTCATCGAAGCGCTCACACCCGGTAATTACACCTTACGAGTAACTGGTTATAATGACTGGGATGCTACAAATAACGTAGTATCAGGGGAGGCCATCGCGTATCTCAGTACAGATCATGGTGGTACTACCAGTGCAGGGGGAGAAGTATCATTTATTATTTCTCGTGGGCAAGTAACTGTCATTGATAGTGATGAAGCTATTCTTGTACCGATCATTGCACGAACCGGAGATCTCAGTATCACTGTGGACTGGAGTGCACTACTTGATCCTGATACCGGCGAACCTGACCTGGTTGATAATCCTGATGTGTCAGTGACCGTCACACAGATAAATGACAGATTTGCCCGCTATCCTATCACTGCCTGGGATGCGAACAGTGCTTCGGTAACTACTGAAACGAAAAGCGAAAGTGCCGTTGCAGATGGAAATAGTGTTATTTCCTTTACTTCCCTGCCTGTCGGCTGGTATCAGGTGACCGCTGAAGTTACTTCAACAGATACAGAAAATCCTGATGTAACACAACTGAAACGGATGGG
>CAYZXD010000084.1:0-3902 GCA_964482325.1 uncultured Spirochaetaceae bacterium | reverse complement strand
GGGCTGTCACACTCTCGGCCTCCACCTCACACAGCCCGGTGGCCTTGCTGTCACCGTGATCGATCACACTCCGGATCCTGACATAATCCAGGACCCCGTAGGCTGATGAGTTGATCAGTCGGATCTCTCCGGGAATTAGACCCAGCGAAGGAATAGCCTGAAAGGAATAGGTTGTATTGCCAGTTAGATTTCTCAGAGCAATCGCCTTCAGCAGGGCATTGGCCGCAACTCCGGTGTGGATGTACTTGGCCTCATATTTCTCCGGATCCTTCCCCTGGTAAACCTGGGTGGTCCTTTCATCATCCTTATCGATGTACCAACATTGGCACATCAGGTACAGCTCCTGAACTAGAGTCTTCCTCTTGGCTACATCGATCCAGAGCCGATAGGTTCCGTCTCCGTTATCGGCCATGCGGCCTCTACTCTGCCGGGAATCTTTCGTATCTTCATGGTAGGTTATCCTGGGGATGAGGGTAGTCAGATCATACCTGAGAATCTCCCGCTTGGGATTGTCGAGATCATACCCGGACAGCTTCACATCCTGGTAGGCCAGCGGAGGATAAACTTGCTCATCAGGATTCAGCCATTCATAGCCCCGCCCAAAAGTCTTATCGTCTGCAAACCTAGTATCCATGATGTTATGTCTGGCAACTTTGCAGGGTCCCTTGATCACCGGATAGTAGGTTACCACCACGCCCTGGCTGGAGTCATCGCTCCGTCTGACCGTCAGGGTATTCTTGATGTCGGTATCCAGAATCGCAACGGCCCCAGTGGTATCCATAGGGATCGATCGCTCGATCAGGATCTTCCCCTCTTCAGTGAAGCGATATTGAAGATTGTATTCGTAGCAGACAGCTTCTAGGATTTCGTCAATGTAGTCCCCCACATTCAGGATCAATCCATCGGCATCGATCGTCTGATCCACACCAGATCCGATCAGTATGTCGTAGCTGGCAAACGGACAGATGTATTGACCATCCTCAGCCTTGAGGCGGCTGTTGAGTACCAGCCAGTGGATCAGGGAGTCAGCAGGAATGCTGTTGATCACCTTCAGGTTGGACGACAGAGTGGAAGCTTCATGGAAAACGTAAGACTCTAAGAAATAAGAATCATCGAGGATTTCCACTGTGAAGGGTTTAGCTCGATCTTTCACCGTAGCGGAGAGCAACGGCCTGATTGTCCCGATAAAGTAAGGGCTCCCATCATCCCTGGTCAGCTTTGCCCGGATGTCATTGGTGGAGACCAGAACTCTCACCAGCAACGATTGCAGATTTGCCACAGGCTTCAGGGTCATGGAGACCGTCTGGATCTCTGCCTTTCCCCTGGATCCATAACACGATTTCCTGGAGAATCCAGTATCCATCAAGGCTTCGGAAAAGTCCTCCCAGATCCCCGATCCCACCTTCGCAAACGGGGAAAAATTCAGGTACAGCTTCATGCAGTCATTCTCCATTTTGGCAGAGATCCGGTCCTCTGTGCTTTTTCAATCGCCTCAAAGATCGATCGGACCAACTCCTCCCTGGTGAGATCGGATCCAGCTCCAATATTGAAAGTAAAGTTGATCACTCCCTCCCCACCGAAGCCCATATCTTGAGCTTTTGACAGTGGGAGGACCATCTCAGGTTCCCCACCTTCACCGATCAGAGCATGGGTGGGGCCTGTGGTCACTCCACCTGTAGCCAGCGGAGTATATTTCTGGCTGGCGATCGTTGCGACCTGTGCTGCAATCGAAGCCGTGGTCAGGCCAGTAAGAATCCCCGCCATGATCGGATTGCCTGCCCAGTCCTTCCAGATGTTGGCAATTCCCACAGCCCCGGCCATGATCGCCTGAGTGATCGAGTTCGCCTTCTCATTTTCAAACTGCTTTTCCTTCAGATCATCGATCTTCTTCTGGAGTTCCTCTTCCTTGTCGGCAGCCTCTTCCTCTGCCTGGACCTTCTTGTCCTGGAGATCCTCGAGGGATGCGAAGTAATCCTCGGCAGAGATCAGGCCCCAGTGATACTGGGCATCGAGGGAATCCCTTTCCCTCTGGTGTTTGTCCTTCAGGTCCCCGTAGTAGTTGCTCCAGGCTTCTTTCTGGGCATCCAGGGTCCTCTGGAGAGCATCGATCTGGTTCTGATAGATCTGTGACTGTAGTGCTGTGATCGAGTCGGAGAGGTCCAGGTATCCATCCAAGATACTGGAGAAAACCTTATACACCGCATCAAAGGCCGACATGGTTTCGGTCTCGACCTCCTGGATAACTTTCTTCTGTTTAAGTAGGGAGGATATGATCTCATCGAGTTGTTTCTCCTGTTCTGATCCGGCATCCACAGATTCCTTGAAGGATTCGGCCAGCTTCAGATTGTTATCGATCGCTTCTACCTGGGCTGACAGAGACAGGCCTCGGTTACTTTCGATAAAGTCGCCAGAGGTCTGCTTGGGAGTCTCCGGAGTCTTTCCTAGATTTCCCAGGGCAGTTCGATCGAGATCAAGTTGTTGTTTCAGCATCTGCTCGGCCAGAGCCTGTTCCTCTTCGGTCATCTTTCCAGCAGAGACCTGGAGATCTAGGTGATCAAGAAGAGCCTGATTGTCCTGGATCCTGAGTTCCAGGATCCGTCTCTGGGTAGCCTCGGTGGCCGTGGTGGCCTGGAAGATCTTCTCGTACAGAGTCAAGGCGTTCTCAACCTGAGAGGACCCGGAATCAGATACTTCCCCACCTGCTGCCATTGGCTCCAACGTAGGGATCGGTGTCTTTGGCTTATTGCTGGCTACGATCACAGCCTGGCCTAGCCTTCGGATCTCCTCCTGAGTTTTTTGGTAATCGTTGTATACTCCCTGGATCACAGGATCAAAATCCCAGTAACTGTCTGGCTGCTGAATAAACAATCCCGAGTCATCCATCGTCAGCCTGTCCCTACTCCAGGCTCCCGTTTTTGCATTTTCCTGGCTGACAAAAGCTTCCCTGAGTTTCTCCTCATTGTATTGATTTGCCTCGACCAGTTTTGTCAGTTGACTCTGAATCGCTTCTGGACTGTATTTCTCCCCCACATTAACCCCACCACGGAGATCTTTCATCATCTCCCTTGAGGCATTCATGTCATTGATCTTGGTCTGGATATCCCCCAGACGATCAATCAGCCACTGGAATGTTGGACCCAGGGAAGACACGATCGCTTCTCCCAGACCTTCCTTAATGTCTCCGATCAGGTTCTTGATCTGCTGGATCTTTCCCGTATCGGTCGAAGCCACCTCCCTGGCTATTCCACCATAGGTCTGGGCCACCTTGTCCAAGATGATCGCCTGAGCATCCATCAGGCGATTGGAGGCTGTGAGTTCCTTGATCTTTTCAGCTTCGGATTGCGTAAAGAAGATATTTTTATCTCGGAGAAGCTCGATCCCCTTGGCCGGTTCTGCCAGGGCTTTATTGAGAGCCTTTGCAGACTCGGTTGCATTGCCCCCCATCGCCGTGGCCATATCCAGGGAGAGTTCAATCACCTTCGGCAGTTGTTCTTTGGTCAGCTTCCCGGAGGCAATGAAGATCTGCTGGAGAGACAGAATCATCTCATCCCCGAAGGTGGTCACGTTTTGGAGGCTGGATGCCATGGAGAACATCTCTGCTGCAGTCAGACCCAACTGGTTTCCGGTAGCCTTCAGGGTGGCGATCAGCTTGGTCTCGGCTTGTTCCTGGACAGCGTAGAGATCAACCAGTTCCTTCCCGGCCCCATAGAGTTTTTTGGCCATCCCGAATGCTTTTTCGGCCACACTGGTCCATACCAAGAGGGATGTTGCCATCCCGGTCCCCTTGATCTTGGAAAACCCTTCCATCTCTCTGGAGAGGTTCGACATGGTTTCGGTTGCCTGCTTTGCATCGGCTGTTACGTTTACTTTGAGATTGGCACTCTTACCCATTAGATCACACT
>CAYZXD010000083.1:0-3965 GCA_964482325.1 uncultured Spirochaetaceae bacterium | reverse complement strand
TAAAAAGACGTAATATGGAATTTCAGCATGGAATTAAGATTACTGGAACCCCTGAAAGTCTTCAGGAATTTGTTAATATACAGAAGTCAGAAGCTGACTCAACTTTGGTTGAGATAAAAGGAAGACTGATAAATCAATGAACATGTCATCAAGATCTCAACAAGCAATTCTCGATAGATTCAGTGCTGAAAAACCAATCTATGAGAAATTTGGAGAATTCGTCTTGGAAAAGGTGATAGATGCCATAAGAGAGTTAAAGGAAAACCCTGAACTATTTTTCGAAATCCCTCCCCGATTTAGGGTTAAGGAAGAAGGCGCACTGATCGAAAAGGCTCTATACCGAGAGAAAGGCTATAAAAATCCATATGAAGATATCACAGATAAAGTAGGCGTAAGGTTTGTAGTACTCTTTACAGATCGAATGAAAATAGTCGATGATATCATTGAGAAGATTCCAGGTTTAAAGTGTTCTAAAGATAGAGATTTTCTTAAAGAACAAAAGGAGTCGCCTCTAGTTTTTTCGTATCAATCAGATCATTACGTTGTACATCCGGAAGAGGAGATAGAGTTTAATGGAGTTCATATACCAAAAAATTTTTATTGTGAGATTCAGGTAAGGTCATTGACACAACATGCTTATGCCCAAATAACTCATGATATTTTCTATAAGCCAGCAATTATTAACGATGATCCAGAAATGCGAAGACAAGTGGCAAGGTGCATGGCAATCATGGAGATAACTGATGAAAAATTCAATGAATTCATCAAGTATAATGAAAAAATGGAAGAAGAAATGTCTTCAATGCTAAAATATCTACAAGGTCAATATTCGGCAAAATTAGGGCTACAGGCCAGAGTTGATCTCCGATTTGACAAGACTATGCTCTGGGATTTGGACAAGGATAACAAGATTCCCATAGATTCAATCCATGCTTTCTATAATTCAGTAGAAGGCGAGAAAACAATCAAAATATTGGCTAGTTGCTTGAGAAAGACAGGACTTGAGATATACAAACATGTAAGTGCTTTGTTTGTAGCTTATCTACTAATGAAAGGGCCTAAAGAAAAGAACATTCTTATTAAGAATTGGGGGTTCGATCGACAATTGTTGGAAGACGTGTCTTCGGATTTTGGTGAGTCGATAGATGGTTTTCAGCAATGTTAATATTGTTTAAATATATCAAGATTATATAGATATGCTCGACTCCTCAACGTGTCCTTTCTGTTTCGAACCCTAGGTAGTTGGTCCAGAGTTAAAAAATATTTAAATCTTCCTCATATATGGTTTGGGTTCTATTAATAGCCTTAGCATAAAACACCCCAATGACAGTATTTCCTGGATTGAGTTCGTTCAAGAGTCTTTTTGCACTTTCGAAATGAGCACCAGACGTAATCACATCGTCCACCAAAACAATTGTCCCTGCAGAGTAGGCTAGATCATGATGATCAGGATTGATATAAAAGTTGTTATATAAAAATAAAGGATCTCTACCTCCTCCTTGGTGCGAAGCCTGATGTGAATCTTTTATACAAATTATATCGCTCCTAGTGGGTATTTTTAGTTGCTTAGCTAGCAAATTGCTCAATCTCTCTGACTTATCATTATAATCAGGATTATCAATTTTTTTTGAGGAAGGAAGAACAACCACTAGATCAATATATGGTTCAACATTAGCTCTTTTCAAAAACAAAAGCAGATCCTTCACAATCGCTCGCATCGATTTTTCAAAATAGTATTGGTAATTCCTGTTTTCCGATCTTATTGAAAGAGTCCTCTTAACATTTATAATATGACTATTCACCAGACCGGCAGAATAGCCTTCATTGCAAAAGTATTCTCGAATAGCTATACAGAAGGAATCATCACTGAGGTAACAACAATCATTTGGTGAAAGCCTATGAAATTTGAAATCACCCAAAATTTAGATACTCCTGTTCAGGGCTTGTCTGAGAAGTTGTTGTTCGATTATCAAACTGCTTCGACACAGCAGTCAGTATTTCCTGATAATTATCATCAATCACCTTTGCACCTCTCTCAATTAGCTCTTCAATCCACTTTATATTTGGCCTCACGTTTAGAAGATTTCTATGGATGAAAAGAGGCTTCATATTCTTCAAACATGCTTTTGCTTGGGTTCTTGTACCGCTTGTTTCCCCAACCTCTATCAAAACAGTAGCATCGGATATAGCAGCCATTAGAACATTTCGCTCAAGAAAGTGGTTTCTATGCGCTTGAAAACTCTCAGATTCATATTGAAGAAAAGATACTTGTGAAATCAGCAAGTTATTCTGAGCAATAAAATCCTGTACCATTTGATGTTTTTTGGGGTAGTACTGGTTGATAGGGGTTCCAATAACAGCGATAGTTCTTCCCTTATTTCTTATGGTACTCAACTGTGCAGATATATCTATCCCCTCTGCTAGTCCTGAAACAATCGTAATATCCTCATTCAATAAAAATCTCGACAGATCGGCTGCAATCTGCTTACCCAATTCTGTTGGCTTTCTAGTTCCAACAATAGAAACCGAAGGGGTGGATAATAGGTCAAGATTCCCCTTTGAGTATATTACTTCTGGGTGCTTGCTAAAGCTACGAAGCGATTCTGGATACAGTGTTGAGTCAAAAGGTATCACAGAAACATTATTCTCTTTAACAAAAGCTTTTACTTTTTCGTATATATCTCGTTTTTCCAACTTAATACAACTTTTTTCTTCAATATATCTTATATATTCTAGAATAGTATCTGCCTTAATCTTCTGTAATTCTCTCCATGAAATCCCGGACATATGTTTAATGAGGCAGAAATATTCATACTTCCCGGCTTCTTCAAGCGGATTATATAAAATACTTTTCAATACATTGTATAAATTATTCTTCATAGCTCCTCCTTTAAATATCCTAGCAGAGGTCTAAAACACCAAAATTTTCTTTTCTCGATCAAATAAAAACTCAACTGGTCTTCATCTAGTCTTCTTGCATTTGATGCTACATGAGAGGTACACTTTCGCATCTTCTATATAATTATACGTTCTTTCTTTCAAAAAATACAGAGCCATAATTCCCTCTCCATGTAAGACTATCTAATACAGATGAGTGACTATTTATTGTAATATAAGCAATTAGCTCTTTCTTATACTTTCTTATACTTTGTCATTGCTCTTGGAGTGTTTACTGAATCAAATCACCCAGTGCATCATTTCATACTTTTTGATAAAACTTAAGAACATGTTCCTCTTCCCCATACATAGTATCTATGCAATCAGCCACTGGTCGTAGATTTTCAGCATACACATGAGTATACCCTTCCTGAACTGCATTTCCTCCCTGATGTTCCCAACTCAGATATTCAGCAACCAAGATATCAACCACTCCAGCAAGACGTAGATTGGTGTTCAAGGAGTGCCGAAGCACATGAGGAGTCAGTTCTTTCCACGCTTCAGGTCTTTCAAGATCCAATTGAAGAGCATGAGTTCTTATAGTCTTGAACCATATTGAAAGCATTCGACTACTCACTCTCAAAGGTTCATTGGAATGAGGATTCTCCTCGAAGGCTTCTTTGAGCGCTTTCAGCGCAATATCGCAAAGTGGAATGACCCTCACCTTGTCCCACTTCGGAGATCCGATTACTTTCAAGGAATCATCTTTATATGCCCGATCAACAACGAGTACATCATCCTTGAGCTGGTCTGGATGTAGTGCAAGCAATTCCGATCTCCTTAATCCTGTAGTTGCTAAGATAGTAAATAGTCGTCTGGCCTTCTGGTTTGGGAATACCTGGGGAGAATTCAGAACAAGTTGGATGTCAGAAGCTGGCAAAGATTTTCTTGATGTGGTTTTATACTTAATGTCTGGAAGCCCTTGTGCTGGGCTTACTCCAATAATTCCATCGTCTGCAGCCTGTCCAAAGACGGATTTGAGAAGCTTATACAGCTTTGCACTTTTATTGCATGTACCATGCTCCTTT
>CAYZXD010000082.1:0-4113 GCA_964482325.1 uncultured Spirochaetaceae bacterium | reverse complement strand
CTCAGACAAATGTGAAATCACCTGGATAGAAACAGAGAACTACCCATTTGCCGAGGTAATCTGACAGCTTCACTTCGACAAACTTGCCTTTGTGATAAGCCGGCGCTGAGAAGTCAGGCGCTTTCTGACCAACTTTGATCATGCTCATCTCCTCCTTGATCTGTGTTGTCTGCTCGCCTTTAGGTGTTTCTTCGGAAACAACACTGACGGGCCCACTTTTAGGTCGCTGACAACCCGGTTTGAATTCTTCGGGCATTTAGCTACTCCTTTTCTCCATCGTTCAACGAACGAAGAGAGATGTTTAGTTGTTCTCAGTATAAAAAAGGAATCTGTACATTGCAAGGCAATCCTGCAATGAGTGTGGTTTTATATATGAATCTACTTTTGATAATGATTCTCATTACTTTTTTCGTATGCATCTTTATTGACATCAACTGCAAGGGGATTCTACTATCCAAGTGGAAGCTGATAGGATCTGGTGGTCTTCGCGGTCTTCAAAACCGTTGGGCGTGTAGAAGCGTCGGGAGGTTCGATTCCTCCCTCTTCCGTATGATGATGCAGGTACCGTTGATCTTTGCACAGCTACGTCAATACGTGACAAACGGACTCTTATCTTGTTGTATGGAGAAGCGAAAAAGGAAGAAACATGATATCAACAGGACGTGAATGGACAGCTAAATCTCATCGATTTTCGGCACCTACTACTCAAGTGAGTTAGCATATGTATCATATTATCGGTACATCTGGGCATGTTGATCATGGCAAAACAGCACTAATTGAGGCTCTTACCGGCATCAATGCTGATAGACTTCCTGAAGAGAAGAAAAGAGGCATGACTATCGATCTCGGTTTTGCTCATTTTTTTGATGCAGACGGAAATCCTGTGGGAGTCATCGATGTACCTGGGCATGAGCGGTTTATCAGGAATATGGTGTCAGGAGCCTGGTCACTATCAGTGGCCATTTTGGTTGTTGCCGGCACCGAAGGATGGATGCAACAGAGTGAAGACCATGCTCGTGTCCTTGAATCCATGGGGATTCCACATATTATCTGTGCTATCACCAAGACTGATCTCATAGATGCAGAAATGGTTGATCTGGTCTCTGAGATGGCCAAAGAAGAGCTGTTTAGAATTTTTCATACAGATATTCCTGTAATCGGGGTGTCGTCCGTAACAGGAGAAGGTATTGAATTGCTGAAGACGAAAATCCTTTCACTATTAGACAACGATGACCGAGTTGAGCGGCACGAATCGGGCTATCTTCACATCGATAGAGCCTTTTCGATCAAGGGATCGGGAACGGTTGTTACAGGAAGCCTTTCAGGTGGATCTATTTCACAAGGAGATGAATTGACGATTCTTCCTACAGGTATTACGACAAAGGTGAGAGGCATCCAATCATACTATCATGCAGTTGAGACAGCTTTGCCGACCAGTAGAGTTGCATTGAGCCTGCAGGGAGTAAAGACTGAAGAAGTATCGAGAGGCTGTATCGCTGCTGTTGACGCGCATGAATTTCAGGTTGAAAAAGAATTTATCATCCAGTTTGCGGTCATGGACAACAGAAGGATTCGCAATCACATGGAAATAGAGCTTGCCACAGGAACCGGCCATTATATCGGGAAGATTCATTTTCTCAAGACACCGGGGTATGCTCGACTTGTCCTTGATGAGCCTATTGCTATCTCCTGGCTCGATACCTGTCTGTTTATTCAGCGAGGCGGGTATCGAATCCTCGGTAAAGGACGGTTTATCTGGAGTGGAGCTACGGGTAAGCATTTCAGAAATAAGTTTGCCCAGATAGTTGCCTCTTATCCGATTGGAGAGCGTATAGCCGATGAATCAGTGCTTCATCTCATGATCAATGGATGGATTACCACCTCAGGTGCAACACAGAAAAGAGCGCTCAAGCGTTTTCTTGCAACAGAGCAGATCAACCATCGAATTATCAAAGATGTAACAGTTCTTGAGGAAGTTCTCCTTGCAGAGGCAGAACGGTTGGCTCAAATGGCAGCCGTTCCCGGTGGGACAACTCGTGCGGAATTCCTTCAGGGAGGTTCTGTTCCCGACGTAGTAGATGAATACCTGATAGAACGGGCACTTACGACGTATCAGATAACACAGAGGGATCAAGTCTATATGACTCCCGATCAACTCGGGGGTGATTATGCATTGAGTAAACTGGGGAAAAAGATCATGACGATGCTCGAATCCACTAGAGATAAGGGACTTCAGTTGAAAGAAATCACCGAGCCCGGGGCACGTAAGGAATTGCGTAATCTGGTACGAATTGAGAAGGTCGTTCCGCTAGAGGGTGAAATTTATTTCTCCCGTGAACGGTTCGACGAGATCACCGAAAAAATTCTCAGAGGCAGAAAAGCAGGAGATGTCTTTTCAATACCGGAAGCTAAAGAACGTACCGGCCTTTCTCGACGGTATATGATCCCAGTACTGATCAAGATGGAGGAGATGCATCAGGTTAGACGCGATGGGGACACCCGTATTGTTCTCTAAGGCCATGGATACATTTCTGTACCAAAGTCCTTCGGCTAAGCTCGCTCCTTGTCCAATTGGACGAGCACGGCGTAGGGACTGTAGTGCTCCTCCAGGATAAGGGACGAGATCCGTCGCACCAGCGCGTGGTGCTTGCCCGACTTCGGCGGCAGTCCCTTGCCTTCCATCTTCTCCATGGCATCGTTCTGGGCGTGCAAGGCATTGTACTCGATAAGTATGAAGGGTAGTTCACCCAGCACATGTTCCACCATCCTTCGGCCCAGTTCCCTGCGTATCGTCTTGGGACTCTTCTGGAAGTTCTTTTCCAATACCGTGGGACTGCGCTCTTTACTGCCCGTATAGTGGTATTGCAACCTCAACCGTTCATCCCATGTGAAATGACTTCCCCTGCAATGTGCTTCCCGTGTAAGCTGTGTGCGTCCCATGGTGTCTCCGTGTTCTGTTTGTTTAGTTGGGAAACCTATCTTAACACGGTACCCTTGGGACTTCTCGTTCTCTTTTCCTCCTCCATTTTTAGGTGGACATTTAATATTACTGCTCACGGCGAATCCACGATTTGCAAACTGGGGGTCACTTCATATTGTCTATTCCAGATCTTGTTGTCCTGTCCATGTATCGCAATATTACCTAGAGGACCAGCTCCAAGGCAAGGTTGATGAGCCGCTCGCTCCAATCAGCCATGAACAGTGGTATGTTCATCACATCCCCATCAAGTTTGAGGTTCTGTAACGAATATCGAATGCGAAGCGGAAAGTCTTCACCATGGAGACGTTTGATGGCTTTCAACGAAGGGCTGGAGATGTTGGTTTCAGCTTTGACTTCGATGGGGATTACCAGATCCTTGTATTGCAGGAGGAAATCAACTTCATAGCGGTTGTCACTGCTGGTCCAATAGCGTAGCGATGCGGGAAAGGAAGCTGACAATGATTGTAGGATGTAAGTCTCGGTGAAAGCCCCCTTGAACTCGGTAAACAAGCGTGAGGGGTGTAAGAACGCGGAATTGTCAAGCTGGGCAAGCCTTCGGAGCAATGCGACATCAGCCGTGTACAGCTTGAAGGCGGACAGGTCCTCGTACGCAGAGAGAGGCAGTGCAGGTTTGGTGCAACGAGAGACCTTCTTGACAATGTCCGACGAAACCAACCAATTCAGCGCATCCTCGTACTCTCTGGATCTCGCTCCCTCACGTGCGAGTTGATAGAAGAATTTCTTGTTCTCCTTTGCCAGCTGGGAAGGAAGCGAACGCCAGATTTGAATCAGTTTCGGGTACTCCCTCGGTTCCGGATGTTTCGCAAAATCATGTTCATACGCTTGGAGGCTTGCATACAGGATGGAATCTATTTGACCGCTGTCCCGTTCGTTCACCCAACGGGCAACGGCTTCTGGCAGCCCACCCATCAGAAAATATCTTTTCAGGTGTTCAATCAGGGGTGTGAAAAATGCTTCCGGGATCGGATCGAAATCAGATTTGGCATCCAAATATCCCAGCAATCCCCTTTCATGTTCCGCACCCAGCATCTCGCTGAAGGTCATTGGGTGGATCTTTAGAAAATCCACTTGCCCGACAGGGAAGGATGAGGGCTTTGCCAAGGTTACCCCCA
>CAYZXD010000081.1:0-4271 GCA_964482325.1 uncultured Spirochaetaceae bacterium | reverse complement strand
TCTTTGCAGATCATGCAGAAAGATTACTGGGAAGACCGAACATTTATGCCACTAGATAAAGCTATTCCTTCAGTTGAACCATTACTTGCTTTGGTACGGGAAGCAGGATACACCGCGACGGGGCGCACCCAATTTGCCGCTGATATGATCCTGTACCAACAGGACTTCGATGAGGATGGCAATCTTCCTGTCCAGGTTACTGCAATCGATCTTTCTACCCATAGCGAGGTCTTCGACTTGGAGGAGACATTGATCGCCGGACGTCTACCAGAGATGGGATCACATGAAATGGTGATAGGATCATGGTTTGCTGAGGATCTTGATGCTGACATCGGGTATGTTGTCACATTGATAACTCGAGGTAATGGAGGATTCTATGAAGCAATGGACATGGAGATTTCAGGAATTGTTCGAACGCCAAACCCTGCGGTCAACCGTAATGGAATTCTGGTGCCTATCGACACCATGAGCGAGTATCTGGCGCTGGAGGGCATGGCAACTGAGATTACTATCGCCCTTCCCGATTCAGCCAATGTCGAACTGGAGGAGCAGAAGCTGCAGCACCTTGTAGCACAGTGGGAAGTACCTCTGACAGTAAAAAGCTGGGATGAGGTTGCGTATGACCATGTCGCTATGATTGAAATGGAAAAGAGCAGTTCTTCGGTAATTTTATTTCTTATCTTCCTGATTGCTGCTGTGGGAATTTCCAATACCATGATTATGGCAATCAATGAACGTATCAGAGAGCTTGGCATGATGCGGTCCATGGGCATGAAAGACGGCAATATTCAGCTCCTGTTCATCATAGAGGCGGGAGCTATCGGGCTGATCGGGTCGATCATAGGAATCCTGATCGGTTCTCTGGCAAACTATTTCCTTGTCACCTACGGTATTGATTTCGGTTTTCTTATGCGCGAGATGGATCTTGGGTATCGCATTCAAAATATATTCTATGGGGCATGGCATCCTCAGGGGATTATTATCACGGGTATTATGGGCGTGGTGCTGTCTGTTGCAGCAGCATATATTCCGGCAAGACGGGCTACCATTCAGGATATTCCGACATGTCTCAGACATCAATAAATAGGAGAGCAGTATGATTCAGGTACAACAGGTGGTACGAGATTATCACACAGGAGAAACAGTGGTACATGCACTTAAGGGTGTATCAATCGATATCGCCGATGGTGAATTTACTTCCATCGCCGGCCCTTCCGGTTCGGGAAAAACTACGTTGCTGAATCTCATTGGATGCATTGATTCACTTGATAGTGGAGAAATTCTCATTGGTGACCAACGGGTGTCAACCATGGATAAAAAATCCAAGACAGAATTCAGAAGGAACAATCTCGGTTTCATTTTTCAGACTTATAACCTTATCCCTGTACTCAGTGCTTATGAGAATGTCTCCTTCGTACTTTCCATTCTCGGTGTGCCTGAACAGGAGATCAAAGAACGAACGATGCGCATGCTCAAGGAAGTTGGGCTTGAGGGGATGGAACATCGCAGACCTGGAAGGCTCTCGGGTGGGCAACAGCAGCGCATTGCAATCGCTCGTGCCCTGGTGAAAAATCCCAAGATTGTCCTTGCCGATGAACCCACCGCAAACCTTGACTCAAAGACTGGAGAAGAAATCCTGCAGTTGATGCAGAAAATGAATGAGAAGTATGGAACCACCTTTATCTTCAGTACTCACGATGTGATGGTCATGGATTATGCAAAACGATTGGTTGAACTCCACGATGGACAGATAATCAGCGATGAAAGGAGGCAGTGATGAAATTCATCATTTCACTTGCGTTCAGAAATCTTACCCGATATCGGCGCAGGACTATGATCACCGCTTTTGCCATCGCTATCGGGTTGATGATGTTTATCATGGTAGATTCGGTACTTATCGGGGTGGAATCAGAATCCATGAGAAATCTGCGGTGGTATGAAACTTCTGCCATACGCATCATGCATGAAGACTATTGGGAAGATCGATTGATGAAACCCCTCGATGTAGCGGTTGAAAATCCGTATGATATCGTGCATCAACTGCACCAATCAGGGTATGATGCCGCTCCACGGATCACCTTTGCCGCAGATATGATTTTGTACAGTGACGAGTTCGGAGAAGATGGGAACATGCCGGTACAGGTGACGGCAATCGACCCACTTCTCGATAATACGGTATTCAGATTCGCTGAAACCCTCATAGAAGGACGATTTGTTGAACCTGGGGCGATGGAGTTGGTGATCGGCTCCTGGTTTGCCGAAGATATCGGGGCTGAAGTGGGTAATTGGGTCACGTTCGTTACTCGAGGAAATGGCGGATTCTACGAAGCGATGGACATGCAAATTGTCGGAATCGTAAATTGTCCCAATCCGAATGTAAACCGTACCCTGCTGATGGTACCTTTCGATATCGTTGATGAGTTTCTCGCCATGGAAGGGACCGCTACAGAAATCAATATCGGCCTTTCGGAACAGGAAGATATTTCTGAAGCGAAACTCCATATTGAGCAATTACTCGGCAATACCGGACAAAGTTTGAAAATCGCATCCTGGGATGAGCTCGCACAGGATTATGTTGCACTTGCTGAAGCGAAACGAGGTGGTACCAGCATGATACTGTTCCTGGTGTTCATCATTGCTGCGGTAGGCATTTCCAACACGATGCTGATGGCTATCTTCGAAAGAATCCGTGAGTTGGGCATGATGCGGGCATTAGGAATGGATGACCGGACCATCCAACTGACATTCATGATAGAGGCTGGAGGAATTGGCCTGATTGGTTCGATTGTCGGTGTGATTCTCGGTGTCTTGGTGAATATATATATGGTGGAGGTGGGAATCGATCTCGGATTTCTCATGCGCGATATGGATATGGGCTATCGTATTCAAAGTCTTATGCGGGGAGCATGGAGTGTCAAAACACTGGTAACTGCATTTATCTTCGGCACAGTACTTTCCATGTTAGTTGCCTATATTCCCACCCGACGAGCGCTGAAGATGGATATCCCATCCTGTCTGAGACACCAGTAGGAGGAACTGAAGATGGCTATGAAACTGATACATATCGCCTTTCGCAATATTAGACGCAATCTGCGCAGGTCAATTCTTTCAGGAACGGCTATAGCAGTTGCAGCAATGAGCATCGTATTTCTCTTTGCTCTGGTCCAGGGAATGCGCGATGATATGGCAGGGAACCTCGCAACCTATTACACCGGAGAGGTACGTATCCGGAACCAGAGCTACGAGGAATATGAACGATATAATCCGGTGCATCTCACCGTTAACTGGCCGCAGATTGACAAAACACTCTCATCCATGGAAGGGATCACCGATTATGTCCCGAGAATTCAGTTTGCCTCTTCGTTCTACATTAACGGAGGGAACCATCCTGCCGTGGGTATCGGTGCTGACTTTGCTCGTGAAGCAAGTTTTCAGGACCTTGAGGCTGTGGTGAAAGAGGGACGGATTCCCAGAGCCGGTGAAAATGAGATGCTCATCGGAGCTGTTCTTGCACGTGATCTCCATATTGACATCGGAGATCGGATTACCATCATGAGTACTACTGCTACCCGCGGAAGCAATGCTATCACGCTGGAGGTTGTAGGTCTCGCAGCTTTTCCCGTAGGAGCGCTTAATTCACAGTTCTTCTGGGCACCGCTTGATCGAGTACAGTACTTTTTACGCATGGATAATGAGGTGCAGCAAGTGCTGGTGACAGTCGAAAATGATGAACGGGAAACTGCCGATCTGATAAAAGACCGACTGGAACAAGCGGGAGGAGAACCGCTTGAAGTACAGGCATACAATGACATCAGCATGATGTATGGATTCCTTGAGATTGCCCAGTACATCTACTATGTCATCGGCATATTCTTCCTGGTTCTCGGCAGTACCGTAATCATCAACACGACCATGATGGTGATCTATGAACGAATGCGTGAAATTGGAACCATGCAGGCATTGGGAATGCATGGGAATGAGCTCACTCGCCTATTCTTCTTAGAAGGAGCAATTATTAGTGCCATTGGTGCTTTTGTCGGGGTATTGATCGGCACGATCATGATCGTGTACCTCGGACAGGTCGGATTGGATTTCACTGATGCGCTCAGTGGGATAGATATGGAAATTTCCAGTGTGCTCTATCCAAAATTCAATATATGGACCACGATTATCGTCTATATATACTCAGTGGGAGTATCGGCGGCAACCACGTTGATACCATCCCGACGAGCTTCAAAAATTGAACCGGTGGAGGCTTTACGTTATGTATA
>CAYZXD010000080.1:0-4319 GCA_964482325.1 uncultured Spirochaetaceae bacterium | reverse complement strand
GGCGATAAGGATATGGATTACGTGATGGAACATTATCCTCTTGAAGCTTATGAAGAGCAAAAACTGCTCGTGAAGCATCCATAATCATAATAGTCTGTCTGGATCTTGGTTGTGAAACTGAGATCCAGAAAAAATCTCTCTGTCTTTATCCGAGATCGGTTTACACGGTCTTTATTTACGCGTTACACTTTGTATGAAGCCAAACGGAGGTACTCGGGATGAGCACAGTGTTCACCATGGTCGTTCCCCAATGGCAGGGTGCAGCGGCTGGTACAGGACCTTTTTACGGAGCCCAGGCAATTGAGCATATGTTGGGCGATCATAGTATAGATGCGCATGTACAGGTGCATGAGCGATCGGTGACCAAGCGGGAAAACGGGGTCTGGTATGAGCAGGAAATAGCAGATCATCTGAAACAATCTATTGAAATTCTTCATTCAAAACAGCCTGAGCAGGTCCTTACCATCGGAGGAGACTGTGCAAGTGATGTTGCTGCAGTCAGTTATCTGAATGATCACTACGATGGGGATCTCACCGTGTTATGGTTTGATGCACATGCTGATTTAAATACGCCGGAAACTTCCTACTCCCACAAATTTCATGGTATGCCGTTACGACTATTACTCGGAGAAGGGGTTCCTGAACTGATCTCTCTCCTTCCCTCAACATTGCGAACCGAGCAGGTACTGTATACGGGATTACGGGAATTGGAGCATTCCGAACGGCAGTTCATTGTGGATCATGCCATCCCTAATGTTCCGGTGTGTCACGATTGTGCCTCACTACTTAATGATGTGGTCGCCAAGAGCGGTCGTCGGAAGCTGTATCTTCACCTCGATCTGGATGTAATTGATCCACTCGATTTTACTGCAGTTGCTTGTCCCTGTCCCGGTGGATACTGGTATGACGATCTGTTGACTACCATAGAGAATCTTGCCGGGCAATTTACCGTAGTGGGGAGTTCTGTAACTGAGTATCAACCATCAAGCGATGAGGATGCAGAGAAGGTGAACAAACTGGTGCACACGCTCTATGAGGCAATGAGTGTGTGAGTTGGATTGCTGACCTTCCTTGCTTTTTGGCAAGTTTCTTTATTGAGTCAGGTCGTTGCTCCTTGTCATGTTTTACTCTAGAATATCGGTATGAGTAATGCATTGCATCGAGATGAACTGCTACCGTTAGACAACTCTGCTATTATCTATCCACCGACTGTGGCACGGTTTAATACTCATACCTTTCGTTTATCTATGGATCTCACTATTCCAGTGTATCCCCATCGCTTGCTTACCGCGTTGGAACATATCATCGAGCGATTCCCCTATTTTTCGGTATCCCTCCATCGTGGATTCTATTGGTATTACTTCTTACCTCATACGGCACCGTTGAAAGTGTATCCTGAGACGCCCTATCCCTGTGCCTATATGCATAGAAAAAAAGGAGCTCATGGCTATCTGTTCAAGGTGCAGTATACTGAGCATCGCATTGCAATTGAAATTTTTCATGCTCTTACCGATGGTACCGGCGGATTAATATTTCTCAAATCCCTTGTAGCAGAATATTTAAGACTCTCTGGTTATCAGGTGGCCCCTGATGATCAGATATTTTTACCTCATTCACTACCACATCCAGAAGAGAAGGAAGATTCTTTTGAACGGTTTTATAAGCCGCTGAAATCGGTCTTCGGTTCTGAAACTGCCGCTTTCCACATGAAAGCGGATGATGAACTCACCGATGATATCCAGGTAATATCAGCACGGATAGCCATTGCCGATCTCAAGCGGTTAAGCACCTCGCATCAGGTGACCATTACCGAATATCTTGTTGCTGAACTGATTGATGCTCTTCAACGGATTCAGGAAAAGGAAATTCCGGCATTACGTCGTCGAAGTCCCATTCGGATTTCAGTTCCGGTGAATATTCGCAAGGTATTCGGCTCCCAAAGCCTCAGGAATTTTACCCTTTTCATTGTGGTCGGTATTGATGTCCGTCTTGGGCACTACGATTTTCATGAGATTCTCAATCAGGTAATGCACCAGATGCGTAGTGAAGTGAATGCCAAGACGTTAAGCCGTCAGGTTGCAAGAAATGTAGCGGGGCGACGGCATCCGGTAATTCGTTATGCGCCGTTGGTATTTAAGAATCCATTCATGAAATTGCTCAGTGATCACTATGGTGATGCTATTTATAGTTCAACTATCAGCAATATTGGAAATGTACACCTCCCCGATGGGATGAAAGAGGTGGTGCAGCGTCTTGATTTCTATCTTTCCCCAAGTAAAACGAATAAGGTTTCCTGGGCGGCTATTGGTACGAATGGCTACCTCTCATTAAATTGTACCAGTATATTTGCTCATAAAACCGATTTTGAGCAGGAATTCCTGACGGCTCTCGTAGCTAAAGGTATTGCTGTTGAGGTATCGACAAATCGAAATGGGACTGAGAGGTGATTCTATGGCATATTGTGTCCGTTGTGGCGTGAAACTTGAATCGGGAGCTACCGTCTGCCCCCTGTGTAATACCCAGGTCATGGCTCCTCAGGATGTTATTGGCAAACCGGGGGAGCCGTTGTTTCCATCGCAGCCGGAAGCCGCTCTCCGTCCGAGAGCTCCCAGACTGGATAAGAATCGAAAGGGAATCATTGAACTTATTATCGCCTTCATGGCTATTGCGGTGATTACCTTAACCATCACTGCTTTTGCCCTTGATGGATCCTTTGTCCCATGGATTCCTATCGGTAGTGTCATTCTTGGTGGAGCATATCTTTTGATAGCCCTGTTTATTCGCATCACCTATGTCAAGATTGTGTCGTGGTACGCTCTTTTAACGGCACTTCTTGTCGTGATGATTGATCTGAACAATGGCAAGCTGTCATGGTCGATTCCCATAATCCTCTCGCTCGTGCTGTTTTATTTAACCGCTGTTCTGCCTTGGGCATTGCCCAAGCATCAGCGCAAGGCAGGTTGGATAATCGGTATTGTTTCCGTTGCATGTTATTTTATAGCACTCGATGGATTACTTACCGGAGCCATTGATTGGTCTATCAGCATTGCAATACCCACGTATGCTGTCGTGTTACTGTCGCTCTCATTCCTTATTCTCCGCATCCATTATGGGCGCCCATCTGTTACTGATATCGTGCTCTCGATTATTCTCAGTGCCTGCTGGGGAGTGGTAGCTGGAGATTTCTTCCACTTGCGATCAATGGGAAGCAACCGGTTACTCTCCTGGTCAGCAAGTGTTGCCATCGTCGCATTCTGTTTATTAATCTTTCTGACGTTGAACGTTTCGGTGAGAAGAGTGAGAAATTATTTTAACAACCGGGTAACCTGATAATGATATCTGATGTGCACCGATCTTTCGCAACAATCTGTCTATTTTCAGTACACGGTACCTACTTTCTCCAAAATGTGCGCGTGAAGATGGAGAATACGGTATAAATCTCCAATCTCCCGGCAAGCATCATCAATGAAAGTACCCATTTTGCATATGCAGGCATTGGTCCGAATCCGATGCCTGAAGGGCCGACCTCAGCAAGGCCCAGCCCGATATTTCCTACCGAGATGAGCCCGGCAGCAAAGGCACTGAGGAGATCATATCCGGCTGATGCCACGGTCAGGGTTGCCGCAAGGACAAGTGCGATGTATATGGCGATAAAGCCGGCTATGGCATTCACGGTTTTCCATGCGATACGTTCAGAGTCATGCTGGATGGTGAATACTCCCCGCGGATGCAGCAGTGATCGAACGCTTTGACGGCCGAGTTTAAACATGGTGACCAGACGAGTCACCTTGATTCCACCTCCGGTGGATCCTGCACACCCGCCGATAAACATGAGCGATAGCAACACAGCATGAGTGATCGGTGGCCACAAACTGTAGTCGTCAATGGCAAATCCAGTGGTTGTCATGATTGAAGCACTATGAAAGGCCCCATAGCGAAGCGCAGTGCCTACCGTTTCGTATCTGCCATCAGAAACCAAACTTATCGTAATAACCGTGGTGGCCAGCAGATAAATGACAAGATAGACTTTCAACTCCGTGTCTCGCCAGATCGTGGTTATTTTCTTCCTGATGAGTGCAAAGTAGAGCGAGAAATTGACTCCTGCCATCACCATGAAGATGGTGACCACAACATCTACGTAGGCGCTGGCATAGTGTCCAATTGAAGCATTTTTGGTCACAAACCCTCCGGTGGCTACTGTTCCGAACGTTACCGTGAAGGCATCATATAAACTGAGACCACCGAAAGCGAGGAGCATTACCTCAATTGCCGTGATGCCAACGTAGATCAACCAGAGGATAAGAGCTGTATTTTTAATC
>CAYZXD010000079.1:0-4421 GCA_964482325.1 uncultured Spirochaetaceae bacterium | reverse complement strand
TTTTAGACTACAAGACGTATTGCTATCAATTCATAAAGCATAGGTAATAAGGAGTAAGATATGTCAGATACAGAAATAATCAAAAATAAAAGTAGTTTTAGAGCGACTGCAGGTCGAATCATGATGTTCAAGGAAACCCCTCTGATTCTAGTCATTGTGGTAGCTGTCATTATTCTAACGATCATTAAACCAACTTTTGTTGTACCGGGGAATATTCACTCTATTCTGCTAGGTTCTTCCTTTGAACTGATTATTGCCATCGGTATGACAGCTCTTTTTATCTCTGGAGGATTTGACCTTTCCGTTGGTTCTGTTGCGGGGTTTAGTGGCATCATGGTAGGTATCATGCTTTCCAATGATTTTGGCGTAGTTTTTTCAATTATTATTGGTCTTCTAGCAGCAACAGGTGTAGGTCTGCTCAATGGGTTGATCATTGCAAAACTGAAAGTTAACGCGTTGATAACCACTTTAGCCATGCAATCGATTGTTCGTGGAGTTATTTATGTGCTCACGAGAGGTCTAGGTAAGCCGAATCTTCCTGACGAATTTAATGTAATTGCCAGAACGTCCATTTTTGGGATTCAAACTCCTATCATCATAACATTTGTACTCATGATAATTTTCGGGACCATATACGCGAAATCTGGATTTTTCCGTCAATATTATTTTATTGGAGGAAGCGAGGAAGCTGCCCGACTATCAGGAATCCGAGTGGATCGGCTGCGAGTTGGTGTATATACTTTCGTCGGCTTGATGTCTGGACTCTCAGGTTTACTTATGGCTTCACGGATGGGTGGTGCAATTCCCACGTCAGGCCAAGGAATGGAAATGAATGTTATTGCAGGATGTGTGATCGGAGGGGCTTCTCTCGCAGGTGGGGAGGGGACCATGTTTGGTACATTCCTTGGGATTCTTATCATGGCAATTGTAGTGAATGCATTCAATATCCTCGGAGTCAATATTTACTGGCAGCGACTGATTCTTGGAGTAATTCTCCTTGTTGCTGTACTTGGAGATACCTTACGTAAAAATAAAATGCACAAAGCATAACAAACAGAAAGGAGATTATAATCATGTATAAAACCGGTAAAAAGGATTCTTTACGAATAAAAATTTTCGATACACGAAAAGAGTTGGGAAAAATTGGAGCTGAGGATGCTGCGACTGCAATCAAAAAGAAGTTGGCGGAAAAAGAGAGTATAAGTATTGTTTTTGCTTCTGCTCCTTCTCAAATGGATGTTTTAAACGAATTAGTTCTGGATAGTACTATTGATTGGAGCCGGGTAAATGCATTTCACATGGATGAATATATTGGACTGCCTGCTGATGCAGAACAAAGCTTCGGTCACTATATAAAAGTGGGATTCTTTGATAAGGTGCCATTGAAAAATGCCTTCTATATCGATGGCAATGCACAGGATCTCGAGGCTGAATGTCAACGCTATGAAGGGTTGCTTAATAAATTTGGTGTTGATATTGTATTTTTAGGAATTGGTGAGAATGGACACTTGGCATTTAACGATCCTCATATTGCTGATTTCAACGACCAGCGATTGGTAAAAATCAATCCGCAGTTAGATAATCAGTGCAGACAACAGCAGGTGACTGATGGCTGGTTTGGCGAAGTGGATGAAATACCTCAGTCTGCAATAACCCTCACCATGCCTGCGTTGTATAACGCAGACATTGCATTAACTTTTGTCCCAGGAGCAACAAAACGAGAGATTATTAAAAAATGTCTTACTGAGGAAATCAGCACAGCCTGTCCCGGTTCAATTTTACGTAAACACCATAATGCAACCCTTTATCTTGATCGCGATTCGGCATCGCTGATCGATCCTTCATGGATCGATTTGGATTGAAAGGAGGCTGATTATCAAAAAGAGAATAATATTCACCAACGGTAGGGTAATAACTCCCTACCGTGTAATACAAAACGCAGGGGTGATTGTAGAAGACAGTCTTATCATTGAAGTATTTCAGGGCAGTTTTGATAAACAAGCGGGGGATGTGGTAATTGATGTGAAAAACCATTATCTTTCACCTGGATTTATCGAACTCCATACGCATGGTGCTGGTGGTGCTGATTTTATGGATGGCACGGTTGATGCGATCATCACTGGATGTAAAGCGCATATGGAATGTGGAACTACGAGTATTCTTCCCACAACACTGACTTCTACACAGGAAGAACTCTTTCAAAACCTTGAAAATATTGGAATTGCTGCTCAAAGTTCTGATCCGAACATGCCCCATATACTTGGGATTCATTTAGAAGGACCATATTTTGCTAAGGAGCAGCACGGAGCTCAGGATGTCGGGTATATCAAGAACCCTGTTGTACAGGAATATCTCGATATCATCGAGAAGTTTCCCATGGTGAAACGTTGGACCGTAGCACCTGAATTACCTGATGCTTTAAAAATGGGAGCAGCTCTCTCACGTAAAGGTGTTGTGATGTCTATTGGGCATTCCAATGCAGATGAGCAGGCAATGGAAAATGCGGTGGAAAATGGTTTTTCTCTCGTAACACACGAATTTCTCGGCATGTCTCGATTAAAGAGAGAAAATTCTGAATTTAAACTTGGTGTTGCAGAGATGGCCTTAATTCTTGATGCTCTATCGGTGGAAGTAATTGCAGATGGAAAACATCTCCCGCCAAATCTCATTCGACTCATATATAAAATGAAAGGTCCTGAAAAAATTTGCTTGGTAACCGATTCAATCAGAGCGGCAGGAATGATTAAGGGAGAGAGCATTATTGGAAGCCTGAAAAATGGACAAAGAGTGATTGTCGAGGATGGAGTAGCGTATATGCCTGGGAAAACCAGCTTTGGAGGAAGTGTAGCTACAGCAGATAGACTGATCAGGACCATGGTGAAACAGGTAGGAGTTCCGATTCATGAAGCGGTAATGATGATGACCACCACTCCAGCAAAAATTATGGGTGTTGAACATACCATCGGTATGATTTCACCTGGTAAGGACGCTGACCTTTTGGTTTTTGATGAGGACATCAACTTGAAAATTATCATGAACAAAGGCAATATATTCAAGTATATGATCGATTAGTGTACGATTGAATTTTAAGGTCTGTTGGAATATCAGGAGTTAATGATGGCTGCCACAATTAAAGATGTTGCGAAAGAAGCTCAAGTTTCTATTGCAACGGTATCTCATGTACTGAATAAGACTCGATATGTCAGTCCTCAACTAGTCGGGCGGGTGAATGCAGCCATTGAAAAGCTTGAATATTATCCCAATATGTTAGTTGGAGGTTTGAGAAGCAAACAAACATTCTCTGTTGGGTTGGTTCTGCCTAGTATATCCAACGAGACGTTTGGGAAACTCGCAGAAACGATTCAAAAATTATTTTTGCGTGAACGCTATAGCCTTATAATTTGTAATACTTCTAATGATTACGAGTTAGAAGTTTCTGCTCTGAATACACTGATAATGAAAAGTGTGGATGCAATAATTATCGTTCCGAGCACGCAAATTGCAGAAAAGATCATCGAGATTAAGAATCGCGGCATTCCCATTATTCTCGTTGACCGGGATATCAGGAATATCGGGCTCAGTACCGTCACTGTGAATTATCGGGCATCAACATATAATGCCGTAAACTATCTCATTGAGAACGGCCACTCTGAAATAGGATACATAGACCGTGCAAAAGAATTATCACATAGCATGCACCAAAAGGATGGATATATTGCTGCACTGAAAGATGCTGGAATCAGTATTAATCCCAATAACTATATTCGTTGCCAAGGATACGACTATCAAGATGGTGTGGTGGCGGTTCAAACTCTTATTAGAAACAATCCTGCAATTACGGCAGTGCTAGCTTATTATGATGTAACCGCCTTGGGGGCGATCCGTGGTATTGTTGATGCAGGGTACTCGGTACCCGAAGATATTTCAGTAATTGGATGTGATAATATGCCCTTTACTGGAGCTCTTGTGCCCAGGCTTACCACTATAAACTTTCCGATTGATGATATTGCAGATGCTGTTCTCGATATTACCTTGAAGAGCTTGGAAAATAGAGACTATATTAGGACCTTGGAGGTCAACGGCTCTCTCATAATTCGTGATAGTGTAACGAAACCAAGAGACTCCAATCGAAAAAATTCCTTGACGTGATGCAGTATCATTTTACATCCTAACCGGGTACGATATACATGAATTTCTATCAGTATCGGAGCGTCAATGAAACGTACTATTACATACATTTTTACTCTAGTAGTAGCGTTATTTGCTACGGCAATTATCATTTTGTATATTAGTCAACCGGTTTCTATTTCAGTCAGGCTTGCTGACGAAGCTCCCTTAAGTGCCGTGGCATCCATTACCGCCAAGCACCCGGTAGATGTCACCGTGCGTATAGCGGGAAAACATGACGATGATCTTGAAAC
>CAYZXD010000078.1:0-4517 GCA_964482325.1 uncultured Spirochaetaceae bacterium | reverse complement strand
TAAAACACCCGATTACTTTGGTAATGCGGGTGTTTTGTTCTTGTAGTGGTGACATACTTAGTACAAAACTCATGTCATTAGATTTATTAAAATAGTGCCACTTGCCAAAAATAGGTATTTATAGTACACTATTTCCGTATAACTAGCGACACACTTGTGTCAGACTTGTTTTTAGAGTTGTCACAAGTATAGATAAGGAGGTCCAGATTGGACACCATTGAACGAATACCGCAGAATACCCTGCAGGGACGTACAAAATCGGCACGTATTGCCAACTATCTTGAGGAGTTGATTTTATCAAGAGAGTTGAGTGCTGGTGAGCTGCTTCCTTCGCAGCAGGAACTTGCCGATAAATTCGGCGCCAGTTCCCGGTCTATCAGGGAGGCGTTCAAACAGCTCGAAGCCAAGGGGCTGCTTACGGTCAGCCAAGGCCGAAGAGCCTGTGTGAAGTGTAATAATCTCGATCAGTTTGTTGAGTCTCTGACAGATTCCATTATAAGAAGTGGTTCAAGCGATACGAAAATGATGCTTGATCTGGTGCAGGTGCGTACCAGCGTTGAAGTGTCTGCCGCCCGTGATTTTTCCCGTAATCCCAGAAAGAAAGAGGTGGTTTCAGAATTGCTTGATGCGGCAAATGCGATGGAAAAGAGTCTTTCAGGGATTGCTGCTCGGGAATCGAATGCTGTTGAACGTTTCAGAACTCAGGAAGGTACTTTTCATAAAGTATTGGTTCGATCAAATGATAATATTATCCTTGATGCCATTTATGAAAACCTTTCTCCGTTGCTCGATGAAAGCCTTTCCTACTCTGCTGTGACCTATGAAGAGTATGAGAAAAAGGTTCGCGAGTATCATTATATTGTAGAAGCTCTCCAGAATGGTCAGACCGATCTTGCTGTTGCATTGGTACTGGTGGATCTGACTAACCTGAAGAAGCGTATCGAAGAATTTTCAGCGAGAAAAAGCAAGTTTCAGTTTGCGTAATTTTCCTGCAGACTGTTGCAGCAAGCCTCTGCTATCCGTATGCTATGGATTGTGGAGGCTTTTGCATGTCTGCTGAACCGATCATCACATTACAGAATATTTCAGTACGGAGAGCAGGACGTCTTATTCTCAACAACGTCTCTTTGTCTCTCTTTGATGAGGAACATGTAGCTATCATCGGTGCAAATGGAGCCGGTAAGTCGACTCTTGTGCAGGTGATGAGTGAGGAGGTCCATCCGTTATGGGCTCCAGAGAGTCGGCGTATTCTGTTCGGTAAAAGTCGCTGGCAAGTAATTGAGCTACGCAAGAAGATGGGTATCGTCAGCCAGGCGCTTCAGTACTTATGTAATACTTCATACCCCGTCCTTCACATTGTCCTATCCGGGTTCTTCAGCAGTATCGGGCTCGATTTTCACCACCAGATAACTGATGAGCTGGTCCAAAAAGCAAGATGGGCTCTTACTCAGCAAGGGATAGCTCATCTTGCTGATAAGCCGATGCGTACCCTCTCTTCAGGAGAAGCGAGACGGGTGCTTCTTGCCCGTGCGGTAGTACACGATCCGTCAGTGATGCTCCTTGATGAAGCGGTCTCTAATTTGGATCTTCCCGCCAAACGACGGTATCGTCAGTCTCTTGAGCAGTTTGCACATGAGGGGCGGACGTTGATTCTGGTGACGCATGACTTGTCGGAAATAATCGGTGAAATTAAGCGGGTCGTGATACTCAAAGAGGGAAGAATTCTTGCTGATGGACCGAAAGAACGTATACTCACTGAGTCTGTATTGAGTGAAGCTTATGAAACGCAGGTCTTTCTCTCTGAGCGAGAGGGGCGATTTACCGCTTGGTGTTGACCCTCTGCCATAGTATATTGGTAGTAAGCCCTGGTGGCACAGCACCAGTAAGGAGGGGAACATGAATCGGTGTTCAATCATTGTTCACAGCGTTAACGGAAACAGCTACATCATGTCGACGTATCTGCAGGAACTGCTGCAGAAGCGAGAGGTTGATGCGCGGCTGTATCGTGTCGAAGATACCGATTTGCATATCTGGGCGAATGCGTCCGATACCGCGAATGATTTCTATGAGGATATTCAGGCACTTCCCATTGCCAATGAGACGACCTTATTAAAGAGCAGTATGGTAATTCTTGGGTGTCCCACCACATTCGGCAATGTCTCTGCGGAGATGAAGACCTTTATGGATTCAACGTACCCGTTGATGGAAGATCGTTCGATGGCAGGAAGGTATTTCGCATGCTTTACCAGCTGTACACATAGTATCTGCGAAGGAGCTTTTTGTCTCGACTCCATGGTGCATTATGCTCAGTCGATGGGTATGATCCATATCCCTCTGGGGATTCATGACAGTCTTGCGTGGGCGAACCAACCCGTGAGCGGGATTGTACATCTTGCGGGTAAGGAACACACGATCCGTCCTAGCCAGCAGTTGGGAGAAGTCCTCGAGGTGTATGCCGATACCCTCGCAAGTTATCTGAAATAAGGTACAAGAAGATAAGGAGCCCGCGTAAGCGGGTTTCTTTATGCCCAGCTATGTCAGATGTAGCGTAAAAGCTTTGACATAAGAAGTAGGGTTTTCACAATAAAACCGTATAGGAACTGGGGCTCTTCACCTCAAAATATAGTAATAAGGTACAAGAAGAGACGCAAAATGTCATAAGATGAAACAAAAAATATATTATTAAAATATTATAATAAAAGAAAATAAAAAATTTATAGAAAAAATTAGAAATTTTTCAAACTTTTTTTGTTGAATCAATTGACATAAGTTTAAAGTTGTTGTACTGTATGGTCATCCACTGAGAGTGGAATGAAAACAAAAAGAGATGACCGAGAAGGTCAAAGAGGAGAATAAAATGAAAAAGCTTATTGCAATACTGTTGGTACTTCTGGTAGCTAGTGTAGCCTTTGGTGCAGGACCTTTTGATGGTTACGTAAATTCTGCAGAGAAAGCTGACTTGAAATTGACGACTACTGTTGCTGGTCGATACGGACTGAAGGTAACAGCTGCTCAGCTTGGAACACTGACTCCTGCTGCTTTTATTGGTGCTACTGATGTGATTGAAATTCCGTTCACTGAAAATCAAGATGGTACAGTTGATCCTGAGACTTATTATATCAACTACATGACCAACCAGAGAATAAAGGCATCGGTTACCGCTACAGCGTCTCCGCTTGAAGGTGCCGTTGCTGAAAATGATTCTACCATTTATTATACCGTGACTCCTCCTGAAGGAAGTGCTGTAGATGTTGAGTCTGCCAATACTAGTATTACATTGTATGAAGAGACAGAAGTAAGTAATGGGATGAGAGTTATTAGTGAGAGCTTTACCATCGCCATGGATCCTGACACATGGTTAAATGCTACTCAGGATGAATACAGTACTACATGGACGATTAATCTCACGGTTAATAACTAATGATATATCCTTTATGGATAAAACAGAGAGGAGAAAATCCTCTCTGTTTTTTTCGATTTATGAGAATATAATTTACATGAATTGGGCTTTTATATTGGTGCAATACACTTCAGTTTGAACTTATAAAAATATTCTTGTGGTATTTATGGGTTATACTTCTGATTGGAGATTATGTTGAGAATGCTTTCTGGTATTCAATAAAAAGAGGGTGGTTAAATTTTATATGAGAAAGCTAACATTGATCATTGTAAATATCTTTCTCATAGTATGTTTTCTTGCTGCTGAGAATTTGAGCACTACCTCAATGCAACTTAACGGCGTGGTTTTACCTAAATCACTTTTTGATCTTACCGGTATTTTTGAGACAGTTCCTGATGCAGTTCGGCTTGATGTTGGTGATATTCTGCCTGAGGCAGGTCCTCCAGGAGTAGAGGTAGGTAACTGGTCGGTTTCATCAAACAGTTCTTCTTCTGTTCTTATTCTTCAACTGGAGTTCCCAGTTGAATACAGTGATACTTATGGCGGTGATGGGATTGGAACGTTCAACGCTACCATTGAGGAAGTAGATTACCGGGTACCGTATCGGATCAGTAATGGGACTGATTGGGTGTATGATGGTGAAGAATTTGCCCGTATCTATAAGCAAAGTGGAAGTGCTCTGTTTTCTGAGTCTGGGAGCGTCTATCTGCAACGGTTAGATTCTGATTCCTTTCCGCCGTACAATGCCTATGAAACAGCAATTCAGTTGGTACTCGTAGCGCAGTAAATATTTTCCCGTCTTTGGCACTTTCTGTGCTGTGTTAGCATAATAATTTATCATCTTTTGTCATATGAACCCAGATAGTTTGTCTGGTTTTTTCTGTTTTACCTATATCTTTCTGTTCAAATAATGATCAAAATATCGTGAGATGTCATAGGATATATATGTATTAATCTTATTTAAGTAATTAATATATAGTAAATTAAAAATATATTTCAATAATTACAAAAAAATATTTGTTTTTTTAACATCGTCTATTGACATAAGTAATAACTGGTACTAGATTATAGGTACAGCTTTTGCTGAAGAGAGGGTAAAGATATGAAAAAGATTTTA
>CAYZXD010000077.1:0-4704 GCA_964482325.1 uncultured Spirochaetaceae bacterium | reverse complement strand
GCAATATTCTTGCATATGTGGGACATCGTCATAAGGATAGCTTTGCCAAGCAGCTCAAGCACATCTGGTTGCAGCCTGATGAAAAGCAAGCTCGCGCCTATGCCCAGTCATTCATGGACTACTATGAAAAACAATTTCCTGAAGCAATCCGTTGCCTGGAAGAGGGATTGGAGGATTCTTTGCAATTCTATCGGTTCGACCAGATCGACCATCGCAAGATATCCTCCACCAACACCCTGGAACGATTGAACCGAGAGATTCGTAGACGTTCGAAGGTTGTGGGCATCTTTCCTAACAAAGATTCATACATCCGATTGATCACCACCTACCTCATCGAGTATGAGGAGGAGTGGCAATCGGGAAGAGCATATGTAAGTGTCCAGTCGTTGACTGAACAGAGATTGAAATTGGAAGAGGTTGCATAATGCATGTGGCTTCTCATGACTTATTCAACACGAAATTGCGAACTTGTCGTGACACAGGCCATCATTCGAGGGTGATCTATTCCAGATTCAAGGAAGTCTTTGTCCCCTGTCAGAATGATATCAACACCAGAGACTATCGCGCTACGCAATATCGGCCTGTCCATCATGTCGCGCATCGATCTCTCCTCTTCTACGGGAAGTTCAGGAGTATCGACTATTTCGATTGAAAGAAGAGAGTTGGAGATGAACGACTCCAGAGCTGGAAGCTTGTCAGGAAACTTTCTCGTGAAAATACGCTTCAGCTCGTCAAGGTTTTGCTCACAAATTACAGCCTGAAATGGAAAGATATTGGCTTTCCAGAAAGCCTGGGCCGGTGTGCTTTGAGGAAACAGTGCTGCAGAAATCAAGACGTTGGTGTCGATAAGGACTCTCATTCAGAATCCTCAGAGCGCAAGTTTTTAACAAGAGCTATCACATCCTCATCATCCTTAAGGCCTGCTTTCTGTGCCTCGCCAACCATCTGATTTTGCAGAATCTCCATGGCATAGAGCGCTGAGTTGATAATCCTCACATTGCTTCCATCCACTAAAAAGGTCACACGATCCCCGGTTCCGATGCCCAAGGCTTCTCTGACGTCCTTAGGGATGGTCACCTGACCTTTGGCCATCACTTTTGCATTGTCAACGAACTGTTGTGCCATATTTTACCTCCAAAGTAGGGAAATCCCTACTTTTAATCTAACATGGATTCCCCTCATTGCCAAGACTCCTTCGCAGAAGAAGCGTAATTTCGGACCGTCGATATCAGGTAGGAATTCCTCATCCGGGGAGGGAAAGCCAGAACGACAGAGAACCTATAAATTGCCAATATCAAGGATGAATGTAATGCTTGGTTTGAATTTGCTCACCCCAACAATCTCTCCGACCACTCATGATGTGCACAGGAGTTTTTTTCACTTTTACGCCTCCTAGCCTCTGATCATGTATTGTTCAATCACTTCAGGATTGTCTCTGATCAGCTGGAGTAGTCTGCGGGAGGGACCTTCTGGAGTATTTATTCCACGCTCCCAAGCCTCGACTGTTTTCTTGGACACGCCAAGGGTAGATGCAAAGATGCTCGCTTGTTCTCTTGATCGATGGTAAGACTATCTTGAAATAACGGCTAACAGTTTTGCTTCTTATTTCATAATAGATTTACATATTGAAATTAGCATGCTACGGTAAGGTGTGTTATTTCACTGCACCAAGGAGGATAGCCGGATAATGGAAAACAGGGCAGGGTCGTTTATATCAAAGTTGGATGGGGAAATGGCATACCGTTCCTTTTTTCCTTTTCCACTTCCTCCGAACCCTCCTGTCATGATCGATGACGAAATGATGCAGCTGCTGGTCCAAGCAAATACATGGATCGCCAAACTGGAAAGCATCGCATCGTTGATCCCGCATATCGCATTGTTCGTTTCAATGTATGTCCGCAAGGAAGCCTTGATGTCATCGCAGATCGAGGGAACCCAGTGTACACTGGAGGATGTCCTCGATCCTACTTTGGAGTCGAACGCAAACCGAGATGTTGCGGATGTCATCAACTATATCAAGGCTACCGATTACGCAATCAATCGCCTGAGGGAGTTGCCACTTTGCAATCGGTTGATCAGAGAAACCCATGCGGTGCTGATGCACGGGGTTCGGGAGCAAGAGAAGAGCCCCGGGGAGTTCCGTACCTCGCAGAATTGGATCGGTGGGGAAGGGGTCCCATTGAACAAGGCACGGTTCATTCCTCCTCATCCGGATGATATGGTTGTAGCGATGTCCGATCTGGAGAAGTACATAAATACTCCCGATAGCCTTGATGTGTTGGTCAAAGCATCCTTAATCCATTATCAATTTGAGACCATCCACCCGTTTTTGGATGGGAATGGGCGCATAGGACGCTTGTTGATCACCCTGTTTCTCCTGCAGCAGAGAATCCTGACGACTCCTGCCCTCTACATCTCCTACTTTCTGAAGAAAAACAGGATGGAATATTGCGATCGGTTGACTCTGGTTCGTACCAAAGGAGAGTATGAACAGTGGATTAAGTTTTTCCTGAGTGCTGTCTCTGAATCGGCAGAGAATGCCTATGAAAACATCTTGCGTCTGATAAAACTCCACGATGAACATGTGGCTCGCATCAACACCTTGGGGCGTGCGAGACTTACTGCTCTTCAGTTGTTTTCGTACCTGCAGCGCAATCCCATCATGGAGATCAAGGGAACTGCCCAGTTTTTGGGCCTTTCGTTCAATACCGTTGCAAGTTCAGTCAACCATCTGGTCGACATTGGTATCCTGGTGCAATCTGGTGGGGATAAAAGGAATAGAATATTCAGCTACAAGGAATATCTGGATATCCTGCGGGAAGGGACATAGCTACCAGTTGCAGAATCCACGTTCAGGAATTATCCTGGGCAATCTGAAGCAAAACTGTCGCCTTGAGCGTGCGGTGGGTAGAAGGAAGGCATGTAGGACCCTGGCGACAGTACTATGGATGGGATTAAATCAGATGTTTCGGACTCGCATCCCGCCCAGTCCAACCTTGGCCTCGTGCCCACTCTCTCATTTCCATCGCTTTATCCTTGTCCTCTTCATGGATCGTGCGAAGTACGTCGATATACCCAGGAACATTTCCACAGTCATCGAGCACATTGAGGCCATCTTAACGAGAAGATAGGGAAGATAGGGAAGATAGGTACCAGGTAGGAATTTCACATAATCCACATATAGTGGCGTTTTAGGGTGTTGGGAGCATGATTTCGTGAAATATGGTTCCGAGTAGGACTTCCACCAGCAACCCCATGCAACTATGAGTATACTCTCATAAGATTTTCTGAGGTAGCAGGCAGCGTGCTATCAGAATTACGTCGTATCAATCCTTCAAGCATCCGATCGGCACTACCAGCACACCATCATCACGGCGATAAGCAAACTCAGAACCAGTGAGAATCATCAGGAACGAGGGTTCTTTCATCTTCTTGGTATCTACTCTTGCTTTTAGCTCCAACAGATGTTCAGCCGCTTCTTCGATCTCCTTAGCTCCGAGTTTCACTTCGATCGGAGCCCACCTGCCGTCGTTCAGACATACCACGGTATCTGATTCCAGTCCGCTTGCATCACGATAGTGGAAAACCTGTCCATCGATGGCTTCAGTGTAGACTCGAAGGTCCCTTGTACAAAGGGATTCAAAGAGAAATCCAAAATACTGGAAATCCTCGAGCAATCGGGAAGGGGTGAGCCGCATCACAGCTGTTGCAATGGAAGGATCCACGAAGTGTCGTTTCACTGAAGTCCTGATTGCCGTCTTAGAGCGCAACACGGGATTCCAGGCAGGAAGATTCTCCGTGACGAAGATACGGTCCAATGCCGTCAGGTACTGACTGATTGTTTTCTCTGAAACGCTTGTGTCGGCATCACCTAGGGCAATATCATCACGGATCGTCCTGATCGTGGCCATCGTTGATATGTTTCTGGCATAGGAGCGCATCAGTGCCCGCACCCGGGCAGGATTTTTGTCAACGCCATCCACCCGGGAAATATCCGCATTTATGACTGCCTCCACATAATCCACTGCATGGCGCAACGCGATGCTCTCTTCATCGCCGATGGAAGCCGGCCATCCTCCCCGGACAATGGCAGAAGCTATACTTTCGATGGACAGCTCTGAAAATCCCTCGGGATTGGTCTTCCCCTCAAACAACGATTTCAGCGAAACCATGCCATTCGATTGAAGAGATTCGAACAGACTCATGGGGCGCATCATCAGTCGTGAGATTCGCCCAGTCCCTGTATGTTGTACCGTATCATCCTGTGGCACCGCCGATCCGGTCAGAATAAACTGACCGGGATTTCCTCCTCGCTGATCGACCATGAACCGCACGGCATCCCACAGAACGGGAGCACTTTGCCACTCATCGAGCAGGCGGGGGGTATCTCCCTGCAGTAGAAGAGAGGGTTTTGTATCAGCTGCCATGAGGTACGAGGCTGCCTTGTCAGGATCCTGCATGAACAGCTGGCTTTTTGATGCTCTCGTTGCAGTTGCCGTTTTCCCACACCATTTGGGGCCTTCGATCAAAACAGCACCACTTGAGCGGAGCCTCTCCTGTAAGATCCCGTCAGCAATTCGCTTGAGATAGGTTAGTCTTTCCATGGTGGATTCCTCCTTCTCTGCGAATATATTGTAACTCCTACTTCCGACAATATCAATGTTTTACTTCCGAAAATATTGATATAATACTTCCGAAAATATT
>CAYZXD010000076.1:0-4733 GCA_964482325.1 uncultured Spirochaetaceae bacterium | reverse complement strand
AAGAGATGTTAGGGCTTATCGGAAAAAAAATAGGAATGACACAGGTCTTTGATGCTGATGGGCGTCTTACTCCTGTGACAGTGATAAAAATAGAGGACAACGTGGTTGTTGAGCACCGGACCGTTGAAAAGAATGGTTATAATTCTTGTGTGCTTGGTGCCTTCGACAAGAAGAAAAGTCAGACAACTAAACCATACGCTGGTCAGTTTACCGATGTCTGTCCCCCAAAGCAGACGCTCATTGAGCTGCGGGACTTCGACAAGGAAACAGCTGTTGGTGATGTTCTCAAAGTTGATGTGTTCAAGGACATACTGTTCGTGGACGTCGTAGGTACTTCCAAGGGAAAAGGTTTCCAGGGAGGTATGAAGCGCCACGGATTTGCTGGTGGTCGCGCAACTCACGGATCTAAGTTCCATCGTGATATCGGTGGTACTGCGATGTCATCCACCCCGTCCCGCACGTTCAAAGGTCATCGGATGGCCGGGCGTATGGGTACAGATCGGGTGACGGTTCAGAATCTTCGTGTTGTCCGTGTGGATGAAGAGATGCAGGTTCTTCTGGTGAAAGGAGCCATTCCTGGACCCGCCCAGAGCGTAGTCATCGTGCAGAAAGCGAAGAAGAAGTAGAGGCGAGAAATGGAAACAAAGGTCTTTTCAATACAAGGGAAGGAATTGCGAACCATCGAGCTCAAAGACGATGTCTTTAATCGTGAGGTGAGTGACGGGTCGATTTACCATGCTGTAAATAATGAGCTGGCAAATCGGAGAGTCGGAACCGCATGTACCAAGACCCGTGGAGAAGTTCGGTACAGCAATTCAAAACCCTATAAGCAGAAGGGTACGGGTAATGCCCGTGCAGGTGATAAGAAATCCCCGCTGTGGGTTGGTGGCGGTACCATCTTTGGGCCGAAGCCGAGAGATTATAGCTATACCCTGCCTAAAAAGGTGAAGCGTTTGGCTATGAAGTCTCTGCTCTCTCTTTCTGTGAAGGAGGAGAAGCTTGCAGTGATCGAGGATTTTACCATTGAGAGTGGCAAGACTCGGGACCTCGCAGGAATTCTGAAGCACTTCGTAACCGATGAGAAGAGAACCATTCTCATTCTCAAGGATGATGATGTCATGATGCGCCGTGCCGCAAAGAATATCCCCTATCTTCGTGTGCTTTCCTACAACAGACTTTCCGCGAAGGAATTGCTGTACGGAAGAAAGGTTCTGATGCTTGAGGGCGCTGCGACAAATCTGAACGAGTTCTACAGCGATAAACAAGGGGTCTAACGTGAGAGCAGATCAAGTAATTATTCAGCCCGTGCTGACGGAGAAATCCAATCTGGCTCGGGAAACAGAAGTTAAGAAGTACACGTTTAAAATTGACCCAAGAGCAAATAAGTTCGAGGTGAAGCAGGCGATACAGGAATTATTTTCTGTTACTCCTGTCAAGGTCAATATCGTGTCTGTGAAGGGAAAGCCTAAGTATACCCGGGGTAAAGGTGGTCATATTGCCGGTACCACTGGTGACTGGAAGAAGGCTGTCGTGACTTTGGCTAAGGGTGATGTCATCCAGGCCGTCGAAGGACTCTAGGAGGAAATCATGGCACTGAAGAAATATAAACCATACACTCCTGGCCTTCGCCAGAAGACGACCTTGGTCTTTGATGAGATTACCACAAATAAAAGTGAAAAGTCTCTGACGACCAAACTTTCCAAAAAAGCTGGGCGTGATTCTTTTGGACGTATCAGCGTTCGTCGTCGAGGTGGTGGTCATAAGAGAGCGTACCGGATCATCGATTTTAAACGTAATAAGTTTGACATTCCCGGTACGGTGAAAACTGTTGAATATGATCCGAACCGCAGTGCAAACATTGCTCTCGTTGTGTACGCTGATGGTGAGAAACGCTACATCCTGGCTCCCAAGGGAATCAAGGTAGGCGCACGGGTTATGAGCGGACCGAATGCTCCTCTGGAAGTGGGGAATGCTCTTCCTTTGAAGCAGATTCCGCTTGGGCTGACGGTGCATAACGTCGAGTTGCAGCTCGGTAAAGGTGGACAGTTAGTCCGCAGTGCCGGTCTTGGTGCAACTGTCGTTGCCAAAGAGGGCGACTACGTTACCATCAAGCTTCCCTCTGGTGAAATGCGCATGATATTCGCTGAATGCATGGCAACACTTGGAGCACTGGGCAATGACGATCACATGAACGTGACTTTAGGTAAGGCGGGAAGAGCTCGCTGGCTCGGTCGAAGACCGAAAGTACGTGGTGTTGCAATGAACCCGGTAGACCACCCACATGGTGGTGGTGAAGGAAGAACTGCTGCAGGACGTCATCCTGTGTCCCCATGGGGCTTGCCCACTAAGGGTCACAAGACTCGGAAAAAGAATAAGCCTTCGGGTAATTTCATCGTCAAGAAGCGGAAGTAGGAGTAGAGAAAGTGGCTAGATCAATCAAGAAGGGTCCTTTTATTGAGAAGAAACTCTACAAGAGGATTACAGAGTCCAATAAGTCCGGCAAGAAGCCGATGCTCAAAACGTATTCCCGCACCTCCACGATTATACCTGAGATGGTTGGATATACGATTTCTGTCTACAACGGTAAGACATGGGTGCCGGTTTTCATCACAGAAAATCTGGTCGGGCACAAGCTCGGTGAGTTCGCTCCTACGCGAATCTTCCGTGGGCATACCGCTTCAGACAAGAAAGCGAGAAAGTAGTAGGTGTTGAATATGGAAGAGAAAAAAGGTTTTAGAGCTTGCGCGAAGTATTTGCCGTCTTCCCCTTCAAAAGTCCGCCCGGTCGCAGACCTGGTGAGAAGGAGACCCTATGTCGAGGCAATGGCTATTCTTGACGCAATGCCCCAGAAAGGCGCCTTGCTGATCAAGAAGGTCGTACAGTCGGCGGCTGCTAATGCAATGAGCCAGAACAAGAAGCTTGATGAAGAGCAGCTGATTGTTTCTCAACTGTTTGTCGACGAAGGTCCACGCATGAAGCGTGTGTGGCCACGTTCACACGGACGACGCGACATTCTCTTGAAGAGACAGTGTCACATCACTGTTGTGCTTGACGAAAAGGTGGGGAAATAATGGGCCAGAAAGTTAATCCGATCGGACTTCGTCTGGGAGTCAATAAAACGTGGAAATCAAAGTGGTATGTGGATCCAAGAGAGTATGCAGCAACCCTGCACGAGGATCTGAAACTACGTAAGGTGTTGCTGAGCTGTCCTGAAGTCCAGGGAGCTGAGATCTCCGATGTGGAGATTGTTCGCAAACCTCAGCGGGTATCACTCACCATTTCCACTAGCCGTCCCGGGATTATCATCGGATCCAAGGGATCCAATGTTGAGAAGCTTGGAGCACGGTTGCAGAGTCTCACCGATAAAAAGGTGCAGATCAAGATCAAGGAGATCAAGAAACCGGAGGCAGATGCACAGTTGATTGCACTCAATGTCGCCCGGCAGCTGACCAACCGCGGTTCTCACCGCAGAGCATTGAAGATGGCAATCTCCAAGGCAATGCAGGGAGGATCTCAGGGAGTCAAGATCAAGGTCTCTGGTCGTCTCGGTGGGAAGGAAATTGCTGGTTCTGAATGGTTGAAGGATGGAAGAATTCCATTGCACACACTGCGAAGTGATATCGACTACGGTTTCGCTCAGGCAAACACCTCCTTTGGTGCGATTGGTGTGAAGGTGTGGGTCTACAATGGCGAGATTCTTGACAAGTCAAAGAAAGACGACGCTGGTCTGCTGGTGCGCAAGTCCGCACGCGAACGGGCTGAAAGCGTTGAGGCGAGGAGTTAGTGCATCATGCTGAGTCCAAAAAGAATCAAATTTAGAAAGAAGCAGAGAGGAAAGAGGGACGGCGTCGCTCATCGTGGTAATTTTCTGGCTTTTGGCGAGTATGGGCTCATAGCTTTGGAGCCTAAATGGATCACCAACCGTCAGATTGAAGCTGCCCGTATTGCGATGACCCGTCATATTAAGCGTGGTGGTAAGGTCTGGATCCGGATATTCCCCGACATGCCTTTCACTAAGAAGCCGGCAGAGACTCGGCAGGGTAACGGAAAGGGAAGCCCTGAAGGTTGGGTTGCTGTGGTTAAAACTGGTGCCGTCATGTTCGAGATGGGTGGAGTTCAGGAAGATCTTGCCCGAGAGGCATTGCAGCTTGCAGCCTCGAAACTCCCGATCAAGACGAAGTTCATCATGAGAAGGGAAGTGGAGTAAGATATGAAAAATTCATATGCTGATTTAACGTATGCGGAACTGGTTGCCAAACGGGACGAGCTTCGCAAAGAGGCCTTGGACCTCAGAATGGCAAAGGTGCTTGGACACGTGGAGAATCCACTGGCGGTACGCACGGTGCGTCGAAAGATTGCCCGACTGAATACCCTTATCCATGAATATGCACTCGGCATTCGAACAAAATCCAACTAAGTGAGGTTGCGTCTGATGGAAGCTAATAAAAAACGGTACACCGGTATGGTGACAAGCGACAAAATGGATAAGACCATTGTTGTGGCAATTTCGACAAGAAGACTGCATCCCCTTTATAAGAAGTATGTGACTCACACCAAGAAGGTGAAGGCACACGATGAGCGTAATGACGCTCATGCAGGTGATACGGTTCGTGTAGTGGAATGCCGTCATATCAGTAAGGACAAGTGCTGGCGCCTCGAGCAGATCGTTGAACGGGCCAAATAGCAAGGAGCAACGTCATGGTACAGATGCAGACATATTTGAACGTAGCAGA
>CAYZXD010000075.1:0-4787 GCA_964482325.1 uncultured Spirochaetaceae bacterium | reverse complement strand
TATCTGATTCCCAATTGGAAGTTCGATCCCAAGCGCCCTTGCATGGTGCGTTGATTAAGCATAGTGTACCGAGGGACTAACTTCGGTATGATTATAGGAGGATTTATATGAAAAAGATCAAGAGAACAGTTGCATTACTGTTGGCTTTGATGGTACTGGCTTCAGTTGCACCTCTGTTTGCACAGGGTGATAAAGAGGCAGGACCACAGACATTCGACGGTAAGAATGTCCGTGTCGTAATCGGTTCCACCTCTACAGCAGGTGATTCCTATCTCATTGCTGAAACAGTAAGCCGACATCTCGGAAGAGAGCTTGGTGCTAATCTGAAAGTCGATGCCGTCGGTGCAGCGATCGCTCTCGATGCTATGCAGACAGCTCGTCCTGATGGAAACACCATTATGATGTTCCACGACATGACCTATCTCGGCATCTCCTTTGGAGCATATGATGAGATGTATAGCCTTGAAAACATGAAGGTTGGTCCACGAGTCGGACAGAATCCAGGTTCTGCATGGGCAACCTATGTTGACGCTCCCTACAATTCACTTGCTGAAGTTCCCGAATACCTAGTTGCTAACCCCAATGAAGTGGTTCGCATGGCTTGTGAAGCTGGTGGTGTTTCCCATATCGGATTCATCTCCTTCTACGAATGGGTTGAGGCTAATTATGGAACCGATGTTGCTGAAAGAATCGTTGTTGTCATCGGTGGTTCGACATCGGATAAAATTCAGCTGCTGATCGATCGCAATGCCGACATCATCTTCGCTGACTACGTCTCGCTCTACGATTACACCCAGACTACCGACAAGACTATTGCAATGAAGTATGTCGGTCTTCTAGACAATATCGCTGGAATCGATGAAGCATCATATGCCGATATGGGAATCACCCTCGAAGACGGAACTCCATTCCGCTTCTCGAAGGACTTCCTCGTCTACCTGCCGAAGGACTTCCCCGTCGAGTTGGTTGCTGAGCTCGATGCAGCCATGGAGAAGGTCTCTGCCAGTGCACAGTTTAACGCCGACATGGAGAAGATGCACTTCCGTGGTGCCTACCTCAACTCGGACGATGCAAAGGACTTTATCTATGCGAAGCGTGCATCGCTTCAGGGTCTGATCGATTCTGCTCCTGATCTTGACGATCTCGTGCAGTGATTTGACTGAATAACTATCTACTGCGGGAAGGGTTGACCCTTTCCGCAGTATGTCGTGTCACCCCTTAATCAGGAGTTGCAGATGTTCACCGTATCATACAAACCATCGACATCGCATTGGATTTTCCCCCCGATTATCATGTGGATTCTCGGCATACTTTTTGCCATTATGCTGATCCTGAAGATAATCCGATGCAAAAAAAGCGGAACACCGTTTTTCGGTTTTCTGAAAAGCAGAATCTTCGTCGAGAACTGGGACAAAGCGAGACTCATTGGAACGGTTCTTCTTTTCGTCCTCTATATCGTTTTCATGGATATCATAGGCTTTTTAGCCGCGAGTATCGTGTTCGTCTTCTGCTATAACGTATTGTATGCGGGGATTGGACAACTGAAAGAGATTCCTGCCGCGGTGAAAAGCAGAGCTCCGCTCAAGAATGCCGCCTTTCGGTCCGTTCTTATCTCTCTGGTCATGGCAGTCGTATTTTCAACGCTCATTTGGTTTCTGTTCGGCCAAGTGTTCAGAATAACCCTACCATAGGTGAAGGAGGTATACATATGTTCGATTTTGGTGTGACTCAACTGATCATGACCTTCACCGGGGTTGTAGTCGGAGTCATTTTTGGGTCTCTTCCCGGAATGACGGCGACCATGGCTATTGCGGTGTTTCTTCCGTTGACCTATGCGTATGATCTGACAACATCGCTCTATTTGTTGCTTGGACTGTATGTAGGAGGTATCAGTGGTGGACTGATTCCTGCAATTCTGGTGAATATTCCCGGTACTCCTTCATCGATCTGTACCGGTTTCGATGGACACCCCATGGCTAAGCGGGGTGAAGGAGCTCGAGCTCTCAGAATTGGGATCACCGCATCTCTGATTGGAGGATTCGTCAGTCTCGCTGCATTGTGGCTGTTCACTCCCCCATTGGCACGATTGGCGATTAAATTCTCCGCGATCGAAAAGTTTCTAATTATCCTGTTCGCGTTATCGGTAATTGCAGCTCTATCGAAGGGCAACATGGTAACAGGTGTGTTCGCAGGATTCCTTGGCGTCCTTGTCGCCCTGATCGGGCAGTTTGCAGATAACAATAAAGTCCGAATGGTACCAAGGTTCCTCATGGTGGAACTGAGAAATGGATTCAGTCTTCTACCAGTTCTCATAGGATTGTTTGCTATCGTGCAAATATTGCAGGAAGCGGAGACGGGGATGAAGGAGGAGCATATCGATGCCGATCTCTCCAATGCCACCAGAAAGTTCTCTTTCAGAGACTTGAAAGGGCAGGGGGTAAATCTCATTCGCTCTGCCATTACAGGAACCTTCACAGGAACTCTCCCTGGTGTTGGCGGTAGTGCGGCTTCACTTCTCTCGTACTCCCAGGCAAAGAACTTTTCGAAGCATCCTGAGAAATTCGGAACTGGATGTGTAGACGGATTGGTTGCCAGCGAAGCAGCGAACAATGGTTTGACCGGAGGTGCTCTCATTCCGCTTCTTTCACTTGGAATACCGGGTGACAGTACGACTGCCGTGCTCGTTGGTGCATTCATGCTCCAGGGAATTCAGGTAGGACCTCTGTTCATCACCAACAATATTGGCATTTGGCAGACAATTCTTTTTGGATTGCTGATCGCCAACATTGTCATGTTCATCGTCATGTTCTATCCGATCAAGTATATTGCGAAGGTAATTAATCTACCGAAACACCGGATTTATCCTGTCATCATTCTGCTTTGTGTGGTTGGGTCGTATTCCGCCAATAACGGAAACATGTTCGATGTATGGGCAACGCTCCTCTTCGGAGTTCTTGGTTATATATTTTTCAAAATCAAGTTACCTGCCGTGCCTTTCCTTATCGGATTCATTCTCGGACGCGACCTGGAAAAATACTTTGTGGATTCGATTAAAGGTTCAGGTGGCTCGTTGATCAATTTTTTCACCCGCCCGATGGCTTGGGTTATCTGGGTGCTCATATTCGTCTCCATTGGTTGGGCCATTTATGATGATCGACGAGAGAAAAGACGTGCGAGGATGAACGGACAATCACAGAAGGGTGGCTCATGAGTAATGTGATAGTAGTAGACACGAGAGACAATGTAGCTATACCCGTGACCCAGTTGGGAAAAGGCTCTCTGGTCATTCCAGGAGTGGTGGCGATTGAGGATATTCCGCAAAGCCACAAGGTGGCTCTTGCCGACCTCGAACAAGGTGAGGCTGTGATCCGATACGGTGTGGTACTCGGATACCTGAAAAACCCTGTGAAAGCTGGAGGTTGGATCAACGAGCATATGCTTGAACTACCTGAAGCGCCGACATTGGATTCGATGGAGTTCGGAACCGAGTGTGACCATCAGTTGCCTGAAGCTCCTGATGTGACCTTTGAAGGGTACGATGTTCTAGGTCATGACTATGCAGGAACGAGAAACATCCTGGGTATTATGACGACTGTACAGTGTGTTGCCGGGGTTCTCGATGTGGTTGTAGAGCGGATGAAACGGGAACTACTACCGAAATATGCTCATGTAGATGATATCATTGCCTTGAACCATGCATATGGATGTGGAGTGGCGATCAATGCACGAGAGGCTCATATCCCGATTAGATCGCTGCGCAATATGATGCGAAACCCCAATTTTGGGGGAGAACTCATGGTAGTTGGCCTTGGCTGTGAAAAGCTGACCGTGGATATGTTACTTGAGCCAGATAAGATCACTAAAGAGAATGTGATCATCTTGCAGGATCATCACGGTTTCCACGCTATGAGCGAAGCACTCATGACCATGGCAGAGAAGAAATTGGAAGTACTCAATACGCGAAGACGAACACCGCTTCCTTTGTCAAAGCTTTGTATCGGTATGCAATGTGGTGGGAGCGATGCGTTCAGTGGAATCACTGCCAATCCTGCTGCAGGACATGCTAGTGACTTGTTGGTATCCGGCGGTGCTACGGTACTTTTCTCAGAAGTGACTGAGGTTCGAGATGGTGTGCATCTCTTGGCCAAGCGTTGTGTAGACGCTGATGTTGCGAAGAAACTTGCCGATGAGATGAAATGGTACGATGACTATCTTGCCTCGGGTGGGGCAGATAGGAGTGCAAATCCAACTCCAGGAAACAAGGCAGGTGGTCTTGCAAACATCATGGAGAAGGCGATGGGTTCTATCGCAAAGTCTGGTAGAGCTCCGATTGTGGAAGTGCTCTCACCGGGGGAAGTACCGACGAAGAGTGGACTGATATTCGCGGCCACTCCAGCAAGCGATATCGTTTGTGGACCTATGCAACTTGCAAGTGGGATTACCCTTCAGGTGTTTATGACCGGAAGGGGAACTCCCTATGGCTTGGCAGCTGCTCCGGTGGTTAAGGTCTGCTCACGTACCGATATGCAGGATATGTGGAGCGATCTGATCGATATCAATGCTGGAACCATTGGCGATGGAGCCGAATCGATCGAAGAGGTCGGTGATCGACTATTCAGAAAGATTGTAGATGTCGCAAGTGGACGAGATACTGTGTGGGCAGAAACGTATGGATTGCACAACGATTTGTGCATATTCAATCCCGCACCGATAACGTGAAATATTGAAAAAAAGGAGTATAGACATGAAGATTGGATTTATCGGATTAGGAATCATGGGAAAGCCCA
>CAYZXD010000074.1:0-4868 GCA_964482325.1 uncultured Spirochaetaceae bacterium | reverse complement strand
GGTTATTAATGCACAGAGTCTTGAGCTCCTTGCAGCACCATCGAATCAGCAGGGAGCCAATCAGGGATATAACGGGTATCAAAATCAGGCTCCGCAGCAGGCGTATTCACAAGGGTATACACAAAACCCACCTCGGCAGACTCCACAACAACAGAACTTCAATGGATTCAGTCAACCTCCTGGTTTCGATCCCCCAGTCGGACCTCAAGGATTCCCTGGTCCTGAGCAATTCGATGATGACATTCCATTCTGAGGTGACTGATGAACTATCGAAGTAAAGCATTAACAGCTTTCTGCAAGCTTCGCCGCTTGCAGGAGGCTAATGGAGCCGGATATGTGCGGTGTATCACCTGTGGGAAGTTGGTGAAGTGGAACGAATGTGACGGTGGCCATCTAATCCATCGTGCGATCCGGGGAACCGAGGTGGAACCGGATAATGTATGGCCTCAATGTATCGCATGCAATCGATTTGGAAACATTTCAGAGATGGAGTATGCGAGTGCGCTTGCTCAAAAGATTGGATGGGATCGTATAGGGAGCCTGATGGACAAGCGAGATCTATATGAACGCAAAGACTACGAATCTCTGTATCGAGGTTATCAATCGGAGATCAGGAGTATCAGAAAGGAGAAGGGACTGTGAGCTATTCATTGACACAAGCCGTGATCGACATGCTCAAGGACTGGCCGGAAGGTGAAACTCGAAGTCTAAAGCAGATGAGCAGGTTAACGGAACGTAACCTCAGAAAGCATGGGATTGCCGATGATGCACTGGATTCAGTTGTGAGTGCTCGGGTGAGGGAGCGCAAGGTTCTTTTTGGGATTGTTTCTATCAAGGGAGTCAGTAGATATCGCAAGGTGGGGAGTGAGATATCCTCGAAACCTTTGGAGGCTGAGTCATGAAATGGTTTAAGCACGTAGCTGATCTACGCTACGACACACGTATCCGGAGATTGATTAACCGTCATGGTGTTGCCGGGTATGGCTTATACTGCTATATCCTCGAGACCATTACTATGAATCTTGAGACTGACAGTCCTATTCCAGAGATGGAAGATAACGCTCAAGATCTCGCTGATTCTTTGAGGATGGATGTAGAAGCAGTTCAAGAGATTCTCTCTTTTTGTCTCGAACAGGGGTTGTTCGAGCTCAACGAATCCACCGAGAAGATCGAATGCAACAAGATCTATAAATACTTGGATAAGAGTACCACCCGGAATGTCGAGCTGAAGAATATGATCGACAACTACGGAAAAATGTCTCAAGTTGTTCCCGACAAACAAGCTTTGTCTGCATCTGTCAGAGACTGTCCGGGACAAACCCAGACGAACCAAGACAGTCAGGGATTGTCGGTACCAGAAGAGAAGAGAATAGAAGAGAATATATATCCCCCCCTAGATACTAAAGTATCTATCCCCCCCAAGGGGAAGAAACACACCAAATTCCTCAAGCCGACTGTGGATGAGATCTCTGCCTACTGTCAAGAACGCAAGAACGAGGTGGATCCGCAGAAGTTCTGGGATTTCTACGAGTCGAAGGGTTGGAAGGTCGGCAAGAATCCGATGAAGGACTGGAAGGCAAGTGTCCGTACCTGGGAGAAGAGTGAGCTTCCTCGAGGCCGGGCGAGCCCTGGCAAGACCTGGAGACCAGAAGGCTATGATTTCGATTCAGGGGGGTACGATGAGCTTTGAACCATGTCCGAAAGGGAAACTATTTGATCGGCAGAGCATTGAGATTGAAGCATCGAATCGAGTGTATAACATGCTCGTTGAGCGGGAGCAGATCACCGGGAAACCTACCACATCAGATGATCGGGATGCACTGATTGAGGAGATGGTGAGATCCCAGCGAGAAGCCTACGATCGTGAGCTGTTTGCTTCTAGACTCGAGACCATCCCGCTGCGATATCGAAACTACACCTTCAGCGACTATGTGTGCCAGACCGACCGAGACCGGGAGATTGTGAAGCATATGGCTTCAGGGAGATCCGGGATCCTTCACGGCACCAATGGGACTGGCAAGACGATGCTGGCATTTTGCGCGATTCGGAAACAGTGGGAAGTCGGTCGATATGCTCAGTACATTCTCGCTGCCGATTACTTCGATCTTATCCGAGCTTCATTCAACGGTGGTGACCCGTTGAAGGTCCTCAGGGACTTCACTGAGTACGACTATCTGGTGGTAGACGAGATCGACAAAAAGCATGGGACCCAGACCGAGTTTGTGTATCTGTATAGGCTCATCAACGACCGATACAACGAGATGAAACCGACTGTACTCATCTCGAACTCCAATCGAAAGGATCTGGAGACGGTCATCGGGATTTCCGCTTTCAGCCGGGTGGCTGGGGAAGGAAAGATCATCGAGTTCACCGGGGATGATTATCGTAAAAAGAGAGGTTGAAGTGACAATCAGGGAATTACAGAACAAGGCATTTGGGAATGCGCTGCAGCATGGATTTCATCACAAGGAACAGAGTCTGGGAGAATTGCTCTGTCTGATACACAGTGAGCTCAGTGAAGCTCTAGAGGCAGATCGGAATGGGAGAAGAGCTGACCTTAAACGCTATCAACAGATTCTTGAGAAATCACCACATTCTCCCAAGAAACAACAAGCTGCTTTCGAGTCGCTTGTGAAGGATACGGTCGAGGATGAACTGGCCGATGCGATGATCCGGATCGCGGATCTAGCGGGGTATCTGGGGATCGATCTAGAGGCTCATGTAAAGGCCAAGATGAAGTACAACAAGAAGCGACCTCGGTTGCATGGGAAGGCATATTGATGGAAAAACCTAGCTGCAAAACAAAACGAGCCTCTCGGAAGGGATGTAAGGTTCTCGTATATACTTCGACCACGTGCTTCTCATATCCCTCGCTATCCGCATGTGCTAGAGCTTATGGAGTGGCGAGATCGAGGATCGTTGAATTGATCGTGACTGGAGCATCCCATACCGATGGGATTACTACTTTTGATCTGCCGATGGATAGTGAGGTAAACGTGGATGCGTATAAGATAGTTGAAGGGAACAAATGAATGTAGCTTGACGCATGGATGCAATCACGTTTCCATCGGTTGGAGAAGTTCCACTTAGTTTTATGATCCATGTGATCTTATCCCCATGGGACTATTCCGTAAGAAGTGCAAAACCTATCTATGCCCGAACCTCCACACAAACGTCAGCGGATTCTGTGATGCCTGTCAGGCGAAACGATCCGCTTCCTTCATGCATAAACCAGTCAAAGATCCTCAGGGAGCTCCGCCGATCCTGAAGCAACCGGATCGTCCCTCAGCGGTGAAGCGGGGATATGACCATAGCTGGCACAAGTTCGCTAGGGACTTCCTGGATCATCATCCGACCTGTGCGATCTGTGGCAAGAGGTCCCAGTGTGTGGACCACAAGGAGATCCCTGCCGAGATCATGATCGACATGTTTGGGAAGTTCGATCTGGATCCGAATCTGTACCAGGCCCTTTGCTTCTCCTGTAACCGGAGGAAGGCTGTCCAGGATCGTGAGCAGATCGATCAATACTTCAGAGACAAGGCCAAGCTGGCTTCGAGTGGGGCCCCTATGCCCCCTCTTGAAACTTTTACCCAACTCATAACCCCAGCGCGGTCAGGGCTTCGCGATATAGAAGAAAAATTTTCAGAGGTGGATCGTGGCTAGAAAAAAAGATCAGTCATTGAACAAGGTCCCTCCAGCCCCGGATCATCTGGGTCCAATCGGTCGTGACCACTGGACCGCTCTCTTCTCTTCTTTAGTTCAGATGAAGCTGGCGACCGAGTTGGACAAACCGGTAATCGAAATGGCCTGTGCTATGTATGAACAATTCAGAAATGCCGAGAGCGACAAGGATCGACAGTCCTCGATTGCATCCTATCTTCGTATCATGGCCAAGTACGGAGCCACCCCGAAGGATCGTAAGATCATGAAGCTGGCCAGCCCCAAAAACTCCACAGCAAGGAATGTTGACCGGGACCTAGAGAAGGATCTGGGCCTATGAACGAGACGAGAGCCAAGCTGGGACGGCGTATTACCAGGGCAACTCAGGATAAACTCAGGGCTCTCTTCCTGGAGCAGTACCATGCCTATACGGACAGCGTGACTAAGGGTATCCGGGTTGCTTCAAGGGCTGAAAAGGCCAAGATCCAGAGACACTTGGACACCCTCAACGATCCGGCTTCCCGATGGAACTTCAATCAGGAGCGGGCGGTGAAACCTCTGATCTGGATCTCCGCAAACTTCAAGCATGCTCTGGGGATCATGAAAGGGAAAGCCTTCCGGCCTGAGCCCTGGGAAACCTGGGACATTATGGATCTGTTTGGATGGGAGGATCGGAACACCGGTGTGAGGCGATTCAATCAGGCCTACTGGCAGATCCCCCGCAAGAATGGGAAGAGTACCATTGCCGGAGCAATCATCGATTACCTGGCGTTCGGGGATGACTATCCTGGAGCGATCTGTGCGGTCGCATCCAACAGTCTGGAACAGGCCGGAGAGACCTTCACTAGAGCCGAACAGGGGCTGACTCTGGGTAATCTTTCAGGGCTTGAAGCCTACAACAGCCGGACCTACAAAACCATCAAGTGGGGAGGCTGCCGGGTTGATGCTTTGACTGGAGTCCCCAGGGATGGAAAGCTGCTCCACGGAGCGATTCTGGATGAGTTCCATGAGTCCAAAGATCCGGGAATGCTCAACTCTTTCCTGACCGGTAACATTGCCGATCCGGAATCCCTGGTGATGATCATTACCACGGCTGGGACTTATCTTCAGGGACCCTGTCATCAGGAATATGAGAAGTGTATCAAGATTGTCCACCAGGCGATCAAGACCGATCGATACTGGGTCGCTATCTACGAACCGGATCCGGG
>CAYZXD010000073.1:0-4896 GCA_964482325.1 uncultured Spirochaetaceae bacterium | reverse complement strand
TCGCTGGTGACCGATTCCGGCTGATCGACCTGGCCCGCTACTGTCCTCCCTGGTTTGAAGAGATCACCTTCGAGTTTTCTCAGGGAAAGATGACGATGAGTCCTTCAACACAGCAGTTCGAACGGTTCTATCTGTTGGGCAAGATCCGATCAGGAGCCAATCCTGTGATGACATGGATGATGAGTTGTGTTGATGCTCATACGGATTCCAACGCCAATGTGAAGCTGATCAAGCCCCAGCACGATCGGAGTGCCTCCAGGATCGATGGAGTGATCGCTTCGATCATGGCTCTGGATACGGCGATTACCCAGGAACCTGAGGGAATATCGATGGATGAACTGACGAATATGATCAGCTTTTTTTAACGGAGGATGTCGATGGGAATTTTTTCAAGAATCAGGAAAGTGGCCGAAGAAGTGGTGGACATCCCTGTCAGTATGTGGAAGAGCGGATATGCCGGTCCGACTTTTGGAGGAGGAGAGACAGCACTGGAAAATTCGGCCTTTTGGGCCTGTGTGACCAAGCTGTGCCGGACCTTTGGGTCCCTCCCACTACACATCTACGAGACTAAAGGAAATCGTAGGGAGATCCTGAGATCCGGAGCAGCCGCAAGACTTTTACGTGACCCCTGTCCCTATATGACCCCATACCAGTGGCGATTCATCATGGCCTTCAACTACGAACTCTATGGCGTGGCCTATGCGGTGCTAAAGAGATCCTCAATCGGAGATCCGATCGAAGCCTACCCGATCAGTCCCAATGTGATTCACCCGCTGTGGAAGGATGGCAAGCTATTCTACTCGCTTCCCGCCGCCGGTGAACTCCTCCAGGCATCCGATGTCCTGGTGATCTACAACACCCCGACAGGGTATGCCAGTGTTCTCTCTCCGGTAGAATATGCCAGCAAGGACCTGAGTGTTGCCAGCAATGCCAAGACCCTCCAAGATGCCTACTATAAGCGGGGGACCACAATCGGTGGAACGGTAACAGTCCCCAGGGGAACCCCCAAGGATGTGAAGGATGCCATCAAGGCGATGTTTGCCGGAGAGTTCTCCGGGATGTCCGGAGCGTATCGGGTCGCTGTTCTGGAAGATATAGTGAAATACGAGCCGATCCGGCTGACCGAGGACGATTCCAAGAAGATGAGCGATGCTCAGTCCTGGACTCTCCTGGAAGTGTGCCGGCGTTTTGGGGTCCCTCCAGCCTTCGCTGGGGATCTGACGAAATCCACCTATGCCAACCAGGAACAACAGGCGATCGAACTGGTGACCTATTCGATCCAACCCAGGGCCAAGAGTTGGGAAGATGCCATGGACAAGGCGATCTGTAAGGATGGTCAATACATCAAGTTCTCCCTGGCTGGTCTCATGCGGGGCGATCATTCCACCAGGTCGGCCTTTTATCATGCGGGGATCCTGGATGGCTGGCTGACTCCCAATGAGGCCAGAGCATATGAGGATCTCAACCCGGTCCCTGAAGGGGATCATCTCATGTTCCCGCTGAATTACATGTCACTGGCCGATGTAGTGAACGGAGCAGGGGCTCCAGGGCTCACAGGGGTCCCTTCCTACGGGGAAGCAAAGAAGATCAAACAATCCCAGCCTGGGTCGCTTACAGAGAAGCGCAAGGATGATCTGTCGTTCCTGTCTGAGGCCCAGGATGTCACAAGATCCTCCAGATCTCAGATCGAGACGGTGATCAGGAAGCAGCTGAAAGCCGAGATTGATGAGATCAAGCGACTGATCGCCACGAATCAGGGCCAGGGAGTTCAGAGGATATTAGACGACTTCAAGGCTTTTTGTGAGAAGACAGCCGGCGAATATGGCCAGCTGTATGTTCCGATCTACCAGGGGATCATCAATCGTCTGTTTCCGATCGTACAGAAGAAAGTGGCCACCGGAACTGAGATCTCTCAGGAGAGCTTGGACAACTATGCAAGCAAGTATGCGGTGAGCATGTCCGGGAGACATGGCAATGCAAGAGCATCAGAGGCCTCCCGAATCTTCGCTGGACACCAGGAGGATGAACTGTCCACCCTGGCCGATGAAATGTCCTCAGCGTGGTTGGAGACGGTCCCGAAGACCGAGTCCTTTGACGAAACCAACCGGGCTGGAAATGCCTTCAATCTCTTCACTTTTGGAATGCTGGGCGTTTCCTATATGCATGTGGTGGCCTCAGCTGATGCCTGTGAGTTCTGTCAGAAACTTGACGGAAAGGTGGTGGAGGTCAATGGAGCGGTCCTGGACAAGGGGACTGCTGTGGATGATGGAGCTGGAAATGTCCGGATCATCAACAAAACGATGAAGCATCCTCCATTTCACACTCATTGTGAATGTGGGATCGCTCCAGGTAAATAAAGGAGAGCAAGATGAACAGACAACTGTTGCGGGAAGATGTCGAGATAGTGACCCTTCGGAGTCTTCCGGAGTCCAGGCTGACTGAAGAGGCGGGGAGTGTGGGAGCATGGGAGGCTCCGGTCTGGCGACTGGGAGTCCTGAATCTCAACGGGAGAATCTACCCGGAGGATCTTGCCAAAAGGATCGTGGCTGAGAATAAGGTGACGGTCGCCTATGACGGTCATGACGGGGATCGCTTCGGAGATTATGAACCGGTGAAGGCTGTGGTCAAAAATCCCCGCATCCAGGATGGTCTGATGTATGTGGAAATCTTCGTGGTGGATCCTGAATACCAGGAGAAACTGAAGGCGATCGCTGATCTGGGAGTCCAGATCGGAGTCTCTTCGGTGGGATATGGGGAGACTGATGCTAACGGTCTGGTCAATGCCCACACCTATGAACTGGTGCGCTACCTTGATTTTGTAACCACCCCTTCGGGTCAGGTCTATGCTGTGAAAAAAGAATCTGCCGACTCTGAGCCGGCCAAGGATGATGAGGGAGTGCCTTCATCTGAAACTGGGGAGCCGTCCCCTGAAAACCTGGCGAAGGTTGAACGATATAAAAAGGTCCAGGCCTATATCCTGGGAAGGAGACACAAATGACTCTTAAACAACTCAAAGAAAAGTTGACCGCACTCCAGACTAAGCAGGTGGAGGCCTTCAACACTATGGTGGAGAGTGCCACTGATGATAATATCAAGGCCTATGAGGAATCTATCAAGGTCTGTAAAGTGATCGAGGATCAGATCTCTGCAATGGAGAAGGATGCCCTCGATGAGGAGGGAGTCCCCGCTGGAATCCAGGAGGGATCGGCCTTGACCGAGGATGCCAAGACCTTCATCAGGAAGATCCAGGAAGCGGTGGCTGTCGGATCCAGCTATACTGGCCTGATTCCCACTACAATTTCCAGCGAGATCATCAAGAAGCGTGAGCAGTACGGTAAACTCCGACCGCTTGCTCGGAAGATGACTCTCAAAGGTGACTACACGGTGGCGATCGATGGCGATCAGGTCACTGTCGAGTATGTGGCCGAGGCCGGTGCAATCCCTGAGAAAAATGCATCTGTCGGGACTGTCAGCATCTCCGCTTACAAGCTGGGAGCGTTGGTCAAAGTCTCTCATGAGTTCCTCACTGATCTGGCCATCGATGCCATGACCTGGCTGACCGACAACATTGCCAGAGCCTTTGCGAAGAAGGAAGACAACGAGATCCTCAATGGAACCGGATCCACCAATTCCCATATTACGGGAATCCTTACCACAGTAGATACCGATGCGGTGACTGCTGAGGCTGTGGATGCGGTGACCCTCGATGAGGTGAAGACTCTGATCGGATCTCTGGGCGATTACGCTGAGGGATCGGTGCTGATCATGAACGAGGCGACCAGAACCAAACTGAGCCTCCTGAAGGATCTCCAGGGCCAGTATTACTTCCCGATCCAGAGCGATCTCAAAGAGATTCAGGGTCATAAGATCATAACCAGCCAGTACATGCCGGTTATGGCTGCCGATGCAAGGGCGATCATCGCTTGTAACATCGATTACTACATGCTGGTGGATCGTGAACAGATGGACATCAAGGTGCTCAACGAACTCTTTGCCGTGAACGACCAGAAGGGCGTGATTGGGATCGAGAGAGTTGATGGCAAGGTACTGGTGGCCGATGCCTTCAAGGTCCTGAAGATGGCTGCTGCCTGAGGAGATTAATGGATGACGACTCCACTGTTGACCCCTGAAGATCTGAGGACCGAGTATGGTTTCTCGATCAATCCCACCCAGGAAACTCAATACGAGTCCCTGATCAAGACTGCAACGGAGGCCTGTTTTCGGTACATCGGACGGGATCTCAGTGTGGAGACGTTCGATCAATATGCCGATGGCAACTCCCAGGTGATCGTTCTGGATAATTCTCCGGTGGTTTCGATCACCGGAGTGTCTCTGGATCCGGGAAGGACCTACGCGACAAAGCTGCTGGAATCCAGCTATCGCCTGGACCCGGCCAGTGGTGTGCTGAGAATCTATGATCCAATCCCTCAGGGAGAGGATGCGGTGAAGATCAGCTACACAGCCGGGTACTCGGAGGTCCCTGCTGACATTCTCTATTGTATTGCCATGACGGTGCAGTACATGAGGATGGTCCTCCAGGCCGATCTGGCCGGAGTATCCAGCAGGACGACTGATGGGGGGACCCAGGCGATCGAGCAGAGTATTCCTCCACTGGCAGTAAAGAACCACCTCGCCATCTATCAACGAGTAAAGGTGAAGTAATGCTGAAGGTGGAGATATCAGGGGATGCTCAAGAGAGGATCGAACGAGCAAGGGACCACATCCAGGGATGGATCACGACCTTCACGGGTGATATTGCCCAGGAAGGATCGGCCTTTATCAAGGATCGCTATCTTCGGGGTCAGGCGTTACGAAGGTTAACTGGTGAGACGTTCGGATCTGTGAAGCAATTCTATGTAAAGAAGACGAGGACCTGGTACATCCGACCCGGTGTCG
>CAYZXD010000072.1:0-4932 GCA_964482325.1 uncultured Spirochaetaceae bacterium | reverse complement strand
GTCTATATAATATAATAAATTATATTGTTGACATCTTCATAACCATCTTATATATTGCAATCAGAACACGGGATACCGAAGTTCATACAGATGGAGGCGAAGATGACGAAGAGCAGATCACATAAAAGAATGATCGCACTGGTTCTTTTACTTGCTGTTCTTAGTATGTTTTCACTCCAGGCTCGAGTAGTGGCATCTGAGACACTCACCATTCATGCCTACATTCCATCAAGAACAACCGTTTCGTTTACTGAGAATGGTGACGTAGCATTCAGTTCGAACGTACCGACAGCACAGGTTGCAGTTGCCCAGACCGATGCAGTAACACTTCTTTCGGTAACCGCACTTTAGTAGATTGTTTTTACAGCAAGAGGACCGGTACTCAGTGAGTATCGGTCCTGTTTTTTCTGAAGTTCTCTAGTAACTAACGGATATAGGTGACGCGAAAGTCCCGAGGAGCTTCAGATAGTACCGGGACCTGATCAGCATACCCGATGGCGACAGCAAAGACGGGGCGATATCCTTCAGGAAGGGAAAATCGTGTTAACAGGGATTTTCCCGCATCATGGTCAAATGCCTGAACAAAAGAACCGATATAACAGGAGCCCAAATGTAAAGCAGATGCAGCTAGGCACATATTCTGACTTGCATTGGCACAGTCTGCCTGACTATAGTGACTGCCATCTCCCGAAACAAAGAGTACCGTTGGAGCATGATGAAATACACTGAAGTCTGGATTGTTGCCACGTTCCATGAGTGAGGGAATTTCAGAGTCTATGAGAACCTGTGCCACCGCAGCACTTATCTGTTTCAGGAGGGCGGCATCCTGTACTACCGTAATATGCCAACTCTGGCGATTCATTGCGGTAGCAGCGTGAAGTCCTGCCTGCACTATTGCGTCAATAGATTCATCGGGAACCTGCTGATCGGTGAAAGCCCGAACCGATCTGCGCTGCATGAGAATGGTAAACACATCTTCCATGAAAACAACTCCTAACGATTATTTCGACCGAATATCCTCAAGAGGAAGAGGAAAATATTAATAAAATCAAGATACAGAATAAGTGCCCCGATAATTGATAGCTTGATATAGGTCTCTTCATCCATCTGCGAGCCATAAGCATCATTCATCCGGCGAATTTTTTGTGTATCCCATGCAGTAAGTCCTAAAAAGACCAGCACCCCAATGATGGAAATCAGGTAATAGACTTGAGCGCTTCCGAGGAACATGTTGATCACCATAGCAATGATGATTCCCCAGAGTCCCATAATAAGGTAATGCCCAATGCCGTCCAGATCTCGTTTTGTCACCATCCCATACAGACTCATACCACCAAAAGCCGCTGCTGTGGTGAAGAATGCGCGCGAAATAACGAGGTTGCTATATGCGAGAAAAATCACCGATAGTGTAATTCCGGTAAGTATGCTGTACCCCATGAACGAAGCCATGGCGGCGGTGGAAGTCATTTTATCTAAACGTGCACTGAGATACACAACAAGAGCAAGCTGTGCAATGATAATGAACAGAAAACTGAAAGAGCTTCCTAAAAACAGGCGCATCAGCGTTTCGCTCGTTGCTACCGCATACGAGACCACTCCAGTCATCGCCAGTCCAGCTGTCATCCAGAGATACACGTTCTTGAGAATACTCCGCTCCCGGTTTTTTACCTGTGAAAGCATCGTAGTACGTTCATGGGTCATAGCAGCACCTCCTGATCCTTCTTATGATAATTTCACATGTTTACGGCAAAGCGTCAACTAAGCTCTCATCTATCACAAGTGTTCTCGATTCTCATATCTCGTGGTATAGTCACCGTATGAAACGTTTTGGGTTCTCTCTACTCATAGGTATGATACTCCTTGTATTCATCAGCTGTCGCTCTGCACCAACTACAGAACGAACTGCCGAAGAGATAGCTTTTGGAGAAGAAGCTGTAAAGCAAATGCTCTATCTTATTGTATCAGGAGCAAGTACCACATTTACTGATGAGGGTAAATGGACTGGGGGCACAGCGGATCTGTTACCTGCCGATGCCGATCACCTCATCCTCCAACAGGAACAAATCCCAGGTATTTCCCGATTACTCAACCACTATCGCGATGAGGCAAATCGTGCCGTGGCTGCGATTGCTCAGGAGATTCCTCAATTTGTAGAGAATAAGCTTCTCGACCAGCTCACTATCAGTGACCCATATGCAATCATTGAAGGAGATTCTGACGCTGTAACACGGTTTTTCTCTCAAATGGCAGCTGAAGATCTCGAACAGTTTCTGGTTGAACGATTACAAGCCGAACCAGGAGCTGCAGCATCAGAAGCCTGGGAAGAACTGGTTGAAACCTACCATACGTACGTACAAGCACAAAAGCAGTTGATGCCGGATGCTGCATTACCCCTGATAAGTGAACCATTCTATCAGATGATACGCATATCGATGCTACGCACCCTTATTTCAGCAATGAGCTCGCAAGAGGCTTTAGTACGTACGATGGCTCCCGCATATGATGATCCACGTATCGCCCTTTTTACCGCGAATTAAGAGGAAACGATGCAGTTGTACACGATACTGCTCTCGCGTATAATCGGCTATGGACCTATTTGAACAGCACATCGGCGACACACACCAACCACTAGCCTATCGGATGCGTCCCCGTACCCTTGATGAGTATATCGGACAGGAACATATTATCGGACCAGGACGGTTACTTCGTCGTGCGATTCAGGCCGATCAGTTAGCTTCCATTATTCTCTATGGACCACCGGGAACAGGGAAGACTACGCTTGCACGGGTAATTGCGAATACTACACGCAGCCATTTCAGCACCCTCAATGCAGTGCTTTCCGGGGTGAAAGAACTCAGATACGAAATCGGAGAAGCCCGTGATCGTCTCGCCCACTTCGAAAAACGTACCATCCTGTTTGTTGATGAAGTCCATCGGTGGAATAAAAGTCAGCAGGACGCACTATTGCCATGGGTTGAGAATGGCACCTGCATTCTCATTGGAGCAACCACAGAAAATCCCTATTTCGAGGTGAATTCTGCCTTAGTCAGCCGATCACGCATATTTCAGCTCGTACCATTGCAGGCCAAGGAGTTATTCGAAATCGCTCAGATGGCTTTGAACGATCATGATCGAGGGTATGGCAGATATGATGTGCAATTTGCTTCCGGAGCCCTGGAACATCTTGTAGATATCGCTAATGGGGATGCACGTTCATTGCTCAATGCCCTTGAACTTGCAGTAGAAACAAGTGGTGATCAATTCCCTCCACCGGAGGGCCATCCGATTATCATCTCACGAGAAGCAGCAGAAGAGAGTATTCAACGAAAAGTCGTGCTGTACGACAAGGAAGGTGATTACCATTTTGATATCATCAGCGCCTTCATCAAATCAATCAGAGGCAGTGATCCTGATGCAGCACTCTACTGGATGGCACGTATGATCAGCGCAGGAGAGGATCCTAAGTTCATCTTCCGACGTATGCTCATCAGCGCAACAGAAGATGTGGGGATGGCTGATCCCTATGCCATCATGGTAGTAGAATCTGATGCTGCAGCTTTTGAACGGATCGGCTTGCCTGAGGGGCGATTTCACCTCACGCATGCTGCGCTGTATCTTGCCACCGCACCAAAATCAAATACTACTATGGCATTTTTCGATGCACTCAAATCAATTGAGGAGGAACGGGATACAGAAGTACCCAACCATCTGAAGGATGCCAATAGAGATAGTAGGGGTTTCGGACACGGAGAAGGTTATCTGTACCCTCATGCCTACCAAAACCACTGGGTACCACAACAGTATCTCCCCAGCTCCCTGCAGGGGAAAGTCTTTTATCATCCATCACAAGTCGGGTATGAACAGAAGATCAGAGAAGATGTTCTGAGAAGAAGAGAGAGCCAACTTGAAGCGGCGGTTACCGATGATCAGGGGGGAAATCTCACTTTCTCTCCAGCAGATGCGCAACGAGACCGCTGGGTTCAGAGAACGATGAGTGAACGGGGGCTGTTCCTTGAGCAGATTCGCAATGCGGTATTCCATCAATTGACCATACATCGGCATGATCGGGTACTCATACTGAATGCCGGTGCCGGGTTGTTTGTCTGGGAAGCGTTCAGAAGAGTCCCTGAGGGGCTGGTAGTAGCTCAGACGGTGCATGCAGAACAGTACGATCATCTGCAGCATTATGCACAGACACTTGATGATCTTGAACGTCCCCAACTGTATCGCGGTTCACCGCAAAAGGTGATCGCTTCGATTTCTCAAGATGTGGCGTTTGAACATATTATGGGGAGAAATCTCTTTAATCGATTACAGGAAACTGAACAGGTACTTCCGGATATTCTATCGAAACTCACTCCATCGGGTACTTTCTCACTTGCGCAGATTATCCCGTCACTCAGTTCACGACTCTCCCATTTTGTCAGCGACCATACCGTAAAACAATTGCTGGAAACAGCAGAGCAAATTCTCTACAATCAGGGTGGAAATGCAGCAACCAGCTGGCACTACGATCAGCTAATACAAGTGCTTAATCAATACTCTAATGTGATTTATGAGCAGCAGATAACCGGGAACGAACACCGTATCATCACAAGCGAATATGTAAAGCGCTGGATAGCACAAAGCTATGCTCCGATATGGGAAGAAAATGAGAAATCTGTAGATGTGGAACAGATGCAAAAGAGTATTATCGATGAGTTGGAGAACCGACCGCTGACCTGGAAACAGACCGTTGCAATCATCCGATGTCGGAAGAAAGCATAAGAGACTCTTTTGATTTTTTTGGCAAGTTGTCTCATCTGGTATTGACAAAAGCATGGTAATCAGGCAGATTATCGTACGTTGATTTGCGCTGGTGGATCCGGATTGCAAATACATCTTGGTGGATGTAGTTCAATGGTAGAGCACCAGATTGTGGATCTGGTTGTT
>CAYZXD010000071.1:0-5076 GCA_964482325.1 uncultured Spirochaetaceae bacterium | reverse complement strand
GCGGAGTCTTTTGATTCATTCCTACGACCTTGCTGACAAACTCGATACCACCTATGAGTAATGCTAGCAAGAAGAGAGCAACAAGACTCAAAATGATTATTTTGCTTATCAACGTTGCTCTCGGTGATAATTTTTTTATCATAAAGGTGAGCGCCAGATGACTCTTTTTGCGAAGAGCCAAATATGAGCCGAGGAATACGACCCAAACAAATAATAGTAAACTGAATTCCTCGGCCCAAGTTAGTCCAATTTTCAATATATAGCGTGCAAACACATTGCATGAAACAACAATCAACATGAGTCCCGTTCCGATCGCAACCAATTTCTCGATCACGAAACCCAACACATCAGTAAACTTTATGAACATATTCACACTCATCACGAACTCCTATGAAAACAACTACAGCTGTTGAAGAATCTTGTTGTACAATTCTACGCTGATACTCTTGCCAACATATTCTTCATGTACAGACTTAGTAGCTTCCTGGAAAGGCTTCATATCTGCAGGATAATTGACTTTGACACCCTCATCGATCATCTTCTGTGTCAACTCGGTTGACAGGTCGTCCACGTATCCTCTATGCCAGTCACGTGCAACCTCAGCTGCTGAATCAACAAGTGCTTTATCATCATCCGAAAGCTTGTTGTAAAAATCTTCACTGGCAACGATAACCACAAAAGAGAGAATATGGTTCGTCATTGACATATACTTCTGCACTTCTTGGAGCTTGGAAGGATAGATATTTATGACTGCATTTTCTTGTCCATCGATGGTTTTCTGTTGAAGAGCAGTATATACTTCACCGTAAGCGAGTGCTGACGGGATACCGCCCAAGGAGCTGGTTACTGCTAGATTGACTGGATTCTCAGGACTCCTGAATTTCAAGCCCACAAAATCGGCTGGCATCTCTAATGGGCGGGTGTTATTCGTGTAAACACGAGCACCATTATTACTCCAACCCAAGATGTGCAAGTTCTTGGCTACAAGTTTCGTTTCAAGTTCTTGCCCAACAGCTCCATCTAGGATGTCGAAAGCCTGCTCATGGTCCTTGAATAGGAAAGGAAGACTGAGAACCGCTGAATCGGAGACAAACTGAGCCAAAGGATCATGACCGATAATCGTAAATTCAATCACACCATTCTGAACACTCTGAATTACCTGGGACTCTTTGCCCAATTGTTCCGCAGGATACACTGTTCCTTTGAATCGACCTTCACTCATTGAGTCCAGCGTTTCAACAAACTTGTTGGCAATCAGGTCAAAGTGCCCTCCGACTGCTGCCGTATGTGACAATTTGTACTCGATAGTTGAAACCTCAGAACCGCCTTGGGCGAACAAGCCCACCGATGCCACCAGGAGCATCACCAAGATCAACATCATTTTTTTCATTCTATTCTCCTTTTTCCCAAGTTTTCCTTGGTTATTTGCTTCTTAATGCTTCAATCATCTTTGATTGGTAATCCAATCTGGACTTATGTGCCGACAATGCATCGTATAGACCTTCCGAGAGCTTGATCATGTCCATTTTTTGCACTGTGTAGGCATTTCTGGAAATCGCCGTCTCGACTTGGTCTACCCATTCTGCAGGTACTTCATCTATACCTTTGAATGCTCCACAAATCGGGCCTAACATACCGCCAATACAATCGGTATCACGACCAAGGTTGGTCGCGCCAATCATTCCATCCCGGACATCTCCCTTTGTGATCGCAAAGAGCGCGATAGCCTCTGCAGCGGTCTCAACACCATCCGCATAGGGATATGTGGGAGCAAAATGTTGTCTCATCGGCTCACGGATTTCTTTGATATCGGGGTATTTTGCTGCAAGTTCCAACGCTTCATCAAGGATTCCCCTGGTATTGATCGATACGTTTTCCCGAGCTGCTTGAATGATACTATCCACAGTTGCCTGAGGATCGAAAGCTGCTGCTGTAGCTGCAGCTATGACTTTACTCGATTCAGTACCACCGCTCTCAGCTGGTTGCAAGAGCAAGGATACTTCAGCAGCATCATATGCCGCTTGTTCGGGATCTCCAGCATTGATGATACCGATAGGGCCGATCATATGCGGTGCATCGACTAACCCTGGCCAGGGTGTCATCGCGCCGATAAATCGTGGTGGTATATGAGTAACCCCATCACCCGCCATAAGACGATCATAGTGGATCTTGATATGAGGGTTCACCAATCTACCGATATCTTCCCTATTAATGTGTTTTTTCCAGACTTCTGCCATATCGTCAACAGTGACTCTTCCTTGCTTTTCAATTATTGCTAAAGCAAGCAGATAGCGAATCTCAGCACCGTCTTCGGTCATTCCAGGTTCCATATCCATATGATAGTAGTGAAGCAGGGGACTGTTGTTCCAATAGCGGACATCACGTTCTTTTTGGATCCAAGACATGAATCCCTCAACCCATCCCCACTTATCCTCGATAGCTTTCCAACCACCTCCAGGAACACTCACCCATTCGACAGCTGCACCCATCGCGGACCCGATGTTCGCTGCGGCTACTGATCCATAAATCTTCTTGAACAATACGTTTTCTTTCATCCTGCAATTCCTTCTCCTATTCAAATTAGTAGAGTTTTTATATCGAACCAATTTCTTGATTTTACGTGTAGCAATGCAGCTTTCGAGGCTCCTTCGGCATCATGCTTCTTGATTGCTTGCAGAATCCCTGCCAATTCATCATGCATACTGTCTAGGGGCTCCCTCTTATACCCCTTTATACTGAACAACCTAACACTCTGTTGATACAAACGTTCCAATGTCTTTTCCAATTCAGCGTTGTGAGAAGCCTTGTAGAGCATCATATGAAACCTTTCATCAAAGAACACCTTCTCCTCTTCAGAGAATTGCAAGCTTTCTTCGACGAGATTTTCCATCGAAGCAATTTCTTCAGGGGTTGCTCTTTTTGCAGCCAATTCCGCTGCGAACGCATCTAGTTTGCACCGTAGCTCATACAAATCATGAGCATCATTGCTTGAAATTTGTGAAACAAAGACACCTCTCCGGGGAATGCTATAGAGCAATCCTTCCATAATCAGACGTTGGACTCCCTCCCGAATTGGAGTTCTTCCTAGTTTGAACTTCTCGATCAAGTCTTGTTCCAATAACAGAGCTCCCGGGTAGAAATCTCCGTTGAGAATTGCCAACTTAATCAGCCGGTAAGCTGTGTCGCTTCTCCGTTCTTTTCTTTCCTCAAACTTGTGGATCATATGCACTCCCATAAAAAAAACTCCAAATATATTTTAGATATATTTTAGATATATTTTAGATATATTTTAGATATATTTTAAGTATATCTCATCTAATGCTATTGTCAACTCTTTTCAAGAGAAATGTTGAACATGTCAAACCATCATGAGTTCTACGCGGTAACTGCACTGTCGTTCCGCACCTAAGCGCACCGGCATCCGGACTCAAGTGCACTGTTATCAATTTCTTTCATTACAAGGTCCTTGTAGAGTGTGAGGTAACACGCAATCTTGTGTGGATACTTCACAAGGGGGTCAGAATGACCAACTACATGAGGACCCCTCAGATGAAATCGAAAGGATTCAGTGTCACCGCAATCGCATCAAGCCTTGGGGCGAACAAAACATACAGTGCTTTCCTGTATCGACAGGGCAACCGAATTGGGGTTTGGGGACCCTTTCCCGGAGGGAACCACCAACGAGAGCATCAAGGAGATGTTCTATTGAAACCCGGAGGGAGCAGTCAGAAACAGTTTTGCTCTTAACTGTGAACTCTGCATAAAAGTTACACTCAAGGATCTTACTGGTTAGTTTCGACCAGTATTGAGGAAGTTGATTATCTCCTGAAAACTCTTGCCACTTTTGATGAAGGCATCCATTATCTGGCGGGCCTGATGTTCCTTCTTCTGTACCATGAGTTTCTCAAGATTGTCGGCTATGGTATCGTACTTTGCTTTTGCCTTCACCAGATCTTGCTGAGCTTTTGTGATCTGAGCTTCAATTGAAGCAATACTCTTGGTTCTCGCCATCTTCGTCATCTCCTTCGGTATCGGGTGAGTCCATCAGAGAGCTGCCGTCAGCAAGCAGCCTGCCGATTTCATCTGCCTTGAGCCTCACATACTGTTCATCAAGGCCGAACGCATTGAGAATTGTCTTCTGTCTCTTGGTCACCGCATGGTCAAGCCGGTATGTCCCATGGTTCCTCCTGACCATCTCGATCTTCTCAGGTTCCCTGAGGGCTTGGGGAACCGTCATGTAGTTCGGTCTGGTTTCTATTCTGAACAGTTCCTCCTTCAGCAGGGAGTAGATCCTGTTGCGTATGATGAGGGCAACGAATTCGATGAAGATCTTGGCAGAGAGCGCGTTCTGGGACTGGACCCGCATGCTTCTTCCTCCCAGGAAGGTCTTGTCTGAGCTGAACAGTTTCTCCGAAGAGTCTCTTCCCTTATAGAGGATGAGAGCCTCTTCGGCACTCATCTTCTCGGAAGTGACGATGCAGAAGTAGCCGCACAGAGCCAGTTCTGATTCAATAACGGAAGCTTTCTCCTGTGCGTAGAGGAATTTGCCTCCCTTTCCGTAGTAGATGTCGAAGTAATGGGTGATGTTCCTGCTGAACGAGATCTCCTGACCTTCGAGACGTCGGAAAATTTCTTGTAGTTCTCAATTTTCAGTTCCAGCTGTTCCCTCTCAGCCGCCTGACGTCCAGGATTGTAGTAGATGTGGAAATAGCGGTCCCTGGTGTCATCGGCATACAGCCGGGCCTTGACCGAAGTCCCGTAGACCCTGTAGGTCCGGATGGCACATTCCCGTGAAGTTTCGAACGTGTGCATCTTGCTCGCAACCAGAGCTGAGACAAGGCTCTTCATTCCCTTGACCATGATGACGAAACTGTAGCCGTTGGTATCCATGTACCGGATGTTGTCCTTGCTGAAATAGCCCCTGTCCAGAATGAAGCCCATCCTTCTATAGCCATACTCGATCACCTTGTCCACAAGAAAACCGAACTGGGAGACATCGTTGATGGATCCCGGGCACTCTTCGTAGAACAGGGGAACCTGGTTGGTCTTGTCGAAGGCAATGGCAAGATTGAAAAC
>CAYZXD010000070.1:0-5159 GCA_964482325.1 uncultured Spirochaetaceae bacterium | reverse complement strand
TGTGGCTTGCCATCTGTCGCAGGCACCGATTCATCGCCGATTTTATGGTGGAGGTGGTCCATGACCGATACATAAGCCTCAAGGACACGGTGGGAACAGAAGAATTCAACCTGTTCTGGATGCAGAAGGCGGTGACCCATCATGAAATAGAGAAGATCAGCGATTCGACAAGGGAAAAGCTTAGGGCCGTGCTGTTCAAGATGATGAGGGAGGTCGGAATTATCTCCAAAGACAACAGGATCAACTCTGTGATACTCAGCCCACCAATCCAAAGCTTGCTCCAATCTGGCGACACCTATGAACAGCTTTGGTTTACCACTACCGATACGAATGGGAGACGCGTATGACACCCCACGAACTTGAGAACCTGCCTTTTGCGGAACGGTTTGATCTATTACTGAAGATTTTCTCCAGCAAACGATTTTTGACCATGCAAAACATCGGCAGTGAGGTCCCGTTCTTCATCTGTCCGTACCACCCTCAAGAGCAGGAGGAGATGGTGAGACTCATTGAAAACCTCACCATACAACTTAGTCATCGTGGTGTGCAGGTAAAGCGGATCGATCTATATGATCTCTGCTTGGATATCATTAGGCAGGAGGAAGGGGCATGGTCGGTCCTTGTGGAAGAGGAAACATCACATGACAAGGATGTGTTGCTCGAACAGCTGCAAATGATGCTCGCTCCTGAATTTCATCTTGCGCCCGAAATTGTCAAGCGATTGGAATGCAACTCCTATGAACTGCTGTTCATTGATGGTGTCGGGGAAGTCTATCCGTACGTACGGACCCATGCACTGTTGGAGAATCTTGAGAAGCATTTGAACCACAAGCCCTTGATTCTTTTCTTCCCAGGAAAGTACAGGCAGACCTTGCATGCGGGGGCAGCCTTGGAATTGTTTGAACGATTGCATGATGACAAGTATTACCGTGCATTCAACATATATCGATACGAACCGTAGATGGAGGCTCGCATGATACTGCAGGACATTTTCTTAAAGCCAGTGGATAGGCATATAGATGGTGTGATCAAGGCTGACGATAATCGGAGCTTGGTCAATGAAGTCGAAGAGTATGTGCTTACCAGGGAAGTTCAAAGAGCACTCGACAGATTAGTAGACCAGTATCTGCATAGCCCGGTAGTCAACAGCGTATGGATCTCCGGATTCTTCGGCAGCGGAAAATCCCACCTGTTGAAAATGCTTGCCCTCCTGCTCGAAAATCGGCAGATCGATGGGTACAATACCTTGGATATGTTTCTGCCCAAGTTGGCAAACGATGTGGAACTTCAGGCGAATGTTGAAAAGGCGAGCAAGATCCCTTCAAAGAGCATCCTGTTCAATATCGCGCAGAAAGCGAACATCGTGAACAAGGATCACTCGGATGCCTTGCTCGGCACCTTCATCAAAGTGTTCAATGAGATGTGTGGGTATTACGGAAATCAGGGATACATCGCCCAGTTTGAGCGAGACCTAGACAATGACGGAATACTGGTCCCGTTTAAAAAGGCGTATGAGGCCATCGCCAACAAAGCATGGGAACGAGGTCGGGAGTTGCCGCTCATCCAGGCCGGGAACATTTCGAAAGCCTATGCGAAGGTTACAGGAGCCAGTGAGCAGGAGTCGAAGGCAATCCTGGAGAAATATCGTACTCATTATCAGATGTCCATCGAGGATTTCGCCGATATGGTCAACGACTACATCGAGAAGCAGGAGGAGGGGTTCAGGTTGAACTTCTTCGTCGATGAGGTGGGACAATACATTGCCAATAGCGTACGACTCATGGTGGATCTGCAGACCATATCCGAGAGCCTCGCTACACGATGTAAGGGGAGGGCGTGGTTGTTCGTGACAGCGCAAGAGGACTATGACTCCATCGTGGGAAGATTGTCCCAGCAAGGTGGCAATGAACTCTCAAAAATCCAGGATCGTTTCAAGGTGCGGGTCAAGCTCTCCAGTGCAAACGTCGATGAAGTGATCCGACTGCGGCTGTTGGCCAAGAACGACATGGGAAAAGACATCTTGGAGTCAATGTACGGTGCACAACAGACCAACCTGAAGACACTGTTCGATCTTCCCGACGGGGCGAAGAAGTACAAGAACTTCAAAGACCGGGAGCACTTCGTCAGCTCGTATCCATTCATACCCTACCAATTTACCTTGTTCCAGTCGGCGATACAGAACTTGTCCAAACATGACGCCTTCACCGGTCAGTACCAATCGGTAGGTGAGCGTTCGATGCTCGAGGTGTTCCAGTTCGTGGTGAAGGAGATCGCAAGAGGTGGGTTGGGCAAATTGGCAACATTCGACCTCATGTACGAAGGCATCCGCGATGTGATCAAGTCCGAAGTGGTACAGGCCATCAACCAGTGTGAAGAACAGATGGATGACGAGTTCACCAAGCGGGTGTTGAAAATACTGTTTCTGGTGAAATATGTGCGGGAATTCCAAAGCACGCCACGGAATCTTGCCGTGCTGCTCATCGAGCATTTCGATACCGATCCCCAAGCCTTGCGAAAAAAAGTGGAGGAATCGCTCGGCATCCTGGAAGAGCAGACGTACATCAAGCGCAGTGACGAGGTATTCGAATACCTGACCAACAAAGAACGGGACATCGAGAACGAGATCAAGAATACGGATATTGATCCCCAGAAAATCAATGAGCAGACATCGAATTTGTTCTATAACAGCGTTCTGAATGTGATGAAGATCCGTTATGAGGTCAACGACCAGGATTTTCCGTTCACCAGACGCTTGGATTATTCCGCCCAGGGCAAGGTTCACGAGCTTGGGGTGCATGTCTTGACGAATTCACAAGATAAGGAAGCGATGCGGGTGCTCAGCCTCCAGCATAACGATCTCATTGCAGCTCTACCGGATGACTATTTGTTTCAAAAAGAAAATCGACTGTACCTGCAGACTGACACCTACATCCGCCAGAATTCCTCGAGTGTCCGGAACGCTGAAGAGAATGCTATCCTCACCGACAAGAGCCATCAGAACCAGGAGCGTTTCGATTGGCTCAAGCGCCGAGCCAAAGAATTGCTCGGAAGCGCGAACATGTACGTCATGGGAGATGACATACAGACCGAGGTCTCGGATGCAAAGAGTAGGATAGCTATCGGATTCCAAAAATTGATCCAGAAGGTCTATCCAAACCTAGCCATGCTGGGGGAAGCGAAATATGAGGAGAAGGATATCTCCAAGCATTTGGCAGCTGGGAAAGACTACTTCAACGATGACTTCACCCCCATGTCTGAAGCTGAACAGGATATTCTTAACTACGTGGTATCCAATAGGAACGAGGGGGTGAAGACGACCCTCTATTCGCTAATCGGGCATTTTGAGAAGATGCCATATGGATGGTCGTTCGCCGCCATCCTCTGTCTCCTAGCCCGTTTGTATGGCATGTCAAAGGTAGAGGTCGTCCTTGACGGAAAAAATCTCGAGGATTCGAATCTGGAAAAGTTCATCAGGAACTCCTCCTATCACAACAACATCATCATCGTTCCAACAAAAGTGCCTCCGGTGACTGCAGTCAAAAAGCTCAAGGTTGCATACAATGACACATTCCACAAACCCCCTGCATCAATCGATGCGAAGGCTCTGGGCAACGAGTTCGCGGCCGCCGTGGAAGCACGATTGAACGAATTGGAGGGATACACCGCCCGCATCGATAGGTATCCATTCCTAAGCCAACTGTTGCCCGTGGTGGAGCTTTTGAAGAGGATTAAGGGCAAATCATATGATTGGTATTACGACCACATCGACACCTTCGCCGAGGCATTGCCTGATGCGACCGAGGATGTGGTCGATCCCATCATCGCCTTCATGCACGGTCAGCAGAGAAATATTTATGATGAAGCCCGCAAGCTTTTAAATTCCCAGCAATACAATCTTCAATTTCTGGATACCGACGAAGGTTCAAAGCTTGAGGAACTGTTGGATGATTCCACTTGTTTCCGGGGGACCCGCATGGCAGAGGCTTGGGAGCTGACCGATATCCTTAAGGGAAAGCTCGAACGGAAGCTGAAAGCTACGAAAGAAGAGAGCCAGAAACTTTTGGAACAGATGAAGGTCAAGATCCTTGGCATGGAACGATATGGACAGCTGACTCATGATCGTATGGCTGAAGTGGAAAGGGAATTCTCTGATTTTAGATTGACGATTGAGGCAGATGACCAAATCTCCATGATCAAGGAGCGTTATAGGAATTTTGCGGAAAAAATCTATCCTACCCTGGTTTCGAAAATCCAACACTGGACTACGCCTTTAGCACCGCCCCCAGAAGGTACTCCTGGCGAAGGGATAAGCGAGATTCCGCCAAGACCAAAGATTACCCTTTCGGTTACCCAGGTGCCGCTTTCCTACGGGAAGGCGCTGATCAACAGCCCGGATGATCTTCAGGAGTATCTGGAAGCGATTAGGAGCGCCTTCTTGGCTGAGTTGGAGAAAGGCAACAACATCCAGGTCTGATGGAAATGAAATGGAAAGAATGAATCAGGAGTAATCGATCATGAGCATGGACAACGCAGCACTAAAGACATTTGCACAGAAATCCCGTACCGATTTGTTGAACCAGGTAAGAGCTAGGTTGAAGCTGGTGCTCGTCTCTGACAGCCTGGAACGGCGTGAATATTCGAACGCCATCCGCGATCTTGAGAAGATGATCGCCGACAAAGGCAAGGATGCGGTGATCGACGAGGTCGCCTACACCTGGTTCAACCGCTTCTGCGCCCTGCGCTTCATGGATGTGAATAATTATAACCAAACGGGCATCGTCTCTCCAACGGAGGGGCAGGTCCAACCGGCGATACTCTCCGACGCCAAGATGGGTATCGTCGATACTGAGGTGGTACCACCTCAAACATGCCAGAAGATTGCAGACCTGTTGTCTGGAAGGCTACAAAGCCGGGATGCACAGGGTGAGGCTTATCGCTTGCTGCTCGTCTCCTACTGCAACCATCTGTACAAGGCGCTTCCGTTCTTGTTCGAGCGAATCACCGACTACACCGAGCTGTTGATGCCTACGGGACTGCTCGCAGTGAATTCAGTGCTTGCCGAGTGTCGTAAGGTCCTTAGCGCTGAAGCCTGCAAGGATGTTGAGGTGATCGGTTGGCTCTACCAGTATTACATCAGCGAGCGCAAGGACGAGGTGTTC
>CAYZXD010000069.1:0-5186 GCA_964482325.1 uncultured Spirochaetaceae bacterium | reverse complement strand
TGGCGCTCATTGAAAAGACGAAGATCGTAAAGGAAAAACCTTCGGACTATCATCATTATTACACTCTCTAGTGGGGAAGCTGGGGATTTCGCTCTACCGGAATTGGGAAGCGGAGAACCGATACCCCAACTCACGATTAATGATGATGTAGAAGCTGCTGCGCCCATCAAGCTTCAGCGAATAGCAGAGCAGCCGTTCCATCATGAACCACTGGTCCCGAATGGCATCGATTGCTACATCCTCATGACGCTTGTAAGGAGGGAGGTAGAGGTCCCCCGTGCTCTTGGTCATGTACACCTCCTTGTCTAGGCAATTGGAGAGCACCTGGCGATTGATGCGATATTCGGCCAACTTGCTCCCTTCGGGGCCATAGGAGTGGATAACTTCGGGCTCACTCTCCTTATAGAAATTCAGCGCATGGAAGTGGTAGGAGGCATCGAAGGCGATCTCAGTCAGTGCATTGATGCTTACATAGATCTTTCCCACCTCATACGAATCGGGGGCCTCCCTGCGATAGTTGATCTGCACCAAACTGATGCGTGCAGGATCGGGGAAGAGCGAGCAGTGCTCATCAGCGGGGGTGAGGATATCAGGCAGGGGAATTGTGAGGTTTTCCAGTGTGCACGCTACTGCTTGGCTATCGATGCGGGAGCATAATTGTTCGAACATACCGGTCCTCCTAGGTCAGTGAGCGCGCCGATTTGACGCTGATCATGCGATTAACGTATGAGGGAGTAATCAGAGCTCCACGCATTGCGGTGGTAGTGAGCCAGTTTTGGGTGGTCGAATATGATGAGGGCCCGGTTGCGTTCGCATGCAGTTTATAGGCGATGTTTTCACTACGTCCGTAGATGAGCTTTCCTTTCACGGTTGTATCATAGGTCGTATCAGCACCGATGTTGTACACAATCACATAATCCTTACATCGGCTTCGTTCTCCTTTGGTGGTCTGAGCTTTGAATGCAAACAAGTATGAGTCATCGCCATTATATTCAGAACGGAGGGAGGGAGAGATTGCTTGTACGTTTGGGTTGTATGGGCAACGTACCCGATAGGCAGTGCTGGTACCCTTACCATTAGAGTGAGAAGCTACTTGGACCCACTGCTGTTGGGAAATCGAGTAGCGCCAGAATTCGGTGACCACCGTGGGGTGGGGTTGATAAATATTGGAGGCTGTCCCCGCATAACCACGGAACCAGCAGCTGTTTGCAAATACAAAGGTCCAATACGAGGTGGAGGTGTCCCCTCCAGCCTCGTAGGCGATCCCGCTGCCGATGGAGGTCTTGTCGATGAGTTGTCCATAGGATGCCATTAGTTGAACCTCGCTCCATAGACGGTGGTGGCGTTGATGGTGCTCGCCCCGATCGTGCCGGTGCTCACCGAACCGCTGACCAGCTCTCCGGAGAGGTACAGCGAACGGAAACGCTTCGCGCTTTGGCCGATGTCGTACAAGGCATGCGCCCACGGCACGATCCACATCGATTCAATTCCCCCATCCATTGCACCAAGAACGACTGCCGTAGTGATAGCTAAATCGGTATAGACGCCTGTACTGGTGCCATTGACGAACTTACGAACCTGGACCTCCTGGGTTCCGGTGAAGCATACGATGCGATCCTCATCTTTGCGTATTCTCGTTACTGTGTAGGAGATTCCGTTTACCCTGATTATACCCGAGCACGCGGAGTTGGTGCCCACGGGAACCGCGGAGAAGCGGTCGTAGAAGTCGGTGCCCGACTTGTATTTCTTCATAGTGGAAGAATCTTGGTTAATGGTTCCGATCCTGAAAGCTTTTGTTGATGATAGATAGTAGGCATCTGGTTGGAATCCGACCACCGCATAATCAGCATCACCCTGAGTCAGGACTAATCCATTAAATGTCTGGTTTGTCCAGACTCTTAAATAGTCCGATCTTGCCGAAGCACTTCCCCACCATGCATTACTTCTGAAAATTAAGAAAAATTCTGGTCTACTCGTTGTGGGAGAAAATGTTCCGCTATATGACCCTGTAGCACCATTATTACGATACCACAATCTCATTTCCGGATTAATGTAGGTTGAATCACCGTCATTCGTTCTCTTCAAATAAAAATCATCGGCAATTTTTGATGCCGAATCAGTTGAAGGTGCAATAGTAAATATAAGATTGGTTAAGTTTCCGTTATAGGCTACATGCCATTCACAAAAGTAGTTATCCCCAAATACATGTATCGGCAAACATCGTTGATACATTCTTACATTCCCGGCGTTCATGGTTTGAGAAAACTGTCCGGCGAAATAGAGTCGAACTCGCTTGTTGACTCGTCTGGTTGCCTTGGTGAATGCATACCCCTCGATGGTTCCTGACAGATCTACTCGATCGTCGGAGTCTGGAATCAAGTCCGTCATCTCGGAGTCTTTGAAAATTGTGGCAGGAATGGTATAGGCATCCACCGTGGTTCCTGTAACTTGGGCGAGAGTCTTAAAGCCATCCGAGGTAAATGATCCTACGATATCGGCATTCTTCGCCATTAGCGAGGCAATCTTTGCTACTCCTGCGATCCCATCAAGATGGAAGCCGACATCAGGATACCCGTTCGCATCGGTCGAGTAGCTCTCCGATTCTAGGCGCGATACCCACAAGCTCTTGATAAAAGCATCGATAGCTACAATCGTCTGGAAGATGCGATCGGCACCCATCGCCATAGCCATCTCCTGCAGCTGCTGGTCACTTGCGTCGGATGAGTGAAGGATTTCCATGAACTGCGAGCGTATGAATTGATCAAGACTCACTGAGGAAGTGATTTCAGCTTTGGTCACTTGAAGAGAATCAACGGTGAACTGTCCGATGACCGCATCACTGGTAATCTCGATACCGCTGTTAAAATCCTTCCACACCATGCGCGAAGTAGCTGCGCTTCCTTCGGTTTCTGCAACGAGTTTGGCAAATCGGACTATGCCTGAGGCACTGGCGAGGATATAGCCCTGACCTGAGGACGTAACAGTATAACTGGCTTCGTTGAGTTGGTACTTGCTTGTTCCTACGTAGATGATGCCGGTGGGATATCCGAAGTCCCCATCCGAATTGAACCCCGATACTTGCAGGGTCGATCCATTGACGTTCACCCCGATTGCCCCGGGATTGCCCGACGGTCCCTGCACACCAGGATCTCCGGTGATGCGAAGTGGCGTACTCCACTGGCCGAAGGTCCCATCGGCATGCACCATGCGCGTACGCCTATACACATAATATCCCACTTGAGGAGCAGGAATGTCAGCGCTCCATCCTTCGGTGGGGGCGAGTGTCAGGGAATCTGATGCTGCATACTGGTCCTCATAATAGGATCCATCACGTACTTGGGTTATCGTTATCTGTCCAATGGCAGTTGCCATGTGAGCCTCCTTAACTGACGGTGCAGATAAAGGTGGATTTTACCTGTACATCCGCTGTTCCCACCGAGATAGTCTTGCCGGTTTTTGAGGCACTGGCATCGGCAAAATCCCGCACAGCTCCATCTTTGTCCAAAATGGTCCAGGTGTACGTGTGATTCGAGCCGGTGGCATCGATTTCTACTCCGTTCTGAAACAGCTTGGCCTTGAGCGTGCTGGTGCCCTCACCGTTTTTGAAGACCATTCCTCCGGTGGACTCGATGACCACTTGGATGGGGTCGTTGAAATCCAGCACCGTAACTGGATCACTGGTGTAGGTATCGCCCACCACCGTGTCGCTGATCTTAACCCGAAACTGTTGCAAACTTGCCACCGATGAGCCGGCCACCGCATACGTTGCATTGGTTGCTCCGCTGATGACCGTCCAAGTACCTCCGGTGAGTTTTTCCCACACATAGGTGAGGTTGGTGGTGTCCTTGGTCGCCGCACGATACAGGTGTGCAGAGAGGGTGATCGATACGGGTTGGTGGTTTTTGAACGCAAAGCCAGGATCAGCGGTAATCTCGGCAATGGCGATGTTGTTGCCCTCGGTTACCTTCTGGATCGTCACCGAGTTCTTGTACGTCAGATCGAGGCCAGTTGCCGGATCGCGATAGACGATCGTACAGATGTACTCCACACTAAAGACGGTGGCGGAGAATGGTTGGGAAGAAACGGTCAGTGCCTTGGGAAAGGAAGCCCCAGCCGATTCGCCTGCGCTGAGGTTGTTTTCTCCCGTTTGGTTGTTCGCCTTGCGCTTCCAACTCACCGACTGTACGTTGGTACCCGAGGACATGATGTCAGAGCCACTACCGGCAACAAACAAACTGGGAGTGAGTACCAACGGGGTATCGGTGAAATCGGGGCTATACAGTTCATTGTTCCCATCATATTTGACATTCTTGGTGTGGTTGCTCGAGATAAAACCGGTGAGGGTTACCCCGTCGTTGAAATCCATGATCGTAATTTGACCGATCGATACTGCCATAGTTAGATCCTCCTCAGTAGCGTGCAAAAGAAATTAGTTCTGCCTGCTACATCGTCTTGGGTGATGGACAGCGTCTTGCCTCCTACGGAGTAGTGTGCGCTGTTCCATATCGCATCAGAGTGAGCATCACCACTGGTGCGGCTCCAGCGGAAGTCTGCGTCACTAAACTGGTCGGTGACCTCAACTCCTCCCTTGAACACCCTCGCACGCATGGTGGTGGAGAAAGGCCCGGTGGTACGGAAGGTGGTACCTCCCTCACTAATGACCTGCAGCAGGTACGCATCCTCGCCCGCCGGTCCCTCGGCACCCCTGCTGTCGTTCTTGCCTTTGCTCAGTATCTCCAGGTGTGCGGGGGCGGCGAGGTCGAATGCCGAGATGCCCACCGCCTCGTAGCGATACACCGCACTCTCATCGGTGAAGGTGCGTGCGGTCACCAGGACTGAAACATTCAGGCCGCTGAAGGCATCGTCGATCAGGCGTACCAGGGTGCCGCAATTCAAGTCGACGGCCGAGAAGAATGTGTACTGGCTGCCAGCATGGCGGTGGAACTGGCCCAAGAGGTTCGCATGCGCTTGGGCCAGGGTTCGCTCGTGTACGAACAGCAGCTCCTCGGAAAGCAAATTGTCCGAGCTTTCACCTTCGTAGACGCTGTCAGCTGTCCTGACGATGTTCACATCACGCACATAGATGATGTCGGCATAGGCATCGAGCCGGGTGATGTGGTAGTCCAGCGTCCCGCTGTTGTGTGCCGCCACCTGTAGATATGGACCGCCTGCCGCAGCGATGTTGG
>CAYZXD010000068.1:0-5590 GCA_964482325.1 uncultured Spirochaetaceae bacterium | reverse complement strand
GTCCGTACGAAGAAAGAATACCGAAGACCTGACGGTACCTATATCAGGTTCGATGACAACGCTTGTGTTGTAATCGATGCCAACAATAACCCGCGTGGTAAGCGTATCTTTGGGCCGGTTGCTCGCGAACTTCGTGAGGGCGGTTTTGTAAAGATCGTGTCTCTTGCGCCGGAAGTGTTGTAGGAGTTTGAAAGATGAAACTGAAGAAGAATGACAACGTCAAGGTTCTCGCAGGAAAGGACAAAGGGAAAACCGGTCGCATCCTGAAGATTGATCATGAGAGCCAACGGGTCGTCGTCCAGGGCGTGAACATGGTAAAGAAAACCATGAAGCGACGCTCCCAGCAGGATCAGGGCGGCATAAAGGAGATCGAGGCACCGATTCATGTTTCCAATGTTGCCTTCTTATTGAAGAATGGCCAGACTACTCGAATTGGCATGCAGGTTGACGAGAAAGGGGCGAAGGTACGAGTCGCCAAGAAAACCGGGGAAGTGATCTGATGGAAAAATTCATACCAAATTTAAAGACAACATACAAAGAGAAGGTTGTATCTGAACTGCTCTCTGAGTTTGGCTATAAGTCTCCTATGCAGGTCCCCGCGCTTGAAAAGATTTCTGTCAGCGTTGGTGTCGGTGAGGCCATTGTCAATAAGAAGCTTCTTGATGCAGCTGTTAAGGAACTCGAACAGATTACTGGACAGCATGTAGTCAAGACGAAAGCAAGAAAGTCTATTGCTAACTTTAAAGTTCGTGCAGGACAGGAAATCGGAGCCATGGTTACCCTTCGCGGTGACAACATGTGGTTCTTCCTCGAGCGTCTCATTGGTATTGCGTTGCCTCGAGTTAAGGACTTCAAGGGCGTTAATCCCAACGCTTTCGATGGAAACGGAAACTACTCTCTCGGAATCACCGAGCAGATTATTTTCCCAGAAATTGACTATGACAAGATTGAGCGTGTCAGTGGATTAAACGTTGCTATCGTGACTTCGGCCAAGACCGATGAAGAAGGGTTTGCTCTGCTTAAGAAGCTGGGTATGCCGTTCGCTAAATAAGGTGGAGTAGAACAAGATGGCAAAGAAATCAATGATAATCAAGGCGAACAAAACGCCTAAGTACAGTACCAGGAAGGTCAACCGCTGCAAAATTTGCGGACGACCTCGCGGTTATATGCGGAAATTCGAGATGTGCAGGATTTGCTTTCGGAAACTGGCCAGTGAAGGGCAGATCCCTGGCGTTACCAAATCCAGCTGGTAGGAGATAAACATGGCTATAAGTGATCCTGTTGCAGATATGCTGACAAAAATCAGAAACGCCAGTATGGCTAAGCATGAAAAGGTTGAAATTCCCACATCCAAGCTGAAGCTTCAGATCGTGAAGATTCTGAAGAATGAAGGGTATATTAAGAATTTCAAGAAAGTTGTCAGTAAAGACGGAATGAATGTAATTCGGGTATTTTTGAAATACGATGATAAGCAGAACCCGGTTCTTCACGGTATCGAGAAGATTTCCACACCCGGTCGGCGTGTGTATTCGGGATATCGCGATATGCCGAGAGTGTTCAACGGCTACGGTGTCGTAGTGGTTTCAACCTCTTCCGGTATCATCACGGGTAAGAAAGCTAGCGAGAAAAAGGTCGGTGGTGAACTGATCTGTACAATTTGGTAAGGTGGTGAACTATGTCTCGAATAGGTAAATTACCGATTGCTGTTCCCAAAGGGGTAACCGTCAAAGCTGTTGACGGTGCGATCTCCGTTGAGGGACCGAAAGGGAAACTGGTTCAGCATTACCGCCCTGAAGTGGAGATTGCCGTTTCAGCAGATCAGGTAGTGGTGACGAGAAAAGATGAGAGCAAGGAAGCAAGAAGTTTCCACGGGCTCTATCGTCAGCTGGTCCGTAATATGGTTACTGGGGTGTCCACAGGATACTCAAAGAAACTGTTGGTGAACGGTGTTGGTTTCCGTGCTGAAGTCAAGGGAAATATTCTTGCACTCAACCTTGGGTATTCCACTCAGATTGAGTTCATGATCCCCGACGATGTGCAGATTGTCTGTGAAAATCCGAGTACCATTGTGGTATCGGGTATCGACAAGCAGCGCGTCGGTCAGGTGAGTTCCGAAATCCGGTCTCTGAGAACTCCTGAACCGTATAAGGGCAAGGGCATCCGGTATGACAACGAAGTGATTCGTCGTAAGGTCGGTAAGTCTGGCGGTAAGAAATAGGTAGGGTGAATACATGAACAAAGTATTGGATAAAAATAGAAAGCGTGCAAAGCGCAAGGTTCATATCAGAAAGCGCATCTCCGGTACCGCGATTAAGCCTCGCATGACGGTATTCAGAAGCAATATGCACATGTATGTTCAGGTTATTGATGATGTTGCAGGACATACCATTGCTTCTGCAAGTACGGTTGAGCCCGAACTTCGTGAACTGAAGAACAATGTTACCGATGGCGCTAAGCTCGGTGAAATTGTGGGGAAACGGCTTCTTGAGAAGAAGATCGATACCGTTGTGTTTGACCGCAATGGCTATCTCTTCCATGGAATTGTGAAGAGTATCGCAGACGGTGCCAGAAAAGCCGGAGTCAAATTCTAGGGGGATATGGTGGATAGGTCAGATAGAAACAGAGACAACGAATTTGTAGAGAAGCTGGTGCGACTCAACCGGGTTTCCAAAGTAGTAAAAGGTGGACGTCGGTTCTCCTTCTCGGCACTGGTGGTTGTTGGAGATCAGAACGGTCGGGTCGGATACGGTTCCGGTAAGGCCAACGATGTTGCTGAGGCAATCCGCAAAGCTGTGGACAAGGCCAAGGAACATCTGATCACGGTTCCCCTTTCCAAGGATACTATTCCTCACGAAGTGTTGGGTGATTACAAGAGTGCGAGTGTATTGTTGAGACCCGCAGTTCCTGGTACCGGTGTTATTGCAGGCGGTGCAGTCCGTCACGTGATGGATGCTTGCGGTATCAAGGATGTGCTGAGCAAATCCCTCGGTTCCAAGAACAGCGTCAATACCGTGAAAGCAGCTTTTGTTGCGTTGGAAAACCTGTTTGATGCCAAGGAACTCGCCAAGAGCCGGGGTAAATCCCTGAGCGAGATGTGGGGGTAATTCCATGGCAGAAGCAAAGAAAGTGAAGATTACATTGGTTAAGAGTGTTATCGGAAGTCTTCCGGCACAGCGTAAGACAGTCAAGGCGCTCGGCCTCAAGAAAATCGGCAGCTCAATCGAGCATGAGGTGAATCCGGCAATCAAAGGGATGATCCGTGCCGTTTCTCACCTGGTGAAAGTCGAGGAGATGTAACATGGGACAGATCAAAGCACCGGCAGGTGCCAATACTAAGAAAACAATCGTCGGCAGAGGCTCTTCTTCGAAGGGTCGGACCTGTGGACGTGGAAACAATGGACAGAATGCTCGCAGTGGTGGTGGAGTCCGACCCGGTTTCGAGGGTGGACAGATGCCATTGTATCGCCGGGTTGCGCGTCGTGGATTTTCCAATTATCCGTTTAAGAGCGAATATGAGGTAGTCTCTTTGGACGCTGTTTCTGTATGGTTCGAAGATGGGGATGTGGTAAATCTCGATTCGCTTAAGGACAAAGCTCTGGTCAAGGGAATCAACGCCCAGGCTAAGGTGCTTGCCAACGGTGAGCTCACGAAAAAGGTAATCTTTGAAGGACTCAAAATATCTGCAGCAGCGGTCGAGAAGATCAAAGCGGCAGGTGGCGAAATCAGATAAAAAGAGGATCGTGATGGCTAACTCCCTAGTGAATATGTTCAAGATCGAAGAACTCAGGAAGAAAATCCTCTGGACTTTCCTATTTCTCGGCGTGTTCCGGATCGGGGCGTTTATCCCTATTCCGGGAATCGATCCTGAAGTGCTGAAACTCTATTTTCTATCACAAAGTAATTCAAGTACCATTGGGTTGACCGAGTACTTGAACTTCTTTGCAGGCGGTGCTTTTTCAAACTTTTCGGTGTTTATGCTCGGTATCATGCCGTACATCTCAACTCAGATTATTTTCCAGTTGTTGATGCTCGTGGTGCCAAGTCTGAAAAAACTCACTGAAGATACCGCTGGTAGAAAGAAAATGCAGCAGTATACGAGATATGGAACCATCCTTGTCTGTCTCATTCAGTCATATGTGGTGACGGTGTATGCGAACTCGATTCCTGATGTCATGACCTTGGGGATTGTTCCGTTCACCCTGATAGCCATGCTTTCAGTAACCACTGGTTCTATGTTTTTGGTCTGGGTCGGTGACCAGATCACGGCAAGAGGTGTTGGTAACGGTATCTCTCTGCTGATTTTCGCCGGTATTGTTGCCCGTATCCCTGATGCGCTGGTAACCTTATTCAGAAGTGTACAGGCCGGAACACTCAATCCGATCGTGGTACTTGTGGTCTTCGCCATGTTCGCGGCAGTCGTGGCGTTGGTCGTATACGAGCAGCGTGGTCAGAGAAAGATTCCGGTACAATATGCGAAGCGAGTGGTCGGTCGGAAAATGTATGGTTCTCAAAGCACCTACATTCCCTTCAAGATCAATCCTTCCGGAGTCATTCCCGTAATATTTGCTTCAGCTTTGCTTTCGTTCCCTCTGCAGATTGCTGCATCCTTGGGTCCGGAAATCCGTTGGCTGCAGGCAGTTGCGAATTGGCTTGACCCGCAGGGCGTCCCCTATCTGATCATCTACACCCTGCTGATCATTGCGTTCGCTTTTTTCTATACTCAGGTCAGTCTGAATCCGGTTGAGATGGCTAGACAGATCAGAGAGAATGGTGGATCCGTTCCCGGAGTACGTACTGAAAGACTCGAAGAGTATCTTACCAAGGTACTGAATCGGATTGTACTTCCCGGATCGCTTTTCCTGGCATTCATTGCTCTGATTCCTACAGTGGTGCAGAAGTTCTTTAATTTCCCGGCCTCTGTTGCTATGCTGCTCGGTGGTACATCGCTTATCATCATGGTCGGAGTTGATCTGGATACGATGAGTCAGATTGAAGGAATTATGAAAATGCATCATCATGATGGCATTACCAAAAAGGGTAAGATTAAAGCAAGGAACCTATAGGAGATATATGAAATGAAAGTACGGGCAAGTGTCAAACCAATGTGCGACAAATGCAAAGTCATTCGACGGGCTGGGGTGGTTCGCATTGTATGTGAGAACCCCAAGCACAAGCAGAGACAGAGATAAAAGCTGACAGCAGTATGTGAGAGGAGGCCAGTTAATGGCGAGAATTGCAGGTGTTGATTTACCGAACAAAGCGGTGAAGATTGCATTGACCTATATTTATGGAATCGGCAGAGTCTCAGCAATAGAGATTTGCCAGAAGAGTAACATCAATCCCGATGAGCGGATGAACAATCTTTCCGCTGATGATGTGAACGAATTGCGGAAAATGATTGAGAACGACTACAAGGTTGAAGGAAGACTGAGAACCGAAGTTGCTCTCAATATCAAGCGTCTGATGGATATCGGATGCAACCGCGGTCTTCGTCATAGAAAGGGATTGCCGGTTCGCGGACAGAGAACCAAGACCAATGCAAGAACCCGAAAGGGTAGAAAGAAGACCGTCGCCGGTAAGAAGAAATAAG
>CAYZXD010000067.1:0-5880 GCA_964482325.1 uncultured Spirochaetaceae bacterium | reverse complement strand
TTGATAAAAGCTGATAAGCTTTGGGAAGCCTGTGCCCAGACATGTTCGCAATTTCGTGTTGAATAAGTCATGAGAAGCCACATGCATTATGCAACCTCTTCCAATTTCAATCTCTGTTCAGTCAACGACTGGACACTTACATATGCTCTTCCCTTGTCGAGTTTTCAGAACGCGGTTTTTGATGTACTCTGTTCTGATGGGAGCGGAGGACCGGCGGTCACGGTGACTTGCCTTTAGGAATGGCAAATTCATATCCTGTCCCCAGTTTAACTGAACGATACCGGCCGTCGAAGATCAAAATGGGGGACGTCGTCACGTTGAGAGCCGACTGGCGACGTCACCCCGCTTAGAAGCATGACAGCACATCGATTAGCTGCCTTCTGGCCCCGATAGTACCACGAATGGGGGGGGCGAATGGAAGAGACGAGAGAAATCACAGGCACCGGTAGTGTTCCGCTGTATCCGAAGTACTGCATGCCGGTGGGGATCGCCACGGTCGAGCGTGGGCTGGAGAAACTGCCCAATGGGGTCAAACGGTTTTTCGGACTGGACTTGAGCAAGCACAGTTGCACGGTGTGTGTCCTCGATCCGTACGGGAATATCGTTCTGCATCGGACGTATCCGTTGCGGTCATCCGCCAGGGTAACTATCGGCAAAACACTTTGACAGTCGACTCATCGGTATCCACATCGATACTCATCTGCTCCAGCGCCTCCATGATCTCCTCGAAATTCTGCGGATCAATATCGCTAAGAGTAAATGGAATCCCACTATCATGCATCGAAGAATGAATCTTCTCCTGCGCATCAGCCGGAATCAATTTGGTGATATTGAGCCCCGCCTTGACCAGAGCAAGCGGCACCTTGACCGACACACGCTCAGACGACTTACCTTCCTTGGGATCCACCTGTACATACAAGTATTTCCCCCTTACATCGATAGTCCGATTGGCATTGGCATCTTCGGTATCCCGGGTCTTTCCATCCAAAGCCTGCAGTAGCTTCTCGGCATCATCAGCACTCAGCTTCCCTTCTGCAAGCATGTTCAATATTCTCATTCTCTCTTCATTCATATCGTGACTCCTCATTCCTAACGTTTCTAAATAATGCGTATCAACAAGTCTTTGGTCTCCGATTGGACTAACATTTCCGTCCCTATGCTCGCAGAGAGCAATTCAGGTAAGGCTAGTATCAAGCGAAGGTATGCCCTAGCCTGCTTGGAGGTATCGGGCACGGCAAGAAGGATAGCGAAAACTATCGCTCCTAGGATGACAACAGGGAGTGCCAAAAGATAGATGAGTACCATAGGCAGATAGAAACCAAACGTCTTTGACTCATCATGGATCCTAAAACGCACCAACATCGGTAACATCAGGAGATCTCCTCTATTGCTTGGGCGACGCTGATGTCTCCCTGTTCCAAACGATCGAGTATAGCGGTGATCGGGTTGGAAACCTGTATGGATACATCGACGATATCGAGTTGGTGGGCAATGTTGTTCAGGCGGTTCTTTACCGTCGGATAGCTGATATTGAAGATCGATTCCATCTGCTTGATCGAGCCGTGCGTCTTGATGAAGGCGGCTATGAACAGTTGGTCCTCCATACTGAGCCCAGCGAATGGAGGAAGCTGGAATTCCCCTCCTATATAAATGTCATCTTCAGGTATGTGAACTCGTGTGATGGTGAATTTCTTTCCACCTGTCAGAGCCAATAGTTTTTGCCATCCGTGTTCCATATACGTTCCCCTTACGCACATACTATAACTACACATATTATCATTATCAATTATTATTTTGTGATAAATTGATTTTTTTAATATTTCTTATAGTTTTCATTAATTTTTATAATCTTCATCCCTCACAAAAGACAAAGCCCGAACCACATACCACAACCTACACCGAATCGGCAATCTCAGAGGTTAACAATGGATAATGACATGCATCAGAGGAAAGGGAAGGCTTCGCTAGCTAACCTCCCACCCCTCGGCCCTATCTGCTACTCGACGCCTCTCTCCTTGCTCCCATACTGTACGCAAGCCGGCGTCTACTGATGCGGCCCTACCCCTTCAGAATATGCTATAGATGCCTATCAACGAGGAGGTTCGAAACACAAGAAACACAGAAATCCCCTCTAGAGGGGCCTATGGTGCAGACCAGCGAGGCAAAGAGGCGATTTTACCAGGGTAATCTAAAAATCGACGGTATATACAGGATCCCCCTCCTCGAACAGAACAGAACACTCATGGAAATTGCGATAGGCAAAACCCTTGAAAGAATCAACCGAATCTCCACTGTAGATAACTCCACCTGGATTGGCTATGTCCCCAGGATAGCGGGCAATAAACTTCTTCAAATTAGTCGTGTGTTTGTCATCTATAGTCTGACCACTTTTGATCTCATAGGGAACGAGCTTGCGATTACGGACGATGAGTAGATCAACCTCGACTCCGTTGCTATTCCTAAAGAAGAAGAGATTGTCATCCTTCCCAGTATGGTATCGGGCTTTCAGAGCCTCTATCACCACCATGTTCTCAAAAAGATTGCCCATCAACGGATCTCGGTTCATCTGATATGGGTTTTCGATATTGAGAAGGTAAGCAGCCAAACCTACATCGCAAAAATAAACCTTAGGAGTCTTGACCACCTGACTGGTACGGGAAGTGGACCAAGGCCGCAGAAGATGGACCACATGGGATGCTTGCAGAATCGAAAGCCAAGAACCAATAGTGGTGCTACTGACACCCACCTCGCTACTGAGAGCCGCATTATTGACCAACTGACCACAACGCCCCGCAAGTAGAGTCAAAAATGCGGTGAAACGGGACAAATCTTGGACCGCCCCTACAGATGCGACATCCCTCTCAACATAGGTGGTCAGATAACTACGATAGTAATCCGAGGGATTCCTGCCCGGCTTTTCAAAAAGATATGGCATGAAACCACTGACCAATTGCTGGTCACGAGCCATCACGATATCCTCAGACGCCAATTCATCGAGAGATAGCGGCAAAAGATTCACGATAGCAGTACGCCCAGCAAGAGATTGCACGATGGAATCCTGCAATCTTATTTGCTGACTACCGGTTATGATGTATTGTCCCATGTTCTTGTGGGAATCAATTCTCACCTGTACAAGACTGAGCAGAGCCGGGACACGTTGGATTTCATCAATGATGACAGGTTCAGGATAGCGAGTGAAGAACTCGTAAGGATCCTCCTGTGCAAGCCGCCGTGTCAACAAATCCTCCAAATTGGCATAGGAAAAACCAGGAAACAGCGAACGCGCCAAAGTTGTCTTACCACATTGTCTGGGACCAAAAATGGTAACAGCGGGATATTCGCCCATCAACCGTCGGATGACTGGTTCAATTTTTCTTGCGATCATACCATGATATTACTTCATTATTACGGAGATTTCAAGTTCAATTTGATATCTCCGTAATAATCTCCAAATCCTTAGGAAATGGCAGCAATGCCCTGTAGCTCAGAATGCTCTACGTAGCGTGAGTTTTAAGCCTTTTTATACTATAAATCCATTTCGGTCACCCGCTTACGAGGGCGGCCCCGTTTCTTAGGGTGTTTCTTCCGGGAAACATAGTCGGGGGCACACCCGTTGGGAACCTCGAAACCAAAGGCTTCACAGATGTCCAATTGTTTGCCTACGAACGGGGTGATGAACTTAGCTCGTCCGGTGTGCTCGATACATCTAATGCTTCTCATCTCATCAAGGACATCCAGCGATGACGAGAACAGCTCATACAATTCCGTGGTTTTCCACGTGTGACGCACTGCAGCTCCCAGTATCATGGATACGAACAGGATGAACAACCTCCCGGTCTTTCCCTCTTCCGACCAGGTGCGTTGACGGTCGGCGACCATCTGAGTCTTCATCTGCTGGAACGCCTTCTCCTGTTCATCGCGAAGCTTGTAGGTTTGGTATGTCTGCATGGCATCCATATCCAACTTATGGGTCATGATCGAAAAGAATCCACTGGTACGTCTGGCCTTCTCGACTTTCTTCACATTGAGTTCAAAGGACTTCAGGATCCTTTCACCAGAATCATACTGCAGCTTGAAATACCGGAAGTGCCGTTTCAGCGACTGGTCATCTTCCAGTGGCTCTTGTTCCAAGAGTAGCAATTGGAGCTTCTTGTGTTGTTCGGTGATGTCGATGTCCAGTTGGACCAACTCCTCACTGCGTCGCACCGAATCAAAATAGAGATTCAGTCTCAGTTTCTCCGATTGTCTTACACTGGTACCGATACTCTCCACTGGGTAGTCGATGGCGAACTGTTGGTAATTGATCTTGGCATTCTGGTCTATGGCCATCCCGTCCGGTCGGGTGGAGAAGTCTCCATACGCCAAAATCTTCTCCATGACCTGGCTCTGCTGCACCTTGGTGCACATGATCATGGCCTGGTTCTTCAGGATGTAGGTCTCCAGGTTTCTGATCTTCTCGTAACCCCGATCGGTGACTAGGATGACATCGGCAAAGCCGGCATGGTGCAAATCGGTGAGAATCGTCTCAAGACTCCTGGAATCCTGCATGTTACCTGGGAAGGTACGGTAATAAACCGGCATGTGAGAATCCAAGGTGTAGACCACCATCTCCACCGTCTGCTCCAAGGGAAGACTCTCCTTGTTCTTTCCCCATCTGATGTCGGTCAGCGATTTGCCATAGGCACTGCGGGAGATAGAATCGACTGCACACAGCTCATCTTTATGCAACCGAGCCGCTCGCAGTTTCAACAGCTTCATCCGGTGTGCCTCGGTAATGGATTGTGATAACAACGTGATGGCTGGTAGAGTAAGTTCCCGCTTGGAAGGACTCTTTGCGATCTTTTGCCATCGGGCGACACGATTGTAGGTGAATCCAGTCACATACGGAAACATGGCCAAGGTCAACACATCGTCAACCATTTCCTTATTACCTTCGAAGACCAGCTCAAGGTCCTTTCTGATACCACTTTCCCGTGCAATCTGTTCCAATAGCCAGATGTCACCATAGAAACGAATCACATCCGTACCATCGAAGGCGGGTCTTCCCTTCTCTCGTGCACCGGAAAGTTTACGAATTTCGCTCAAATCCCACTCAGGTGGGAAGTCGAGCATTGCCTTCTCTTCATCCGAAGCGTAGATGTATTTGACACTGGGAAAGAACTTGAGATTCTCATCGACCTGTCCCCAGTAGACCTGACGATATTTCTTCTTTCCCGTCTTTGGATCGATGGTCCATGGTTGGGTGCACGCATAACGATAGCCGTTGTTGATATGGATTGAAACCCGAAGTTTTCCATCGCCCCGTGGTGGTCGTCCTGCCATGCAGCACCTCCTATTTACAGTAAAAATTATACTATAAATAGAACGGCAGCACAAGCAGATTAGAATCAATTATTTCATTTATTTGAAAATACTTAGGAAGATTCAGGACAATTAATAGTATAAGTTCGCGTAAGACTCACGATATCATGTGCTCAGAGGATTTCTTGCACCTCTCAATTGACAGCCTTCCTGTATACAGCCCCCTCTGAACACCCCTAGAATGCAGGTGAACGAGGAGGCTTCTGCTGCGAAATTCACGAAGATGTGCATCCTAGCACCCGAGAAGTAAGGTGAACGAGGAAATGTGGCATTCTACCCTGGTTGATTAGTATATAAGAATCTTTGACCGCCCGCTCCATGGCAATAAGCTCATCATCACTCAAGAAGTCGAAATGCGAGGACCTCTTTCTCGCAGAAAGATTGCCATTGCCTTGCAGGCACAACTGGATGAACAGATCGATCAGCCGGTCGGGCATGTCGATGATATCCTGAATCGCCTTTTTGGTAGCATCATAGCTGGCAAGAAAGTTGAGCTCCTGTACAAGTTCTTCTTCGATC
>CAYZXD010000066.1:0-6300 GCA_964482325.1 uncultured Spirochaetaceae bacterium | reverse complement strand
CTAGATTTTGACAATCTTTATATTGACGAGCACAAGGGTATAGAACTTGGTCTAAAATATCTTGTAAACGAAAAGTATCGACAAATTGGATTTATTGGTGAAATGCAAACAATGGCGAGATTTTCCGTATACAAGGATGTGATGAATTCATTTTTACTTCCCGTGCAGGATTGTTTTGTCCGGATTTCCAATAAGCGTTGCGAAGAGGCTGGGTACGAAAGCATGAAAGAAATTTTAACCCTAGATAGACTCCCTGATGCAATCTTTGCCAGTTATGATCATATAGCTATCGGTGCAATTCATGCAATTGAAGAAGCTGGATTAAGCATACCTGAGGATATTGCTATTTTAGGTTTTGATGATATTCCAATTGCAAAATTTATCAATAAAGGGCTGACAACAATACGAAATCCTTATGAGGACATGATTTCAATAGCTGTTAGGGTGCTACTTCAGAGAGTAGAGCGTCCAGACGTAGCTACCCAGCGAATTGTGCTCAAACCTTCAATTATGAAACGGGGCACTACTTGATGCTGCAATAAAAAATTTGCATAAATTAGCATAAAAATAATGCAAAGTTTTAACATTTACCTCCATTCCCATGATACTGTGTCATTGGCAAGGGTAATATTCCCAAGGTTGAAAAGGAGGATTTCATCATGAAAAAAGCAATTTTAGTTGCAGTAAGTTTTCTTTTAGTGTTTTCACTTTTTGCAGGAGCTCAGAAAGAAACGATCGAAAGTGGGTTGGATATCGGAATTGTTTTACCAACAAAAGAGGAATCACGTTGGTTGGGTGACGAGGCTAAATTTAAAAGTCAGATTGCCGAAAGAGGTTACAATGCTGAGTTCTTATTCAGTCAGAACAGTTCTGCAATAGAAAAAACTAATGTAGAAACCATGATTACTAAAGGTGCTAAAGTAATTATTCTTTGCCCGTTTGATGCAACAGCGGCAGCTGCAGCTGTCAGTGACGCACATAATGAGGGGATTCCAGTGATTTCCTATGATCGCTTGATTTTGGATTCACCTTATGTTGACTATTATGTGACCTTTGATAGCGTATCAGTTGGAGCTGCTATGGCACAGTATCTTGTTGATGAGGCCGGGGACACGAAAAATAATAATCTGTATATCTACTCTGGAGCTCTTACTGACAATAATTCCTTGATGTTCTTTAAAGGAGCATGGAGTGTTCTTCAACCAAAAGTTGCGGACGGTACCTTTATCATTAGAAATAGCGCTAAGGCTGTTGAATTAAGTGGGAAGCTAGACCTATCTCGTGAAGAATATACAGCTATTATGGGTACAATTGATACTGAGTGGAATATGCAAATTTCAAAGTCATTGGCTGAGGCACACCTTACTGGAAATGATGTATCCGCGAAAGGACGAGTCTACGTGCTTGGACCGGCTGATGATGATTGTGCCAGAGCTCTTTCTGATACGTTCAGAGCCGATGCTGAAGTAACGGAACTGATTATTACTGGTGCAGATGGCGTTGAAGCTTCGGTGCAATACTTGATTGATGGTAAGCAGAGCATGACAGTTTATAAAGATCCTAATACCCTTGTAACAGCTGCAATGAGTATTGTGAAAAGTATCTTAGCAGGAGAAGAAGTGGAATACGATACAACATACAATAACAACATGATTGATGTCCCTTCCATTCAAGCTGATGTAACGACTATTACTAGAGAAAATATTGTTGAGAAATTTTTTGAAAGTGGCGTATATGACGGCTCCAAGTTTGTAAACTGGAAATAATACCAAATTAAGGAATTCTAGATATAGGTGGATATATTTCGGATATGTCCACCTATTTCATGAGAAGTGCATTCCTGAAAATATGAGGCATTTTTGTGACTAATTATATCCTAGAGATGCGCGATATAACTAAAAATTTCCCTGGTGTAAAGGCGCTCGATTTAGTTAATTTTAAAGTACGAAGGGGTGAGATTCATTGTCTCGTAGGTGAAAATGGGGCAGGGAAATCAACCTTAATGAAAATTCTTTCAGGAATTTATTCTTGGGGAAGCTATGAGGGAGAAATCTATTGTGATGGAGAACCAAAGAAGTTCTCCAATATTCGGGAGAGTACTGAAACAGGCATTGCTATTATTAGTCAAGAACTTGCTTATGTTCCCGAAATGACAATTTTTGAAAATATTTTTCTTGGTCATGAGATTATGAAGGGAAGATTAATCGATAGAAATGAACAGATAGTTCAGACCAGAAAATTACTGAAGCAAGTTCGTTTGGATATTAATCCCACAACCAAGATGAGTGAATTGCGGGTTGGTACACAGCAGTTAGTTGAGATTGCAAAAACTTTGAGTAAGAACGCTAAAATTATCATCCTAGATGAACCCACATCGTCATTAAATGAGCAGGAGAGTGAAAACCTCCTCTCGCTTTTGCGAGAGTTAAAAAGTAAGGGCGTGACACTCATCATGATTTCTCATCGATTGAAAGAAGTTGTTTCGATTGCCGATACAATAACAGTCCTTAGGGATGGAATGACCGTATGTTCCTTAGATGCAAGGGGAAAAAAAGTTAATGAATTTGAGATAATTAAGTATATGGTTGGACGTGATATGAAAAATATCTATCCACATCGGAGTCCAAAAGAACTCAGTGAAATACTATTTGAAGTATCTGATTGGTCTGCATATGAACAGAGAAAGCAGAAACAAGTACTTAAGAATTTATCGATGACTGTTAAGAAAGGAGAAATCGTTGGTATTGCTGGCTTAATGGGTGCGGGAAGAACTGAATTTGCGCTAAGTCTTTTTGGGAATGTGCCTAGATATAGATTAACTTCTGGAAAGGTAAAGTTAGAGGGGAAGGATCTTACGCTGAAATCCCCAATGGATGCAATTAGGGCTGGTATTGGATATGTGACCGAAGATAGAAAGGTTAATGGATTGGTTTTATTGCAGGATGTTAAATTTAACATCACGATCTCCAATTTATCATCTTTGATGAAAGGAGTAGTAATTAATGAGCAGAAAGAGATTATTACTGCTTCTAATTATCAGAATGACTTGGCGATTAAATCAACATCTATCCATCAGCGGGTGCGGAATCTTAGTGGTGGGAATCAGCAAAAAGTCTCGCTTGCAAAACTATTATTTACAAATCCAAAGCTGCTCATCCTTGACGAACCAACAAGAGGAATTGATGTTGGAGCGAAATATGAAATCTATTCATTGATGAATCAAATGGTGGAGCAGGGAATGTCGATCATCATGATTTCCTCTGAATTACTTGAGCTTATAGGTATGTGTGACCGGTTGTATGTAATGAGTGACGGCGAATTTACTGGTGAGTTGGGACAGGAAGAATTTTCTGAACATGGGATTATGGAAATGGCTACCAATATAAGGAAGGAGATCTAAGATGACTACAAAGGTGGTAAATAAACAACAGAGATTTGGACTATTTGCTGAGATGCGACATTTGCTACGACAGAATATTAGAAATTATGCAATGTATATTGCGCTTTTTATCATATTTATTCTTTTTTATATTCTAACAGATACGACATTTCTATCGGCCCGAAATATAACAAATCTAGTTAACCAGACAGGTTATGTTGCTGTTATGGCTGTCGGAATGACGATCGTTCTTATCATTCAGCAAATTGACTTGTCTGTTGGATATGCTGCAGGTTTTTTCGGAGCATGCGCGGCTATATTGATGGCTTCGGGAGTTCCTGTAGGTTTGGCTATATTCTTGGTTCTATTGTTCGGTGTTATAGCAGGAGCAATACAAGGGTTAATTATCGGAAAGTTAGGGGTTCCTGCGTTTGTTACAACACTTGCTTTTCTCTTTATTTTTCGCGGGTTGTTATCGATGGTGACAGAAGGTTCTGGTACTGTTGTTGTTACAAATGAATTCTTTAACAATATATCCAATGGCTTTCTCCCAGAACTATTTTATATTCAAGGACGCCACGGGTTAACGTTGGCAGTTTTTACACTTGTGATGGCATTAATAATCGTTTTGCAAATAAGAAAACGACAAGAAATGAGAAGATACCAATTTCCACTTATTTCAACTTCATTGATGGGTATTGGGCTTGGACTTTTACTTTTATTACTTGGTTTGCTTTCCGTTTCACTTTCAGGTTATAACGGACTCTCTTGGTCAATTCTTCTAGTAGCAGTTATTACATTAATATATGACTTTGTGCTTAAGAAGACTAAGCTAGGTAGGTATATATATGGAGTTGGGGGGAATAGGGAAGCTGCTACGTTAGCAGGTATCAATGTCCGAAATACGGTGATTTTTGCTTTTGCTTCCATGGGTATGATGTCGGCTTTGGGCGGTATTCTTTATACGTCTAGATTGCGCTCAGCTACACCTACCGCAGGAGCCGGATTTGAATTGGATGTAATTGCTTCTTGTTTCATTGGAGGTGTGTCCACAACAGGAGGTATTGGAAAGGTTGTTAACAGTGTAATAGGTGCTTTTGTTATAACCTCCCTAACTAATGGTTTGAATCTTATGGGTGTAGGAATTTCATACCAATATATTGTCAAAGGTATCATCTTCATAACAGCTGTCGCTTTTGATGTCCGTTCACAAGGGAGAAAAGCTATTTGATACATCACGCTGAGGATACTAACTATTATTGTTGATTAGGATAAAAAAGAGACCTAATTGTTTGATATCGTATCATGTATATCCAAAGCATTATTAAAACAAATAGTTGTTTTCTCACGTTAGTAATTAATTATTTCACAAAGGGGAATATATGAAATTTATAAACACAATTAAGACAGCATTTATATGTTTTGGAGAAGTAAATACTTCTATAGAGCAGTTGAGAATCATGCATCATGAAGGATTAAATTATTTGGAAGAGATCGGTGTATCTGTCTTGGATTGTGGAATTGTGATTGATGACAAAAAGTATGAATCAGCGCATAGAGCAATAGAAATTCTTAAAAATCATAGTGATATACCTTCAATAGTTTTATGTATCGGGGGCTGGGTACCTTCGCATGCTATTATTCGGGTTGTTGAAGGATTTAAGAACATACCAATGCTTCTTTGGGGATTATGTGGTTGGAAAGAAGAAAATCGTATTGTAACTACTGCTGGTCAAGCCGGAACCTCAGCACTTAGATCAACGTTGGAAGAAATGGGTTATAAATTTACATATCTATACAATTCAATAGGACAATCTTATCCGGGGAGTAGAGTTCACGCATTCCTTGCTGCTTGTAATGCTGTTAGAGAGTTGTGTTCTACAAGAACACTCTCTGTTGGTTATCGCGATATGTTACTCTATAACACCCAATATGAGGCCATGTCAGTGCGTAGTACCTTCGGGATTGAAGTCGAATCAATGGAAATGCTCGAAATGGTCCAGAATCTGGAACATATTGAATCACGAGAAGTAGAAACCTTGGTGCAATATATGAAAACCAATTGGACCTTCTTAAAATCTTGTGACGACTTCTTATTGGAAACTGGAGCTAAATATGCACTTGCTCTAGGTGAAAAGATTCAATCTGAACAATATCAAGCTGTTACAATTAATGATGTTGATGGAATGAAGAAACTACTTAATTTCCCTCCTGCCATTGTATTTATGCTTATTACACAACTCTATGGTATAGATACTACACCAGAAAATGATGTTATGGGAAATCTGATGCAAGTAATTATGAAACATCTTACAGGAAAAAATTCTCACTATATGGAGTATTATGAATACTTTGATAAGTCCTTGCTAATAGGAGTACCTGACTACATCCCTGAGTATGCTATTGATGGTCAGGTTCAAATTCTTCCTGCAACATTTGGTTTGTTGCAAGGTTCTTTGCTCAATGTGTCAAAAGTGAAAACAGGCTATGTTACCTGTACAAGACTTGCATATAAAAAAGGTAAATTCGTAATGCATGTGTACACAGGAGAGGCAAAAACGCCACCGACATGGGAAGAGTTTGGTTGGGAGCGACCAGCTCCTCAACTTTCAAGTCTTGAAGTATTTCCTGATAGCTGCTCAGTAGAGGAGTTTTCCCAGAAAGTTTGTTCACAACATGTTATAATTAGTTACGGTGATTATCGAGAAGAACTAAAATATTTCTGCTCTCTTCTAGGCATTGAAATGATCTGAATATTTGATTGATTGATTTAATTCGCAACAGACTGAGTGCATTTGTAAGGAGTTGAATTAAGATTGGGGCTAGGGTGTTCCCCTTGCCCCTCCTATTCAATTTTCAAAGTTCCTTAGAGTTCAACCTTCCACAGCCCATGAAGATTGCAGTATTCATAGTAGGCTCGA
>CAYZXD010000065.1:0-7691 GCA_964482325.1 uncultured Spirochaetaceae bacterium | reverse complement strand
GACTCTCCTCTTGAGGACGCAAAGCAATGAAGAATCTGGAGATCCATCGGAAACAGTTTCTGCTTGGACCAAAACCATACCTACCTACATGTGTTCACGGACTTTGATAATTTGGAGGCGAAGGAGCTGTTCGGCCACATGCGGCAACCCCATCTCGGCATGACCACCGAGTAGTTTATCGCGAAGTTCAGCCGTTCATACAGAAATACTGTGTACCGATGCACTCTGCGCAGTCGCCTCCCGTCCTCGGCCGAACAGGTGGGACAGGGAACCTACGGGATTAGGATGACGGTGTTCCTACATGTGCGTTTTTGGAGTAGCTATAATCGTATTCAGGTAGCCATGTAGGCAATCCTTATGGTAAACTGGAAAAGTACGCATACAACAACAGACAAGGTTGAACACATGGATATCTGCATATTGAACTCTGGGTTCGGCTCGCGATTAAAAACCTACACGGAGCATATGCCCAAGGGGATGGTTCCCCTGGATGAGAAACACTCCATCCTCAGTCGACAAATCGAAATTCTCGAACGATCTGGACCACATCGTTACGTGATTACTACCGGGTATCGGGATGGTATGATCCAGGATTATCTTACACAGACCGCACCGAATTTGGATGTCACTTACAAGGTGAACACCCGATATGATGTAACCAACTACATCTCCAGTTTGGAACTGCTCTCCGATTCATTTTATGAGGAGATTGTCCTTTTGCACGGAGATTTGGTGTTCGAGGAATCGGTGGCAAAGGATGTGCTGGCTTCACGTGCGAGCGTTGTTGTGGTCGACTCGACACTTCCGTTGCCGGAAAAGGATTTCAAGGCTCGCATACGCGACGGGAAAGTCATCGAAATCGGGATCCAGGTTTTCGGACCGGACTGTGTCGCGTGTCAGCCTTTCTATCATCTGGCTAAGGAGGATTGGAATCGCTGGCAGTCCGAGATACATGCGTTCTGTGCAGAGGGGAATGAATCAGTATATGCTGAGAACGCATTGAATATGATTACCATGGAAGTAAATTTATACCCGCTTGATGTCAAGGGAAGGCTCTGTACCGAAATTGACCATGAAGCGGACCTTTTACATGTACGTTCGTTATTGGAGTAAATGTATGGATAAGAAAACAGTCTACGTGGCGATGAGTGCCGATATCATCCACAATGGCCACATAAATCTGATCAAGCGGGCGGCAGCCTTGGGAGAGCTCACAGTCGGCGTCCTCACCGACGAGGCTATTGCTTCGTACAAACGCTACCCATTGATGCACCTAAGGGAGCGGATGGAGATCATCGGCAACCTGGTGGGGGTCTCACACGTGATTGCCCAGACATCTCTCGATTATGAAGAGAACCTCCGGCTCCTGAAGCCCGACTATGTGGTGCATGGGGATGACTGGAGAAGCGGTATTCAATCCAGCATCCGAGAGAAGGTGATCGCAACCCTTGCTGAATGGAACGGACAGCTAGTCGAGATACCCTATACCGAGGGTGTGAGCATCGAGCGTCTTCGCATAAAAATGGATGCGGAGGGAGTCCTTCCCGAGCAACGTCGCGCAAGACTGGCGAACCTACTGAAAGTCAAACCGATGGTTCGTGTCCTCGAGGCCCACAATGGGTTGACCGGGTTGATCGTCGAGAATACCCGGGTGGTCAAGGAGAACGAGATCCACGGATTTGATGCAATGTGGATATCCTCGCTCTGTGACTCTACGGCCAAGGGGAAGCCTGATATAGAGTTGGTCGACATGACCAGCCGACTCGATACAATCAACCAGATCATGGAAGTAACCACGAAACCAATCATTCTTGATGGTGATACCGGCGGGCAGATCGAGCACTTTGTCTTCAATATCAAAACTTTGGAACGCATCGGTGTGTCAGCGGTGATCATCGAAGACAAAGTAGGTTTGAAAAAGAATTCCCTGTTCGGAACCGAGGTCGATCAGCAACAGGATACGATCGATAATTTCTGTCGCAAGATCACCGCGGGCAAGCAGGCGCAGAAGACGCGGGACTTCATGATCATCGCCCGGATCGAGAGCCTCATCCTCGATCAAGGGATGGTGGACGCTCTCACTCGAGCGAGAGCCTATGTGCAGGCGGGAGCCGATGGCATCATGATTCACAGCAGAAAGAAAGATCCTTCGGAGGTTTATGAGTTTTGCGATATCTTCCGTGCTGAATACCCCAAGGTTCCCATCATTGTCGTTCCCTCTTCCTTCTCCTCATCCTATGAGTCGGAACTTCAGGAACATGGTGTTCGGATCGTCATCTATGCGAACCACTTGATACGAAGTGCTTTCCCTGCGATGAAGAAGACAGCGGAGTCGATCCTGGAGCATGGACGCTGCCTCGAGGCAAGTGAACTGTGCTTGCCAATCAAGGAAGTCATCCGCCTAATTCCTGGCGGTGAATAAAATAGGAGCCTAACGGTATGATTTCACCCGAACGTTTTCTCAATTTTCTGGAGGAGCAAGACATCAATTTCTTCGCGGGAGTACCCGACTCCCTGCTCCAATCATTCTGCATTGCGCTGTTCGGACGCTATGGATCTGCGAACGCACACCATATGGTTGCTGTCAACGAGGGGAATGCGGTCGCCCTCGGAGCTGGTTACCATCTGGCGACGGGAAACACGCCCCTTGTCTACCTGCAAAACTCCGGTCTTGGCAATGCAGTCAACCCGGCAACAAGTCTCACCGATCCTGCTGTCTACGGAATCCCGGTCGTCTATTTGGTCGGTTGGAGAGGCGAACCCGGTGTGCATGATGAGCCACAGCACGTGAAGCAAGGTGGGATTACCTGTGATTTGCTGGATGTACTAGACATCCCGTACCTGATCCTGGATAAAAAGACCACATGGGAAGAGCTCTCCGCGACATTTGACGGAAGCTTCAAGCATGCTCTGCATGAAGGCAAGAGCGTTGCACTGGTAGTTCGAAAAGGAGCGTTCGAAGCGCCCCGAAGTGTTTTTCCAGCTGTTCAGGCAACAATGAGCCGTGAGTCGGTGATCGCAAAGTTGTCAGATGCGTTGGGTGGTGATGATTATATTGTCTCTACCACCGGAAAGATATCACGCGAATTGTTCGAGCATCGGAGGCAGACCAACAACCCGCACAGAGGTCATGAATTCCTGACTGTCGGTTCCATGGGACACGCGAGCGCGATCGCACTCACGGTCAGTCTGAATCATCCGGAGAAGCGGGTGTGGTGTCTCGACGGAGATGGCGCGGTATTGATGCATATGGGAAGCTTGGCGACGATCGGACAAGCGAACCCATCAAACTTGGTGCATGTGATCTTAAACAACGGCTCGCATGAGTCGGTCGGTGGCATGCCGACGGTCGCACATGAGATCGATCTCTGCCAGATCGCTCGAGCGTGCGGTTACCCTCAAGTCGCAAGGATCGAGACGGAAACGCAGCTTGCAAATGTGTTACAGCAGATCTCAGAACAGCCCATGCTGACGTTTATAGAAATCAAAGTTTCTTCAGGCTCCCGTGCCGATTTGATACGCCCTGATACCACTCCCCAAGATAATAAAAGGGCTTTCATGGAAAGCTTGCAAAGGAACCAATGATATGGAAAGTTCATTTTTCAACCCGGTTTCAGTCTCATTTCTCGAACCAGGAGCATGGAGGGATCGGTTGCTACATATAACAGGAAATGAGAAGTCAGTGCTCTTCATCTACTCGGGAAGCGCCGTGAGTAGCTGTGATCCGGAGGGTGTGCTGCAGCACAAGTTGTCGAACATATCAAATGTGAAACTCCTCACCGGGATAGAGAGCAATCCATCGGTGAAGCAATTGGTAAAAATCAGAAAAGAGCTTGGTACATTACCGGAAACAGTCGTAGCACTTGGTGGAGGAAGCGTGATCGATGTGGCAAAGATATTGATCGCGCTTGATAGAGCTCCCCATGATCTGGATGAACAGACGATTCTAGAGATGGTTTCCAACAAATCCTATCTGAAACTCGACAAGGCTCCAGTGCGCTTTATCGCTCTCCCATCCACCGCGGGAACCGGCTCTGAACTGACCAAGTGGGCTACAATCTGGGACATGGTGAACAAGAAAAAGTTCTCGGTCGAACGGGACGATCTCTACCCGACCGAGTCATGGGTCGACCTTGAGTTGACTCTCGGCTTGGATGCCCGCCTTACGGTCTCTACTGGTTTGGATGCGATGAGTCACGCGGTGGAAGCCTACTGGTCGAGCAAGTCCAACCCGATTGTCAGACGACTCGCGGCACAGGCTATCTCGGAGGTCATCAAGAATCTTGAAGCCGCGGTCGACAATCCGAAGGATATCGATGCACGACGTGGCATGTGTTTGGGTTCGGTTTTTGCCGGCCTCGCCTTCTCCCAGACGCGTACGACTGCGTGCCACGCTCTGAGCTATCCGTTGACTGCGAGATTCGGACTACCTCACGGCATTGCCGTCTCGATGTCGATGGTCGAGGTTCTTGCGTTGAACTGGAATGCAGTGGAGGAGAAGAGCCTCTTCCTCGGTGCGTTCGGATGTGACTCCTATGAGAGCCTTCGAGAAAAGCTCATCAACATGATAGAACGTTTTGTAAATCCCGAAGTGGCGAAGATTGGTCCGATCGATAACGTATCCGCGATTATCTCCGAGGACATCGAATCCATGGGTGCACGATTGGGGAACAACCCTGTCGGACTTACGAAAGATCAGATCATCGGTCTGTATCAAAAAATTCTGGGAAGATGATAGCAGTCGGTCATCAAACAAGTTTTTCTGGCGCATCTCAAGGTCAGCTCATGTTTTACGATTCTCCGTGGAACCACACTGTGGTTGTTGTCGCCTGTTGTTCATGCTATGGTTTCGAAAACATTGTCTGGCGAGCTGTTCACATGGAACGAACCTCAATTTTTCCGAGAGCATCGGTCATGTACGCTGTTCTCCAACCCTACCGTAAGGGTGTGCAAGTAAGATGGATAGGCATGATGGATCATCATTTAGAAGGAATTTCAGCATGAACATCGAGAATTCATTGGGAAACAGTTTGAAACCATTTATTCGGATCTGTAATGATTTGGGACTCCCCTATTGGATAGACAGCGGTACATTGCTTGGACTGTATCGCGACGGATCGCTTATCTCGTGGGATGATGATATCGATATCGGCATGTGGCAACAAGATCTCATTAAGTTGCACTACCATACGAACCTCCTGAATTCAGAAGGATTGCAAGTAAAAAAACAAATATATGACAAACAGATGTACAGCCTGACCATCACTTCGAGCTCATCCGACCATTCCTTGCCCATACATATACACGGGTATTATCTCGACAATGATCTCGCATGGGCACCGCAAGTAGTCGCCTGCCAACCAAAGCCTGCAGCCCAACCCTCGTGGGTCACAGAGCATCCTTCAAAGACTAGAGATTTCCTGCTCTGGTGTAAAAAATTTGCGAAGCGACAGTTCGATGGAGATCCAACCTGGTACCACGCGCTGTTGGCACGTACGCTGTGTATGGGTATCTGGGGATTGTTCTATATCCTGAAAGAGCCTTTGGATAGAAAAAAATGGGAAACTTTCTGGCCTTTTAGGTTGATTTACCAAATGTATACTTGGAAAATACCTGCAAATTTTTTCTTGAAATTGGAGACTTTTAACATCGGTGAGCATAGCTTTTATATTCCTAGCAAGCCTTCGGTGTACCTCCAACTACGCTATGGAAACTGGACCACCCCGAATCAACATTGGGTGTATTGGCGTGATGATGGTTCCATATATGATGAGTCCCCGGTACTAGGGAAGAGGAGATAACATGATTGAAAAACTTGAGCCGATCCTAGCCCTTCTCCGGGAACATCACATACCTTTTTGGGCTGATAGTGGTACGCTATTGGGACTCTATCGGAATAAACAGCTAATCGATTGGGATAGCGATATCGATTTTGGAGCTTGGGATGATTCGGTTGAAACCATACATAAACTTGAACCTCAGATCAGGAAGTTAGGATATTCGGTCAAGACAAGATATTATCATAAGCAGGTGTATGGATTTACTTTTGAATCCTACCGGCATAAGGAACTTCTGCCTATTCATATCCATATCTATACGAATTGGAACGGGTATGCTTGGTCACCCCAAACAGTGATCTATTTTCCCGGTACCTCCGCAACTCCCCCATGGGTTGAGGAAAATCCGAGTGTAACACGAGATTTCCTCACATGTTGTAAAAAACATGCCTTGAGGTTTCGTGACAAGAAACCTATGTCCCCGCTGGAAAAAATTCTCATCCTTTGTTCATGCTACCCAATCTGGGGTGCTTTCATTGTCTCGAAGTCCAGGCTTGACCGGTATCATTGGGCACACCGATGGCCCTATAAATATTTTCACAAAACATATACCTGGCGAATTCAGGAAGAGTTTTTCACATCATTGGTAGAGTTTCAGATCGGCTCGATTCATATTCCGATTCCTCAGCTAACCGAAGAGTATCTCACTGCCAGATATGGTGACTGGAAAACTCCCGATAAGGACTGGGTATATTGGCGTGATGACGGGTGTCTCTTGCAACAAGCACCTGAGGAACTAGTATCTGAGTACTGGGGTAAGCCATGAGTACAGATAAAACGCTCATCCTGGTTTCTGGATTCGGATGGAGCGGATCGGGAGCTCTCCTAGATTACTTTCTGGAACATCAGCTCGTTCAAATCGCTGGAAATGATGAGATAATTTTCCTTTGGGCACTTCAGAACGTGTTGGAAAATATCAGAGGTGGAAAACCGATACACATCAATGGTGAGATGGAATCCCTCTTCTGCGCTAAGATCCCTCCTGCATATACTGAGGAGAAGAGAAGACAGTACGAGAAAACTTTCCTCTCCTACTTTCATGGTGATGAATCATTGCTGGAAACATACACTGAATATGCCCAACAGATAATCGCTGAACTTGTCCGATTGAATCATACCACCCCTGTGGAGGAGCGTATCAGAACTATCCTGGGTTCTTATCTACAAGTTCTCTTTGAGAGCTTGGACTCGGAACCGAGCAGGCAACTCATATTTGATAATCTTCTTCATCCTCAGAATCTCGGGATCCTAGATTATTTCGACTTATCTTGTTTCAAAGCGGTGTATGTGTATTGCGTCGACAGAGATCCGAGACAGCAGTTCTATGAGCAATTCCAACGATACGCAAGCGGTGAAGGTTTGTGGCATACCGTGAACCTACGGCAAAAGATCATGACGAGAATCGCGCCAACAAGGTGGTTCCGTGTTTTGTGGAACTCGTGCCTGGTCAAGTTCCTTGCCGCAAAAGTATTTATCAAAATGCATGAAGAAAAACGAAGCAGCTTCCATCAAGCCCGATCTCTATTGACACGGAATCCTGCCATCCACATCGAACAGATTTGGTTTGAGGATTTTGTGACTAATCGAAACAACTCGAGAGAGAAACTGCAAGTGGCCTTCCTTCAACGCTCGGGACTTTCGCAAGATCTTTGGAGAACTGAATTGCTGTTCATCCCAGAGAAATCAGCAAAGAATATATCGAAATTTGCCGAGGACCCGCATCAAAAGGTGTATGCTTGGATCCGAAGACATATCAAACAGTCTCTAACAAATAGGTAACCCGTTGGTGACAACGATAGACAAAGGGATTATTCGAATGAAACACTGTCTTGTATTAAAAGGTAAGTCCAAAGA
>CAYZXD010000064.1:0-7734 GCA_964482325.1 uncultured Spirochaetaceae bacterium | reverse complement strand
AGTATAGTTCACTGGAGCTATTTATGCAACTTTTAGATGTTACAAACTACTAGATACTTACGACTGCTGTACTTATTCGTTTCAACTCCACTTATAGCAATAAATATGACAATTACCGAGAGAAATTTGCATTCTCCGTATAATTATGTCATACTAGGCATAATCACAGTTTTATTACATAGCAGATTCGCACAGATAAGAAGGGGGTTAGTATGAAAAAAGGGTTGCTAGCGGGACTGCTCGCACTTTTCCTCATCGTACCGATTTATGCAAATAAACCGGAAGCGGATGGAGGCGCCTCTCTAGAGGTTGCACCATCGCCAGGGATCATATTGGAAATTGATGAACATATCCTGTACCAACCTCCTGCTCCGATAGAGGAACCCGCTCCGATAGAGGAACCTGCACCGATAGAGGAACCTGCACCGATAGAGGAACCTGCACCGATAGAGGAACCTGCTCCGATAGAGGAACCTGCTCCGGTAGAGGAACCGATTCAGAAAGAACCTAAAGAACCCATAGTGAAACCGGTAATCCATCAGCTTTCAGCTATAACCACACCCCAGGTAAATCAAATCCCCTACACAAAAACTCCATCCATTGTTCCCTATTCCTGGAATATGCTTACCATTGAAGGAACTCAAACTCCCATATTTTCTAACGTTGAGAACTCGGTATTCAACCTATTCATCGAAACATCTCCAACTCTCTCCGTATCAATAGAAGGAGCCTTTAATATCGGATATGCACACCATATCCAACGAATGAAAGATAGTTTGGATATTTCAGTCGATAACGCATATTCGTTCACAAGCAATAGTATGGATGCTTATTTCACTTTCGATATCCTCTACAAGAACTGGTTGTTGGATATTCAAGATAAAATTCCATTTTTTATTCAGGCAGGAATTGATCCATATATAACCCCACCAGTTTTGCCAATCAATCCTAATACTATAGAAACACTTGAATTATCTTGGGCAAACTCCAATTTCAATATGACTGCAAGGGTCCAACCAACTATTGGAGTGGGAATTGGTCGCATGTATAACATCACCCACCTGGTTACAGCAAGAATTATGCTGCGAAGCCTCGGCATTGAGGATTCTGATGAGCGAGTACATAAGGCAGCAGAAATTCTGGCGAAAGGGGACCAATATATGCATAGCATGTCTGCCGATTTCAGTCAGAATTACCGGAGGTATTACACAGATCTTCTTGAAGCTTTGGATATGGAAGAACGACATCTTGATGTTCTTTCACTTGAGGAATCTCAGGTGTATACATTCGATCAAGATAAATTCGCATTCAGTAGAGCCTGGTTCGCAAGCGAAGATATGAATATTGGAGGCGAATTAAGTCTCTCAATAGCTCCAATGATAATCTATCCTTCAGTACCAACTACTCAATTACCTATTGCTGACGATTTAAATTTCACTCTCACGCTCCAAGAAAAGTTTTCACGTATAACATTACAAGATCGGCTTTATGTAAAACTGGAAGCAGAGCAGTCTCTCATGCAATACAACATACTGTTGCTCAGGGGAATGATTGGAGCAGAAGTGCGCTATTATCCTCGATATAGCAGAATGTGGTTCGCCCTTGGATTCCAGGATACTATAGTACTGAATTTAAGCAACAACGCAATCAACAACACACAATTACTGGATTTGTCTGCCCATTACCTCGTTACACCTAATTTTATGGTGTTTGGACAGTTTGATACAATAAACTTCAGTCTGTTTGAATTGAACATCGGCGGAAAGATTCGAATCCTGTAAGACGACGTGGGAAAGCTCTCGCGTAACAAAGGAGACTGTTTATTATGAAAAGAACAAATATATTGATAAGTAAACTACTTGTTAGTGTCGGTATGCTGCTGATAGTAGGAACTCTTGTTGCTGGTGATATCCACACGATTGCTGGAGGCGGATCACCTGAGCAGATGGCTGCCATACTTGAAGTGACGGAAGACTCAAACATCCGCGATGCTGATGGATGGATAGCCCTTCACCATGCAGCACGATACAACACTGCAGAGGTAATAAAATTGCTGTTGGATGCAAATGCGGATGTCAATGCAGCATCTCCCGAAGGGGTTACTCCCTTCATGCTTGCCATGCTCAATCCTGCTGTACGGAAAGAAGCATCGAATCTTATTGATCTCTTTGTCGAGTATGGTGCTGATACCAATGCGCAGGATAACCAGGGATGGACGCCACTGCTCTATGCAGCCCGTTATAATCAAACTGCACCTGCTATGCTATCAGGACTTATAAAAGCAGGGGTTGATATAGACATCAGAACTGAGAAGGGATTGTTACCATTATTTTATGAGGCACGGTTTTCAGAAGCTTTATCTAATGCGGTACAACTGTTTAGATCAGAATATTATGATACCGAATACGTTACCGACGTTACCAGTCCCGATGGCAAAGCCGCAATCATGTATGCAGCGGCGAATAAAAGTCCAAGAATCACCGCTTTACAATTTCTCCTCTACTCAGGAAACATGGGCTTCGGTGGAAAAACAGATGACCATGGCAATACACCGCTTATGATCGCATTGGCCAACCATGGTATCCCTCGTGCGGTGGGATATCTCTTGGATTCAACTCCGAGAATCGTAGCCTATGAATCAGATTACCATCCACACAAACCCAATGATGCTGGATGGACAGCTTTAATGATCGCAGCCAGACACAATACCGATCCCGAGAATATTGCGTTATTGATCGACCCCGCTCCGCAAGCAAAATACAACAAAGCAAAAGTAAATGATTCACTACCGGAGAATGAATGGACCCCTCTGATGCTAGCGGCCAGATATGCTGAAAATCCTGAGACAATCCATTTGCTACTTGAATCTGGAGCAGAGGTAAATGCCCGCTCCCAAGAAGGATTAACCGCACTTATGACAGCAACGGCTAATCCCAATCCGGAAGTGTTAGCAACGTTGCTTGAACATGGGGCGGATCCGAATGTCGTGGACAACTATGGTTGGAGTGCACGAGACTATGCCGTAAAGCGAAATGCAGCGGAAGGTATCGTTGAGAAACTGAATGAATACGTGGATAACGGAACCATAACGGAGTAGCAGAAAACTACCCTATATGAATTGAGAGCACCAGAAATGGTGCTCGTTATTTACGCCAAAGAGGATTCGAACCTCTGACCCACAGCTTAGAAGGCTGTTGCTCTATCCAACTGAGCTATTGGCGCACGCAGAAAAGATTCGGGGCGAGAGGACTCGAACCTCCGATTTCTTGCTCCCAAAGCAAGCGCCTTAGCCACTAGGCAACGCCCCGTCGATATGCGTAACGGGTGGAGTATACCGAGTTTCACTGACAAGCGTCAAGAGAAGCACCTTGACAGAATGAGGTAATTTCGGTCAATTAGGCAACAAGAGGAGCCCATGAAACTATCCAAGAAAGATCGAGCTATACAAGTATATCATATCCTTGATGAAGCTAGTCCATCAGTTATCACGTTTCTTGAGCAGACAGATCCGTTTCGTCTACTTATCAGCGTCATACTGTCAGCCCAGACCACCGATCGACAAGTAAACGAAGTCGCAACCGTACTGTTTGCAACCTACCCTACCGTAGAATCATTGGCACATGCAGATAGCGAATCAGTTAAACAAATCATTCGAAGCACCGGATACTTCAATGCAAAGACAAAGAATATCATCGGAACAGCCAAGGCTCTCCTTGATGATCATGGCGGCAACGTACCTTTCAGTATGGATGAGCTGGTGAAGCTACCAGGTGTCGGCAGAAAAACAGCAGGGGTAATCATAGGTCAACTGGACAATCAGCCTGCCATCATCGTTGATACCCACTTTAAACGAGTAGTGCAGCGATTAGGACTTACCGAAAATTCCGATCCACAACGAATAGAACGGGAGGTTGCATTGCTGCTCCCTCCCGCACATCATTACCGGTTTTCTATGACGGCAAATCTCCATGGACGGCAGACCTGCCACGCCAGAAAACCACTGTGTAGAACCTGTCTTATAGCACCGTTGTGTAACAGTTTCCCGATTCAGTGATCACAGACATTTACTCCAGACTCCAGAGTACCTGCCAAATAATCGGTGACCAGCTCCTCAGGCGTTTTTGAAGGAGCTCCGATTACCACCTCAATACCCTGTGCTTTGAAGAGGTTCTGTGCAGACATACCCATACCGCCGGCAATGATCATATGAACTCCAATTTCTCCGAGAAATCTGGGAAGAACACCCGGTTCGTGTTTTGGAGCAGGGATCTCTTCAGAACCAGTTATCTGCTTTGTTTGATCATCAACTTCGATAATGGAAAAAGCCCGGCAATGGCCAAAATGAAGATTCAGTTTTCCGTCCGCTGTGGGAATTGCAATTTTCATGATTTACTCCTTGTAGTATGTAATGCTTCAGCAATCGATTGATATGTCTGAGCAATAGGGGATCCGTTGAAACGCTGAACATATGGCATGCCGGCATCTCCAGATATGCCAAATGAAGAATCAATGGGAATAGAACCGAGGAAAGGCACTTTATACTTCTCAGCAAGTTTCTTTCCTCCTCCCGTTCTAAAGATATCGGTGGTGGTATGGCAATGGGGGCACACAAACCCACTCATGTTCTCAACAATGCCGACAACCGGCATCTCCATCTGACGACAGAAATTGATTGATCGGGAAACATCCACAGTCGCCACCTGTTGAGGAGTAGTCACCAGTACAGCTTCTGCCTTTTCCTTCAACTGCTGAGCCACCGACAATGGTTCGTCTCCGGTCCCCGGGGGACAGTCAATGATCAGATAATCTAGCGGACCCCAGGCAACATCGTTCAGAAACTGCTCAATGAGCGAATTTTTCAAAGGTCCCCGCCATACTACCGGATCATCAGCGTGATGCAGAAGAAATCCAATAGACATCACCTCGAGATTGTACATATCACCGAGGATAACCGGTTGAATGCCGTCAGCGGCATTCATGACCGTCACATCGGGGAGATTCAGCATGGTGGGAATACTCGGTCCATGGATATCCACATCGACTAAGCCTACTTTGAATCCTTTTGCTGCAAGAGAAAGAGCTAAATTAACCGCTACGGTACTTTTCCCTACACCACCTTTACCACTCATAACCATAATCGTTCGGCGTTTCCCCGGTGGTGTGTTATCACTTTTTGACCGGTCAGAAACATCAACTACCTGATGCTCGGGACCCTTTGCAGCACGAATTTCCATATCTGCCAAAGCGGAACGAAGTACCATCAGAGCCAGAGTAATACAATGCAGCGAATCCTGTGGAAAATTATCAAGATTCTTGAGGATATCATCATCCTGCAAAGCCTTCGCTTCCTGTACCTTCATCCCTTCTACACGAGATGCGACAGCAGCTCCGGCACGCATTGACGCATGACATCCATCAGTAATAAATGAAGCACTGATAATTTCATCAGCATTACCGGTGAGCCACATCTCAAGAGTATCTCCGCAAATTCCAGTCTGACGGGCATTACCATCAGGTTTTCTTAGTGGTCCAAAATTTGCAGGAACTTCTCTGACCCGTTCTTTCACAGTCTTGTCCATACATTCTCCCATATCTGTTTTATACGTTCACGAGTGTCGCCGGTGACAAATTCCACAGCACTCAGACCTTTCAGTTGAGCCTGTACCATCTGTTCATCATACGCTATCGTTCCCGCAAAATAATTTCCATCTTCTTCAGTCTGAGCTCTGATTTCCTCAGTAATCCGTTGGTCAATATCACACTTATTCACGCAGACAGAAACGGGAATTGAAAAACTCCGGGCAAGAGCAGAAACCCGTTTCACATCATGCAATCCAGACAAACTCGGTTCAGTTACCAGGAGCACACCATCGGCACCGGTTACACTGCTGATCACCGCACAACCGATTCCCGGAGGTCCATCAACCAGTAACAGGTCCTTATGTTCATCGACAGCTATTTTTTTCGCCTCTTTACGAACAACGGTAACTAATTTTCCCGAATTCTCCCCAGCTGCATGCAGATGTGCATGTACCATAGGACCAAATCGGGTCGAGCTGATCATCCACGAACCACAGTTTCGATCTTCGAATCGAATTGCTTGTTCCGGACAGAGGCGCACACATAATCCACACCCTTCACAATGTATCGGATTAATGCTAAAGGTTCCATCACTCTCGGTCTTGAAAGCATCAAATCGACAGGCTTCAGCACACAGACCACAACCAGAGCATAGCTCACGATCTACGATAGCTTCCTTTCCTGAAAAGAACGGTTCTGTTTGCAATATCTCAGGATCAGTGATCAAATGGAGATCTGCTGCATCGACATCACAATCGGCTAACACCGCCTGCTGTGCCAACGCGGCAAAAGAAGCAGTGAGTGTAGTCTTACCCGTACCGCCCTTTCCACTCAGAATCACCAATTCCTTCAGATCCGTCTTCACTTTCTGCTTCTTAATGGGAGTATCAGCCATGGAGTTCCTCCGTGTTTGTCATCTGCTGCCGAATTGAATCCCACAGCTGTTCAAACAAAATCCGGTATGCGCTTTCTTCAAGAATATTGCCTCCCCGGGCATACACCTCAGCAATATGACGATCATGGGGAATCCTGCCCAGAACCGGTACCTTCTGCTCATTGCAATACGTATCAATACGGTCATCCCCAAGCCCATACTTATTTATTACCACCCCAAAAGGGACGCCTACTTCCCGCATGGTCTCAACCGCAAGAGTGAGATCGTGTAAACCGAATACGGTTGGCTCGGCAACGAGAACGGCAAAATCGGTATCCCCTACCGTCCATACCATCGGACAGCTGGTTCCCGGGGGAGAATCAATTAACATAATCGATTCCTCTGCTCCTTCCGCTTCCCGTTTCACATCACGAATAACCGGTACAGCAAGAGCCTTCCCGATATCGAGCTGGCCCTCGATGAGACGAATGGAACCCGACCTTCTCACTAAGATACTGCCGATTTCATGTTCGACTTCAATCATGGCATCCTGCGGACAAAGTGTCGTACAGGCACCGCAAGAATGACAGAGATCCTCAAAGATCAATGGCGTTCCTCCGATCACGGCGATTGCGTTGAACTCACAGACGCTGGCACACAACTTGCAGCCATTGCACTTGGATTCGGTGACCTGAGGCACTAAAATCGTGGACTTTCTCTCAGTAATTATATCGCCTTGAATGAAGAGATTACTGTTCGGTTCTTCCACATCACAATCAAGAACTAAAACAGACTGGTCACAGGAACGGGCAAGGTTCACCGTTACGAAGGTCTTGCCCGTTCCACCCTTTCCTGAGGCTACTGCTATCTTCATACCCAGTGGCCTTCAACATCAGCATCGCGAAGCGGTTGAAGAGCCTTGGATTTAAACATTGCCAATGCATCCCCCACTGTCTCGGTATCCGCATGGTACACATCCAAACCTGCCGCGAAAATCACCTTTGCAGCTTTTGGCCCAAGATGTCCGGTAATGAGCGCTTTGGCACCACTGGAAACCACGTGCTGAGCAGCTTGTACCCCAGCTCCTTGAGCTGCTTGTAAATTCTGGGAATTATCAAGTACGGAGAAGGTATCGGTATCGGTATCATACAGAATAAATGTCTCAGCACGTCCGAACCGGTTATCAAACTCAGATTCAAGAGTCTTTCCTGATGCTGTTACTGCAACAATCATACGGTATCCTCCCTTTTTGTACCTTCTTTCTCCAAAGCATCGATTCG
>CAYZXD010000063.1:0-7973 GCA_964482325.1 uncultured Spirochaetaceae bacterium | reverse complement strand
AAATATCTAACTGGCATAGTTATCGACGAACCTGATAGCGAATTGCACGTTTCACATCGCGAGGTGTGGGAGAGAAGAAGCAATAGCGAAATGGTAGCCCGACGAACTGAAACCTGATAGTATGCGCCTGAAGGGGGATGAGCTGGCAGGAAACAGTGAAATCCAATCGATCATGATAAACCTTTAGGGTAGACGAGGAAAGAATGATGGTTTATCCCGTGTGGTCTCCACAACGTACGAGGGGGCAATATTAACAACGAATGTGGAGAAGTCAGCAGAGCCTACAACAGGAAACTGGAAAAGCGGGGGCTACGATTCGTGAGATATGCTGATGACTGCAACCTACTCACCAAGAGTAAGATTTCATCGTATCGAGTGAGAGACAATGCGAAGAGTTATAGTTCAGTAACATTCAATACTGCCCTGATAAGAGCATCTAAAGAATACATTGACTATATTATTACTTATGAGCTGTGTTACCTTAAATACCATGATCATAGCTAACAGTTATATAAGCACCTGGACTCAGTCTTCCCGACCTGGGGAAAATATAACACAAACTCGATCTCAGTATGGCTTGGGGGAGAAATGAGATGAAGAAAGATATAAACAGGCAAACTCAAAAGTCCGGAAAAAAAGAGACATCGATTGTCCGCTCCTCGGCGGCCGAATACCTGACCTTTGTGGCAGCAACTGGCGAAGGCGGCGTTGAGGCCATATACGCGGATGAAAACATCTGGCTGTCCCAAAAGATGATGGGTATGCTCTACGACGTGAATGTGCGCACGGTGAATGAGCACCTTAAAAAAATCTTTGCTGACAGCGAGTTGCAGGAAGATTCAGTTATCCGGAAATTCCGGATAACTGCCGCTGATGGCAAAAACTACAAAACCTTGCACTATAATCTATCGGCCATCATCGCAGTTGGTTACAAGGTCAACTCAGAACGTGCTGTTCAGTTCCGAAAGTGGGCAACTACTGTTATCAAAGAGTACACTATCAAAGCTTATGTGATGGATGACGAGCGTATAAAAAGTGGTGGATCCATCCTTACTGAGCAATATTTCGAGGAACAGCTAGAACGTATCCGGGAGATCAGGCTCTCTGAACGTAAGTTTTACCAGAAGATCACTGATATTTACACAACATCTATTGATTATGATGTGACGGCTCAGGCAACCAAGCGATTCTTTGCCACGGTTCAAAACAAGCTGCACTGGGCTATTCATGGGCAGATGGCTGCCGAAGTAATTGTTGACCGGGCAGATCATCAGAAACAACACATGGGTCTGACCACATGGAAAGATGCTCCGAATGGTAAAATCCAGAAGTTTGATGTAAGTGTGGCAAAGAATTACCTAACTGAAAACGAAATGTTACAATTGACTCGCTTGGTAAACGCCTACCTAGATGTGGCCGAGGACATGGCCCAGCGCAAGATCCCGATGACCATGCAGGATTGGGAAACACGCTTGAATAAATTCATTGAAGCCACTGATCGGGAAATTTTACAGGATGCCGGAAAGGTAACGGCGGAAATAGCTAAAACCCACGCCGAAAGCGAATTTGAAAAATACCGCATCATTCAGGATCGGCTTTTTGAAAGTGACTTTGATCGGCTGTTGAAGCAAATCGAACACAAAGATGATGAATAGCTTGTCCGGTTTTTTCAATTTAGAGCTGTGATAAAGCTATGACAACTGCTAAGACAGAAACTTACGACAGGTTGTAACAAAACATGTGACATGGCTACTTACAGATTTGGGTTTGTGGAGTGATTACAAGAGCTATCCGAATGGGAATCATACCCACCTTTCTTCTCAATTTTAGGAAAATATTGAGAATTAAATTTCTCTAGGCTTCTGGCAGGTTGAATGGATTTGATGTTTGGAAAAGTATTGAATAAATATGGTTTACTGATATGAATTGGTTTGGATAGGATTAGTGGTAAGGCTTTGTGCCTCTCAATACTCCCAAATTAATTACCGATCCTGTCAAATAGACCATGGATCGGTTTTTTTGGGAAAAGTGAACCTGCTCACCAATGCTCAGCATCATTTCAGTTTGTTTGTCGCGACTTTCTTTGCTAGGTATGTAGTGGTATGTTTTTGAGTTTCCTCATTCGGTTACCCTGCCAGTGGGATTGATGACTTTGAGGATGGAATAGTTCCAGTTCATGATTTCCGGTTCAAATAGATCAAGGTACTGCTCGAAGCGGAAGTCGTAGAGCTTTTTATTCTCATTGCCGATGGAGCGTGGGACTACCACATAATCATAATCGGTGATTTTGCCATATGATGTGGCATTTTTCAGTGGTTCATCCTGAAATTCATGTTTGGTGAGTACCAATATCTTGCAGCCGGTATGTTGATGCAGCAGCTCAGCTTTGATCACTTGTTCGGTATCCGATTCAATATAGAGATTTCCATCATGAATGCGAGAGGTCCCCTGTATGATAAAATCAAATTCCCGTGTAGGGAAAATATGCTGCGGATCACCGATGAGTGTACGGGTTATGGGATCGAGCTTTCCGCTTGCAGAAAAAATTTCCAGCTTTTGGTAATTCACCTGCTGGCTGTACAGTAATGGAAGGATTCCTGCATTATGTGTATAGAGTTGAAATGTGGGTATTAGTTGATCCTGTCGGTCTAAAAATATCTGTGCAAGATGATACATGGTACTTCCGGCACCGAGACAAACGCGGGCGATACTCTGATGCTGCACCGCTGACTGTATTTTGTCATAAATTCCATTTGCCAACTTAATTTTCTGCGGAACATACAAATGTTGTTTCTGCACAAATTCAATCATATTGGGATGCAGCTTGAGGTTGAATCGGTTAGCATGTTCCATTTCACTGCGCTCAAACAGTTTTGCACCAATTTCATCTTCGTAGCGTCTTAACTGCGTATATACCCATTGATTGCTGGTATATTCTACACCAAAGCGCATTTTCAGATGTTTGCGAAGCTCATCTATGGGAAATGCGATATCCCAAATTGATTGTGCTGCACTTGATTCATACAAATCAGAGAATTTGTACAATATACCCATGACCAAGTCATGGCGCTTTAACCGTTGCGGAACCGATTTTCGTATTGAATCATCAGAAGACTTCATACCTCATATTAGCATAATAACCTTAATAAGCAAATAGCACGTATTAGACTAATAACTTCATTTATACAATTATGCAGATTTGAACAGATAAGCACTTTCTAATTTTTGTTTTATCATAAAATAGTCCTATGGTATCTTACATAAAGAATCGATAAAAACAGGAGGTTCTGTATGAAAAGACTCAGTATAGTAGTTGCTATTGCGCTGCTGCTCATCCCATCTGCTGTATTTGCCGGTGGTGCTCAGGAAACTGGGGTTACTACCCTTACTATTGCGGGAAGAGATGGCGCGTATGGGGATGCCATGGAGTTGGCTATTGCATCCTATCAGGAAGCTAATCCGAACGTTGAGTTTGAATTGCTCAAATTGTCCGGATCAGAACTGAAGGAACAGTCCGTCATCGAGTTGCGCGGTGGTACAGGAGCATTTGATGTGATTCTCATCGATGATCCTTTCCTCACCCAGCTGCAGGAAGCCGGTTGGCTTGCCGATCTTGACGCACTGTATCAGGAGAAAGGTCTCTCAATTGATGAAGATCTGGTAGAAAATATGGTCAATATCGGCCGATATCCCTATCCTAATGGTAAACTTCTGGCACTTCCTCATGTAGGAAACGTTGCTCTGTTTGCCTATCGACAGGATATCAGCAAAAAGTACGGTGTTGATAAATTCGCCACCTGGACTGAAGTACTTGAAGTTGCAAAGAAGATTAAAGCTAATGAAGGCGGTATGACTCCGGTGCTCTTCCGAGGGGTACAGGGAAATCCGATCGTTACTGGATTCCTTCCCATTTACTGGGCTTTTGGAGCTGATATTCTTGTAGACGGAAAACCTGCTTTCAACACCCCTGAAGCGCTGAATGCATTAGAATACTTCTTAGAGCTTGCCAAATATGCACCGGAAGGTGTTACCGCATATCAGTCAGCACAGGTAAGTGATGCGCTGCTCGCAGGAACTGCTGCTATGGCTATTGAAGTATGGCCCGGTTGGATTGGAAATCTCGAGAATCCTGAACTGTCAAATGTAGTCGGCAAGGTCAAGATCGCAGCTCACCCCGGACAGGTAAATCAATCCTCTTCGATGATCGGTGCATGGATGGTGGGTATTCCAAAAGATTCAAAGAATATTGACGCTGCATTTGATTTCCTTCTTCACCTCACCAGTGCTGAAACTCAGGAAGCTATTGCACGAGAGACCGGTGTTCCTCCTACGCGTCACAGCGTACATCAAATTGCAGACCTCGTAGCAAGTTATCCGTGGTATCCTGCACAGCTTGATGGCCAGAAAACCGGTTCAGTACGACCTCGGACGAACTATTGGTCAGAAATTGAATCAGTATTCGGTGATTACCTCCAGAGAGCTCTGGTTGGAAATCTTACTGCAAAACAGGCTCTGAATGAAATTCAGACGCGTGTTGCAGAAATTGTTGAATAAATTATTTGCTATACTTCGGGGAGTATGAACTCCCCGAAGCTTCAGTTATCTATTTTGTGAGGAGTGCTTCATGAAACAGTCCCAACGGGCAGCATACAACTCGTTCTTTTACCTCATATTTGCCCCAGCCTTACTGCTGATTCTCTTCTTGACGATCTATCCTATTTCGTCGATCGTATACGACTCCTTCTTTCGATATGACTTCATATCGAATACCCGAGAGTTTATCGGATTGCAGAATTACAGCAGGATCATAGGTGAAGAGCTCTTCCAGCGTTCGTTTACCAATACGTTGATCTTCACTTTTGTTGCAAGTACTCTTGAAGTGATCCTGGGAGTATTCTTTGCTTTCATGCTGCAAAGAAAATTCAGAGGGAAACGTATTTCTTCACTGATTATCATTTTCCCGATGATTATTTCCACCATGGTTATCTGTGCCGTATGGCAGACCTTTTTCCACTATGAAATCGGATTGTTCAATTTTATACTGGGAAAACTTGGATTATCACCAGTGGGATGGCTCACCGATCAGCACGTTGCCCTCTTTTCGGTGATTCTTGTCGATATCTGGCAATGGACACCATTTGCTTTCTTAATCATTCAAGCAGGAATGAGTTCCATTCCCTCAGATATTTTTGAAGCAGCACAGATCGATGGGGCTAATCGAAGGCAAATTTCGTTTCGCATCACCCTGCCGATTCTCTCCAGTCAGATCTTATTAGTTCTGATGCTGAGAACTATCGATACTTTCCGGTTGTTTGATAAAGTATATGCGCTTACCGGTGGAGGCCCGGCGAATGCTACCCAGACCCTCTCCACATTCATCTATCGTGAAGGATTTTCCTTTTTCAACTTTGGGAGAGCCAGTTCGGCCTCGGTATTGACGCTCTTTGTTGTTGCATTTCTTGCACTTTTCTATGTGCGCAGTCTCTTGAAGGAGGACAACTGATGTACCGCCTACGAAAACACATGAACACCGTCCTTTTTGCCCTCGTGCTGATTGTCCTGCTCGCAATTACCATTACCCCCATTTATTGGATGGTAAATACATCATTGAAAACACCGCGTGAAGTGATCAATCCCGTACCGACACTCACACCGCAGAGTCCGACACTCAACAACTATCGTACGGTATTTGAATCAGGGTTGTGGAAGAATTTTTCGAACTCGGTCGTTGTGGCAATCTCAGCAACATTTGCCTCGATCATTTTAGCTTTTCTTGCTTCTTATGCTCTTGTGCGATACCGATTTCCCCTGCGGATGAATAAACTGTTTCTTGTGTGGGTTTTAGTGGTACGTATTTTACCCCCAATTGTTCTTGCGGTACCTCTTTTCACCGTGTTTAATCAGATTGGATTGATTAACACGCTGCCCGGGCTGATTGTGGCATTTCAGATTTATACACTCCCCTATTCTATCTGGCTCATTTATGGATTCTTGAAATCATTACCTGCTGAATTTGAAGAGGCAGCTACTATTGACGGAGCATCTCCTATCAGAATTCTTTTTTCGATTGTTGCCCCTCTGGTTCGTTCAGGCATAATTGCCACTTCAATATTCAGCTTGATCCTTGCTTGGAATGAATTTCTCTTTGCACTTCTGTTTGTCCGCAGCCCGAAACTGCTGACCCTGCCGGTGGTTATCTCTCGCTATATCGGCGAGTACACCACGCAATGGGGCGAATTGATGGCAATCGGTCTCTTTGCATCTTTGCCGATATTGCTCTTCTCCAACGTAGTCTACAAGAAACAGACTGAAGGCTTTTCCATGAGCCTTAAGTAGTCAACAAGTGAGGTACCGGTAATGTCAGCCTACAGCCAGAGCCTAGTCACTGCTCACAGCGGATGTGAACAGACTATCCCCAATACCATTGATTCGGTCCTTGCCGGAATTGCATCGGGTGCTGATGTCGTTGAAATCGATATACAGACCAGTGCAGATGGGAAGCCGGTTCTCAGCCATGACCCATTTATGACCACTGAATCGCAGCAGCATCTTGTGATTTCTGAGTATACGTATGGAGAACTTGATACATTAGCGGGTCCATTGGTCTCCTTTACCGAGGTGCTTCATCTGATCAAAGAGCGTAATAGTATTCTGAATGTTGATTTGAAGGATGTGCACAGTATTGTCGCTATTCATGATGCCATCCGATCATGTGACGTATATGATTCGGTGGTTTTTTCCGGGTGTCAGCAAAATTGGGCCCAGCTGATCGCAACGACCTATCCCGAATTACAAGTGCTGCTTAATGTGTATTACGATGCAGAACAGTTGTCAGATACGGATCAGTATGGTCGATTTGTTCGGGAAATCTGTGCGGATGCACGAAAGACCGGAACCTGTGGCATTAATATTGATTACACGATGTGCCGCCCAGAGCTGGTATCCTATGCAAGAAAGCGATTCATTCCAGTATCAGTATGGACCGTTGATAGCGATGCTGATATGGAAAAGATGCTCAGTCTCGGTGTGTTTGCCATTACCACCTATTATCCCCGGCGTCTGATACAACTCAGAGATCAGCGGCCTGCCGTGGGAGTGAATAAAGTATCGAACTGGCGTTGACCTACGGTCTGAAGGAGATACTGATTCCAGCGCTCAACCCTCGCCCATTCTGGTCGAGAATATCGAGCAATCTCAGATCTGCAGTAACATAGGTTGATTTCATGAACTCTATGGGAAGTAACCGCATTCCGATATTCAGCATACCTCGATTCCCAGCATTTCCAGCACTCGGATAAATACTGTACGACACATTGCCGAAATCGATCATAAAATCCACCTTGCCTTTAAAGACTTTCTCCCATAGGGGAGCCTGGAATCCCATACCGAAGTCGATATCTGAGTTCATCCCGTCTTTAACAGTATACCCGACAAGAATGGTGGTCTTGGAAGGTAAATCTATGAAATTTGAGGCAAAAGAGGTAGCAATATATGTCTGACCGGCGAATTCAAGTGCAGTACCACCGATGTTATGCATCTGACCATTGATACCAAACGCAACAGAAGTGGTATTTTTCTCGATAAAACGCCACTTGGTCTGCAAAAGCAGAGCAGCAGTATCGGCAATATCGACGGCAAGACTTACCTCAAAGTCTTCCTTGAATCCAAATTGAATAAACGGTATGTGGCTGAAATCCTTCGGAAAAGCCAACACTGCATGATACCCTGTAGTAATTGCAGCTGACTCTCCACTGGTTACCGGGTATGCACTCGGAATGACAATATATCCGTTGCTCCCACTCAGGGTGGTATTCCCTTCAATATCTGTAGCACCGAGTGTACCGATTGCAGAAATCAATACCAGAAGCACGATCAGAATTGGATTTTTCATGTTCTCCTCCCCTTGTAGGGTCACTCATACCATATCACCCTTTATGTAGCAGAACAACAGAATACGCTATCTGTTACGTATG
>CAYZXD010000062.1:0-8871 GCA_964482325.1 uncultured Spirochaetaceae bacterium | reverse complement strand
AGAGCAGCGCACTCGTAATGCGCAGGTCGTGGGTTCGAATCCCACTTTTGGCTTCGGAAAAGTACTTTTTTGACCCATAAATTGGTCCAGAATTAAGGTTCTGGGCTTTTTTATTACCCGCCCAGACCGCCTTTTGGGTACACTTTGGAGACATTTTGGAGACAACAAGTTCGAATCCTATTATGATATACTCACCAGATGAATGAATCGACGGTGGTGTTGGTAGGTGTGATCGTGCTGTGGTACGTCCTCATCAAGCGGGAGTTTCGATACTCGGCCAGGGATGTCTCGACTTTTTCCCTAGTAGTTAGGCTGCTACTTTCAGGAGTTGCCATGGAGCTCTATATCGTAGCGCTGCTGCATCTCTTGCTATACCTGAACCCGGGGGAGCTTCCCGCCCTCTTCCTTCCAGCGTGGGCCCTTGGCTGGGCTGGTGTCACGGCGATCATATTCCGAACAGGTCGGCGCATTAAAAAAGGCCAGCGCAATGCTGGCCAGTGAAGGTGACGGTAACTCAGAACTCGTACTGCAGCCCCATCTTGTAGTTCAGATCCTTCAAGCTGAACCCGGAGAAGTCGAAAATTTCTTGGACATGTAATTTCCTGGAACTTTTTTCAATAACAACTATCATAAATACAGCAAATAAAGTAATGCCAAGCCGGTCTCAAGCGTGGTTGTCATCGACGGAACGGACATCACATACAATCACGATAAGAAGCTCGATGGGTTCATCAATGACTTCATAAACGTGTGGCGCAAGTGCGGTGGGGTCCATGATGACCGACCATTTCTTGATCGCCAATTGTGGAAAAATTACTTGATGGGCGAGGAGAGCAAGAGCCAAAGGAATGCCGAGAAGATGCTACAAGTCAGTGAGGACGTCCGCCTAGTTGGGAGTTTGGTCAAGAACAATATCATCCAGCCTTTCGGCTCAGGCTTCATAGTCATCGACGGCGCACTGCTGTCCAGCTTGATGATCTCCCGCAATTTCGGAAGGGAGGAAGAGTAGCCAATGCGACAGGAAAATGTCGGATTTGTCGCAAATGGAGACACCCTTTTGTCTCTGCGACAGACAGCGACACACTCCTTTAGGAGTGTCGCAAGTGTCGCAAACGATGCGGTCGAATTTTGGGGCAGGAAAGAGAAGAAGAGAAGAACAGGTTTTTATAATCTGAAAAAATTTTATGGAGGGCAAAATGGTTGAATGCGACAAAAGTGGAATTGAGACGAGGGACCTGTTGGCTGGTCTGGCGATGCTGGGATTCATGGTGGTCGGTGAGTTTGACGTGGATGATCGAGAGGGTTTGCGGGCTATAGCTCAGGACTCGTATCTGATGGCGGAATATATGTTGGATGCGAGAGAGGGTGATCTATGAACCATACCGAATCGAGATTCCAAGCAGAGGTGGTGAGATACCTCCAGGAACGGGGAATTTTTTGCCACTCGATTCCTAACTTATAAAAATTCATAATAGGGAACCCCACCCTCCCCTTACCTTTTGTAAATATGCAAGAATGACTAAGCAAGCACCACCGCTGCAACGGAGGGACCCAGATGGAAATATGGGATCGACAAAAAGATGAATCTGCTAAGGCATACCAATGGTTCTGCCGCTACCTCGATTATGGAGTGGACCGTTCGTTTATGAAGGTTCGTAAAAAGTACGGAGAATCAAGCATCAGTATGCGTCTATTCGAACGGTGGTCCGCACAACATCAGTGGATCAAGCGCTGCCGTAGTTATGATGAATCGGTGGAAGCTGAACGCCGGAAAGAACTACGGGCCCATGCTATAGAAATGGCCAAACGCCATATGGAGCAAGCAAAGACCCTGCAGAAGAAAGCCATCACCAGGCTTGAAGAACTGAGCCCTGAGGAGCTCTCTCCAACCGAGTTACTACGTTTCCTCGAGGTAGGCATGAAGCTAGAGCGTGAAACCCTGGGACCACCTCTAGAGGACATCTCAGGTGATAAGGTTGATCCAATTGGCGTCAAGCTTGGCAAGGAACTCATGGAGAGGACTGAACGACTGCTGGCAAATAGGAGAGTGGGTGGCTCTATCGAAACGTAGTAAAATCGATTCTAGGAATTTCAAATTGTACGTTGCAAAGAGTGCTTTGCCGATCAGAAAGCCCGAATTGGCCTTATACTGATGGGGTATGATTTACCGTAAATGGAAGTATGCCCATCACGGAAATCCTGGTACCATGCGCCAAAAGCATTGAACTCGGAGGAACTCCAGTAAAGAATTCCCTCTAGACGTCCTAGATTGTTCAAGTAAAGATTCTGATACATCGTTTCCAGTTCCGGTATACTCGGCAAAAAGTAATCATCATACGTCACACCATCTTTGGTCACCTCAACGTCAGCGCAATTCTTAGCTGCATAATTTGCTGTATTACCGTCTATATGAAGATCAATATGTGCAGTGCTTCCCATCGCTGCCACTAATGCCGCAGTATTCGTCTCGCCGGTTCCCATGTCTTTCTCTGTCCCCACCTCTCCCCACGTCTCGAACGGTTCGGTCTGATAGTAATACCCAAAAATTGCCACACCTACGTCTTTAGGAGCAGCTTCCAAATAGCGCCAACCATCACTATAACTTCCCTTGTCATAGAACACATATCCTCCGGCTGGGCCGATGTCACCAATCACATAGCCAGAACTACCGAGAAGTAGCGTATCCGTTTCAATCGAAGGAGTGTCTATTTCATCAGAACATGAAATGACCAATAATATGCATGATGCAACCACCAGGATATTCATGGTCCTATACCACGAGAACTTCCGTTCCATCGCAGACTCCTCTCGCCTATATGGGTATAGCATGATGTGTGCATTAGATTGTCCATATGATAAAACCTGGTTGAAAGGTTAGCAATAAAAACATTCAAGAAAAGGAAGATAGGCCTAGGTATACCTATTTTTTAAGTATATCGAACTGTACCAAAGTTCAATCCAGAATTCAATTACTGGCTTTCCCGGCTAGATAAGCAGGAGATTGCCATACAGACTAACGACTATGGATAGATTTTTGTTACCTGTGACTAATTTTTCTTATTGATGTTAATTTTGGTATACTCCGATCATACCGACGGTCCTAAATCTATGTTAGAATAAATGAGCTAGGAGAGGTCACAAATGTCTGATGAGATCCACACATGTCTATTTTGCAACATAGAACCAAACTTATTTGTCCTAGAGAACGAACTCGCATTTGCTATGTCCGACGGCTTCCCTGTTACCAATCTTCACTCGTTGATCATACCCAAGAGACACGTTTCTAGCTATTTCGATCTGACTTCAGAAGAGCTGCTTGCATGCAATGAACTAATCAAAGAGCTTAAGATGAAGATTAGCGAAAGTGACCCCACGGTAACAGCATTCAATGTCGGCATCAATATCGGCAAGGATGCGGGGCAAACCATCTTCCACTGTCATATTCATCTCATACCCCGCCGAAAAGGCGATGTCCCCAATCCAAAAGGAGGGGTCAGACATATAATCCCTGGTAAGGGGTTCTACTAAGATCATGGCAACAGATTTCGATTCAAGAGAGTTAGGTATCTCTGACTATTGGCGTGCAGTGATCCTCTTTGGAAGAAATGTAGCGAGCTATAAGTTCGCCTTGGCAAAATCGTTGTTAGAAATGCAACCTCAGTCTGGGCAACTTATAAAGATGTCTGACATAGCTCCTGTATTCTCCCGCCATATAACTGAACATCTCAAGATAGCTGACAAACAAGGTACTTCTCGCTCAAGTAACTTCCTCGATGCTTGTAGAAAATTCAACTCCGATGAGATCAATGAAAGTGATCTTCTTGAAGCAACGGTCCGTTACGGGTTTGTCAATGTTATAGATGCCTTCCATGTGGTTGGACAGAAGGATATCCCCTTTCGCTTCTATATCGATGAGAGAAAGGAACATGACGGTATACGTGTTACGGATGAGTTTTCAAAGCTTGTGGCTTCTGACCAAATTTCTGCCCTTCCCCACGAGACGGAATCGCGGTGGCGTTTGGTAGAGACTGCTTGGGAGCTAGGTGTTTCCAGATCTCTACTTTCAATTCAGCATGATTCTGAAGATGATATGTTCATCGCCCAGATGACGAACAACCGAAGGAAGTCTGTGACAGGTAGCCGAGAAGCCCTCAATGGATACCAGAGAGGCAGATGTTTCTACTGTGGTTCGACTATTGGAGCAGGAACAGCCGGTATTAAAGGAGTAGAGGTTGATCACTTCTTCCCCCACGTATTGAAGCAATACGGGTTAGGAGGAATCATTGATGGTATTTGGAATCTAGTATTGGCTTGCCCAGAATGCAACAGGGGTCCTCAGGGAAAGTTTGCTCAGGTACCTTCACCAGGTCTGTTGAGAAGACTTCATATTCGTAATGAATATCTTATAAACAGCAACCATCCCCTGAGAGAAACCCTAATGCTCCAGACGGGAAACACAGAGCAACTCAGAGCGAAATTCCTCAACAAGATGCACGATCAAGCTCGCACAGCACTCATCCATATCTGGGAACCACAGATTCTCAAAGATTGACGAGGGAAACACATGAGTAATTGGTCTCAGTGATGTAATGATGAAAGAGGGTACTTATCAAAGCTTTTGTCAGTCCTACTTTATTTGATATCAACTCCATAATGTTTTTCAAGCCCTTGGAGGATTTGTAATATCTTACCACTTTCAAATGCCTCAACTAAGGTACCGTCATAAAACCGATCAGCTCGGACTATTATAGTAAGCAGTTTGACAAGCATGAGGGGTTGAAAGTTTTGGTAAACTGTCTCTTTATTTTGAACCAAATCTATACCTTCTTCCCATTGCATCCATGGGAAATCTACAATGAGTCCCATCTCATACACCATCTTGAGAAACCTATCCACTAAATCAGAATTGAGATAATAGCTTGACCTCCCGATATCTTTCAATTCTACAAAAGTGGAGGCAGAACAGATCTCAGTAATCAAGGTAAAAAGCCGTTTCCAAGATTTTCTAGGTATAGAGTGTAGATGCTTAGGAAGCTCTTCCAACGTAACAAATTTGTCCATGATCTTTCCTTTACCAAGGTTGAATATCTAATTTAGGGCTATCGTCACTGCAATTGTACTTCCTTAATTTGATCATCTTGCAAATTGTCCCAGAAATCACTATCCAAACGTTTGATTTCTATCACCTTGTCTGTCTGCATACCAAGGTCGTATTCAAAAATATAGTTGGCCAACTCTTTCCCATTGATGAGGATGATACGGATATTAGCATTCAGCGTCCTCACAAAATCGTATGCATTTTTAGTAAAATCTGAAGTGGTGATAAACACCCCCTTATTGGATTGGGCTTGCATCAACGCTCCGGCAAACTTCTGCAGCTCATCTCGTCCTATAAAATTCCCAGTAGCATACTTCTTAGCTTGAATACAAACCCTACCAAATCCGAGAACGTCCTCTCTGATCACGCCATCGATACCCTTGTCATTGGTGTACTGGGTGACAGTGCCAGAATCTTTGATCTCACCACCATAGCCCATTTTCTGAAGAAGCATCACTACGATATTCTCGAACTCCTTCGGAGATTTGGACAGTATCGTTTCGATGATTTCTTGAAAGATAGTCTCCTTTATCCCCTGGTACGAGGCATATAGGGATTCCTCGGGGGTCATGTCTTCAACTGAAACAGGCAATTCATCAGATCCATAATGAGGTTGTTTCTGGTTAGTACCAAGCCGTTCCTTATATTTTGCGGACACATAAGATCTAAATTTACCTTCATTGCTAGCTAAAAGACGGCCTTGCTCGTTGATCTGATAGAGTCCACGTTTTGGTTTAGTGACGACCCCGGCCATGTTCAAATACGACAAAGCCCAAGTGATCCGATCAAGAAAGATAAATCCGTTGCCCGAGTCATATTCCTTTTCTAGATCTTCCTCCGATAGCTTGAATACTTGAGCCAGAGGTTCGATGAATTCCTTAGCCTTCCTAGCTTTGCCATCTAACATGAGCTGCAATGCTCTAAACTGAATCTCATCATATTTTGGAATAGCCACCAGAGGGTCTCCTTTTCTTCACAAGCTTAATCCTGTGTCTTCATATACGTCACTTGGAATTTCTTGCACTGTCGGTACTCCTGGAGCCTATTGGCTAAGCTGAGAGCATCGTTCATCTCATACTTCTGGAAGATATCAAGGCCTCGATCGAGATCGATCTTCCAACCGGTGTCGGTCACAATGTGGCGGGCATGGATCGTCTGGGACTGATCGAACTCCCAGGTGAATACCACTCCAGCTAAATGTACCATCTCGATAATCCTGTCTAGGTTCTCCTGCTGTTTCTGGCTCTCAAAGTCATCTGCACGTGTGATGAGATGTACTTTCACCTCGTCCTCTGGTGCCTTGAACTTCACTACCGTCTCCAGAAACTCCATCATGTTGCGAATCTGGTAGAACGAGCGGATATAGGGATCGGTGATCGTGATCTCGGTAGCACCTACTAGGTAGGGACCAAAGAGCATATCATAAGAGATTCCCTTCTGGTCCTCCTCGTACATCAGCTGCTGTTCCTTCAGTTTCGGTACTGTGGTAACAACCTGCTCAACATCCGGTTCCTTTTGATCATCAACAGATTCTGTAGGCGAGCCAGTCTGTTCCACCAATTCTTTGGGAACTCCACCGTCGCGATGGTAGTGCTTGGGATATTCTCGCTCCTCCAAGGTGGTGACCAACACATCCTTCCCGGAGGAATTGTCCTTGTAACCGAAGTGCACGGGAGTGAAGGTCTTGTCGATGCGGATCATCTGGTCCTTAACCCGCTTACGCCCTTCGAGTGAGAAACGCAGGATCTCCTCCATCTCCTCCTTCGTGGCTTCACCAGTGGGATGTAGGATCTTCATGAGACCGGAGAAGGTCTTTCGAATCCCATCCCTGTCACGGGTGCTCAGATCCGATGCAAGGGTGAAATGCTTGGCTATACGGTCGGAGAAGTCATGGTCCCTGAACGATCGCAGGACCTCGGCAAGGTAGTCCACCACAAACCCGTAACCCGATGAGAACATCTCACCTCGGATGATGTCCACTTCCCATCCCGGGATGTAGTAGTACAACCGATCGAGGAACGCCGAGTCGCGATACTTCTCTGGCAGCTCATCGAACAGGTCCGTGTGTTTGAGCATATAGGGTACGGTATGTTGGGTATTGCCCACGTAGGCCAACGAAGCCTCAGCCCCAAGCGTCTCTATACCCCGGCTGAAGGTCTTGTTGGCCATGTAGCCCTTCAAGATATCCACAAGAGCCTTGTCTGCCTTTTTTCCTTTTCCTGCGAACTCGTCGAATGCCACGGTGTCCCAATAGCCGACTAGACCGATCCTTCCCGTGGAGTTGTTGACGAACAGCTTGGCTACCGTTACCTCTCCACCGGAGAGCAGCATGCCGTGCGGGGAGAACTCCGAGTAGATGTGGCTCTTGCCCGTGCCCTTGGGACCGAGCTCGATGAGGTTGTAGTTACGTTCGCTGAACGGTACCAGACGCAACAGCTGAAATAGCTTTCCCCGCTTGCTGAAGTGTTCGGGGTTGAACCCGATGCTCTGGATGAGTAGGTCGATCCACTCGTCGGTAGAGAACTGCTGCCTCTGTTCGAGATACAGATCCATATCGAAGCTGGAGAGCTGGATCGGTTTGAGCGACTCCAATATCCAAGGGGAAATCTTCTTGTCCTCCGACGGCTCGTACTCCAGCTCGGCGATACACCACACACCGTTGACCAGGAGCTTTGGATGGGCCTTTATGGTATCGGAGTCCACAAGGACCTCCTTGAGCCCGAGATTGGCGAACTGGGCTTCATACACATCTTTCTTGTCGTTGAGAGTCACGGCTATCTTGTCGATCACCTTGTGGTGTCCCTTCTCCTTGATGGTGGCACGGGTAAGGTTGGCCTCATTACGATGCACGTAGTGGCGGGCTAGGATCTCTTTGACCGTATCGATACCACTACGGATTGTTTCTTCATCATCGGAGGCACAGTACTGACCGAGTAGGTACTCCAAGACGAAGGTTGGCACAATGGCATTCCCCTTGACCTCCTTGACCAGGTCCTTGCGGACCACGAGTCCCCCAAAATGTGCGTTTATCTTCAGATCAAGATCGTTCATGTGCTATCCTCCGTCGGATTAAAAGTCGGTTCCCATTTTCCGATCCAGCATGTATGGGTACGATATATAGGGTTTCCACTTGGAAGTGTTCTCTATGGGAACCTCCAGTCGCAATTCCACCTTCTGGCTTCTCATAGCCTCGGAAGTATTGGCGAACAGGAACCTCACCCGGTTCTCCCTATCCCTCGCATGCTCCGATGTAAAGTCGAAGAGCAGTTCTTTTCGTTCACTGATCAACACATCGTCTGCAGTATAGATACCCGCGCGAATTCGCAATGGCTTCACTTTCGCGGAAATCGGTTGGTTCTGGTAGAAGGTCACGCCAAGTTGCCCGCTGGTGATGCGATTGCTCGTTCCGGTAAGTACACTCACCGATACAAAGGAGACATCTCCCTGGCGTTTCTTGTTCACCTTCACCACAGGAATAACCACCTCTTGAAGTGTCGCTCCTCCATGGACGTACCGGCTGCCTGAACCCTTCACACGAAGTCGGTTTATACCCCGGGGTATTTGGATCTCATAGTCTCCTGCAAGATGCAGCTGTGCTGCTGAGAAGGCCATCATGGAGGAGTTATCCTTCAGTTTGGTTCCCACGAGGAACCTGCGGTCTGTGAGGAATGCTCCATCGTTCAAAACCGGAAGCACCACGAAGTCGCTGTCATCCAACACATTGTTCTGATAGAGGAACCCGTGGTCGGCGGTGATGATGATGTTGTTGGCAT
>CAYZXD010000061.1:0-8890 GCA_964482325.1 uncultured Spirochaetaceae bacterium | reverse complement strand
CTTGAGGTGCTAGTGGGCGAGAGCTTGTGCTGGTTCAAGTCCAGTCTGCCGCATGGACATACGGCCCTCATCGTGTTTTCACGATGGGGGTTTTATCATATGGGCAGAATGAGAAGGCATCTCATGCAGTTCATAGTACATTTCGTACTGATTAATGAAGTTTTCCCATCCGGCATAATCCAACTGCGTACAGACAGCACATGTTGATGCAATGTTCATCACCCGGATTTGCGAAGCCGGAGATACATGGGCTAAGGCAGCGAGCAGCGGAATGATCTGTGTCTGATCCCGAATCCCTACCTGAGCAACACTTCCGTTATTTCGGTACACGGTACCGAATCCTTTGATGCTGTAGTTTTCCTTTATTACCAGAACAGCACTCTGATCGTATCCGTTGAGTACTGACGGTACATCATATTGCCAGGAGGGAATATACGGGAGATACCGATCATGATCCAATTCCTGATATACTTGCCTGTCTACCAATTCACCCGATAGTGCATGAGTGATTGCTTTCAGTTGAGCTGCTTCTGTCCGATAGCATCGCAATAGTCGGTGTATCGAAAACCCTGCACGATGATAGAGGTTTTGTGCAGCTATATTATGTTCCAATACTTCAAGTTGGACACGATATACCTGATGGTGTTTTGCACATTGCAAAGCCTTTTTCAATAATGCAGAACCTATACCGAGCGACCGGTAGTCGGGTAAGACACCCATGGTCGCAATATACATACGATGACCATCGGCATAGGTGCGATAGGCACATAGAATGACTCCCGTAAGCTGTCCACCCGAATCGATCGAGCCGAATGATCGCTCAAGACGAATATCTCGGCTGATGATCATTTCCTGCAACATCTCATCGGTAACATGAACCGGTACTTCATAATCACTGAAAGCCAGCGTAAAGGCATGACAGATTTGAGATAATGATATCGTATCTAACGTGACTATCGACATATCGGAGATATACCAGAATGTACTCAGCGTTGCAACTGCCTGCGCGTGATCACATCAATTGTTCAAATTGATCAAGCAGATCGGCAAATGTCGTAAGTGCCCGCTGTACGGGTTCTCCACTGGTCATATCTGCTCCGGCCAGCTTCAATGAATCAATCGGATAGCGGGATCCCCCTGATGCCAAAAATGCCAGATAACGGTCGCGATCTTCCGCAGTTCCTTGCATAACCTGATCAGCAAGAGTGATGGCCGCACTGAGGCCGGTAGCATACTTATAGACATAAAACGCACGATAGAAATGAGGTATACGCAGTCCCTCAAGATCACTCACTTTGTAGAGTTTGACATCAGGCCCGAAATAGGTCTTCAGGAGATTTCGATAAGTTGCCCTCAAGGAGTCAATCGTATTCGGTTCTCCCGATTCGACTTGCTGATGCACTAGGAGTTCAAACTCGGCAAACATCGTCTGCCTGAAGAGGGTAGCGACAATATCATCGATTTGTTTCCCGAGTATGTATGCCCTCATGTCACGGCTGTCTGCGTGCTTGAGCAGATGAGCTGCGACAAGTTGTTCATTAAAAGTGGAAGCAACCTCAGCTTCAAAGATCGTATAATCATACGAAGGAAACGGATTATGCTTTGCACTGTAGTACGAATGCATGGAATGTCCCCCCTCATGAGCAAGGGTGAATACATCCCGTAACACATCCTCTTGGTAATTCATGAGGATATAGGGGAGTCCTGAATAGATTCCCGAAGAAAAGGCGCCTGATCGTTTTCCCTTATTTTCATATCGATCGACCCAGCGAGCTGTAGTGAGACCTTCATGAAGGGTCTGCACATATGATGACCCGAGAGGAGCAAGTGCCTCGCAGATGACTTCTACGGCTTCCTCGTAGGTGTGTCGTACCGTAATGCCCTTAACAAGTGGGACATATACGTCATAGTGAGCGAGGGTGGGCAGTTGCAATACTCGGCGACGCAAATCGTAGTATCGATGTAATTGATCTAATGACTGATGCACCGCTTCAATGAGATTATCATACACTGATGCATCTACATTATCAGGGTGGAGAAACATGCTGCGGGAATCGGGGTATGAGCGGACTTTCGCACGAAAGATATCCTGTTTGACACTCGCATCATACAGCGAAGCTAATGTATATCGGTGATCATGAAACACCCGATAGAATTTTCGATAGGCACGTTCGCGTACCTTCCTATCGTGATGCTGCATCAAATATCCATAGGTGCTTTGCGTTAACGGAATTCGTCCTTCCGGTGTTTCAATGTGTCCGAAAGCAAAATCGACATTCGTGAGAGCCCCAAAGGTTTCCTGTGCTTTCGCCCCCACTTCTCCCTGCAGCGCAAGGATCCGTTCTTCAGAGGGGCTCAGTATATGATCTTTATTTCTCAGCATTTTCCTGAGCATTACCGAGTAATCGGCAAACTCAGGTTGTTCAATCCACGCATTGATTGTCTGATCAGCAATGGCAAGGATTTCAGGTTCTATGAAACTGGTGGCTTCCGCAAAACGGGTCATTAACTGCTGTGCAATACTCTGCTTTCTCAGATGTTCCGAATCACTCCCGTCCGTTGTATACTGTAAAAATGCATATTGCATGATCCGCTCTGCTATCTGGCCTGCTTCTGAAAGCCAGGAAAGCACGCGCAGCAGTGTATCAGCATCAGATCCTACCAGGCCGATGAACTGACGCGCCTCTCCTATATACTCTTCGAATTTTTGACACTCCTGTTCCCACGCTTCATCACTTGCATAGAGTACTGAGAGGTCCCAGGTATGTTCCGATGGAACATTTTTTCGGTGAACTATAGTATGTTTTGTAGATTCAGCTGACATAAAGAACCTCCGATTGTTCTAGTTGTGCAATAATTGCCTGCATACGCTTTGCTGCAAGAGCCCGGTGACTGATGGTATTCTTTTCCTGCTCACTTAATGAAGCCATGGTCCGATCGGTATCGCCAACGAGAAAGATGGGGTCGTAACCAAATCCTCCTGCACCATAGGGTGCCTGCGCGATATGGCCTTCAATCGTCTCTTGTACCACGAATATTCTGTGTTCAGTGAGTACGAGTGCCATAGCGCATACAAAGCGTGCAGTACGTTTTTCATACGGCACTTGTGCAAGTTGGGAAAGAACGAGTTGGTTTTTCTCTCCGGCATCCAGCATGCGCTTTGCCTGGTCTGCACCATAGCGTGCACTATAGATTCCGGGAGCACCGCCGAGAGCATCGATAATGAGTCCTGAATCATCAGCAAACGTGGGTCTAACCATCTGTGTATAGAGATGTTGAGCTTTTTCCAAAGCATTGCCGATAAATGTGTCAGCTGTTTCTTCACACTCGAATGTATGATCCAAATCAGATGGCATCATGATTTCATGAGGCAGGAGCAGCCGTGACATCTCTTTCCGTTTATGTTCATTTTGAGAGGCAAACAGTAATTTCATAGTACGAACATACCCGATTTCCCGTTAACCGTCCATGATCTCCTTAAGATATTGTCTGATTGCATTGAGGCCCGAATCAACGGTCCCCTTGGGAACTTGAGTAAGTTTCCCCACCACTTCATGGGTAATCGGATTTGAGCGCTGGAGAACCTCTTCTCTCCGTTCATAAAACAGCATCAGCTCGCGTTCCCATCGGAGCCGCGATTTATCGATAACTCTGTCTGAAGCTCCACGCTGCTGCAGCATGGTGAATTCCCGCTGATAGTACAGGGCATCATAAAAATGGCGATCACGGACTTCCTTTATATGAGCAATGCGCCTACGTCGCTCAAGAGAGAGTTCGCGAGCCCGCTTTAAAAGCTGGGCAAGGTGCATTTCATCGATATCCAAGAAATGAGCAAGGAATGTGATATGTTCTGAACGGAGACAATCGGCGCACAGCAGTACCAGTTGGAGGAATTTTCTCTTAAAACTCGGATATTTTTTCATGCGTTCCTGAAGTTTTTTTCCGAAAGGGGAATTTTCAGACCAAGAACACTCTGCAGGAACGTCAGTATGATACTGAGGGGCTTCATCTGCAATGCGAATAGTATCAAAAGCTTCTGAGGGGATACTGTAACAGATATCGTGCGCTTTTTTACGTTTCAGACGTTTTGCAAATGACTGAGCCTGCATATAAGCGATCCGCCTGATATAATTTTCGAATGACATCCCCGTATACGTGAAAGTGAGGATAATCGTAGGGACTCGTGCTTTCATGGAAATCAACAGCTCTGATGCGAGCTCTTCATCAATGACACGAGTTCTCACCGGATACTGGTAGATTATTAACAGAAATCGGTCTTCAATAATACGAAATAGTCGTGCGGCTACTTTCTGATCACGTTCATTCGACGATGTATGCAGCTTCTGATACCGCAGTACCAGATTTGTCAGTTCTGATTGCATTCAGGTTCCTCCTCCTCGGAGAAACCTTAAAGCAAGAACCGTGCCATGATACAAAAATAGTACATGAACAGATTGATCAGAATTTTCCTATCTATGAGGTGATATCTTCCTGTATACGACTGATTACCTGCTGCTGTAATTCTTTGAGATTTCCTCGCACTGTCGCCCCTGCAGCTTTCCGATGACCACCACCGCCGAAAGCTGCACTGATTTTCCCAACATCAACGGAAGAAGAATGGGAAGCTCTAAACCCAAGTTCCCACACATCAGTGTCAACGATCTTACAGTACAGCACCACTTCAACATCATCGACTCCAAGCAGGTGGGCATATAAGGAATCACTCGGTCGTTGATCAGTGTTGAACTCTGCAAGATCTTCTGGTTCTTCGATCACGAGCATCAGTTTGCCATCAAGCAACGGTTGGGTTCTCAGTAATAACCGGGCAAGAAATTGCTGCGAAGCAAAGCTGTTGCCCCCTTCCATCCGATTAAAGATATCGTTGGGGGAAACTCCAAGCTCCACTAATTCTCCCATCAGGTGGAATGTTTCTCCACGATAGGGTCCGATAAACTTCAAAAAACCGGTATCAGTAGCTAGGCCAAAGAAGATATGGTCGGCAATTTCATTTGTCATTTCCACATCAAAAGCTTTGTACAATTGCATTATACAGAGGGTAGTGGAAAAAGACTTGCTCACAATGTATGAGAGATCGCCAAACTGTGAGCCTGAAGCATGGTGATCAATCATAAGCACGGTGAGTCCCTTGATTTCATCGCCGAGATACCCGATCCGATCAAGCGTGGAACAATCGACGAGTACCACCAACGGATTCCGTGCGAGCAATTGGGGATCCACATGCGGAGCAAACAACGGTTCGTATTTCTTGATTTCTTTACGAGAGAACGGTCCGGCATTCACCAGATGTACTTCAAGACCCAGGCGCTGGAGGAGTTTCTGCATGGCAATCTGAGAATGAATACAATCCCCATCGGGACCTACATGACCGATCACCACAGCTACAGATCTGCTTCTGATCTCCTCGATGATTGAAGATGGAACGGGAGGGTAGGTAAACATAACGTTCCTGTAACCTATGCAGTTTCTGCAGAATCCAGTTCCAATTCTGGAAGCTGTGCCTTCTCAACAGTTTCGCGGTTGACGACAACCCGTTTTACTCCCTTCCGGGAGGGAATATCATACATTACTTCTATCATAATATTTTCAACAATTGAGCGCAGGCCACGGGCACCGGTTTTTTGCATAATCGACTTTTCAGCAATTGCTTCAATAGCCTCTTCCTGGAAAACCAGTTCAACTTTGTCGAGTTTTAAGGATGCGGTATATTGCTTGATAATCGAATTTTTCGGTTCCGTGATAATTCTCATGAGATCTTCTTTCGATAAATGATTCAAAGAGACATGAATAGGAAGCCGACCGATGAACTCAGGAATCAGACCGAATTTAACGAGATCATCCGGGTGCATCTGTTTGAAAAGCTCGGTATTATCCCGTTCCTGCGATCCAATAATCGTTGCACCAAAGCCCATCTGATGAGCAGAAACCCGCTTTTCAATTACCTTATCAAGTCCAACAAAAGCTCCGCCACAGATAAACAGAATGTTACGGGTATTAATCTTGAGCATTTCCTGATTCGGATGTTTTCTCCCTCCCTGAGGAGGAACGCTGGCATCGGTGCCTTCGATAATCTTTAAAAGTGCCTGTTGAACACCTTCACCGGAAACATCTCGTGTAATTGAAACGTTCTCACTCTTTTTCGCAATTTTATCAATTTCGTCGATGAATACGATACCGTGTTCGGCAGCAGAAATATCGTCATTGGCATTCTGAATCAGCTTCAGGAGAATATTTTCCACATCTTCACCGACATAACCAGCCTCAGTGAGGGTGGTTGCATCTGCAATAGCAAAGGGAACCTGCAGTTTCTGAGCGAGTGTCTTTGCCAGCAGGGTCTTACCGGTGCCGGTAGGACCGATCAACAGAATATTGGATTTATCCATCTCCAATCCTTCTGCGGTAAACTGATCCTGAAATTTTACCCGTTTATAGTGATTATACACGGCAACAGAAAGTACCTTTTTTGCTTCATCCTGTCCGATTACATAGTCATTGAGATAGTCATGAATTTCTTTTGGAGTAGGAATTACACCTAAAAAATCATCTGGTACCGCACTATGTCCAGGATCAGCATTGAGGATATCCGTACACGTGTGGACACAATCCTCACATATTGCTACCCCGGGTCCGTCGATAAGTCTCTTCACTTCTTTGGAACTCCGTCCACAGAAGGAACAGACTTTGCTATTGCGTGCCATAATTAACTCCTATGCATCACGTGATCTGCCAGACCGTAAGAAACCGCCTCCTCAGCGGTGAAAAAGAAATCACGTTCGATATCGGATGAGATCGTCTCAATGCTTTTCCCGGTATGTCTGGCAAAGTATTCGATGCTCAGGTTTTTAATACGGAGCAACTCTTTTGCATGAATGGAAATATCTGAGACCTGTCCGTTAACTCCTCCCCACGGCTGGTGAATCATTACGCGAGCGGAGGGAAGGATATGTCGTTTGCCAGCTGTCCCTGCCGCAAGCAACAGGGCTCCCATAGAGGCAGCCTGGCCAAGACAGATAGTCTGAACATTACATGAAATATACTGCATGGTGTCATAGATTGCCAAACCAGCGGTCACACTGCCACCGGGACTGTTTATGTAGAGACTGATATCTTTAGTCGGGTCTTCGGATTCCAAAAAGAGTAACTGTGCAACCACAATATTTGCCGATGCAGCATTTACTTCCTCTCCAAGAATGATAATACGATCTCGGAGCAGTCGTGAGAAGATATCAAAAGAACGTTCCCCGACACCCGAGTGTTCAATGACTACCGGAACTAGAGATGATCGGGGTGTTGAATGCGAATCTGACATGTAACCTCCATGCAGTTATTTCGTTTGATCAGTGTTGGTGTGCAGCCATGAAATCATCATATGCCACCGATTCTCCTTCAGTGACCGTATTGTTTTTAAGCAGGAAATCTCCAGTCTTCTTCATGAGCAGATCATCCTCTAGAACACTTCGATAGTAGTTTCGTGTCTGTTCGTCGGTAATATCCTGGAGCTGTGTATTTACTGCTTCTTCGAGTTCCTCTTCACCTACAGTGAAGGCCTCTTTTTCTTTGATCTTTTCCATCAACAGCTGTACCTGAATGCTCTTTTCAGCCTGTTCTCTCCAGGCTTTTGTTACATCGTCTTTTGTCTGTCCCTGGAATTCGAGGAATTTAAGAACCTGATCCTCGCTCATACCCGACTGACCGACAAATCGTCTCCACGAAGAATCAATTTCCATCTGAATCATGGTTTCAGGAATGACAATAGTAACCTTTTCAAGCATCGCATCAATCAATTTCTGCAAAGTCGTTTCTTTCAGGTGTCCTTCAAGTGAAGTTTTCAGCTTCTCTTCAGTAGCTTTGGTGAGGTCGGCAACCGTCTTGTATTCTTCACTTACATCCTGTGCAAATTCATCATCGACTTCGGGGATATCGCGTACTTTTACTAACTTTACCGACACCTTCAACGAAACGGTTTTCCCTGCATATTCAGGATATTCTGCATCCTCTGGAAAGGTTTTTTCGATGATTTTTTCATCGCCCTTGTTCATGCCGATGATTTCATCGTCAAACGCATAGAAGTTGGTCTTGCTTCCGACTGTAAACACATAGTCCTTGTGATCGGTACCGGCAACTTCCTGTTTTTCGGCATCAAGTTCTACATAATCAACGGTGACAATATCCCCCTGTTCGACGGATTTGTCCTTTTCGATGACCAAAGCATTCTGATCCTGCAGTTTGGCAATTTCTTTATCGACAAGATCCTGTGTAACTTCCACTTTCGGCACTTCAACTGAGATTCCGGTATATGACGGAAGTTCAAATTGCGGCATGACATCATAGGTAATGGAAAACTGGAGGTCCGAGTCAATATCAGTGCTGATCTGATCTTCATCAACCAGACTCGGAGAGCTGTAGGGAAGGGGCTTGTAGGGATCTTCCACCTGTTTCAGAGCTTCCTGTACCGCATCATCAATGATGGAGTAAACACTCTCTTCTCTGATGGCCGGTCCGAATTTCTGTTCGAGAACCGATGCAGGTGCTTTTCCTTTGCGGAATCCAGGTAGTTGCAGGGTTTTCGTATACTTCTGCAGTATCTTGGCGTACGAATCGGCCAAAGCTTCCTTCTTGACCGTGATTGCCAGCTCTACGGCTGATTTTTCCAGCTCTTTAACTTTCTGTTCAGCTATCATCCTAATTGTTTCCTCTTTCCAAATAGTATATCTATAGTAAGCAAGCTCATGCTTCCCGGCAAGAGCTATACGGTTCAACCCAACCAATCATAACAAAAACCGAATAAAAAAGCGACCCGGCATTCCGGGTCGCTCCAGAGCGAGAGACGGGATTTGAACCCGCGACATCCACCTTGGCAAGGTGGAGCTCT
>CAYZXD010000060.1:0-8914 GCA_964482325.1 uncultured Spirochaetaceae bacterium | reverse complement strand
AGATTATAGGTACAGCTTTTGCTGAAGAGAGGGTAAAGATATGAAAAAGATTTTAATACTATCAATTCTAGTTCTTTTAGTGGGAGGACTACTTTTCGCAGAACTGAAAGGGACTTCCGGAGATACGGATTCTGGGACGTTGGTTGTGTATGGTGAAATACCTGCAGGTTTGATTGTTTTTGATGTAGAGCAAACTGATACTAATAATGTTGATCTTCTTTCTACTATTGTATCACCTACAGGCGATGGATATGTAATTGGTAATTGGTCATTGACCTCTACAAACCAGTCTGCGACTGCTTATACCATTACTTATGACTATGATACCTTGGTAAATGGTGCTACCAGCATTGCGTACGTACTTCTTGAGTACCCAGCAGGGGCTACTACTGGAGGAGCTCAGAAGAGTGATGAAGCAACAACAGGCTTTACTACCGCCGCTGGATCAACTGTAGTGGGACGCAACATTGGATTTAGGTTGACTCAACCTGGAAGAACCACTGCTGAAAATGCACCGGAAGGAAGTTACCAGGATACGGTTACCATTTCTATTCTAACTGACTGATTGAGCCTATTCACAACATAAAGCACCCTACGGGGTGCTTTGTGATATATGGAGCCTAAGGGATTTTATATGAAGCGTCTTGGAAGCATACTGATCATACTTTTCTCATTGATCGGTTCTGTTAGTCTGTTTGCCGAAGAGCAGCAGGATTTCTTTGTGCGGTCTGGAACCATCACGTTTCAGGGGTATATCCAGGCAGGGCTCTATTTTGATGTATCAGCCCTTACTGAAGAATCATTTGATCTGCTAGCTACTGATGCCTTACTTCCTGCAGGCGATGGTGTTGATATCGGTCAGTGGACACTAAGGATAGACAATCCCCCCGTTGAAGCGGTCTCGTTTACGATACAATACGAATATGGTGAGATTGTGAACCTCAATGCCGTTATTGATGACACCATTGAGTTTGTTGTTCTTGAGCGGATTGGAGACGAAGGCGAACGGGTAGTCCGATCTTCTCTTGATACGGTTTCGGTGACCATTTCTGCGGGAAGTGGGTTGAATGTTGATTCGAGAATCTTCTCGGTCAGACTTACTGATGCTGGAGTATCATCTGCAATGCGTGCTGCTGCATCTGCTGACTATCGTGCATATATTACCGTTTCTCTCATATCGGGATAAGAACAGAATTCCCAAATTTTTTTCTTTTCATATCAGGGTTTCCGTGTCATAATCACACTTGTGGTTGCTCCCTGAACAGGGCGGAAGCTGTTCGGGTCAGCATGGACATAAGGTCGCACCTTATGATCTGAAGGAGGTGCCGCTTTCCCCTTACCGGGGAGGCGGTTTTTATTTTGTCCGGAGTTTATCGAGCAGAGAACGCTTAAAGATGAACTCATCCAAACCTACTGCGGCCGTCCCGAGAATACCGGCACGATCACCTAACTGTGAACGTTCTATGGTGGTCCTGCTACTTACTACGGTAGAAGCTTTTCGCTTGAATGCCGATACCAGTGCCTGAAAATAACGATCGGGCAGTGCTGAAATACCGCCACCGATGATGATTTTATCAGGGCGCAGCATAGCTGCAGCATAAATAAGTCCATGTGCAAGAGATTCCGCTGCATGAAGAAGTTCAGTCTCAGCTGTACTATCTGTTTCAGCTAGAGTAGCAAGTTGTTTCACAGAATTAGCTTTTGGATTTTCCTCTACTAAGGCCCATCCAGCTGCCTGCGTCTCTAAACACCCGATTGCTCCGCATCGGCACGTACCCGATTGAGCAATGGGGATATGACCGAACTGACTATCCTGTGTAACAAGATTTCCGTTGGTGAGCCATGCAGAACCGATGTGCTCTCCCCAATTTACATAGAAATAGGTCGTTTTTGGATCAATGCCGGCAAACCACCGTTCTCCGAAAACCATCGATCGGACATTGTTTTCAACGAGGACAGGAAATGGCAGATGCTTAGAAAGCGCATAGGAAAGTGGGACTGAGTGCCAGTTCCAATCGGGAGCGTGCAATACAGTTCCGGTAGCTGGTTCCACTTCCCCGTTGATCGATATTGATAACCCGCAGACAGCCGCAGGATCTTTCATTCTTGCAAGAACTTTTTTTGTTGAGTGAATCATTGAGGCAGCCATTTCTTCGGCTGTCGGTTTCTGCGCCGTAGGAAATCGTTCATAACGTAGCATCTCCCCGGCAATGTTTACCAAAGCCACCGAGGTATTACGGGTTCCGGCATCTATCGCAATGGCCATACGATATTCACGATTCAATGCAAGGTCGATCGGACGTCTTCCCACCGTCGTGGTACGGGAACCTTCTTCGGTGATGATTCCTTCATGCAGTAACAGATCGACAATTTCTCCGGTACTGACCTTGTTAAGCCCCAGGAGTCTCGATACATCAGCACGACTCAGATGTTCCTGCGTTGCAATGAGATTAAGAATCCTCAGACGATTCAACTGACGGGCTGCGGTAGGCTGAGTAAAGCGCATGACTCAGCATAGCTCAGAATGGGGTAAATGTTAATCAGGACGTTGCCGGCAAAGAAAAATTTTACTATGTTATCTCTGGTATATACACCTTTCGGAGGAACTCATGGAACAGAAAAAATTCAAAACTGAGGTGTCGGAACTCCTGCACCTGATCATTCACTCTCTGTATTCACACAAAGAGATCTTTTTACGCGAGCTGATAAGCAATGCATCTGATGCACTGGACAAGCTCAAATACCAGACACTGGTTGATGCGGCATTCAAGGATCTGAAATTTGAACCAAGAATCGATATCTCTTTTACTGATGCGGATGACCAGAAAATCCTTGTTGTTAGTGACAATGGAATCGGTATGGGGCACGATGATCTTGCTGATGATCTCGGGACCATTGCCCGTTCAGGGACCAAGAATTTCCTGAAGAACCTCTCTGAGGACCAAAAGAAGGATTCAAACCTCATTGGACAGTTCGGTGTCGGGTTCTACAGCAGCTTCATGGTTGCCGATAAGGTTGAGGTAGTGAGTCGTAAAGCAGGAACCGACGTGGCCTGGAAGTGGTCTTCAAAAGGGAAAGGGACCTTTACGCTTGAAGAATCTGAGCGCGAGACGCAGGGAACCACCATTACCCTGTATTTGAATGATGATGGAGGAGAGTACGCTAATCGCTGGACGCTTGAACGGCTGGTGAAACGGTATTCCGACCATATCGCTTTCCCTATTTTCCTTGCCTATGATCAGGATGAATACGATGATAAGGGAAAGAAAACAGGAAGCACCCACAAAGTAGAACAGGTCAACACAGCCGCAGCGCTGTGGAGAAGAAGCAAGAGTGAATTAACTGCTGAGGACTACAATGAGTTCTACAAGAACACTTCATACGATAGTGAAGATCCCCTCTATTACATCCACACGCAGGCAGAAGGAGTAAATAACTATACGACGTTGTTCTACATCCCCGCTAAAGCTCCCTTCGACCTCTACAACGCAGATTACAAGCCGGGAGTGAAACTCTATGTAAAACGGGTATATATTACCGACGACGAAAAAGAACTTTTGCCCACCTATCTTCGATTTGTTCGTGGAGTGATCGACAGTGAAGATCTTCCCTTGAATGTAAGTCGTGAAATTCTCCAGCAGAATCGGATCATGAGTAATATCCGCAATGCTTCGGTAAAGAAGATCCTCGGCGAACTGAAAAAGGTTGCAGAACAGAATCCCGAGTTGTATACAAAAATCGCTGAACAGTTCAACCGTCCGTTGAAGGAAGGGCTGTACAGTGATTATGCAAACCGAGAAACCCTGTTGGAGCTTGTGCGTTTCAAGAGCAGTGAAGTTGAGGGTTATACCAGTCTTGCTGCATACAAGGAACGGATGAAAGAGGATCAGAAGACTATCTACTATCTCGCAGGAGGTAATGAAGATACTATCCGTCGTTCACCGTTGCTGGAAGGGTACAGGAAAAAGGGTATTGAAGTACTGCTGATGACCGACGATATTGACGATATCGTAGTTCCTTCAATCGGTACGTATGCTGAGCTTCCCTTGAAAGCGATTAATAAGAGCGGTGCTGTTGACGAGCTTGATAAAGAAGAGAGCAAAAAGAAGAAGAAAGCAGGCAAGGACGTTGTGAAGAAAATCAAGAATGCACTTGGGGATCGGGTGAAGGATGTCGTGGTATCGACACGCCTTGTGGACGCTCCTGCCGTTGTAGTTGTTGATGATGATGATATGACGGTGCAGATGCAGCAGATCCTTAAGTCCATGGGACAGGCCGATATGCCCGAGAGTACTCCTATTCTGGAAATTAACGTAGATAGTCCTGTAGTGAAAAAGATCGCCGATGCCGAGGATGAGAACTTCATCAGTGATTTATCACAGGTACTGCTTGATCAGGCCTTGCTCAATGAAGGAGTTATGCTGAAAAATCCTGCAGACTTTGTAAAGCGGTTGAATGCATTACTGAGTCGCTAATGCAGCATTGCATTAAAGAACTGATCAGCGTATCATATGTAAAGAGGGTTCACGTTAGCGTGAATCCTCTTTCATAAGGAGAGAACATATGGAAGTACAGACTGAAGCGAGATCGTTATGGGATTCGATGGTGCTCTGGTTCAATGAAGAAGCTGTTGGTGTATTATTTAACTTGATCGGCATTGTCGTAATTCTGATTGTGGGAAAGATCCTTATTTCACTGTTGAAGAAGTGGATAACCAAAAGTCTGGCAAAGAGTGAAAAAATAAATGAATTGATGCAGAAATTGATGGTCAGAGTGGTTTCGGCAACTGCCTGGATTATCCTGCTGGTTATTGTCCTCGGTCAGATGGGGATCAATCTTGCTCCGATCATTGCCGGACTGGGAGTCACCGGTTTTATCCTTGGGTTTGCTTTTCAGGAGACCTTGGGGAATCTGCTTGCCGGAGTGATGATTGCATTGAATTCCCCGTTCAGAATCGGCGACTATGTGGAAATCGGTTCGATCAGCGGCTCGGTTCGTGATATGGATATGATGCGTGTTACGCTTGCCACCCCTGACAACAAACGGGTGATCATGGCTAACAAGCTCATCTGGGGAAGTCCGATAACGAACTACTCATACACCGATAAGCGTCGTGTGGAACTGGGCATATCCATTGCCTATGATAGTGATGTAAGCAAAGCCAAGGAGATTCTCTGGGATATCATCGGTAAGTATCCTGAGATCCTTTCAGATCCGAAGCCGGTGATTGCAGTGAACAAACTCAATGACTCCACCGTGGATCTGGTAGTACGGCCATGGACTCTCCCTGGCGATTATTGGACGGTTTATTTCCGATTCCAGGAAGAGGTGCTGAAACGATTCAGGGATGAAGGAATAGAGATTCCATTCCCGCAGGTTGATGTACACATGCCTGATACGGCAAAAGCATAATACTTATTGGTTTCCAAGCCGGTCTAGTCCTACGAGAAATATTTCAAAGGAGTCGGACCGGCTTGTTTTTGGTTTAAAGGGTTTTGCCTTCACAAAGAGTTTGCGCATTCGCTGAAGTATTGCGACCTCTCCACCTCCTTGAAAGATTTTGATCACGAGATTTCCATGTTCGCACAATTGTTCTTCTGCGAGGGCCAGCACGCTTTCTGCCAACCACTCACTGCGTGAAGTATCCACTGAACGATTCCCGGTGGTCATGGGAGCTGCATCACTGATGATAGCCTGATACGGACCATGGGACACCAGTTTTTCACGAATTTCAGCACTGAACGCATCCCCCGTATAACTGATGACGGTCGGAGGAACCGGGTGTAATCCCAGCGGATTTAAATCTACCGATACAATCGTTCCCTGACCTTTGATCAGTTTGCGATGGGTGTACAATGTCCAGCTGCCCGGAGCAGCCCCGACATCCAATACCGTATCTCCCGGTTTTATGATGCGATGACTCTTCTGAATCTCCTCAAGCTTGTACACCGAACGGGCGGGATAGCCCTCTTTTCGCGCTTTCAGTGTATAGAAATCTGCGGTATCACGTCTGCTTTTTGCCATGGGTGCAGTGTATCATGAAATAGCAGGAGGCTCAAAGAGGACAGAGGATATTTTCATAACTGTTTATGATGCAATCAGTAATTTATGCATGATACAAATATTTTAACAGGGGTGGCATAGCCGAGGTTTACCCGGTAGGATGAGAGAGAGGATGCCATATGAACCAGCGGGTAATCCTGCTGAGCATACGTGGAGGTGAATTATGGATTCTTTTTTCGCGCAGTACATTACGTTACTTGATGATGATTCAGCAATGAGACAAATGATTCATGAACAGGAACATCAGTATACCGATATACAGGAAACACTTGATACCCAGCGACCTGCTTTACAAGCTGTTGCTGATGCCATACGAAAGCAGAATCGTATCCTCCTTTTGGGGATGGGGGCCTCTCACTATCTGAACCATCTGTTTGCACTGCAGCTCAGGCGACTCGGGTGGTATGCGATTGCACTTCCCGCATCAGAATTTCTCAGTAATCCGCTTCCGATCACACAGGATCTGGTAATGCTCACCAGTTTCAGTGGTGAGACCCCTGAAGTGATAGCCTCATTGGATCATCTGAAGCATCACCAGATCGTGAGTATCACCGGAAATGAAACAGGTACCCTCGCACGGCAGACGCAAATTGGCATCACCATCAGTGGCGGTACACATATCGTCAATGCCCTAAAGATGCTTGCCGCTATGGCTTATATCAGTGCGGACCTACAGGGAGTTTCAAAAACTCTCATCTATGAAATGCTCAGTTTCCAACAAAAGAATCTTGCTGAGATGCATACTGCCGTGCAGCTGCTCCATGCAAAAAATACGTTAGTGACGATAGGGAGTGGGCTTTTCAGTGCTCTTGCTCATTTGTTTTCCCATGGTGGCGAGCAACTGAGCGGAAGAGTAATTCGCAGTATCGAGGCAGAACAACTCTGTTATGGTTCTGCAGAAGTACTTTCTCCAGGAGCAGCACTCCTCTATTTCAGGCAACAAAATGAATCGGAGACGCTCTTGCAGGATATCATGAAACTGCACGAACAAAGCTCCTGCACGCTTGTGGTCATCGACTCGTCATCCCTTGCACCATTGGAGGGTGCCATCACCCTCAGGTGTCCGGTCGAAGAAGATATTATTGCAGCATTGGCGGTCTTTCAGACTTCTCAATCGCTGATGCTTGCGTATGCCTGCGGTAAAAACCGCAATGCCGGGATCAACAAATACATAGAGCAGTTCATAAAGTGATGTTGTACGTCTTACCAGCCTATCGACACCCGTACCGACATGACATCATTTCCTGCCCCGTCTGATTCCGGGAAGACATAGGCGAGATCGACTCGTGCAATTGCCAGATCCAGCCCGGCTCCCACACTGGCTCTCTGCTGTGCATATCCTGCACGTAGGTTAAGCACCGACAGCAACTTCAGTTCCATGCCGGCTCGCAGATGGTTCATAATATCTACAGAACCTGAATTGGCATTCTCAATCATCGTGTTGATATCGGTTATATCAATGGCAACAACGGGCTTGAATAACCCATTCCCCTGTGGTTCCCAACCGAGCCCAGCATCCCAGGACCATGGTAACGTAAGATATGAAGGGCCAGTTTTCGTAGCAGTTTCTCCTTCGTCATGATAGGGGCCTTCCTGGCCGACAAGTCCCAGCATTTCATTTACCCAAAGTCCCATTTCCGAATATTCCTGCATTGTGTAGGTACTATTGAGATTCCGAACTACAGTAGATAGACGTATACCGGCAGGAAAGTTGAGATCAAGACCGACGTCGATAGGAATTGCCCATCCCGCAGCAAGCTTAATATTTTCCAGAAAAGATTCAGTCAAAGTGATAATCTTTTCTGTATATGCGAGGTAGGTAGGACGAACTACCGCTCCGATGTCCAAGGAGAATTGATCACGGACAATGGGTATGCTAAAACCTAAACCGATGGGAAGAGCAACGTTCTGTTCGACTACGAAGTCAAAATCATCACTGCCGTTGCTATTTTTAAACAAAAGATCTTCCTGGATGAATAATCCCATACCGAAGGCACCTGCAGTGAAAGAGGTTGAGACATCGATAGTACCGAGGTGTCCGTCGCCTGCAGGAATCGATGCAACGTAGTCATCTGCAACTTCTTGTTCTACGGTAAAATCACTGAAGTAGTCCATAAGAAGCTCAGGTGCACGTAAAAGGAGACCACGGTCATACAAGTTCTGAATATGATATAGCGAGATGACTGCTGAAGGGAGGTTTAACGAGAACTTCCCAGCTCCCAAAGCTGCCGGATTTTGGAAGAAGGCTTCTTCGGCATCGGCAGTTGCCACTCCAGCACCTCCCATCGCAACTTGGCGTGGATTAGTTGCAATAAACCCTCGATCCGGGTGTTCAAAGCCACCACCAGCAAATAGTGCGGGGAGAAGGGTAATAAACATCATTACTGCTATGAAAGATCTTCTAGACATGTCTTTCCTCCTAAACAAAATAAGTATACGTCTAGAGTATTGAAATCACAAGAAGAAGTAATGAAAAGGAGTCCATATGGTTAGACAAAAAAAGGAGGAGGTCAGCGGGAGGGTTGTTGGGGTGGGGAGAGAATTCCGCTGACCTCCAAGGAAAATCACACTAAAGGAGGTATGAAAAAACTGTTGCTCTGTACTAAATAACATGCACAGTCCGTGCCAAGTCTCCTTTTTTTCATGAAATACATCAAAATCGGTAAAATTTCTCAAAAATTTGCCGGTTTTGCTTTACTTGAACATAGGGGGACAGGGAAAAGAGGTGTGAAAAAAAGTAACACTGAGAAAAACACGTGCAACAGTTGCACAATTGACGAATTGTCGTACGACAGCTATGTTTCTTTCATGAAATATACGATGCTCAATAGAAAGTTTCGCTATTCTTATA
>CAYZXD010000059.1:0-9147 GCA_964482325.1 uncultured Spirochaetaceae bacterium | reverse complement strand
CAACAGGCGCACAATCGGGAAGCACATTGGCCTATGCATGGTACATCAACGGGGATGAAGTCGTAGATGCCACTTCCAATAGTGAAGCACTTACCTTCGCTGAGGCTGGTCAATATACCGTCACCGTGGTGGTATTTGAAACTGACAGTACCTCTGGTGCCGTTAACTGGGGAAGTGCATCCTGTGAAGTTGCTGTTGCTTATGGTGGATTTATGTGATTCGAAATTTGAGAGATACCTAAGAAACTTATGCGAAAGAATCAGAACCAGCTGCTGTTACTTATTTTTACCTTTACGGTGTTCCTCATCTCCTGTCCCCTCGATAGCGGATCGCTCAGACTCACTATCGATCGGGTAACAGGAATTGAGCCGTTGACGGTTACTATTGCACATGATGCATCACAGTTTACTGCAGTAGCAACTGGTATCCCTGAAGATCAGACGTTCTTGCACACTTGGTATACCAATAGTGAGATTATTGAAAATGAAACTGATGCAACAGTAACGATTTCTGACATGGAACCTGGGCAGTACACAATTACGGTAATAGTGGAAAGCGATGAGTTGGGGTCCTGTGGTATGGCTCAATATGAATGGGTCGTAGAAGAGGAGTTTCAGTGAACTGGAAAGAATATATACGAACAGCTAAGATCCTCCTCCTATTTCTGACAGTGTTCCTCGTGGTTTTCGGATTATCCTCCTGTTCAGAGCTTTTCCCGACCGATGCTGCCTTGGTAATTACTTTCGAAGAAGCGGATCAACGATCTCACTTTCTCCCTTCGATATCGCTGGAAATCGAATCGTATCGTATTACCTTGACTCGCGGGGTATCGGAAACACGAGTAGTGCAAGTGCCGCAAGCAGGATCGGTAGTTCTTGATGCGCTTGCTGCGGGCCAATGGTCAATTGTTATTGAAGCATTTAATGGTTGGGATGAATCGTCTCAAACAGTAGCAGGAGAGCACATTGCATACTTGGCTAAGAATGCTCAGGGAAATCGTGATCGAAGTGTAGTACTCAGTCGTGGTCAGGTAGCGGCACTAGATGCAACCCTAGTTCCCCGAAGCGATGAAAGCGGCTCTCTGACCCTCACGGTGAACTGGCCTGCTGACAGTGATTTAGTATTGGAAAACCCTACACTCGAAATCCAAATTCACTCCTATAATGATTATAGTTCGGGATATGAAGAGAGTGGGACGGTTTTTTCCCCCCTGGTAGTTACCAGTGCGGATACTCCCTATAGTCATACTTTTACCGATGTCATTCCCGGATGGTATGAGATTCGCACCAAATTAACACCGGAAATCTCTTCCGGTGATGCACCGCGTTACTGGTACGGTCTTGATTTCGCTCGAATCGTTCCCGATGATCCTATGGGCACTCAAGGTACAATTACCGTCACCGAAGCGCTGTTCGAAACGGGAAGTACGTCAGGATGGACTTTCACCGAACAGATGTCTGATCAACTTGATAACCTGAGCGTTACGCACCTTGCCGACGAGACGATATTCACGGGAATCGATCACCATTTTTCGACAACCTATACCAGCGATACGGCACAGTATCAGTGGTACGTAGATGGAAATCTGATTGCAGATGCGCAATCTCCTGAATTTACCTGCGCATTTACTACTCATGGCAGTCACAGTGTACTGGTTGCCGTGCAGGATGCAGGAGTAATCAACGGCGCAGAGAGGTCTTTCTCAGTTCAACCATCTTACACCATAGGACAACCGGGAGAAGCTGGTGGATTGATCTTTTATGAAGATACGCAGGGACTCTATGCAGGATGGACCTATCTTGAAGCTGCTCCTGACGATCTTAGGATTCTTACTGATGGAACTCCCTCCTGTGACAGTACCGCAGTTGGATATGATAGCGCAACAGATACCGTGATCTTTGGGTATAACTTGAATGAGCCGGGTGGGTACAATATCACATTAGATACCATCAAAGATATAGGTGCTGGACCTTCAAATACGCAGATATTAATAAATGCCATGGGATCTGCTGCCTACACTGACACATATGACACTGAGACCACTGACCAATATGCTGCCAGACTTTGCGATATACTCGAATATGATGGATATGATGATTGGTTTCTCCCATCAATAGATGAGGTGGCACAGATGTTCACGAATCTCTACTATGCTGACGGACCGGGAAATTTCCTTCCAACAGGGATTTACTGGAGTTCATCAGAGTATCCAACCCTTGGAGCATTCACTCGTAATGATACGAGTTTTTCAAAAACTTCTAGACGAGATTATTCCCGTTACGTACGCCCCGTGAGAGCATTCTAATATGAGGTACAGATGATGATAAACCCACGTCGTACTATACGGAATATTTCAATCATTCTCCTCTTACTCTGCTTCCTGGTAGGTTGTAGTCTTGATGGCAGTACTGCAGGTTCAGTACGTATTTCCTTTGCTGAGAACGCCGATTCACGGGTTTTGAATACGGAACCGATCGATATGCACATCAGTACGTACGTAATCACTCTCAGTCGCACCGGTGTGGAACCGATTACTCTGATTCATGAAAAAAGTAGCGGAAATGATATTGGCGTTGATGCCCTTACCGCAGGAGTGTGGGAGCTCACTATAGCAGGAAAGAACAGTAGCGGTACCGTCATTGCCGAACTCAGTGATGGCACGCTGCCGGTTACGGTACGCAGAGGAGTGATTACTCCAGTTGCTCCGATTATGGTTCCCCTCTCGGGACAGGGCACTCTCTCTGTCTTGTGTTCACTCAGCGGAGAAAGTGAGGTGATTTCGAATCCCTATCAGCTGGTGACCATTCGTGATACCGATGGTACCGTGGTGCAGCAATCATCTCTGCGCACCGATGAAACGCTTGAAATCTTTCTTGATGCAGGGTGGTACCAGGTGGAAATCATGTTGCATGACGGAGATCCTGCAGTATCTTCGGTGGTGTATGGAAGAAAACTCCTATTCCCACGAATAGTCTCTGCTCAAGTGACCCAGATTACCGCTCTCTTTACGGTGGGCACGTATGCTGTGGGGGAGGTGGGTCCTGCAGGGGGAGTCATTGCCTACGAGTTTCCTTCTCATACGGCTATCGATGCTGCCGGGAACTATGATGGAACTATTTATGGGGCAACTCGGGAGACAATAGACGGGCAATCCGGATTATATTTCAGCAATGATGCCTATGTAGAGCTCCAGAGTGCTGTAGATACTGTTCCGCAAGTTTTTGAAGCTCGGATTTGGGTAAGTGAAGATCATCTCAGTACTGAACGGGTTGGGATTATTGCGGGAAATTATGCTGATGGAGCAAATAATACCCATACCATCGGCTGGGAAATCTATACAGACGGGCAACCGCGGCTCTGGTGGGACGGCGGGGTGATCGATTGCCGGTTCAATTACGATGTACGCACCAGTTCCTGGGTATATCTGAAATTTGAACGACAAGGTGATGGATTTCACCTGTTCGTTGATGATACGACAGCCGATGGAAGTACTGTACGTGAAATACCGGCGACCTATGAAAAGGGTTTTGGTGCGGGAAATGATGTGAATTTAACAGCAGTGGCACGCAATCTGCGGATTGGAAGCGATTATCCCAATACCCGACAGCCCTTTGATGGGTATATCGCTGATGTGTCTATCACCGGAGCAGACGGTACGATCGCATTCAATTTCCCCTTCGATCGGTGGATTGAGGTCGCCCCGTATGATGTGCGCGTGCTTTCAGACGGAAGTGTTTCCTGTGATATCACCGAAAGTGATTACTCGCTAGCTGCTGAGACCTACATCGGTGGATATTATCGTGAAAGTGATGGAGTACCCAATACAATTGCCGGCACCATCGGCCGCGTGGGTTCCGGTAAGCTGAATACCAGACGTTTGGTAACTGCAATGGGTGATCATGCCTACAGCAGCTCCACCGGAGCTGCTACGACAGGAAACTATGCCGCACGTCTTGCTGATGAACTGACGTATCGAGGGTTCTCCGATTGGTATCTTCCTTCAATAGATGAGTGGGAACAGATTACTCTTGCGGTACACACCGCGCGATTAGGAAATTTTTCAGAACAATTATACTGGAGCTCCACGGAATCCAGCGGTGAAACAATGGAAGCATACCAGGTAACTGGTGACTTCCCCATATCGGCAGGCAGAGACCAAGGTCTTCTGATCCGACCGGTTCGTGCTTTCTGATGTGCAATTATCGAACTTTCTGGGGAACCATATAGAGTTTGCTGAGATCATATCCCTGTGCTGCAGCAATGGTTTTCATCTGATTCAGTGTTTCTTCTGATATCTCATGGGTCCGTGAAAGGAACCAGAGAGAATCTCGTTCATGATTTCCTACCAGAGCCCACTGATACTGTTCATCAAGGCCGAACACCAGATAATCAGAAGTGAATAAGCCAAAGAATTTAACCTTGAGCTCTCCTGGTTTTTTATCATCAGGTCTCCAAGCAACTGCCTTTACTGAAGTGTATATTCCATCAAGTGATTTTTTAAATCCACTGTTCAGTACCCTGATTCTACCATCATCCATTAGAGAATATTCTGCAGTTGCTCCCACAATATTCTTTTCGAACCCTTTCTGGTATCGAGCTATTTCATACCACTGGCCGAGGTAGCGCTGGAGATCCAGCTCATGTACCGTTTCCAATGGATCATCGATATAAGCACTGGTAGCACAACTGGAAAGCGCAAAGAGAGAAAGGATCAGAACCGACGTCGCACCGGCCTGAATCATGCGATTTTTCATACATTGCCTCCTGCATAGTTGCACTTTAGCACAGAAGGTGAGTGTAACTATAATATTATTTACTGTTGGAAAAGCAAATGACTTGATCTCTTCCTGCATCTTTTGCTTGATAGAGGGCAGTATCAGCTTGATTCAGAACTGTATCCCATTTGATACCATCTTCCGGATTGAAGGAGCTGACGCCAAAACTGGCGGTGATCTTCAGTTGATGCTGGTCATGGGAAAAGGGAGTATCGCGTAAGGTTGTACAGAACCTCTGAGCCCATGTGCACGCCTCATCAAGTGGCGTGTCGACAAGCAGAATAATAAATTCTTCTCCGCCATAGCGAGCACACAAATCTTGTTTTCTCGCCTGAGAGGTGATGAGCCTGCCGATTTGCTGCAGTACCATGTCACCTGCAATGTGCCCAAAGGAATCATTGATGGTTTTAAAATGATCGAGGTCGAACATGACCAGGCTGAACGATCCGGAACCCTGTTGCTGTAATCGAACAGCTTCCTGCTCTGCCTGTTTCATAAAGTGCCGGTGATTCAGCAGATGGGTCAACCCATCGGAAGACGCAATGCGTTCAAGGTTCAAAACATACGACCGAATTTCGGTAACATCGTGCAGTAACAGTAAGAATCCATTCACTTGACTGCGTCGATTGGTTATGGGTGAGTAGCTGACCGTGTAGGTACGTCGCTCACCGGTACCGAGGATAGTGATTTCGCCATCAGTCGTTGCATCCATTGATGTGAAAATCTTTGCAAGTTCCGGATGCAATTCCTCTATCGGTATTCCCATAAATGAGGATGCGTCTTTACCGAAAAGAGTCCGAGCCTTTCGGTTGCTTTCGATCAGGCAGCCATTGGTATCGAGTACAATCATTGCATCATGCATCGCATCAACAACCATGTGTTCCGCTATTGGGACAAGATTGAACAATTGCATACTTTTGATGCCCCAGAAGATCAGTAACCCTGATAATGCAAAAGCAATGGGGTTCATATCGAGGTGTAGTGGGACACTCAGCGTAAGAACAAGGAGATAACTGATGAACGGGGGAATTGAAGCAAGAAAAAGCAATACGTACTGTCGGCGGTATCCCCGGGGTGCACGAATGAGGTTAGCCAGCATCCGTACGGTTCCGATGACGAAAAATAACAGTAAAATACCATTTATTATCCAAAATCCTATAGCCCGTTCAACTTGCAGCAGCGTAATCGGTGGTTGTATCTCCATGGAGATTTTATGGTACATCAGATGATGCCACCGATTTGTCCAGACAAAAACAATCATTGCAAACGGTAAGAGATAGAACCATCGAAGGTGGTTTAACTGCCCATGATTAATCTTGGTTTTTCCAGGATGATACGACCATGCAATAAGGATCCAGAACAGCGGGATGAACGTAATGCCGACATATTCCATGTTGAGAAAAAATATCACTTCCGAGAGTACCGGTGCAGATATCTCAAAGAGATAACTGGTCGCATATACCATATTTGCGACCATGAGACCGGAAAGGAAACGTAATGAAGGGGAGCGGTCTCTTTTTGAAAAGAGGTAAACAGCCAGGATTGTGGAAAACATAGCTGATACAAATGTTGCAATCCTAAAAAGGGTGATCATAGTACCTCCAAGACTTGGAATTCCCCCAGAGCACTCTCGTAAAGAGATCAGTCGACTGAAAATCTACCGATAAGACATTTATTGTGTCAAGTTGTCAGAAATAAAAAGATGGCATCTAACCAATGCGTATTGATCAGATGCCAATAGGTACGTTCTCCGGTTACCATCTTATACTTACCTGATTTTGCAGCATATGTCCAAATCAGTTTAGTTATATGTTAGAAGCTTCCTTCCTCCGCTCGGTCAATTCCCTGCAGGAGCATCAGATCTTCATGCAGTTCCATCCAGATATCGTGATATGATCCGCACATCACTCCCGTGAACATCTTGATTTCTCCTGCAAGCACCCGCTTCAATGCTCTCTGCAAGCGTCCTTGATACCGGGCAAGACGGGGGAGGGCTTCAGCAAGCTGTCCCAGAATGATCTGACCTTTTTCATCAATCGACTTGAGTGCTTCGATCTGGAGCTGATCATACGCAACATCACTGTGATCATTTACTGCTCCGTCCTTCAACTGCCAGTTATTACACAATTCTTTAAATGCTGAATTGAGTGCTAAGAATTCTTTATAAGCAGGAGCCAATGCTTGTGCAAGTTCTGGGTCTGCACCTGCTTCCTGACGGCGCTGCTGCTCTTCAGTTCCTTCAGCGGTGAGGGTATACATATTACGAGGTTCCATCAGATTTACATACCCTTTTTCCAGAAGACCGTCCATGATCTCAGTTGGAATCGAGCCCACGCTATCCATCAGGCCATCCGGGGTGATGTACCCTCGAACACGAAGCAGATAGAGAATGAAGTCTTCATCTGCCTCAATCACAAAGGAGTCTTCAGAGACTTCTCCTTCTTCAGTAGCTTCAGGTGCACTTGCAAAGGTGAATGGTACTTGCTCTGCAGAGACCCGTCCACATGCAAGAAGTGCCTGAGCAGCTGCGAGACGGCTCAGAGGAACTCTAAAGGGCGAACAGCTCACTGCATCTACACCTGCCCGTACAAAGAAGTCAACTGAATCAGGGTTTCCGGCATGTTCACCGCAAACACTCAGTTTGATTGAAGACTTTGCTTCTCGAGCTGATTTGCACCCGATCTCAACCAATGCTCCCACACCGTCACGGTCAACCACAGCAAATGGATTGTCGACGAGAATACCCCGCTTCTGATAGGCAGGAAGCATGTTTGCCTCAACATCATCACGACTGAAAGCAAAAGTCATCTGTGTCATGTCATTGGTACCGAATGAGAAAAAGTCAGCATAGGGTGTCAGAGCCCCAGCTACCAAAGCGGCACGCGGTGTTTCAATCATAGCTCCGATCTCAATAACTGTATCAGCTAACTCCGGATGTGCAGATTCTGCCAACGTATCGGTTACCCATTGTCGTGCTATTGCCAATTCTTTTTCATTGACAATCAGCGGAATCATGATCTCTATTTTAGGATGTTTCCCCTTTTTCAGCAGATTTGCGGTTGCTGCAGCAAGGGAACGCACCTGCATTTCATACAGCCCACCGCGTACGATACCAAGACGGACCCCTCTGGTTCCGATCATGGGGTTTTTTTCGTGCAGACGTCGTACTGCCGCAAGTTCTTTCTTTTCTACTGCAGTTAACGTCCCGGTGGCTTCTTTTGCGGTAAGGTCTAAAATATCGGGGAGGAACTCATGGAGAGGAGGATCAAGGAGACGAACCTTTACCGGAAGCCCGTCCATTGCACCCAATACGAGTTCGAAATCGGTAACCTGGGCTTTTCCCAGCTCTTCTAGACTCTGTTGTGCCTCTTCTTCCGTTTCGCTGAGGATAAATCGACGCATCATAGGAAGTCTGTCCGCTGACAGGAACATATGTTCTGTTCTGCACAGTCCGATTCCCTTTGCTCCTAAAGTCCGACCCATTCTGGCATCACTTTCAGTGTCGGCATTCACCCGCACCTGGAATTTTCCTGCTTCTGCAATCTGATCAGCCCAGAGAAGGAGCTGCTGCAATTCTGCAGGAGCTTCTTGAGAGGAAACGTCGAGTTTACCGATGTAGACATTACCGGATCCCCCATCAATGGTGATATAATCACCCTCTTTAATGGATGTTCCGTTGATTTCCAGTCCGCCATCAACGACATGAACGTCTATGGCACCTACTACAGCAGGTTTTCCCCACCCGCGAGCCACAATGGCTGCATGGGAACCCAAGCCGCCGCGAGCAGTAAGTACTCCTTTTGCAGCCTGCATGCCGAGCATGTCATCAGGGTTTGTTTCGGGACGTACCAGAATAACCGATCGTCCAGCGTCTGATAGTGCAACGGCTTGCGCAGCACTGGTGACAACTTCACCGACTGCAGCTCCAGGAGAAGCAGGAAGTCCGGTAGTTACCGGGTCCACCTCTATGGTTCCGGACGATAAACCGGCATGAAAGAAACGATTCAATTCATCGGCATGAATCGAATTAATCGCTGCTGCTACCGAATCCGCACGTTGGTCTTGTAGAGCCACACCCACGGCATCACGAATCTCCTGATCAATAGATCTCTGCTTAGTGTCCATAGTAACCCCTGATTCATAGTCATCCATCGTGCGTTACCTGATGTATGGAACGGATAATGGATTATAAATTATAAATATTCGATAATCTATAATCATGTTACCATAACATTTCTGACTTGTATAGAATAAAAAAAAGACGGAGGTGAATTTTCTCGTATGAAAATGTGTAAAAATATACAATATAATCAATAGAAATATAAAATCATACGGTAGTTTACACGAAGAACTTGGAAAAGGGTAGTACCAC
>CAYZXD010000058.1:0-9723 GCA_964482325.1 uncultured Spirochaetaceae bacterium | reverse complement strand
CTCGGCAAATGGGTAGTTCTCTGTTTCTATCCAGGTGATTTCACATTTGTCTGAGCGACAGAAATTTCGGCGGTCGCCGAAAAGAATCCCGAGTTCGAGAAACTCGGAGTCCAAGTACTCTCAATGAGCGTGGACAGTATTTACACACACAAGATGTGGAATGACCATGAAATTTCAAAGATGGTCGATGGAGGGGTACCGTATCCGATGCTCTCGGATGGTGGCGGTGCTATCGGAACTGCCTATGGAGTATATGATGCTGCAGGCGGAGTCAACACGAGAGGAAGATTCCTGATTGATCCGGATGGAGTAATCCAGGGGTTTGAAGTTCTCTCACCACCTGTTGGACGCAACGTAAGTGAAACAATCCGTCAGATTCAGGCATTCCAGTTGGTACGCGAGAAACAGGGTACCGAAGCTACACCTTCCGGATGGAAACCAGGCAAGAAAACGCTTAAACCAAGCCCGGATCTTGTAGGTAATGTATGGAAAGAATGGAAGGCAAAAGACGCTTTCGATGAATAAAAAGTACACATAATCACATCAGGAGCCGCCGGATAACCGGCGGTTCCTTTTTGCCGGGCAAATGAACTTTCAAGAGAGTAAGGGTTGTTTATCACCTCTTCTCTTATCGAGAAAGTCCTTGATACAATAAAAATATTTCTCACATCCCTAATGACTATGCTTTCATTTGATTTTCCATATCGCCGCTATCGAAAAGCTCCCATCCTTCGGCAATTTTTCCGTTCTCTATTCTGAAGGTGCTGATACAGGGAACGCGCAGGGCGTTTCCTTTCGGCTCTATATCTCCCCATTTACCGGTGTGTTTACCAACCAAAGCAAAATGGCAGTCAACGGTGGTACCTTCTGCAACCATAAAATCAATTTCAATCCGAATGTCACTGAATACGCTAGCTAGTACCTCTTCGTTCCACTGGCGAACACCCTCAGGCCCCTTCGGCAGGCTCGGAAGAAAATGATGATCATAGTAATCATCTGCCACAATATCATTCATACCGGGGCAACTTGGGGTTGTTGACACTTCATAAAACCGACGGACTAATTCTTTATTGGATTCAAACATATTCTCATCTCCTGTAAGACAGCGTTGTGCTTAGCACTCTTTTTGATATTTAGAGGAAATAATTGTCTATATTTCCCCTACCAATAACTAGTAAACTCCTTTTCTTAGTCGATCATTCCTCCGTGTATTATCGTTGATTTTGATATAACTGTGCATAAGCTGCACACGACAACGCCTATTTTACGTTTGGCATGCTACTCATGTTACCAGCTCATCATATGTAGTTAATGGGGGACTTGAATAATTTGTCAGAAAGATCAGGTATTCAGCAGGTTGTTCCTAATAGCATTTTCAGCCGTTTTTTCATTGGCAAATAGATGGGTAATTAACCCAGTACTCAAAGCACCTTTTAATGCATTCGCACTCACATTACCACTACAAACACCAATACGAATCTTAATTTTTCTCAGTAAATCCAGTGGAATTCGCACAACAACATCATGTTCTTCATGGATGAAATTCCCCTGCACATCGAAGTAGTAGGTAAGCATATGACCAACAGCCTTCTTGTTTGCTAGAATATTTCCGAAACGTGAGGCAGTAGCAAGATCGGGAACTGATGGATGATTATCAATTTGGAAAATTGCTACGTCAAGATTCCCCCAATGCTTAAAAATCTTACTGTATGATTCTGTTCGAGTGAGGAGGCTGTAATCATCGATTGATTCAACCAAAGCTGGTGCATGAATGTAGTTGGGAGTGAAACCAGTTATTGCGCTGATGTTGCGGCAGAGGCTATCAGTGTGATAATTTCTATTCGCTGTGTTCGAATTTCCAATAAGAGAAGAAACCTCACCAGGTATACTCGGTTGTTTGAATTGCTCTTCCATGATACCAACAATTGCACTTATCGTATTTCCCCAACTCAAACCAAGGTGAATATCTGGCTTCAATGATTCTAGGAGAAACTGTGCTGCAGATCTTACAATGAGGCCTTCGGAAACACTGGGCTGCCCAGAGGAAGGTATCAAGTTCCCTCCCTGAATACCATAACGGTTCTTAAGTAAATCTATGACGAGGTCGTCACTTTCCAAAGGTGATTTTATGGAAATAGTGACAATACCTACATCACGTGCTTCTGCCAGGTATTTGCTTATCAGAGGACGAGACAGGTTGAGCTCTTTTGCAATCTGATTTTGAGTCATACCGTCGAAATAGTATTTTTTCGCCACTTCAATCAGTTTGTTAATTTTTTTTACATCAAGTTGTGTAAATAGCGTCATCGGAGCCAAGTCCTTTATTTTTACAGGTTACCATAAAACAAGTTTTGTTAAACATTCCCTGAACAATATTTCCCCTATCGGAGAACATCCTCATAGACCTTTTTCACCAGGAGCATGGAACACCATTTCCTGATAAACCTTTTGTTATATTTATACTCATGCAATCTACAACAGCATCACCTATAGACAAGAACCATTGTCACGATATGATTCTCCAATTCATCCTTTCAGCAGATCAAGCTCACTTAGCATAAAATTATCTCTTATGTACTCACTTTCCTTTACAGGAAAAATATCACACTATTACATGCTATCACAAGTCTGCTGACTGAGCACTGAAAGTATCATAGATATTTTCTTCCCAAATCTTTCCCATGAATTTACTTTCTCATAAATTATTCCTAATTCTGTCCCTTCAAGTATGCCTCCTTACTTAACTATAGATATTTTCCTCTGGTACTGGAGACTATCCAAGATAATTGCAAGTATCAAGAAAGCTCCTTTTGCCGTTATCTGCCAATAGGTCTGTACATTCATTAAGGTCATCCCATTGTTGAGAATTCCGATAATAAGCACACCGAGGAATGTCATGCGCACGGATCCTTTTCCTCCAGCAAGTGTGGTTCCTCCGAGTAGAACGGCAGTAACCGCATCCAGAGCATAGGATTCTCCCACGTACGGCATCGCCGCCCCTCCAATGCCGACAGTAATCAACCCAGCTACCGAAGCCATGAAACCCGACAGCACAAATAGAATGATCGTATTCTTGGTTACATTGATACCGGCAAGACGGGCAGCAGTTCTATTACCACCTGATGAAAACACTTGTCGCCCAAACACGGTATTCCGCAGTATGAAATCAAGCAGTACAAAACTGAATAACACAATGATAATGGGTAAGGGGATTCCCAGCCATCGTGCACGTCCTAAATACAACAGGCGGTAGTCATTAACAAATTGGGCGGTCCCATCCACAAGAATAAAACTTAAACCTCGCACTACATTCATCATACCAAGAGTAACTATGAGTGAACTGAGATCAAACTTCACTATAATTATTCCATTCAGGAAACCAATGAATACACCTACAATAATTGCAACGATCATGCCGACAAACCAGGGATATCCATTCATTAATACGAGATTAGCCACAATACAACCGGACATTGCAACGATGGCTCCTACCGTTAGGTCAGGCCCTCTCCCGATAATTGCCGCAGTCATTGCGGTGGAAATCACTCCAATTACTGAGACTGCAATGAGAATATTTTTCACATTACTGAACTGAAAAAAGTATTGAGTCCTGAACGAGAAAAATAGCACCATCGCAAAAAAGATCACGAATAGGCCGTATTTAATGAGAAAATCTATCGGGTTCTTGAGATAATATTTCATCTCCGTGATTGTGTTATTCTTTACTTTATCCGCCATGGTTATTTGCCTCCAAAATGTAGAAATTTAGCGACGGCATATTTCATCAGAGTATCCTGATTTGCCTGCTCGATTGGAACTTCTGCTGTGATATCGCCTTCACACAATACATAAATACGATCCGAGATCCCTAAAACTTCCAGCAATTCCAATGAAAAAACCAGAACAGCAACACCGTTATTAGCAAGTTCTTCGAGTATCGTATAAATCTCCGCCTTAGCTCCAACATCAACACCTCGTGTCGGCATATTGAGAATCAGGAGTTTGATATCATTACTGAGCCAGCGCGCTATCATTGCCTTTTGCTGATTTCCTCCACTTAAAGAACTGATCTGTTGTTCTTGATCCCTACATCTGATATGCATCCGTTCTATCCAATCTTGAGTGACCTTCTCTTCCAACTTTCTCTGGGTAAACAGGTGATACTTAGCCAGTTTTTTAAATGCAGCGGTGGTGATATTTGAAGTAAGACTCATTGCCGGTAAAAGTCCTTCATGCTTTCGATCACTGCTGACATACCCTACTCCTTTTCGATTGGCCTCTCGTAAGTTATTGATGATAAGCTTCTCTCCATTTAGATAGAGCATACCTTTTCGGACTGGTGGATCACCGATCAACGCTTTACAGATTGCCTCCTGACCAGCACCCATCAACCCAAAAAACGAAACAATTTCACCTCTACGAATATGGAAACTGATATCCTTAACTCTTTCGTCAATAGATACATGTTTAGCCTCAAAAATTACTTCACCGGGTTTGACTAAATGCCTCGGATAAAGATCCCCAACATCCCGGCCAACCATCATTTTAACGAGGATATCGTTGTTTACTTCATCAGAATTGACCGTCCCTACGGTTTGACCATCACGGAGAACCGTTATGCGATCTGACATTTCAAACTGCTCTGAAAGACGATGGGTAATAAAGATTACGGATTTGCCCTTATCCCGTAATCCTCGGACAACATCAAAAAGCTTACTCGTTTCCTGATCACTCAACGCTGCAGTAGGTTCATCCATGATGAGTATTCGAGCCTGCTTGCTGAGTGCCTTTGCAATCTCGACCAACTGCTGTTCGGCTACAGAAATATTGCCGACAATTTCTCGGACATCTACTTCTATACCCAATTCAGCAAGGAGTTCTTCTGCCCAACGGTTCATCTCTTTTTTATCTACGAGCCCGAAGGAATTCCGGGGCATTCCACCAATATAGATGTTTTCTGCTACGGATAATGTTTTCACCAGATTAAATTCCTGATAAATCACTCGTATACCTAACTCAAGAGAATCAGCCGGCCTGGTGATATGTTCTGGTTTCCCATCGATCAGAATTTCTCCACTATCCATGGAGTAATCTCCAGCCATAATCTTTATCAGAGTAGATTTACCGGCACCATTCTCGCCAAGCAATCCGTGAATCTCTCCATATTTCAAGTCAAAGGACACATCACGCAATACATGAGCTGTGCCGAATGATTTATTTATTTTCCTCGCTGATAAAACATAATCCATGTTTTCGGTTCCTCATGTTACCTTGTTATTTCGCACACATCGGTTAACTCTCAGGGAATCCCAACTGACACGGGTTGTAGCAGGCTCCCTTTTCTTAATTTTTAGATGGGAAACTCCCTAGTAAAGGAAAGTTCCCATCTGCATAAAAACCACAAGCACTTGTTATAGACTCACTAAAGCTTATGCTTTTATATCCTTAGGTTCGCGGATACTTATTGTCTACAGTGTCTGGGGTTAAGAACTCGTAGGGAGCACTGATGATCGGATCAAGGTCAACACCATTTTCCAAATAGTCAATGATCATCGGAAGTACATAGTCTCCCCATCCCAACCAGTTCGAATCGATACTTCCAACCAGAATTCCATCAGGATTTCTGAGCATATCGAGCATACCTACGTTCAGCCCACCACTGACAATTAAGCCATTTTCTTTTCCAACTGTGGTTTCTATTGCCGCAATCATGCCTGCGGTAACATCATCAGAGTGTGTCCAGCAAAGGAATTTCTTGCCAGGATTATTCGTCAGAATATCAACTGTTCTCTGCCGGGCAACTTCTGCACTACCGGTAGAACTGGTTTCTACGTATTCAATACCGGGGTAGACCGATTGCATACCTTCCAGAGCACCCCTACTTCTCTCAAGAAACACTCCACCAGCTTCAAGGAATCCCATGCTGATAAAAATCAGATCCTCTTCTTCCCAACCGAGGTCTTTTGCATATTGACCAAGATATGAAGCCGATTCGTATGCTAAACCATAATTATCTTCCATTGAAAAAATCAGAGGTGCGGTCGTCCCATCAGAGGCTATCGCATCGGTTGCAATGGTCAGCACAGGAATTTCTGCCTCAACCAGGATATCCATGATCTGAGGATTTGATGCAATGTCGTTCGTGTACAGAATATAGAAATCAACATCACCGGCAGAAACAGCAAGATTTGCATTGGTAACCATTTGTACCGGATCCAACTTGTTGTCCATTACCCACAGATCCACACCAAGTTTCTCCGCAGCACTTTCAAAACCCTTCGCGAGATCACTGGCAACGGGGTTTGTTCCATTAAACTGTGTAAATACCACACGATGGGTATCTTCCGTCTCACCTGCAGCAAAAGCAGTTACAGCAACCAGTAGCAGAGCCATAACCAAAACCATTGTCCTAAACCTTTTCATAGATCCTCCTTAAGTGTTCTCAACACTTATGTTTTATTCTGCAGAGGGTTACAGTAACTCACTGCAGGAATTATCATTACATCATGCAAAGAGAGCAGTGAAAAATGCATATGATTTGCACTTCATAACTCCATGATTTACCAAAACCAATTCATATCATCATTTCAGGTCGCAGTAGTATTCATAGGCCTGATCCACTGAAAAATTGTGGTGCACTACTTTCCTGATCGCCTGAGCCATGGCAGACGGGTTTTCAGCCTGAAAGATATTTCGCCCCATATCCACGCCAAGCGCTCCACCATCAATAGCCTTCCAGGCTAAATCCAAAGCATCTTTTTCTGCTACTTTTTTACCCCCAGCTACAACAATCGGAACCGGGCAGGCAGCAGTAACTTGTTCAAAATCATCGCAATAGTAGGTCTTCACGATATGAGCACCGAGTTCCGCAATCATTCTTGTTGCCAGCAGGAAATACCGTATAGTTCGCTCCATAGCCTTGCCGACAGCAACCACACCCAGAGTAGGAATTCCAAATCGATTCCCTGCATCGACAGTATCGGTGAGATTCTTAATGGATTGCATTTGTCCCTCGCTACCGATGAAAACCTGAACTGCCATACAATCAGCACCCATACGTACAACCTCTTCAATGTCGACACCTCGATTCTCAAAAGAGAGATCATCATTAAGTATCGAAGAACCGGCACTTGCACGTACAACCACGGCTCTTCCGTGAGACGGTTTCACACAACTTCTCAATGCCCCACGAGTAGCCATCAAAGCATCTACATGCGGGATTAATGGGGGAACCACCAGGTCTAATCGTTCGAGTCCACGAGTAGGACCCATAAAGTAGCCATGGTCAAATGCCAGCATCACGGTTTTACCGGATTCTGGGTTGAAAATTCTCGACATTCGGATTTTTGTTCCCCAATCGTAATGATCAATTCCCTTTAGAAAGAATCCTTCAGATTGAGCAAATGGTGTATCCAACCCATAGTTTTTACCATCATTCATGCCATCTTTATCTGCCAAAATAATCCTCCAGTTGAAAAACATATCTGAGATTACGGTTATATACGCTTTATATATAAAGCATTCAGTGCAAAAACAAGCCTCTACAAACACATATCTGAGTTCAATTAACTACTGCATCTTAAATATATAACTTCTTATAAATTAGTGATTAACTTTTATAATAGGGGGTATTTGAATACTCTTTCCAATAGGAGAGAAGTTCATCATCCATTCGTGCAATAAACAGCTGATATCCACCTGTTTCTTGAACGGTGAGGATTTCTCCCACCATGTTAGCTACTACTTCAATTCCTCTATCTTTAAGGAAATTTACTGCGTCACGATAGGTAATAAGCTGCTCCATCAGCGTGGTTGCACCGCACCCATTAATCACACACATGAGCTTCTCACCCTTTTTAATATCGAGATCTTTAAGTAACTCCTCCATTAAAAGAGCAACAGTCTCAGAAGATGTCTTCACGGGAAGTTTGTATCCTCCACCTTCACCATGTTGCCCCATTCCAACACCCATTTCATCATCATTGAGAACCGCAAGACTTCCGCCGGTTACCGGGTGAGTAGCTCCGGTAAGAGAAACAGATATTGCTGCCATATTGTCGGCAAACTTCTGTGCTATTGCTGCCACCTCTTCGAGAGATTTACCCTGAAGTGCCGCACCCCCAGCGATTTTGTACAATGGAACACATCCAACGAACCCCCGCCGGTTTTCCGCATCCTCTCGCGGTGCTGTGGTTACATCCTCCTGAGTGACAACCTTTACTACCTGCAGATTTCTAGCTTTTGCTGCCTTCATGGTAAGATTTGCAGTAAGCATATCTCCCGCATGATTCAGTACAACAAAAAGAACACCCTTGCCCCTATCTGCCATTTCTAATGCTTTAATACAGCTCTCTGGACCTGGGGCTGCAAAAATATCGCCGCATACTGCAATATCAGCCATACCTTCTCCGACAAAACCCTGCAGAGCGGGCTCATGACCGGTTCCACCGAGTGTGACCACGGTTACCCGGTCAGCATCCTTAAGTTTTTTATTCACTACAAGGTTGCCATCAACGAGTTCAATTATGTCCTCATTAGCCATGGCCAATCCTTCCAACAGCTCTTTTGTCAAATCTTCCGGCTTGTTGATAAACTTTTTCATCATGGTCTCATCCCCCTCAGGTCTCCCTGTAATATTTCACTGAACTAATTGAGCCCAGCAGCAAATCCTGAAATCAGTGTTGCTAATGAGCAAGCTCCTGCATCCATGGTTCCAATAGTTGCTTCCTTATGAAATCGTGCTCTCCCAAATTTCGCCTGAAAGAGCTTCGTCCTTTCTGCCCCTTCACGAGCAGCTTCCGCTACTTCATGTAAAAACTCGGGTAATGCTTTCTGGCAGGTTTCTGCCTTCCGACAAGCGGCAATCAAGACATCCATCATGGTTTTATCGCCTTCTTTCGCACGAGAAACCAGGGCGAATCCATCCAACGCTCCAGCAAACATAGCCTTCATTTCGTCTCGGCCGATTTCACTCACACCTTCCAAACCATCAGCAAATCCTTCAAATACTATTCCATATAAAGGACCTGCGCTACCACCATTAACGTTCATAACTCTTTTACTCAGATCTTGAAGCATTTCAGAGATAGAGCGGTAATCCATGGTCGCGGTAACAGCAATTTCCTTGCTGATACGTTCCATGGTCACTCCATGATCACCATCCCCGAACAATGAGTCTATTCTGGAGAATTCATCAATTTTCTCATTCAATGCAGAACTGGCAGAACCTAACATCTTCTGAAACTCTTTCATGGTTATTTGCATATTCACTCCGCTCAAACTTGATCACCTGCATAATCTTAAAATTACATTTGTTCTCTTTCTCTAGTTACATATGATAATTCAGCAAATAGTATATGTCAACAAAAAGTTTGCTTATTTTTAAGACATTGCTTCTGGCGATAAAAATGCTTATTATTATGTTATAATATAATAAATAAGGTCTTTTTTAATATAACGAAGGAGAAATAATAATTTACCATTTCACTTTTAATTATAACATTTGTAATGGGGAAAGGTTGGTATATGGGGTAATTAAATTATCATATGTAACTGCCTCCCCACGCCATAAGGGAGACTTCTGATCAATTTCAGCTGAATACATACCACCGATCATGGGCACTCAGAAGTCAAAAAAATAGATCCAATATATCGACAGATGTTCAATTCATCCTGGATTCCCGCGACTCATAACGAGGATGGCGGACTGAAGCCCAGCTTCTC
>CAYZXD010000057.1:0-9816 GCA_964482325.1 uncultured Spirochaetaceae bacterium | reverse complement strand
GTAGCCTCTAGCTTTCCGCGGATAGCGGTAAGGTGCACAAGTGCGAGTGCAACAGCAAGGTCAGTCTGGCCCTGTTCCAGCGCATCCACCAGGTACCGATGTTCACGAGTACTCTTTTCAAGCTCTATATACGTATTCGAAATCTGATCCATACTCTGATACAACAATGGCGAGAGGTTCTCATAAATAGCGGTAAGAATTACATTCTCATTGGAATCAATCAGTGTCTTGTGAAAATTAAAATCATGGGAATTCCACTGAATTGCCGCATCAGCATCTCCGTCTTTCAGCCGGGGAAGCAGCTGTTCCATCTTCGTGGTTAAATTATCTAACGATCTCACGAGAATGGTTCGCTGATCACTACGTGAAAGCTCTCTCGTTGCAGAGACCTCAACGGTGGTTCTCACCTGCATTAAATCGAGAAGCAGTTTTTTGTCCGCTGTGTGATTGCTGATAAGCGAAGAGGAAAGGGATGCAACAAACTGGTCAAGGTTATTCGACTTGACGGTTGCCCTTCTTCCCTGACTGATTTCAACCAGACCTTTCGCCTCAAGCTGCTTGAATGCTTCACGAATTGAACGACTGCTTGCCTTGAATTCATCTGCAAGCTCCTGCTGCGATGGGAGCGGATCTCCCGCTTGATACACTTTCGTGAGAATCATCTCTTCTATCTGTCTGGCAATCTGTGCCGATTTGGTTTCTGTGCTGAAAGAAGTGATCATATCTGTCTTATGCTCCTTACTCTTACCGCATAAGTATGACATATTTTTGTGCAAATGAATACTAGAAAAGTAATTCAACCGAAAAACCCCTTATCTTTTGTCACAAGATACCCTATATTGATCAGATATTTCTGTATCTTTTTCATTCTTTTTCCCGGATAAGAACTCCATATTTCAGATAAAAATAGGACAAATAATGAATAAGTTGCCTGTAGTATACCAGTTACGCATAATTTATCAATATTGCACTCATGCAAAGTTTTTCCCTTTGGCAATAACGAACTATTGACACAAGTGATGCGTATTGGTAGTGTATATTCATGATTAGTGAGAATCGTACACATACAACACGCCAGAAACTTCGGTTGAGAATTGCAGGAATTACTGTACTACTGCTCGTATTGACCCTGGGAAGGACTTTTGCGGCCATACCTGAGTCCCTCCATACCCGAATCCTGGAGCTTAACTCTACCGTTCTTGCAGAAAGTACCTTTGAGATTCTCGCAGAATCCCCGTTTGCTGTACAGATGGGAAATGACCGCAGCGTGAACCGAGTTGCCTACCGCCTGATTGCAAACAGTGAATTACAGCTGACAGTCACCAGTGAATCAAGTCCCATAGGTGGGCCATTGAGACTTGCACATACTTCAGTTGAAGGTGAATATATTCCTTACCAGATGTTCTTTGATTATGCCGGACTAGGGATACAGAATGAAGTGGCGGTAATTGTGAACACCCCAAAACTGATGGAAGGCTTCAACCAGGGATACGATATCACCGGAAGTTTTTCGTTCCTTGTTCCCGACGATGAAACTGCTCTTGCCGGACAGTATGAAGACACCATAACCTTCTCGTTTACCAATCCTCTCTAAGATTTTCACCTGAATCGATCATGTAGCCATTTCAGCCATCTCTGCATGCGACCCGCACTAAAACGGCTCTTAAAATCCCGACTTGCCCTTTCAATGGAAAGCTGTTGCTCATCAGTGTCTCTCTTCAACGTATCCCAATGCCGAACGATCCACAGATAGAGATCTCCATACGTCTTTCCGGGAAAAGCTCTGAGCAGTCTATCTTCCCGAATCTGATGAACAATAGGAATAAATACCTGGCTATACCAGGATTTGGCAGCTTCTACTAAAGGTATTTCCCCCTCCACATTCTGATTAATATAGTACTTGTGCACCAGGATATGATTTATGATTTCAGGATACATACCGCAGGAAGAGAACTTCAGCAGGTTCATGTCCATAAAGGAATCAAAAGCGTACGCGTCAATAAACCGATCGCGCTCATACGCAACGACTCGTCTGATCAATTGAGCACGGGTGAGCCCTGGTTCAAGAGTGATCTGTGAATCAAGTTCGACTACTTCAGCATCGATAAAGGCTACCCCCTGCATCTTGGCTACGGAGACTCGATGATTTCCATCTCTGACGAAGTAGTAATCTCCCAATTTGTAGACGCTGATAGGAGGAAGAATTATCTGTTTCACGTGTGCTTCATCCACCCGTTGCCATCGAGAACGAAGCATCTCCTTTCGCGGGTAAAAGGCTAATGTAAAATCGTGATACCGTCCCTCACTCCCGATAATCCGATCTATAGGAATAGCCATGAATCCCCGATAGGTCTCTATTCTTGGACGAAGCAGTTCCGTTACTTCATAAAAGGAGAGCAGTTCCTGATTCTTCCACTGCAACGTAGAGAGCAGCTGCTGCATGCGGGCTTTTGCACGGGCACGGGAAAAATCCTCGCTGCTGGTGAAACTTGATTGACTCATGGTTCACTCCGTTTCCAGCAGATAACTGCGATATACATTGATTACCTCAGTTTTACCTATCCGGGTGATTCTCGGAGCATTGGCATCAATAAGATGTATATGCCCATGTAGAAGATACCGTGGATTGAACCACCGGATAAACCAGAGAAACACCGTGAATCCGGTGTGGCAACGATCCTCGCCATCCCCGATACCACGTGGTGGTGCGTGGGTAATCAACATATCCACATACCGTTTATAGCGGATGCGATTATAGACCAGATGCGGGAGCAATTTCACCATTCTCAGAACCATATCGAATTCAGTAAATTGATGCTCGCCCCGATTATAGCGCATCGACCCTCCCAGACCGGCAAGGAGTAATCCGGTACTTTTATCACGGACCATCTTCCCATCGATGCACTGACCTCCGACGCCCCATCCCATGCGTGTATGGTCATATCGGAGTTCATCAAGTGAAGAACGATGCATAAAGCGCGAAAGATACTGTGTCTGATGATTACCAAAGACAAAATAAAACGGTCGATTCAGTGATGAAACAATGAATTCATAATACTTCAGCTGCAAATCACCTGCAGAAATCACCAGATCGACATCAGCATACCGTTGAGCGACCTGTGAAGAGTAGATCAACGGATCACGATCATCAGCAATGCAGAGAATCTTCATGCACTCAGCTCGGCCAGGCGGCAACGATAACTTTGACCAGGGCTGAGAAAGTCGCCTTCACCCGCTCGCCTGTCTCAAGAACTTCTTCATGATTCAGCGGTTGGTTGAGAATGCCCGCGGCCATATTAGTCAGACACGAGATACCGAGGACATCCATGCCTGCATGACGAGCAGCAATAACCTCGGGAACTGTAGACATGCCTACCGCATCAGCTCCGCAGAATCGTGCAAATCGCACTTCCGCCGGAGTCTCAAACGAAGGTCCTCCGAAGAATTGATATATGCCTTCCCGGATGACAATACCCAGTTTAGAGGCCTGTTCACGCGCCATCGCTCTCAAACGTGGCGAATAGACACTACTCATATCAAAGAAGCGATCTCCCAATTTCTGCAAATTAGCTCCCCGCAGCGGATTATCCGCAGTCAACTTGATATGATCACTGATCAGCATCAGATCGCCCGGTTGCCATGCGGTGTTTACACACCCTGCCGCATTGGTGACCAGAAGATGCCTGATCCCCATCAGCCGCATCATCTGTACCGGAAATACGACTTTCTGCATCTCATATCCCTCATAGTAATGGAACCGTCCCTGCATCACCAACACCCGACGACCAGCGAGGTTTCCTATTACTAAGCGTCCAGCATGGCCCGGAACGGTGGAAATGGGAAAATGAGGAATTTTTGCATACGCAACTGCAACGGCATCTTCAAGCTCATTGGCAAGATCACCCAGACCTGATCCGAGAATCATCCCGATCTCAACCGGCTCTTCGCCAATTTTTGACCTGACAAAAGCTGCAGCCTCCTGTAATTGCTTCATGGTTTGATCCATTTTTCTCCTCCTTATTCCACAACCGAAAGTAGCGGCTGGTCGAACGAAACAGGTCGCAGATTATCACTGAGGACCCGTGTCATATAGAATCTATCGAGCTTGAGCGAATAGGCAATACGGACTAATAAGTCTTCGCTGAGCAGATTTTGTTCGCAGAACAGATAGATCAGGGCCTTTTCAGCAAGACAACCAGGTTTGAGTGCATTCATATAGATGTCGCTGTCGGCAAGAGCTCCGTATCGCCTTTTCATGTGACGGTACAGTTCCGACTGTTCCCGATCATGGGTAAGCGCCTCCAGCTCGTGAATGAGCGGAGCAGTCTCCCCCCGTGAAGCCCGTTCTCCGAGGGGCTTCAGATGAAAGAAGGTATATTCCTTTCCCGGCAGATAGTGGTGCGCATCACAGCGACTGCAGTAATTCGGATTCAACGGATCCTCTTTTTCTGTATCGCCTCCGACAATGATCAGTGGATCGAAATAGAGTGCAGGACATTCCTGATGATCCACACGATAGTACCGATAGGTATAAAAAGCATCCTTCATACAGTCGGGATGCTCACAGTAGGCAGTCAGGGGGATAACATCAGTTGCAATATCGAGCATCAGTCGTGCTGTGGAATTGAAGATATCACGCCGGAAATTCAGAATGAGCGTTGGGAAAATAAAGAGAATCCCCCGTTCAAGGCTGTGATTGCGGACCACATAGGCGATCCGCTCATCAAAGAATGAAGCTTCATCAATAATAAATGTTCCTACCTGGGGATGATCAGCAAGTACCTGTTCCAATCCGAAGGAATCGCGGATGCGTGCAATATGATCACCGCATCGGATATATCCATTGCGGTAGGCGAGTGCATCGGAAGGATAATCGGTAAATCGCTGTCCATCCAACTCTGAGCGGATGAAGAACACCGAACGGCGATCGACATCCCCGGTACTCGTCAAACGACGAATCACCTCACTCTTCTTTTGCGCTATGGCAGCATCACGCCAGACCCGGGCAGAGAACTCAGTCTTCCCCGACCCCATAGGTCCAATGACCAGCACCCGTCTTCCCGGTTGAGTAAAATCAAAATGCGTGAAGGTCTGATGGACCGTAATGGTAGGAAATCCAAGACTCTTGAGAAAGTCATCGGGAAGCGCATCGCTGTGCTCAGTACGCGGCATGCGAGGCAGCTCCCTGAATAATGGCTATCCCGCTACTTGTGCCAAGACGGGTAGCCCCCGAAGAAATCATGGCAACCGCGGTTTCATAACTCCGAATGCCTCCTGAAGCTTTCACCCCTGCAGCATCCTTCACCTCGGCTCGCAATAGAGCCACATCCTGCTCGGTAGCACCACCGGTGGAAAACCCGGTTGAAGTTTTGACAAAATCGGCACCTGCAGCTACCGCAACCCGGCAGGCTGCCAGCTTCTCTTCATCACTGAGCAGACAGGTTTCGATGATCACCTTCAGCACTCCACCACGGCAGGCTTCCCGCACCAAGGTGATATCACGGGCAACATCTTCAAGACGTCCTTCCTTCAGCCAACCGACATTGATAACCATGTCGATCTCATCAGCACCATCAGATACAGCCTGAGCAGCTTCAAATGCTTTGCTTTCACTCTTCATGGCCCCGAGAGGGAACCCCACTACAGTACAAATCTTTACGGGACTCTCTTTCAGCAATTGAGCACAAGTTGCCGTCCAGCAGCTATTAACACATACCGAGGCAAATCCATACTGATCGGCCTCCTGACACAACTGCTGTATGCGATCCTCGGTAACATTCGTCGCAAGCAATGTGTGATCAATATACATCCCTAGTTCCTCAGGTTTCAGCATGTCCGTATCCTCCTGCCTTCCGGCACCGTCAAGATTACTTCATAAGTGTCTCCGGTGCAACTGTGCCCTTGATTTTTCCTCAGCCAACGGCTACTGTCATCCTCATGATACTTGAAACAATAGCAGATAATTACCTTTGGTTTCTCATTATGATCCTCTTCACAAATTTCTATCAGAAACGTCAGGGAAGCAGGAGTCTGAAAAAACGGACCGCTACACTGATTATGGCCATCTATGCCATGGTGTGGCAGATCTTCATTGTGGTTATTCTCACCAGAGACCTTCCGCACTGGCTGGCAATTGTAGCCTTGGGGATTACTCTACTCGCCATGTATCCGGTGCGTAACCGGGTGCTGATTTTCAAAACCCATTGCGTCGAGTGCGGAGAAAAACTCAACTTTCAGACCACCCTCAACTATGATGATAATCTGTGCGATACCTGCTGGGCAAAAGCACACCCGGAAGAAGCCGCTGAAAAAGAAAAACAGAAAGAGCAGGAACCTGAAGTGATCGAAGAAGTTCCGCTCGTACCGGTTGAAGCCCGAACCGTCGAAGAAATCGACTGGGATTCGTGGGAACCCACCGAAACTGCTGTGCTCTGCTATCTCTTCGATGGAGATAAGGTATTGCTCATCCATAAAAAGACCGGACTCGGCAAAGGTCTCGTAAACGCTCCAGGAGGCCATATCGAGGCATACGAAACAGCTCGTGAAGCCGCCATGCGGGAAATCACTGAAGAAACCGGAGTAGTGGTGGAAACTGTGGAGTATCGCGGGCTGCTTGAATTCCAGTTCATTGATGGACTGGCAATGCGCGGCCATATCTTCTTTGCCCATCAACATAGCGGGGAGATACACGAAACGGATGAAGCAAAACCGTTCTGGTGTCCGATCTCCGACCTTCCCTATGATCAGATGTGGGAAGATGATCCCTTGTGGCTTCCGCTTGCATTGGACGGAAAAGAGTTTATCGGACGCTTCATTTTTGATGGAGAACACATGCTGAGCAGCCATGTTGTCGAGGTGGAACGCCAAAGTGAATGAAGTTCTTGCCCCACTTGGCCTGGGAACGTGGGCTTTTGGGGCAGATTTCTATCCGAATCAGCAACGTAGTGATTCCATCAGAACCCTCCATGCTGCCGTACGCTGCGGCATCACCCATTACGATACGGCACAGGGATACGGAAAAGGTCTCTCGGAACAGATTGTCGGTCAACAACTCAGACGTTTCAAAAAAGAGGTCCCCCGGGAATCATATCAGATAGCCACCAAGATCTTTCTCCCTGCATCTGTCGATCAACTTGAAACGGTAATCAGACGATCACTCAGACGCCTCTGCACCCCATACGTCGACATCCTCTATATTCACTGGCCCGACAGCACGAAAGATGTCAGTGCATATCTGGCAGTATGTGAGCAGCTTCGTAAAAAAGGCTTATTCCTTTCTCTTGGTCTCAGCAACTTCCCGCTGTATCTCCTTGAAGCTTCGCACAGAATCACTGAAATCTCCTGGTGCCAGATACCTGTATCTCTTGTATGGACGAAATCCCTATTATCCCTGCTTCCCTTCTGCTGTGCACACCATATACACATAGCGGGATACAGTCCCATGGGGATGGGACTGCTCTCCGGTTCCTATCGTGACAAAGACGATTTCGATACCGATGATCGAAGAAGAAAATTGTTCCCGATGCAGGAAAGATATCATGAGCGGTTCCATGATCTGCTCGACGCCTTGCAGTGGACGGCAGATCGCCTATCGATCACTATGGGCCTCTGTGCACTGCTGTGGGCTCGTCGACAACCGGTATCGACTGTGCTTTTCGGTGCACGAAATCGTGATCAGCTCTATCAGGCAGTTTCAACTGATTCGGTACCCTATGAACCTGAAGATTTCGTTCAGGTGGGAACTGCAGCTGCTGCTCTTGCTGACCTGATTCCACCCGAAGAGGATAACCCCTTTTTCCACCGGTGGTAGTCATGATACACTGGCGGTATGCGCAGACCAGTAGCATCACATTCAGCAGAAATTGAGGTAAAACGATCTCGGTTCATAGCCATCGCAGAGCCGTTAAAGGAGAGCGATACGATAAAAGAACGGATTGCTCAGGTGCGTCTACTGCATCCGCAGGCAAACCATGTCGTGCATGCAGCAGTCATGGGAGAACAGGGCACACAATACAGTATGAGCGATGATCGGGAACCGAAAAATACTGCAGGCCGACCGATTCTGGAGATCCTCAAGGGAAGTGAAATCACCGGTATTTTAGTGATGGTGGTACGGTACTTCGGGGGGACGTTATTGGGAACCGGAGGACTGGTGAAGGCTTATGGCGATGCAGCGAAAGCAGTACTTAGTACTCTGAAAACTGAAGAACTGATAGAAAAAACGTTGATAACATTCACCATAGGGTATGATATCTACGAACAGGTAAAGATGCTTCTCGCTGAATACGATGGACAGAGTACGGAAGATTTCGCCGTCGATGTTACCATCCGATGTACCTTGCCCTCTGTGCACGTACCGCTCGTTACACAGAAGATTTCGGATCTCAGCGCAGGAAAATCTTCTGTGCAAAGCGAACCACTTCAGTTCATGTGAGCATCAACCTGCTCAATGTATTTGATAGCAATAGAGAGCGTTTCCTCAAGAGCCTGGATATCAACCGCTTCGGGAAGATCCTGCGGAGTGTGATACACACTTGATCGCTCTTTGTTATCCCAGGGCATAGCCATGAGTGAAACTGCACGATACCCTAATTTTGCCGACTCGGCGGCATCCGTTCCGCCGGTAAGGAATGCAATAGGTTGGCTGAATGCTGAAAATCCCATTGACTGAGCGATACCCACACAGGTGGTCGCCATCTCCTGTGAAAGTTTCACCGATCCGTTGATATCACTAGTGAGAAAGAAGAGATGTTTCGGGTCATAGGGGCAGTCGACATTAAAATGATGAATCGTACCCCCGAGGACATCCGTATCATGCTGATGTCGGGTGAAGAAATCACGTGCTCCGCGCAATCCCGCTTCTTCCCCGTCAAAGCTCGCATACACAACCCGGGTATGCTGCAGACGACGTCCTCCCGAGTTGAAATATCGTGCGAGCTGTACGGCCATCGCTGATGAAACCAGATTATCCCCAGCTCCGGGGGTTCCCTCCTTCCCCGCAAAATTCCACAATTGGAGAACCCATGGGAGCGCTATGAGTAAAAATACCTGCACCACCAGAAACAACGGTGCAGAAAGGGCAATATGAAACAGTGTACCAGTCACTAGTTCATAAACCGTCTGAAACACAGAGGTGAGTGTCAGAAGAACGTAGGCTCCCAAGCCGATTCCGATACGAAGCAGATAGAGATGCGGCTTATGCAGATAAAAGTTGAAAACTTTGGCACTGTCGTGATGGCCGCTGAAGATGACGGTATCGTGGACTTCCTCTTCCGGGTCGAGAACGCCATATACATTCAACCCCGTTTTTTCTGGATACCAGCGATCAATGACCTCGCGGTATAAAAAGAATTCATACACCATAATCACCAGAGACCCGATAGAAACTATCGATGCAATGAGAGGGAATGAAATTAACAGAAATACAAGTGCTACGGGATACACAGCAACTAAAATTCTAATCCAGCCGAGAAAGGCATCAGGATGCAGGGAGAACGTCTCCCGATGCACCCGGTTGGTAAAGGGAGCAAGAGAATCGGCGAGCTCTTCTGCGGTTTTGGTACAACTCTCTGATCCCACTAGGCGACTCCCATATCGGTCAATGAGATCAGAGACCATTTCAAGGGCCTCTTTTGCCATGCGGGCTGCCTGCAACTTCTCCATCTTGATTCGAGCCATGAAATACCTCATCTCTATGATGGGGAGAGCATACGAAGCTGTCAAGTCGATACCGTGCGTTTACTTGACAAAGAAGAGGCCCATCGCTATAGTGTGAATCCTGATTGGAGAGATGTCCGAGCGGTCGAAGGAGGCGGT
>CAYZXD010000056.1:0-10841 GCA_964482325.1 uncultured Spirochaetaceae bacterium | reverse complement strand
GAAGAGCAGACTGAGTTTGATGTGATCCTGAAGGGTGTCGCTGATGGTAAGACCATCCCCGTCATCAAAGAGGTTCGTGCACTCACCGGTCTCGGACTCAAGGAGGCCAAGGATCTGGTCACCGCCGGTGGAACGATCAAGGAAGCTGTCTCCAAGGACGACGCTAAGAGCATCAAGGAGAAGCTTGAAGCAGCAGGCGCCACTATTGAAGTCAAATAACTCGTTTTTTTTCATGTATAAACAGGCGCAAGCCTGAGGGACCAGCCACCGGAATGTTTCCGGTGGCCGGTTGTGTCTACTGTATTTCCGATGTGTTGGTCCTCGGATTCCTATCCGAATCTTCCGCAACACAGACCTCCGGAGGGTAACAATGGTTGCCAAAGGCAATTCAATTACGAGAACATTCATTGGAACCCATAGTGAAGTAGTGTGTGAACTGCCGAATCTTGTCGGCATTCAGCTCAATTCCTATGAACGGTTCCTCCAACTCGATCGCATCAGGTCTTCTCAGGAGCCCGACCCCAGTTACGGACTGGAGCAGGTTTTCCAATCTACGTTTCCGATCGAGGGCCAGAACGGTGAAATGTGCCTGCATTATCATGGGTACACGATCGATTACGACAACATAAAATTCTCCGAGATCGAATGCAAGCGGAAGGGGAGAACCTATTCCGTTCCCATAAAAGCTACTATCAGTCTTGAGCTGACTGGTACTGGAGAGCTTCGTCAGCGTGAAATCTTTTTCGGTGATATCCCGCTGATGACCGATCGTGGTACGTTCATTATCAATGGAGCTGAACGTGTCGTGGTTAGTCAGATCCACCGATCCCCCGGTGTGATCTTCTCGAACGATAAGGGTGTCTATTCATCACGAATAATCCCGTATCGTGGATCGTGGCTTGAGTTTGAGATTGATGATAAAAAGAAAGATCTCATTTATGCCAAGATAGACCGAAAAAAACGGATCCTTGGAACGCTCTTTTTACGTGCAATCGGGCTTGATTCACGTGAGAAAATTGTAGCGCATTTCTATCGTCCGAAGACGGTGGAACTTGCCAAGGAAATTGAAGCAAACAGCACGCTCGTTGGAGCAGTGGCCTATGCTGATATCTACTCCAAAAAGGGTGGCAAGTCAGCGAAAAAACTGCTGCGGGCAGGTGATGAGCTTTCCCCAACCTTTATTGAGGCTTTGGTGAAGGAAGGACTTACTTCCATTGAAGTGATCGATGAAGACCATCCTGAATCACTGCATTCTCGCATGATCATCAACTGTTTCGAAATAGAGGATGCGAAATATACTCAGGAAGGGTATGACGAACCCATGAAGGAGGACGTGCTGTCCCCCATTTATGCGGTATTGCAGCCTGGTGAAATGATCGCCATTGAACGTGCTGAGAAAGATCTTCCTGATATGTTCTTCTCGAGTCGACGATATGATCTCGGTAGTGTGGGAAGATATAAGTTCAACAAAAAGTTCGGCACTGAAGAAGATGTTGATGATGAGGATGCAAGCACTGATCTCACGGTGCTCGTTCCTCAGGATATCGTCAATACGATGGGCTTTCTCATCAAGGTGTATATCGGCGAAGAGAATGTTGATGATATTGACCATCTCGGTAACCGCCGTGTCAGATCGGTTGGAGAACTGCTGCAGAATCAGCTCAGCGCTGCATTTGCTCGCATGGAGCGTATTGCTCGTGAGCGGATGAATCTGGAAAGTGATCAGGTGAAACCGCAGGATCTCGTCTCCATCAAACCGGTGGTTGCTGCGATCAAGGAGTTCTTTGGATCAAGTCAGCTGAGCCAGTTCATGGATCAGGTCAACCCGCTTGCCGAATTGACCCATAAGCGTCGATTGAATGCTCTGGGGCCGGGAGGACTGTCCCGTGACCGGGCCTCTTTCGAAGTGCGAGATGTTCACTATACCCACTATGGGCGTATGTGTCCGATCGAAACGCCTGAAGGTCCAAATATTGGACTGATCGTCTCATTGGCAAACTATACCCGAGTGAATCGACATGGATTCTTGGAGAGCCCGTACCGGAAAGTGATTTCAGGAAAGGTCAGCACAACGTATCGCTACCTTGATGCCAATGATGAGGAGAAGTTCTTCATTGCTCAGGCAAACTCACCTATCGATAAGGACGGCAACTTTCTCGAGGATGATATCCCCGTTCGCAGAAGTGGTGATTATACAACGAGACCGGCAACTGATGTAAAATACATGGACGTGTCACCGATGCAGGTCATCAGTGTTGCTGCTTCCTTGATTCCATTTCTTGAGCATGATGACGCAAACCGTGCGCTCATGGGTTCGAACATGCAGCGCCAGGCAGTTCCTTTGCTTTTCCCGGAAGCTCCCTATGTGGGAACCGGTATGGAAGCCAAGACCGCCTATGACTCTGGCGTGCTGATTAAAGCTAAACGTGCAGGAACGGTAAGCTATGTTTCTTCTACCCGTATCGAGATAACACCCGATGAGCCGGAAATTGCCGGTGAGGTTGATTCCTATATCGTGCAGAAGTTTGAGCGGACCAACCAGGATACGTGCTTCAACCAGAAGCCTATTGTTCCGGTCGGCCGGCATGTACTTGCTGGAGAAGTGATTGCTGATGGTCCTGCGACTGACCGGGGCGAGCTTGCTCTGGGAAGGAATATTCTCGTCGGATTTGTGCCCTGGAACGGATACAACTATGAGGATGCCGTTCTGATTTCTGAACGTGTGGTAAAAGAAGATATTTATACCTCAATTCACATCAAGGAGTTTTCGACCGATATCCGTGAAACCAAACTTGGTCCTGAAAAGCTCACCCGTGATATTCCTAATACGAGTGAGAAGAATCTGGAACAGTTGGATGAAGATGGTATCGTTCGTGTTGGATCCGTGGTACGTCCCGGCCATATTCTGGTGGGAAAAGTCACACCGAAGTCGGAATCGGACACGACTCCAGAATTCAAATTACTGAACTCTATCTTTGGTGAAAAGGCCAAGGAAGTGCGGGATACTTCTCTGAAGGTGCCGCATGGAACTGAAGGGACCGTTATCGACATTCAGCGCCTGAAACGGAGTGAAGGTGATGAGCTTCCTCCAGGAGTTGATGAAATGGTGAAGGTGCTGATTGCCACCAAACGCAAACTGCGGCAGGGTGACAAGATGGCTGGCCGACACGGAAACAAGGGTGTTGTTGCCCGAGTGCTTCCGGAAGAGGATATGCCGTTCATGGCTGACGGTACTCCGCTTGATGTCTGTCTCAATCCGCTCGGTGTTCCATCACGAATGAATATTGGACAGCTCATGGAGACTCAGCTTGGTTGGGCTGCAAATAAACTTGACCAGTGGTATTCATCACCGGTGTTTCAGTCTGCCTCCGTCGAGGAAATTGAAGCAAAAATGCGGGAATCCGGTCTGCCGCTTTCCTCCAAGACCCCATTATTCGATGGTCGTACCGGAGTGGCTTTTGTAAATCCCGTTTTCTGTGGCTATATCTATTACCTGAAATTGCACCACCTGGTCGATGACAAGATGCACGCCCGTTCTACCGGACCGTATTCGCTGGTAACGCAGCAGCCGCTTGGTGGTAAAGCTCAGTTTGGTGGGCAGCGTCTCGGAGAAATGGAAGTGTGGGCACTTGAAGCTTACGGCGCGGCTAATACCTTGCAGGAGCTGCTCACAATCAAGAGTGATGATATGAACGGTAGAGTAAAAATTTATGAGAGTATTGTGAAAGGTGAACCGGCCACGAATGCCGGAATGCCTGAAGCTTTCAATGTACTCGTCCAAGAGGTGCGTGGTTTAGCGCTCGATATGTCGGTATATGATTCCAAGGGCAGACAGGTTCCGCTCACGGAGCGAGACGAAGAGCTGATTAATAAGCGCAACTCGATACACTAAGCAGGAGATTTCGGATGAAGGAAATTCAGGATTTCGACAGCATCATGATAAAGCTGGCCAGCCCAGATCAGATTCGGGCATGGTCATACGGTGAGGTCAAGAAGCCGGAGACAATCAATTACCGGACTCTACGTCCGGAACGTGACGGGCTCTTCTGCGAGAAGATTTTCGGTACGACAAAAGAGTGGGAATGTTACTGTGGAAAATTCAAGTCCATCCGTTACAAGGGTGTGATCTGTGACCGCTGTGGCGTAGAGGTGACACACTTCAAGGTGCGCCGAGAGCGTATGGGTCATATCGATCTCGCTTCTCCAGTAAGCCATATCTGGTATTACCGATCGGTTCCCTCTCGTATGAGTCTTCTGCTCGATATCCCCCGAGCAGCTCTTCAGTCTATCCTCTACTATGAAAAATATGTGGTAATCAATGCTGGAGAGACTGAGCTGAAATACAAGCAGCTCCTCACTGAAGATGAGTACTATGATGCACGTGAACAATATGGTGAATCTTTTCAGGCGATGATGGGTGCTGAGGCAGTGAAAATTCTGCTTGAGAACCTCAACCTTGAAGAGCTTTCTGCAGAACTGCGCGAACAGATGGTTGCCAAGGGTGACAAGGCCGACAAGCGTCTGTTGAAGCGTATCGAAGTAGTTGAGAACTTCCGTGATAGTGGCAACCGCCCGGAATGGATGATTCTTACGGTGATTCCCGTAATTCCTCCCGAGCTCCGTCCGATGGTGCAGCTCGATGGTGGACGCTTTGCTACAAGTGATCTTAATGACCTGTATCGGCGGGTAATCAACCGAAATAACCGACTTACCCGGCTCATGTCTCTCCATGCTCCCGATATCATCATCAGAAATGAGAAACGGATGCTTCAGGAGGCTGTTGATGCCCTGTTTGATAACTCGAAAAAGAAGCGGGTGGTCAAGGGAGCTTCGAACCGGCCGTTGAAATCTCTCTCAGACATGTTGAAGGGAAAGCAGGGAAGATTCAGACAGAACCTGCTCGGTAAGCGCGTTGACTACAGTGGCCGGTCGGTTATTGTAGTAGGCCCCGAGCTGAGACTCCATCAGTGTGGACTTCCGTCCAAGATGGCTCTTGAGCTGTACAAGCCTTTTATCATGAAGAAGCTGGTACAGAAAGGCGTGGTCTACAACATCAAGAAGGCTAAGACGCTGGTTGAACAAGAGACTCCGGAAGTATGGGCAATCCTTGATGATGTCGTGAAAGAGCATCCCGTACTGCTTAACCGTGCCCCGACACTCCACCGTCTTGGTATTCAAGCTTTTGAGCCGGTACTGGTGGATGGGAAAGCTATTAAGCTGCATCCGCTTGTCTGTCATGCTTACAATGCAGACTTTGACGGTGACCAGATGGCGGTCCATGTCCCATTGACTCAGGCAGCTCAGATTGAGTGTTGGACACTCATGTTGTCCGCAAACAACCTGCTTGACCCGGCAAATGGAAAGCCGATTGTATTCCCCTCTCAGGATATGGTGCTTGGGATCAACTACCTTACCCGGGAAATGGAAGATGCTGTTGGTACCGGTAAGTTCTTTGACAATATTTCTGAGCTGATTCTTGCTATCGATTCCGGTTCGCTCTCATACAACGCACGGATCTCGTATAAGCTTTCTGATGGGTCGGTAATTAAAACAACCCCCGGACGTGTGCTCTTTAATGCTGAGATGCCTCCCGAGATTCCTTTCCAGAATGTATGTTTCGGAGATAAAGAACTGAAGCGGCTGGTAGGTGAGGTTATTCAGGACCAAAAGACCTCAGTTGCGGTGAGCATGCTCGATTCCATCAAAGATATCGGGTTCAAGTATGCAACACTGTTTGGGGCAACTATCGGCCTTTCCGATATGATTGTTCCCGATGCGAAAGGAGAACTTGTTGCAGCGGCTGATCAGCGGCAGAGTGAAATCAAAGAGCAGTACCGGCAGGGTCATATCACTCAGGATGAGCGGTATAACCGGGTTATTGAAGTGTGGAGTAAAACTACCGAAGATATTTCCACTGCCTTGATGAATGAGTTGAAAATCAGTCAGAAAGGATTCAACCCACTGTATCTCATGGCCGACTCAGGTGCTCGAGGATCAAAGACTCAGATTCGTCAGCTTGGCGGTATGCGTGGTCTGATGGCTAAACCTTCTGGTGATATTATTGAATTCCCTATCCGGTCAAACTTCAAAGAAGGTCTTTCCATTATTGAGTTCTTTATCTCCACGAACGGTGCGAGAAAGGGACTTGCCGATACGGCACTGAAGACAGCAGAAGCCGGTTACCTTACCCGTCGTCTAGTTGATATCGCACAGGATGTGGTAATCAATGAAGATGATTGCGGTACGATCAACGGTATTGAACGAACTGCGATGAAGGATGGTGATGAGATTGTGGAGTCTCTCGCTGATCGTATCGTGGGGCGGTATACTTTGGAGAAAGTGGTACACCCAATCACCGGTGAGCTGATCCTTGATGTAAATGAAGAAATTACCGCAGATAAATCTGTCGAGATCGAAAAGTCAGGTATTGAGTCTGTACTGATCAGAACCGTGCTTACCTGTGAAGCTCGTCATGGGGTGTGTCGAAAATGCTACGGGAGAAATCTGGCAACGAACCGTCCGGTCGATATCGGAGAAGCTGTGGGGATCATTGCTGCACAGTCTATCGGTCAGCCGGGTACGCAGCTTACCATGAGAACTTTCCATATTGGTGGAACTGCAACGAGCGGGTCGGAAGAGAACCGGGTGACATTTCATTACCCTGTGGTAATTAATTCACTTTCAGGTACGCTCATTGATTCGTACGATGGCTCTCGGGTGTTTACCCGAAAGGGCTTTATCTACTATTCACGTGTACTCAGTGAGCATGTACTGGAAGGTAAGTCTCCTCTTGTTGGTCATGATGAGAAGGTGGTCGTCGGTTCTGAGCTGTTCACTGATGCAGCTGGAAAAACGGTTACTTCCACACAGATGGGTATTGTGAAGATTCTTGGCGATGCTTTGTATGTGGTTGCACCGGAGCAGCGAATGGATGTGAGAAACGGTTCGGAGCTCAAAGTGGCCGAAGGTGCTTATGTTGCTGCTGACTCCACCATTGTACTGTTTGACCCGTTCAGTGAACCGATCATCGCAGAGTTCGATGGTAAGGTGCAGTTTATCGATGTCAAGCTCGGTACCACTCTCAAAGAAGAGGTGAATGTAGAAACGGGCAGTATTGAGAAGAAGATCACTGATCATATCAGTGAAACGCTTCAGCCGAGAATTGCAATTGTCGATCCCGACGGTGAGACGCTGGCGATCTATTTCCTGCCTGCTGCTTCCTATCTCAGTGTTGAAAACGGGGTTGAAGTGCAGAAGGGACGAATCCTTGCCAAGATTCTCAAAGAAGGTGTAAAGACCAAGGATATTACCGGTGGTCTGCCACGTGTCGGTGAGCTCTTTGAAGCACGCAGACCGAAGAATCCTTCAGTACTTGCTCAGGTTGAGGGTGTTGTTCGATTCGGCAGTGTCGTGAAGGGAAAACGGATCGTGATCATTGAAGACGATTATGGTGCTGAGTATAAACATCAGATTCCGATGAGCAAGCACCTGCTGGTTCGTGATGGCGACCGTGTTGAAGCAGCTGAACGATTGTGTGATGGCCCGATTGATCCGCATGATATTCTGGAAATCCTCGGAGAAAATGCGTTGCAGTCCTTCTTACTTGATGAAGTGCAGGAAGTGTATCGACTCCAGGGTGTAGATATCAATGATAAGCACCTCGGTGTGGTAGTTCGTCAGATGTTGCGGAAGGTGGAAATCATCCGAGTTGGTGATACCGGATTTATCCATGGTCAGCAGGTAGATAAGTACCGTTTCCATGAAGAAAATGCCCGGGTAATTGCCGAAGGTGGACAGCCTGCTGATGCACGACCGATGTTGTTGGGTATTACACGAGCTTCGCTGAGCATTGATTCCTTCATATCTGCAGCGTCATTCCAGGAAACTACCAAGGTCTTGACAAATGCTGCGATAGCTGGTAGTAGAGATGTGTTGCGCGGACTGAAGGAGAATGTCATCATCGGTCATCTTATCCCCGCCGGTACTGGCATGAAGCGGTATCGTGATATCCGGGTGAAGGAAGACAATCCGATTGATCTGGGCGAAAAAGTCCAGTCTTTGATGGGGTCCCGCAAGATGAGCCTGTTCGATGAGGATGAAGAATTTGAATCGGACGATCTCGAAGAAATGATATCCGAAGGTGAAACCTCCGATGACGATGGGGACGAAGAATAGAAGCTTCGTCGCCTATGTCTGAACGATCAACAGGTTTTACATGCTGACTTTGGAGATGACTATACAGTAAGGAACGGCGGTAGGCTGTTTCGCCAGGCCGGTTGCAATGCGATCGGCTGTTAAGATGAGAAAGGGAGTGTGTCGAAAGATGCCAACTATTAATCAATTGATACGTAAAGGTCGGACAACCTTGGTACATAAAACCAAATCTCCTGCATTGCAGGGGTGTCCGCAGAAACGTGGCGTATGCACGAGAGTGATGACCGTCACACCGAAGAAGCCTAACTCTGCTTTGAGAAAAGTAGCAAGAGTAAGGCTTTCCAATGGAATTGAAGTGACTGCTTATATCCCGGGTGTCGGGCATAATTTGCAGGAGCACTCAGTGGTACTGATGCGCGGTGGAAGAGTCAAGGACCTTCCTGGTGTGCGTTACCATATTGTCCGTGGTGCCAAGGATACCCTCGGTGTCAATGATCGGAAGCGAAGTCGTTCTAAGTATGGAACGAAAAAGCCTAAGGCTTGATGGAGGTAGACTATGGCGAGAAGAACCGTTGCACCGGTAAGAGAAATTCTCCCCGATGCGGTATATAACAGCGTATTAGTCGAGAAGTTTATCCGAAGGATGATGGTTGATGGCAAGAAGTCTATCAGTACCAAGATCTTCTATGACGCATTACAGGTTGTTGGTGAAAAGAGTGGGGAAAATCCACTGGAAATGTTTGTGAAGGCACTTGAGAACGTTAAGCCGGTTGTTGAAGTTAAATCCCGACGTGTTGGTGGTGCTACGTATCAGGTTCCGGTAGAAATTAAGGACAGTCGTAGAGAAGCGCTTTCGATGCGTTGGGTAATCACCGCAGCACGCGCACGCAACGGCAAGTCCATGAGTGAAAAGCTTTCTGCTGAGTTGCTCGATGCTGTAGCCAATACGGGTGCTGCTTTCAAGAAGAAAGAAGATACACACCGCATGGCCGAAGCGAACAAGGCCTTTTCATCTCACAACAGATAATAACTGTATGTTTATCTCAGTCAGGATGCAGGTGAGAACAGCGTCCTGACTATGTTTAATTCTTTGTGATCTGAGGTGTTGACATAACTGTGCAAACCCTCTATATTCACAAAGGTGTCCGCTTGACAGCGGGACAGAACGAGCCAAACCGATCGTCCGGGTCCGCTATTGGATGATAAGGTGGTTCCAGTTTGCAGACTTTTTTGAAATCTGTACTATGTCGGTAAGCATTCTATTGACTTATCGACCTCTGGATCCCCCTTTCCTCCTAGTGAAATCCATCAGTCAGTTTGTCTCATTATTTGAAAGGTAAAGGCGTCTTGCCTTTATGGAGCATGATACAAATATTTTTGTGACTAGGAATGTCACAAGGAGGATCTGATGGCTAAAGAGAAATTCAACAGAACAAAGCCACACGTAAATGTAGGCACCATCGGTCACGTTGACCATGGCAAGACCACCCTCACCGCAGCGATTACCATGTATTGTGGACGCAAAAGCGGCGACAAGGTTATGAAGTACGATGAGATTGATAACGCACCAGAAGAGAAGGCAAGAGGAATCACGATCAATACTCGTCACGTTGAGTACCAGACCGAAGCTCGACACTATGCACACGTTGACTGTCCGGGACACGCAGACTATATCAAGAACATGATTACTGGTGCTGCTCAGATGGACGGTGCTGTAATTGTTGTTGCTGCTACTGACGGTGCTATGGCACAGACAAAGGAGCATATTCTGCTCGCTCGTCAGGTTGGTGTACCTGCAATCATTGTATTTATTAACAAGACTGACCAGGTTGACGACCCTGATCTTATTGAGTTGGTCGAAGAAGAGATGAGAGATCTTCTCAATTCCTACCAGTTTGATGGTGACAACGCTCCAATTATCAAGGGTTCTGCATTTGAGGCTATGGAGCACGCAGATGACCCAGAGAAGACTCAGTGTATTCAGGATCTGCTTGATGCAATGGATAACTATATTCCGCTTCCAGAGCGTGCTGTAGACCTTCCTTTCCTTATGCCTATTGAAGATATCTTCTCCATCTCAGGCCGAGGAACTGTTGTAACTGGAAGAATTGAGCGTGGTATTCTCCACGTAAACGATCCTGTTTCAATTGTCGGTATCAAAGATACCAAGGATACTGTATGTACCGGTGTTGAAATGTTCAACAAGCTTCTTGACGAAGGTCAGGCTGGCGATAACGTTGGTGCATTGTTGAGAGGTGTAGATAAGAAAGAAGTTGTTCGTGGACAGGTCCTTGCAAAGCCAAAGACAATTACTCCACATGCAAAATTCGTTGGTACCGTGTACGTTCTCAGTAAGGAAGAGGGTGGTCGTCACTCACCATTCTTTGCAGGATACCGACCACAGTTCTATTTCAGAACTACCGACATTACCGGTACTGTAAACCTTCCTGAAGGCAAGCAGATGATTCTTCCTGGCGACAACACTGAAATCCATGTTGAATTAATTCACCCGGTTGCTATGGACAAAGGATTGAGATTCGCTATTCGTGAAGGCGGTAAGACCGTTGCTTCCGGACAGGTTATCGAAATCGTCGAATAATACTGACCACTTGTCTTGCCCGCTCGTATAAATATGCGGGCAAGACCCGTTTTTTGGAGGAATGATGGCTAAGGATAGAATTCGGGTA
>CAYZXD010000055.1:0-11361 GCA_964482325.1 uncultured Spirochaetaceae bacterium | reverse complement strand
ACCTTTGAAAAAAGGCTGTTTATCAGTGTCCCTGCCACGGGTATCAGTACCAGAACCGCACAGGCTGTCAGTACCATATTATAATCAATATATTCGTATAATGTCCCCCCCACCACAGAACCTAACACCGTTCCGATAGTGAGCAGTATCTCATGAATAAGCATACGCGAAGATCGATTAATGCTTCCCGATGCTCCATGGAAAATACTAAACGAGTATGCCATGGCAAAAAGTATTCCAAACAGGAAAAAGAACAGGGTATACGAAATAAATCCATTGATATTCATCCCCCAGAGGCACAGAACGGCAACAAGTATCTGTGTGAGGATCACCCAGGTACGATTAAAGTGCCAGATACTGGTTTTTCCCATCACGATAAACATAGCCACAGTTGCCAATCCCCTGATAAGCAGTAACACCCCAACAACAGATTGCGTAAACGGCAGATGATCCATAGCATGTAAGGGGAATATGGTGAGTGTAACTGCAAGAGAAGCATACACGGTAAGCACTCCTGCCCAGGAAAGAAATCGGAGCGGAGTACTTGCATCGACTTGAGTCGATCCCTGTAGACTGGTGTGTTCGGATGTCACTGCACGAATAGCTGGAACCAGCCGGGTTGCACTTACAATGAGTATGCCAATAGCAATGAAAACCCCGATCCCAAGTACCAATGGAGCACGAATATTCCGTTCAAGCAGCAATCCGGCAATCAAAGGAGAAAGTGCGGTTCCAATACTCCATGAGACATTAAATGAACTCGTAGCACGATTCAGCTGTCTCCCCTCTTTCCCCCGGGCAAGCCACTCTTCTATCTGTGGCCAGAGAAATGACATGGCAATGCCATAGAGGACCAGAGCAATAAAAGCAATGACGACTTGTCGTGTCAAGCTAACCAGTGCTATGGCTGCAGCCATTCCCATCACTGACAGAACAACGCTATGTCGTGGACGCATGCGGGAAGCTAGAGGTCCCAGGACGATACAACTGATAAAATAGGTACTCGTATACACCGCGGCAGAAATCCCTACCATCTGTGCTGAGAGACCAAAGGTGAGGCGCATATGATATACCAAGGCAAGATTCACCATTGAAATGGCGAACTGCCCCCAAAAGGATGAGATATTGATCACCCGGGATTGGATACGGGAGGATGCATCAAGTATTTCCATATGACTCTGTTGTACAAAGTATTGCTAGATTGTTTCAAGTACTTATTTCAGTATTGTCGCACTGCCAGAATTTGGGTTACTATGCTGACATGGATATACTCCTTTCAAACAGGGCGCTTGTAGCAGCATTTGCAGGGGCTTTCGCAGCACAGTTTCTTAAACCGTTTCTTCTGTGGCCGTTTGAGCGGAAATTTAAAGCAGAACTCTTTTTCAGTACGGGAGGGATGCCCTCAAGTCACTCAGCGATGGTTGTCGCTCTCACCACCAGTATATTTATGACAGAGGGAATTGCCAGTCTGGCTTTTGCTATTTCCGTCACGTTCAGTCTCATCATCATGCACGATGCTATGGGGATTCGGCGAGCTGCCGGAAAGCAGGCTGAGGTGATTAATGAATGGAGTAGAATCCTCACTCAGTTGCATGAGGATGGTGAATTTACTCCTGAAAACCTCAAGACTATGCTCGGACATAGTTTTGTTCAGGTAATCGGGGGTATGGTGGTAGGATTGATAGCTGGAATATTTTTTACCGCTATTTTGTGAATAAATATACAAAACAGATTGACATTCTCTGTATAATTATGTAAATTCGGGCAATCTACTGATCCTGTATTCGGGTATAGTGGATGGTTGCGGTATGCAATTGACGGAGATCACGTTTGATAGTCAATGCGAGGTTGACAGTAACTCTACCGATGGTTGACTTCTTAAAGGAGAGAACATGAAAAAAATTGTTATGTTGTTGGTAATTCTGACTCTGGCAAGTACCATGGTTTTTGCAGCGGGGGCTCAGGAAGAGACAGCTCAGAAAGAGTATGTATTCGGATCCGATTGTACCTGGCCTCCACTTGAGTTTGTAGACGAAAATAATGAGATTGTCGGTTTTGAAATTGATCTCATCAAGGCTATCAGCGAGAATTCGGGTGTGCCCATGTCAGTTCGTAATGTCGCTTGGGATGGAATTTTCGCTGGATTGGCTAACGGAGCCTATGATGCAGTTGCCTCCGGAGTAACAATCCTTGAAGAACGGAAAGCAATTATGGATTTTACCACCCCGATTCTTGAAGTCACTCAGGCTATTGTGGTCAAAAAATCGAGCGCACCGATAACTGACGAATCAGGGCTTGAAGGAAAGAAAGTCGGCGTACAGATTGGTACTACCGGTCACTTTGCAGCAGAAAAGATCAGTGGTGTCTCCATCAGTGCATATGATGAAATCGGCCTCGCTGTTGAAGATTTGCTCAACGGTAATCTTGATGCAGTAGTTGCCGACTCGGTTATCGCTGCCGACTATGTGGTCACCAATGACAGCTATTCCGGAACTCTTGCCATCAGTGGTGAAGTTGCCGGTGATTTAGAACAGATTGCTTTGGCGGTTAGAAAAGGCGAAACTGAATTATTGAACATTCTCAATGAACAGATTGCAGCTCTTGAAGCCGACGGTACCATTGATCAGTTGAAGAAGAAATGGGGTATTCTGTAATCAGTTCTTTTCACGATATGAATGAAATACCGGAACCGCTGTATGCGGTTTCGGTTTAGGTTTGTAATGAGGTTACATGAAACAGACGAATAATCCAGATTATGCCGTACGACCAGGGGTAAAGTCACAGGTAGTATCCAAACCACGAGAAGATGCTCAGAAGAGACAGGCTGTTGCCATCCAGATGACCGATGGAGTACTCATTCCCAATAAGAGTGATCACCAGGTATTCAATTCCTGGAGAATCACCTTCTTTCTTGCCATTGCGCTGTTAGCTGTACTGATTCTGATCGTACAAGACCCTTATATGTCGATCTTCTTCTTTATCATCCGAGGAGCACCCACCACGTTCCAGGTGACGGTATTTGCTATTCTCGGTGCTTTATTTATTGGACTCTTTGCCGGACTGGGTGCAGTTTCCAAAAGCAGAATCGTCAATATGATCAGTGGCGTGTATGTTGAATTCATCCGAGGTATTCCCCTGCTCGTCCAGTTGATTTTTATCTATTACGCTATGGGCAGACTTTTCAGAATAGAGGGGATGATTGCAGCCGTGATTGCTCTCTCCATCTGTTTCGGTGCGTATATGGGAGAGATTGTTCGTGCCGGTATTCAGGCTATCCCCCGTGGACAGATGGAAGCTGCTATTGCATTAGGGATGTCCCGCAGTCAGGCCTTTCGGTTTGTTATTCTTCCCCAGACGGTAAAAGTGGTGTTACCGGCAATCGGTAATGAATTCATTTCCATGCTGAAAGATTCATCACTGGTTTCTGCGATTGCACTGAGCGATATTTTGCGCAAAGGACGTGAGTATATATCACGAACCTTTTTATCACTCGAAACGATGCTCATTGTTGCTCTGGTGTATCTGGTCATTACACTGGTGCTGTCTCGTCTTGTGGGTATACTGGAAGAGAGGTTACACAAAAATGGCTAAACCACGAATCACTATTGAAAATTTGTGTAAGGATTTTCTGACACCGAATAAAGAGGTGTTACATGCAGTAAAGAATGCATCCCTTACGGTTGAACAGGGAGAAGTAGTACTGATCATCGGTCCAAGCGGCAGCGGTAAGAGTACACTGCTTCGTACGGTGAACCGATTGGAAATCCCGACATCAGGTACTATCTTCATAGATGAAGATGAAGTCACCGGCGGTGCAGATATCAGAAAGATCCGAGAAGAAGTAGGCATGGTTTTCCAGAACTTCAATCTTTTCCCGCACCTTTCCGTGATGGAAAATATCACCTTAGCCCCTATTCGTGTGAAAGATATGGCGAAACAGGAAGCAATCGAACTCGGTCAAAAACTATTACAGAAAGTAGGACTTTCGGAAAAAGCAGATAGCTATCCTAACCAGCTGTCAGGAGGGCAACAGCAACGCGTCGCTATTGCCCGGGCGTTGGCTATGAATCCTAAAGTCATGCTTTTTGACGAACCCACCAGTGCTCTTGATCCCGAAATGATCAAAGAGGTACTGGATGTTATGCTTACCTTGGCAAAATCAGGAATGACGATGCTTATTGTAAGTCACGAAATGGGATTTGCCTCTGCGGCAGCTGATCGGGTGGTCTTTATGGATGAAGGAGAAATCATTGAAATTGATACTCCTCAGAACCTATTCACAAATCCTCAGTCACCAAGAACCAAAACCTTTCTCGAACATATTTTATAATCATCACTAGTTATCAGTAACTAGGAGAGATGCCGATGCCATGAGCTGCACCATAGTAGATTTCTATTATGGTGCTTTTTCCGTTCTCTTGGTATGGTACCCGTATGAATACTACATCTTCATGGTTATCACGTCATATCACCTTACACAGTTATGCAGATAGAAAGAGCGAACGGGAAAATACCGTGACTCACCTGCTTGGTTTTATCGGTGCTCTGATCTTTTTTGTGTATATCCTGTTCAATCGTGACTACTTTCCCAGCCATACCACATGGGTGGGTATGTCGGTCTATGGTATTACCCTGATGCTCCTCTACGGATCGTCTTGTGCCTATCACGCGACGGCTCCAGGTGATGCAAAAAGGCTCTTCAGAGTTTTTGATCATGCAAATATTTATTTCCTCATTGCAGGAACCTATACGCCGATTCTTCTCTACATCGGAAGCCCGGTTACTCGTCTGATTACCATCTTTATCTGGTCTGTATCTATTGTCGGTATTGGGTTTACCCTGCTTTTCTGGGGACGACTGAGAATCCTTCATATAGTATTTTATCTATTGATGGGTTGGATGATTATCTTCTTCTGGCATGATATCGTTCCTTTTATTCCTTCAGGACTTGTTCGCTGGATATTTTCTGCGGGTATTACGTATACGGTAGGAGTAATTTTTTATTCGTTACGACGCATACCGCACAGTCATATGATCTGGCATCTCTTCTGTGTCGCCGCAAGTGCACAATTCTGCATCGGTTTTCTCCTGCATTTACGTATTTGAAGGTTCTTTACAGAGTAGCCTAACACCGATACAGTAGCACCATGGGTGCAAAAAAAACCAATCGCATTGATTTTCATACGTTTTACCAGGAACTCTATCCACAACGGTGGGAACTGTTGAAAGCGGCTCTTGCACAGCAGACGCAGAGTGTTCCCTTCGAAGAACGATTGGAAAAACCCTACTATCTTGATGAGGGATCACTGCTCAGCGCACGCCAACTTCCTCTGGCGGAGGCACGACAGATCCTTGATATGTGTGCAGCTCCTGGAGGAAAATCACTGATTTTAGCCTCACGGATGTCCCCAGATGCACATCTTATCTGTAATGACCGGTCCCGCAATCGGCGATTTCGCCTTCATACGGTCCTCGATACCCACCTCCCCCCCGATATCCGTCAACGGGTAACCATAACCAGTCATGATGCTACCCGGTGGGGTTTGTATGAACAGAACGCCTATGATGCAGTGCTCCTTGATGCTCCCTGTTCCTCAGAACGACATGTTCTGCAGGATGCTGCTGCCCTCGCTCAATGGACTCCCGCCCGTACCAAGCATCTTGCAGTTCAACAGTTTGCCATGCTGGCATCTGCCCTCGAAGCGGTTACCATAGGCGGGTATATACTGTACAGTACCTGCAGTATTTCTCCCTTGGAAAACGAAGAGGTTATCGGCAGACTGGAAAAGAAACGATCGGGCCGATATGAAGAAATACCGTGTGTGGTACCGTTTGCTGAAGCGTGTCGGCATGGGTATATTATTATGCCGGATACGGCTGAGGGACGAGGACCACTCTATTTTTGTCTGCTCAGGAGAACAGCATGAAAGCACCACCTTTAGTCGCAATAGAGCGCTGTGAAACATATCATGATCAAGAATTGGATCGGGTCATCGCACACATCTGTACTGCAGCCCAGTTACCCGATATGCAGGGAAAGCGCATTCTGCTAAAACCGAATATCCTGAGCGATGCGGCACCCGAACGGGCAGTTACCACACGGCCTGAGGTGCTTGCAGCGATTATCAGATACTGTTATCGCCAGGGAGCATCGGAGGTGCTGGTGGGAGATTCACCGGGCCTTCAGGGTCCAGGGTTTTCTCCAAGAAATTCAGGAATCGCATCGGCAATCAAGGCTGAGGGAGCTACCTGGTGTGATTTTGCCAAAAATCCCAAGATGTATCGTATTCCGGGAACGTTCGGTCTGCGATTGCCCCTGCCGAAAATTTTCAATGATGTGGATATCATCATCTCAGTGGCAAAGATGAAAACCCATCAGCTCATGTATACCACCGGTAGTGTGAAGAACCTGTTCGGGATGGTTCCCGGGCTGCACAAAAGTGCTTCTCACATGCGATTTCCTTCTCGCGAATCGTTCGCCCGTATGCTTGCAGGACTCTATAGTGTTATCAAACCGCATGCAGCGATCATGGATGCGGTTATCTCAATGGAAGGACCCGGACCTGCTGCAGGAAAGCCCCGTCATACAGGATTTTTGCTTGCATCTACCGATTTGAGTGCTCTGGATACCGCTCAGGCTATTATTATGGGATATGATCCGCTGAGCATCCCGTTAATTCGTGAATTGCGTCATCGAAAACTGACCCACTGGGATCACCCTGATGATATTTCCTACCCGCTTTTGGACGCTCGTGATCTGATCATCAGTGACTACCGACGGATTACCCAGGAGAAGAAAACTCATCTGATAAGTGCACTGCTGCTGCCCTTGTTTACCCGACGTTTATCGGTTCATCGTCAACAGAGGGAACCGAGACCGTTATTCGATCGTTCTCGATGTACCGGATGCAGCCGATGTGTAAAAATCTGTCCGGCAAAAGCGCTTTCTCTTGACAATGACCGACGTATCGTGGTCGATTACCAATCATGTATTCGATGCTACTGTTGTCACGAAGTATGTCCTGAGGATGTTATCACGATAGAATCGATGGAGGAAAATCGTTAATGGATATCCAAACGCTCATGGGAACCATTTTACTCGGAATTGCACCGATCAGTGAATTACGTGGAGCAATTCCCTTTGCCTATTTCCGTGGATATCCGTTATGGCAGGCAGCGCTGCTCGGTGCTGGAGCCAATTTATGCGTTTCCCCGCTAGTATATCTTTTCCTTACCTATTTCCATGCATTCTTCTATGCCCGTTGGAAACTCTATATTCGGATCTTCGATCATACGGTTGCTCGTGCCCGAGCTAAACTGGGACCGAAAGTCCAGACCTATGGCATGTGGGGAGTATTACTATTTGTCGGTATTCCGTTACCGATAACCGGAGCGTGGACCGGAACCCTTGGGGCCTGGGTGTTTGGACTTCACCGGAGAAGGAGCATGCTTGCAGCTAGTGGAGGGGTAATCCTTTCGGCTACGATCGTGTCCCTTATCCTGCTTCTCGGATCAGGAGTCGGATCAATTTTCATCAAAATGGTATAACTGAAGCAGGATTTCATGGCAATACAACTACATACCGTACTCAATACAGAACAATCACGTGCTGCATCTTTAATTGATGGACCGGTGCTCATCATCGCAGGAGCTGGTTCGGGCAAGACCCGTATGATTTGTTATCGCATGGCACATATGCTTGAGATGGGCATTCATGCTAGCGAGATTTTAGCTCTTACTTTCACCAATAAAGCGGCTGCAGAGATGGCAATGCGGGTGAAAGACCTCACTCAGAGACCGGTATCAGAGCTGACCGCATCAACATTTCATGCTTTTGGATTACGTATATTACGGGAACAGGGAGAACTTCTTGGATATACCCATAATTTCACCATTTATGACACGTCTGACTGTGCCGCGCTATTGAAAGAAGTACTGCATGAAGAACAGCTTGATCCTCAGGCACATGATATCCCTGCGATGCTACATCTCTTCAGCAACATCAAAATTGGACGGATGGCTTGGCCATCGGACTGTTCTGCTGCGATAAAAGCGGTATATGACGGGTATCAGGAGCACATGAAATTGTACAATGCAGTCGATTTTGATGATCTCATTATGCTTCCTTTACGTCTTTTCGAACGGTACCCGCATGTCCTTGCATTATATCAAAAGCGGTACACCCATATCATGGTTGATGAATTTCAGGATACTTCGCTGGAACAATACCGATTGGTACAGCAGCTGGCTGCTGTGCATCGGAATCTCTGTGTCGTGGGTGATGATGATCAGTCAATCTACTCCTGGCGCGGAGCAAATTATCAGAACATCATCCTTTTCGAAACTGATTTCCCCGAACGGATTGAGATCAAACTCGAGCAGAATTATCGTTCAACTGGAACGATTTTGCAGGCTGCCAATACGCTCATATTGCACAATACACAACGAAAAGAAAAAGCCCTGTGGACCGATGGCCACTCTGGGGGAAGAATCACCCGTCTCTATCCTGAACAAGAAGATGATGAGGTCCAGACGATCATCAAGGAAATTCGATCCGTATTATACGCACGCAACCTCTCCTATCGGTCTTTCTGCATTCTGGTACGTACAAACCACCTCATTCCTGCATTTGAGAATGGGTGTATGCTTGAACAGATACCAGTTCAAGTTTCCGGCGGTCAGAGCTTCTTTGAACGAAAAGAGGTGAAAGATGTCATTGCTTACCTACGTATCCTGGCTAATCCAGATGATGATATGGCACTGCTGCGTATCATCAATACGCCACGAAGAAAGATTGGGCGGTCTACTCTCGCGGCCCTTCGCTCTATTGCATATCAGCGACATTGCTCACTCTATAGTGCTATTGGTCTCGTGACACAACAAACAGATTTGTATGAACATCTTCGAAAGGAACCCCTAAAAAATCTCTACGATCTAATTGAAACCTACCGAAGTGCACTCTTTGCTGCAGGAAGAAAAAAGAGTCGGGTCCTTCGCGCCCTGATGGAGGAAATAGGGTACAAAGAATACCTTGCTCAAGAGTATCCGAATAATGATCAGGCAGTTCTTTTCCGTTATGGAAGTATCCAATCATTCATTCGTCTCTTCTCTCAATGGGAACAGGATGGGGACAATCTATCTTACTCGGTGTACGACTATCTGCAGCGACTCAGTCTTCATTCACGGGATCAAAAAGAGGATGGTGATCCCATAGACGCCCTTTCAATTATGACCATACATGCTTCTAAAGGACTTGAATTTGATTGTGTTTTCCTCGCAGGAGTGGAAGATCATATGATCCCTCATGCGAGAACCATTGAAGAAAATCCAGGAGCACTCGAAGAAGAACGAAGGCTGTTTTATGTAGCTATTACCCGGGCCAAGCAGGATTTATATATTTCCACCTGTACTCAGAGAAAACGGAATCGGGAGGTTGTCCCTTCAGTTCCTTCACGTTTTTTATCTGAAATACCCGAAGATCTATTTCAGGAACCCGCGCAAGACTTCCAATTGGATAAAGACGAAACCATTGCCGCTTTCAATGCCTTAAAACGCCGACTTGCTGAAAAAGAATCCTCCTAATGCGTCAAGTGAATTGACATGATTTTTAAGATGAACGTATAGTGGCCATATGTGTGGAATAGTTGGTTACGCGGGATCTCAAGATGCATCAAAGGTGCTTCTCAACAGTTTGGAACGGCTAGAGTATCGTGGATACGACTCTGCCGGAGTTGCAGTGCTTACCGGATCGAAAGTATCGGTCTTCAAACAAACGGGCCGAATTGAAAATCTGAGACAGCACCTTCAGCAACAGAAGATACTGGGCAGCACCGGTATTGCCCATACGAGATGGGCTACTCATGGAGAGCCGAATCAGATCAATGCGCATCCGCATGTAAGTGCTGACCAGAGTACTGCTGTCGTGCACAATGGGATCATCGAAAACTATCTTGAGTTACAACATTGGCTATGTGAGCAGGGTATTCAGTGTACGACAGAAACTGATACTGAAGTGATTGCTCATCTATTCAGCTGGTATTGGAATGGAGATGGCGTGGCAACTCTGGCGAAAGTGGCGCAACGACTGCAGGGTTCATTTGCTATTGCCCTGGTACATCAGGAAGACCAGGAACACCTATACTGTACCCGAAAAGATAGTCCTCTGGTGGTCGGTATCGGTGATGGGGAGATGTACATCGCCAGTGATATCACGGCTCTACTTTCCTATACTGATCAATTCTACTATATGGAAGATTATCACATCGCAAAACTGGACAAATACGGAGTAGAATTCTTCGACCAGCAGATGCAGAAGATCGCCCTCGCCCCGACGAAAACCGATGTCGATATCCAATCTGCAGAGAAAGAGGGATTTGATCATTTCATGCTTAAGGAGATGATGGAACAGCCTGATGTCGTGAAGAAAACGATCAGGGCGCGTATCAGTGAACAACGGGATGCCGTTTTCTTTGAACAACTGCATCTTACGGAACTGATTGACCATATCGATTCAATATTTATCACAGCCTGTGGAACGGCGTATCATGCGGGAATGATTGCCAAATATCTGTTCGAACATCTGGCGAATATACCGGTTGAAGTAGAGTTTGCTTCGGAGTTCCGGTATCGCAAACCCCTGGTGAGTGAACGCACCTTGGTCGTGGTTATCAGTCAATCCGGAGAGACTGCTGATACGCTTGCAGCTCTGCGGGAAGCAAAGCGATCGCATGCCCGGGTTCTGGCTATCGTCAATACGCTTGGCAGCTCAATAGCACGTGAAGCAGATGATGTGATCTACACATGGGCAGGACCTGAGATTGCAGTAGCCTCTACTAAAGCCTATATTGCACAGCTTTCGGTTATCCATCTTCTTGCTGTGCATCTTGCGAGTGCAAGAAAAACCATGAGTCGTGCAGCCGTTCAGGATTATCTGACCGAACTCGAGAAGATTCCCGAGAAGATCCATTCCATTCTTGACCAACGACAGGCAATCCAACAATTGGCCAAAGAATTTGCTCATGCCGGTGATATTTTCTTTATTGGTCGTGGGTTCGATTATCATATCGCTTTGGAAGGATCGCTAAAACTGAAGGAAATCTCTTATATCCACTCAGAAGCGTATGCAGCCGGTGAGTTAAAGCATGGAACCATTGCCCTGATTGAACAGGGTACTTTTGTCGTTGCCTTGTGTACACAGAGTGAGCTTGTCGAAAAAATGATTTCCAATATCAGGGAAGTAAAAGCGCGTGGAGCACGTGTGCTGGCAATCGGTTGTGAACGTACTACGTCAATTGCACAGGCTGCTGATATGACGCTTCTGTTACCGAATACACCCGATGCACTCGTCCCGATACTTGCCGT
>CAYZXD010000054.1:0-11504 GCA_964482325.1 uncultured Spirochaetaceae bacterium | reverse complement strand
GCTTCTGGTGGTATAGATCTACTCACCTGCAGGCAACCATACCCGATATAAACACTTATTGCACAGAAACGATCATCATGATATGATAAAGAAGCAACTTGGAACCAGTCTCATCGCATAACACCTGAGCTGTATCGGAATCCAAACAAGAGGATGCACGGCTCGGGGTGTTTATGTATTGTTCCAAATATGCATTATTTGAAGGGAGCACAGCATGAACGAAGAAAACATCAGAACCCTGCTTACTGAAGAGAAGTGGACGAGAACAACGGTCGCAAATTATACGATCCCTAACTTCGATGAACTTGATGCAATCCTTGCTGACACTGAGGATACGGAAGAACTCATGGAAGTAAAAGGAATCTGTGACGAATATCTCGAGAAGAACAAAAACAGTATTATTGCTCTCTATCTCAGCGGGAGTATTGCTTTACGTCGCAAATCACTTGATTACAGCAATATTACCGCATTGATCGAGCTGTTCAATGAGAATAAAAAATATCGCATCGTGGAATTTCTCAGCAAAAAAGTATTAGACCGCTTTGAAGACAAGTACGTAATCCGTGTACTTGCTTCATGCTACGAGAAAATGAATCGTGAAGATGATATGTATGAGCTGTATGAACGGTTGGTAAAAGTCGATTACGACGAAACCGATCTGCTTCAGGCAATAGCTGAGCGATATCTCGAAAAAGAGAATACAGAGAAAGCCCTTTTCTATTACAAAAAGGCGCTCCAGCGGTTTATGAATGCGCAGAATCTTCCTGCGGTAAAGGATGTGTGGACAGTACTGGTCTCCATGATTCCCGATGATTTTGCCTATCTTCTCGGTCTTGCTCAGCGAATATCAGCACATTTCCAAGGTGAACGTTCATTACAGATGCTCGCCGAGTTGTATGAAGTATCAGTGGATCGGGAAGACTGGGAACAGGCTATTGTGGTACTGAAAACCCTTCTTGATGCCGATCCTCGATCTGAATGGGCTCGAGACCAGCTGGTACAGACCTATCGAAAACTCTATGCAGATCATAGTCGTCTCGAAACCTGTATCGATATTTCGAACCTCGATAAAAGTTACCGTGATGTTCACTCGGCAATTGATGACTTTGAGAAGAACATTGCCTTTGATACCGGATCTTTCGTCTACCATAAAACCTGGAGTATCGGTCGCATCAGCGATATCTCACATGAGCATGTAGTGATAGATTTTGCCCAGAAACGAAACCATACCATGTCACTGAGTATGGCCTTCAGTTCTCTACAGGTACTTCCCCGGTATCACATTTGGGTACTGAAAAGTATTTTTCCTCGTGAGAAACTTGCTCAGAAATTCAAAGAAGATATCCCTTGGGGGTTGCGGACACTGATCACCAGTCAGGGGAATGCTGCTACCATCAAAGCCATGAAGGCAGAAATAGTTCCTACCATTCTGACTGCAAAGGAGTGGACTTCATGGCTCACAGGAGCAAAAAAGGTCATTATGAATGATCCTCTTATTGGATTCCTTCCCAGTGATCCGGATGTCTATACCGTTCGAGCAACCCCGATTTCCTACGAGGAAAAGTCTCTCGGTGTGTTCAGAAATGAAAAACGGTTTTACCAGAAGGTCAGGATAGTCCGTGACTTCCTCGTAAATGGTGATCCGGAAACTGAATTTTTCATGGAGATGGTGCAATACTTCATTGATCAGTGCATGAATTATCAGCGAGTGAACGATCAGACTGTTGCCTCGTTCCTCTTTGTTGATTACCTTTGTGATCGATTCCCCTTCCTGACCAGACCAGAAGTTGATTTCAAACATCTCTATGGTATGTTGGATCATGTCCCACAGACATTCGGAGCAATCGATGATTCAGAATTGAAGAAGTCCTTCATCGATAATGTGGTCACTACCGAGGATAGCGAACGGGTGGATCAAGTGCTCATTTCACTGTACCCCTACTACCTCACCAGTTATATCATGGATACTCTGAGGGAACAGGGTCGCAAGAAGATTATTGAAGATATGTTCCGCAATGCCTGTCGAAATTACCGGGAGAATGCTGAACTGTTCACGTATTTAGCTCGGACCTATGATCGCAAATTCTGGGAAAAGAAGATCAGAATTCCCTTTGAAACCCTGATTACCAGTGAACTTCAGCTGCTCGATTACGCATTCAATGCCATTGAGGCAAAAAAGGCTGCCACGGAAAATCGGAAGATTGCCAAAACGCTGACAACGATTCTGTTTGATGAGCGCCTGCTCTTTGACTTTCTGAAGGTGGCGAATGAAGGTTCGGCTCAACGTATCAACTTCATTGTCCAGCGTATGCAAGGTCTCGATCAATCGAGGAAAATTGAAGTGAAGCACGAAATTCTGGAAAAATATCCAGACTTTGTCTTCCTCGGTGAAGAAACTGCTGCACAGGAAGTGGTTTCCAGTGGACTGCTGGTGACCAAGGCTAAATATATTGAGAAACAGGCTGAGTTGGACCGCATTATGAATGTTGAAATTCCGGAAAACTCAAAAGAGATTGGTGAAGCTTTGAGTCTTGGTGATCTGCGCGAGAACAGCGAGTTCAAAGCAGCCAAAGAGAAGCAGGGCATTCTCAATGCAACGATGATGCGCCTTACTGATGAAATTTCCCGAGCGACCGTGGTAAACCAAAAAATGGTTGATCCCAGTAAAGTCTCCTTTGGTACTGAAGTGGTGCTGCAAAACCATATTACAGAGAAAACCGATGTGTATCGTATCTTAGGACCCTGGGAATCAAACCCCAATGACCGTACCATCAGCTATCTTGCGCCTTTTGGGGCAAAACTGCTGAACCATGTTCCCGGAGAACGATTCACGTTTACGATCAATGAACAGACGTACGATTATACGGTCGAGTCAATTTCTGCACTTACCGTATAACGATCAGGATGATGGAGCGTCGAATCCCCCCGGTTCAACGCTCCGCTTTTTTATGCAGGAGTACGGAAAGAAATTCGACATGAAAGAGTCGGTAGGATGCAACCGTAATAGCTAACGCTGCAAGGCAGACCACTAGAAAAATACCGGCATTGGCGAGCGTACTCCCCGTTTTCCACCACTCATGAGGTGCATAGCGGGAGTAGAGAATGGCGCTGATTGCTAAGGGAGTATTGGCAAGTATCAGCTTTCCCAACGAAACAACCAACGACTTAGAAACGACATGTCTGTCAGTATAATAATACACTGCTGCCCAGAGTATCACTGCCCCGATGGCAAATGAAACTGTATTTGCTATACTCAGAGCAGCAGTCTGCCATCCAAGACGTATACCGATGACAATAGTGATTACATCGATCACCGCGACAAAAATCGCAGCTACAACAGCTGTGGAAAACCGGTTCAGAGAAAAGCAGGCTCGCTGTAAAAATCCATACCAGGCAACAAACGGCATGCCGAGGGTAAACCACAATAGTACTTTCCCCGTCTCCAACGTATCTGCTAGGGTAAATTGTCCGCTTTGTAACAGTACTGCTGTTGTTTCAAAACGTAAGGTGGAAAAAAGAATCGCCGCAGGAAAGAGAAACGTTGCAAGATATACTAGTCCCCGTTCGATAATACTTCCCAACTGGGTATATGCTTTTTCATGGAACGCCCGAACCATTGCAGGAAAGAAGACCGTTGCAATTGCACTGTACACAATACCATAAGGAGCTTGCCAGATGATGATGGCATTGCTGAATGCAGTTACGCTTCCTTCCGATAATGATGTAGCAAAGTAAAAGGCAATCTGCTGGGAAATAATAGCCAGCAAAGCAGTAAGGATGACCGGTGCCCAGCTACGCATCACCCGTTTAAACGGCTCATAGGAGAAATCAAACGAAAATTTCATCCGGTATCCTATGTGATGCAATCGTGCGTAAGTGATAATTGCCTGCAAACAGCCGCCACTTACCACTCCAAAGGCCATCGCATAGGCGCCGAATCGGTCACTGAGAAAATAGACGCTGGCAATGACTGAAAGAGAAAAGCTTAAGGGAGCTACCGCTGCAATAAAAAATGCTCCATGGCTATGTAGCACCCCTCCATACAGTGATGCCGCTGTTATAGTCGCCAGGAAAACCATAAAATAGACGAGGAGTTCACTTGAAAGAGCGATATCATCAGGATGCGAAAAATCACTGAGAAACCTGATAATTTCCCCTTTGTATATCCAGGTGAGTACTATCAATGGAATGAGAATAAGCATTTGAAAAGCCTGCATACGTGCAAGTAACGCAGATGACTTTTTCAGTGAATGAGGATCTTCAGCCAACGAGGCGGTGAATACCGGGATATAGGCACTACTGAGTGCACCTTCGGCAATCAATTTCCTAAAATTATTGGGAATATTGAAGGTGAAATTTATGATATCGGCAACTTGAGAGGCTCCGAAAACCGTTGCAATGGCTCGCGCTTTAACAATTCCCAATAATCGGGAAAGAAGTGTACAGCACATCACGATCATCGAATCAGTCGTATGCTTTCGCACCTCTTGTGAGACTTCAGTTGCCATAGTACCGTGCAAGATATGATCGTTTGAATTCAGTGAAGCGATCCTCCTGAATAGCCGATCGGACCTGCTCCATCAATCGGTAGAGATATACCAGATTGTGTTCAGTAGCCAACATACCGCCAAGCATTTCCTGGGCTTTAAACAGGTGCCGAAGATACCCACGTGAATATTTGGTACATGCAGTGCAGGTACACCCTTCAACAATAGGTCCGGTATCAAAAGCATGAGTAGCCCGTTTCAGCTGGATCATCCCGTCATCGGTAAATACCGAACCGTTTCTTGCCGAACGGGTGGCCAGAACACAGTCAAACAGATCGATTCCGTTTTCTACTGCATCAAGGATATAATCAGGGGTACCGATACCCATAACATATCGGGGACGGTCAAGTGGAAGAAATTCTGTCGTATAAGCAAGATATTCGCTGAACTGTTCGGCAGTTTCTCCAACCGACAATCCTCCAATAGCCATGCCGGGGAAATCCATCTCACTGAGTGTAAGTGCACTCTCTTTACGCAGTTCCTTGTAGAAATTACCCTGAACAATACCGAACAGCTTTCCGGCAAATCCGTCAAGGTTTTTCCAATGTGCTACCGAGCGCTGTGCCCATTGCCGAGTGATTTCCCACGCTTTTTTTGCTTCAGCATATGGAATTTCCGGCGGAGTACATACATCGAGACACATGAGAATATCACTGCCGATGATTCGTTGAATATCTACCACTTTTTCCGGGGTGAGGTGATGCCTTGACCCGTCAATATGGCTTTGAAAGGTAACTCCCTCTTCCTTGATCTTGCGTAGCTGGGAAAGGCTGAAAATCTGGAATCCGCCGCTATCGGTGAGAATATTATGGTTCCAGTTACTAAAAGCGTGCAGTCCCCCATAATGTTTAAGAACTTCTAGACCTGGTCTGAGGTAGAGATGGTAGGTATTACCTAAAATCAGACGATATCCGATTGATTCGATACGATCGTGATGCATGGCCTTTACCGTCCCGTTCGTTCCCACGGGCATAAAAGCAGGAGTGATCACTTCTCCATGCGGTAAACTCACTACGCCACAACGAGCGTTACTGTGAGCATCCTGATGGGTCTTCCGATAGATTTGATCCATCTATTACATCCTTCTCACTGCAAGAGATATACCTGAGAGCACCAGCAGGACTACCATAGGAATCAGCGGACCTGCTATCGGTGGCAATATTCCCTGTTTTGCCAGTATCATACTCAGCATATGCAGTACAAAATAGACTACGGAGATTGCTAAACTGGCAATAATGCTTAATACCAGCACATTCTTTCTCCATGTGAAGACAGTAGAACAGGAAATGATCATGAGAATCAAGGGGGTCAGATTTCCCAAAATACGATCAGCAAGATCGGAGGCAGCGGGCCCGTACTGACTGGCATTGCTCACCGATATCTGCTTTAGATATTGCAGTGCCTGCGGAAGCTTCATGGTAAGAATATCGACTCCAAGGTTGCGAAACAAAGCGGGTTCGAGGGTGATTGATTGATTTTCGTAGCGGCTGTCGTGCTGTACTGATACGGTATCCTGATTCGGATCCACCACATAGCGTGTCACATCTTCAAATACCCAAGAGGAACCGTTGTAGATGGCCCGTTCAGCCTCCACACGCATGGTCAACTGATGATCTGAATTCAAGGTGATCAGGGTGACCTTGGCCAGACTCTGTGATGTGTCATAGTACCGTTTTGCATGCAGGACGTAATCTCCATGCGGGCTCTGGAGCGTCACATTACGCGTATCACGGGAACTTTGCAGATTGAGTACTTCCATCTCAATCTGCGTACGTGCACGTGTGGTATGAATCACTACATATTCTGAAATTACACTTTGGGTGAACACGAGTGCAATACCCACTAGCAATACGGGCCGTATGATTGAACGATACGCATAACCGATATTGGCCAAAATAATCATCTCGTTTCCGGTATGGAGCATCGAAAGCACATACGTCGTGGCAAACAATGCAGCAGGAGCTATCGAGAGGGTAACAGCCTTCGGTATATACAAAAGCGTAAGGTGCAGGATATCGCGAAGCGCAACTTCATGCATCACGTACTGATCCATATGGGAAAAAACATCGAACAGTAGTAAAATCAGGGTGAGCAGGAATACGGTGATAGCAATGATTTTGCCCACTGAACCGATAAGATACCGATGAAATACTTTCATAGGTGCCTCAGCGAGAGAAGCATCAGCGCGGCAACCACGATGATAAGCATATTGGGAGCCCACATGAACCACGCAGGATGGATCGCATGATCAAGTATCTGCAGTTGAGCAAAAAACAGCATGAACCAGTAGCCGCTTGCGGTGATAAGACTCAGGGCAAAACCGAACAGTCTCCCATGTTTCAATTTGAGATACGCAAGCGGAAACGTAATGAACACCAGAATGAATGAACTCGCAGAGAGTGCAAATTTCTTATGAAGTTCCGCACGATAGTATTGCAGGTAGAAGTTTATTGGAACTTCGGTGCGCAGTTGTTGGAGTTCCTGTTCAAGTTCTTCTCGATGAAGCTCATCAGGAGATTGCGCAATTTGCCTCTCCATCTCCTCTATCTTTGCTTCATGTTTGCCCTTTGCCTGGTCCAGATCATTCTCTCGTACAGCAATGGCATCAAGGAGATCCCGTGTACTTAATTGCGAGGGACTTACATCAGTAAACCGTGATACCTGACTGCCAAGATCAAGGTAGTAGCTCATGCTTTCTGCAGATGCCAGAGAAAGCTGATCAGAGGAACCGACTCCGGTTTGAAGCAATGTCGGAGCGAAAAGATCGAGTCGATAGAGATAAGATGAGGGATCCACCAGAGTAATTGATCCTTCTGCAGAGCTGATCACCTGCTGTTTTGCCTGAGTTGCCGTATTGAAGAGCACCAGAGATGAAATCTTCCCCTCCTCTACTTCCCCCGTCACCAGAATGATATCTCCCGATTGGTTGATGGCATAGGAATCAAGTTCCATAGTAGGGATTTCCTGCAATAGTTCACTGTATAGTGAACGGAATTTTTGATGGCTGTACGGGAGAAGCATATCGGCGATCACAAACGTAAGAGCGGCAAGCAGGATAGCAATTGCGGCGATAATGCGAAAGAGTTTACTCAGAGAAATCCCGTTTGCCCGTAATGCCAATAATTCGTTTCGGGCAGTGAGATCGCCGATGGTCATACTCGAAGCACTAAGTGTCGAAAATGGAATGGTATAGAGCAGTACTTGCGGCATTGAGAGCAGCACCAGCTGAAAAACCGCTACAGGACGTACTTGTCTCAGTAAAATACGTTGAGCAAATAACAGTATTTGATTGACGAAGAATATAAAAAAGAAAAAAAGAAAGGCAACGAGTAACGATAGGAGAAACTCACGTAGGACATAGCGGTGCAACAGCCGATACGATGAGACGAATCGTCTCTCCATCATTTATACTCCTGTTGAGCCGAATCCCTGCTCTCCTCGTGGTGTGTCACTCAGGGTGTCACACATCTGAAAGGTGCAGCTTTGCACGGGGGCAATCACCAACTGTGCTATCCGGTTTGTGTGTTCAATGGTCACTGGCTGTTTGCCGTGATTGATCAAGATAACCTGGACCTCTCCACGATAATCACTGTCGATGGTACCAGGGCTGTTGAGCACCGTGATACCGTTTCGGGCAGCTAAGCCGCTTCGAGGGCGAACCTGCCCTTCAAATCCTCGGGGTATTTCCAACACCAATCCGGTAGGAATTTTGGCAATTCCTCCAGATGGTGAAAGAGTAACAGGGCCATCGGGAAGATAGGCACAGAGATCTGCACCGGCAGCATCGTCAGAAGCATACACCGGAAGCTGTGCTCCCGGTGTGGCAATAATCCGGACGGTGATATCCCTTCGGTCTGGCATAATTATTTTGATTCCTTCGGTTCAATGGCATCGATGTAGCTCAGATTCAATCGACCCATACGATCGATTTCCATCAGCTTCACCGGAACAACCTGATTGACACTCAGCACATCATTAACGTTATTCACGCGAGATTTGGAAAGTTTGCTGATATGACACAACCCCTCTTTCCCGGGAAGAATTTCAATAAATGCGCCGAAGTCCATAATACGTTTTACTGTACCGGTATAGATGCGACCTACTTCGGGTTCTTCGACAATCATTTTTACCAGCTCCAGAGCCTTCTCTGCACTTGCGCTGTTCTTTCCATAAATCGTCACGGTACCATCGTTATCGATGTTCACCTCAGCTCCGGTCTGCTCGGCAATACCCTTAATGGTCTTTCCGCCGGTTCCGATAACAGCACCGATTTTTTCCTCATCAACTTTGATGGTAAGAATCTTGGGAGCATAAGTGGAAATGTCAGTTCGGGGTTTCTGGAGCGTTTCGTTCATGATACCGAGAATATGCATTCTTCCCCGTTTTGCCTGATCAAGAGCCTGCGCCATGATTTCGCGTGAAACGCCTGCAATCTTAATATCCATCTGGAATGCAGTGATCCCATCTTTCGTTCCAGCAACTTTAAAGTCCATATCGCCCAAGTGATCTTCTTCACCAAGAATATCACTGAGTACCACGTACTTACTGTAATCGGCACCTTCGGTAATCAAGCCCATGGCAATACCGGCAACGGGTTGCTTCACCGGTACTCCTGCATCCATCAGGGAAAGACATCCACCACAGACCGAAGCCATTGAGGATGATCCATTTGATTCAAGAATTTCCGATACTACCCGGACGGTATAGGGGAACACATCCTTTTCAGGAAGCACACCTTCTAATGCACGTTGTGCCAAGTGGCCATGGCCGATTTCTCGTCTACCGGTACCCAATCTTCCGGTTTCACCCACACTGAACGGTGGGAAATTATAATGGAGCATGAAATTGCTGAAATGTTTATCTCCATCGATGGTATCAAACATCTGTTCGTCACTGGCAGTTCCCAAGGTTGTTGAGGCAAGAGCCTGTGTTTCACCACGGGTAAAGAGCGCACTTCCGTGGGCTCGCGGGAGAACTCCTACCTCACAGGTGATCGGTCGAATTTCATCAACTTTTCTCCCATCAGTGCGTACCCCGTCGTTCAGGATAGAACTGCGCAGTATTTCGTATTCAAGATCTTCGAACATGGCAGAAATCTTTTCCGGCTGCTCACTTTCTTCAATGGCATCGGCAAATTTCTCTACCACTGCATCACGCACTTCCTGCAGAGCTGCATATCGTTCCATTTTTCCTTTGACAAAACTTGCCTCTTTGTAGAGCGGATATGCATATGCTTTAATCGGCTCAAGGAACGAGAGATCCTCTTCCGGCTGAATCAGGGGAAGTTTCTCTTTTCCGGCGATCTCGGCAAGTTCTCTCTGCAGTTTACACAGATCGGCAATTACGGGCTGGGCAGTCTCGATCGCCTCAAGCATCATTTCTTCAGATACCTGCTGAGCGCCACCTTCAACCATGGTAATACCATCTTCGGTACCGGCTACAACGATTTCCAGCTCTGCATCATCAATCTGAGCAAACGTGGGATTAACCACAAAATTACCATTAACCGCTGCGACACGCACGGCAGCAATCGGTCCATTAAATGGAATATCGCTGATGGTAACTGCAGCAGAAGATGCAATCATGGCAATGATATCGGGAGGATTGACCATATCCGAGCTGACAACGGTGGGTACCACCTGGATTTCCCGACCAAATGCTTTATCAAATAAAGGACGCATGGGACGGTCGATGAGTCGTGAAACGAGAATCTCTTTATCTTTAGGACGTCCTTCCCGCTTAAGAAATCCACCGGGAATTTTGCCTGCTGCATAGTATTTTTCGTTGTATTCCACCTGCAGAGGAACATAATCTAATGGTTTATCGGGTGCTCTTCCACTACAGACGGTAGCAAGTACCGAGCTCCCTTCATAACTGGCATAGACAGCACCATTAGCCTGCTTTGCCATTTTTCCCGTTTCCAGCACTAATTCACTGGAACCAATTTTCATTCGTACTGATTTCATTCTTTCTTCCTACTTCTTTTCAGTTCTTTCTTTTTGTATATGAGTTGCCAGTAAAAACAGAAACAGCCCCTGAAGTCCCAAATCGGATATCAGGAGGCCATTTCAATCTGCTTACACCGTACTCATCAATTATTTTCTCAACTCAAGCTTCTGGATCAGTTCGCGATACCGATTCACATCCTGGTTGCGCACATATTTGAGCAACCGACGTCTCGCACCGACCATCTTGAGCAATCCACGACGACTTGCATGGTCTTTAGGAAACTGCCGGAAATGATCCTGCAGATCCCGTATACGGGCAGTCAGCAGAGCAATCTGTACTTCAGATGCCCCGGTATTAGCTTCACTTCCACCATATTCAGCAATGATTTGAGCTTTCATTTCTTTTGTTAACATCTTTACGTCAACTCCTTCACAAATTGTACAGAATCATAACGAACGGAGATATCTGATACTGCATGACTGACGCTTTGCGCCGGTGAAGTACGGGCTGTCAACGTAAGAAACTCTTCGTCAATCAAAGCCAGCATCTTCCATTCCGACCTGTCTGCCATAACAAGTACCGTTTCGTACACTCCTGGTGGCGGCAGCAGCTGCACGAACGATCCGATCGAAAGTCGCAGGGGATATTCGTTGTTCCTGGAAGGAATATGGCCCAAGTCCACCGAATAATACCTGCCGAGCTGCATCGGAATTTCCGATACTTTGCCCTCAGTAAGGGTCATACGCACTACCGTGCTGCTATCATCTCTTCCGTCCTGCAGTCGATACATGTGTGGAACAACAACATCTGCTCCACCGGTATACCGGTCAACATACTCACGTAACTCAGCAACTCCGGTATCGGCATGCGATCCACAGCGAAAATTTTCGCCAACCACAACAGCTTTGACGGTGAACATAGCACAACAGCGTGCAATGAACTCCTCTCCAGTCAGTTTACTGAAATCAGGAGAAAAGTCAATCACAACCAAATAATCAACTCCTAGCC
>CAYZXD010000053.1:0-11726 GCA_964482325.1 uncultured Spirochaetaceae bacterium | reverse complement strand
TATGTTTCTTTCATGAAATATACGATGCTCAATAGAAAGTTTCGCTATTCTTATACGAACGTAGCTCTGAAGCTCATTATCGCTAATGCAGTGATTTTCTTCCTCACCCAGCTGATGCCGCAACTCTATGCATATCTTGCTATGGTCCCTGTTTATACCATATATCGCTATTGGTATTGGCAAGTATTCACCTACATGTTCGTTCATGCTGATTTTACTCATATTCTATTTAATATGTTCGGTCTGTTTATGTTTGGCATGCCGGTGGAACGAAGAATCGGAAGTAAAGAATTCTTACTCTTTTATTTGCTCACGGGAACCCTTTCCGGAATATTTTCATTGCTCTCTTACTATCTTTCGGGAACTAATGTCATTCTCGTAGGAGCATCTGGAGCTATCTATGCCGTACTGTTTGCATTTGCGGTGCTCTATCCTTCTGCCAGAATCTTTGTTTTTGGAATCTTACCGATTCGGGCTCCAGTCCTTGTCGTACTGTATACCTTGCTTGAGGTTTTTAACCAAGTTGGCGGAAGTACCCGAGGAGTTGCCCATTTAACCCATCTCGCCGGGTTTGGGTTTGCTTTTCTCTATTTCATCATCAGGATGCGGATCAATCCGATCGATGAATGGAGACGTAATCGCTAATTACTCATTACGAAGATCAGCATAGCCCTTTTTAATGATATCAAAGATGATACGAATCTTCTCATCGTGATGAATGAATGCCGATTTCATGGCATTAATGGTGATTTTTTCTAAATCATTTAGAGAAAGGGCATAATGCTCAGTAGCAAGTTCCATCTCCCTTGTCAGTGTAGTATTACTCATCAGTCGATTATCTACACTGAGAAATACTCTGAAATGATTATGATAAAATATATTGAACGGGTGGGTGGAAAAATCTTCTGCTGCACCAGTGCCGACATTACTACTGAGACACATCTCTATGGGGATTCTGCGGTCTCGAATGAAATGTGCGAGAGATCCCATTTTCTCAATGGTAGATCCTTCGATAGCCATATCATCAATAAGTCGAGTCCCATGACCAATACGATGTGCCCCACAGACCTGAATAGCCTGCCAGATTGACTCTAGGCCGAAACCTTCACCTGCATGAATCGTAATATTGAAGTTCTGATTACGAATATATTGAAAAGCTTCAAGATGGCGTTTTGCCGGATGCCCACTTTCATCACCAGCAAGATCAAACCCTACGACACCGTGATCTCGATAGGCAACAGCAAGTTTTGCTACCTCAAGAGAGTATCGAGGATCCTGATTTCTGAGTGAGCAGAGTATCAATCCATAGGAGATACCCGTTTTTCGTCTCCCATCCTCGAGGCCTTCAAGAATGGCTTCAACGGTTTGCTCCATACTCATACCCTGATCTGTGTGCAAAATAGGAGCAAATCGGATCTCTGCATATACTACGTGTTCCCGGGCAAGATCTTCTATCGCCTCGCGTGCGATTCTTCTGAGCGCTTCAGGGTGCTGCATGACGGCAACCGTTACGCCGAATGTCTCGAGATAGAGAGGGAGGCTTTTCTGTTCACATCCACGGATAAACCAGGCCTCAAGTTCGCCGGGGTCTTTACTGGGCAGCAACACCCCATATGTATCGGCCAGCTCAATGATGGTCGCTACTCTGAGTCCTCCATCAAGGTGGTCATGCAGTTCGACTTTTGGTACCTGTGTGAGCAATTCTTTCGTTATCATATACCGATAGTACTATGGGAGACCTCTCTGGGCAACTGAATTGAGTCGGGAGGAAGGACCTCCCCTTTACTCTTTTTCCTATTTTGGGGATATTTAGAGTGAATCCAAAATACCGAGGAGGTTCTGAGATGAATCAGGAAGAATTGCAACAGGCACTGCTGAGTGCAGCAGATAGTGCAACGAGCGCTCATAAGATCAGCCAACTGCTCGATAATGGTGCGGATGTCAACGGAACCGATTCATTCGGACTCTCTCCCCTGATGCGTGCAGCCCTATTTAATTCCCGATCTGATATTATCCAGGTCCTGGTAGAGGCAGGAGCAGATATTGCAGCTCGTGAACCCCAGTATAAATCGACTGCGCTGCAGCTTGCAGCGAATCACAATCCAAGTGCGAAAGTGATTGAAGCCCTGGTGCAGGCCGGTTCCGATATTCATGATGTTAATTATCTCGGAGAGACGGCCTTGATCATGGCCGTAAATAGCGGAAATGATACCCGGGTGATCTCAGCGCTCATCCGCGCAGGAAGCGATGTCAATGCTCGTGATTATCAGGATCGATCAGCGTTAGATTATGCCCGTATGTCTCGACGAACGTATGTTGTGAAAATTCTCAAGGCAGCCGGAGCTCATTGATCTTGCCAATCAATCAGACCGGCCTGCTGTACTGCCCGCCGGTCTTAATCATTTCTTTATGAGAGTTCCCGATGCACCATAGCGGATCGTATATCCTGTTTCATCGATTCGATCAGCTGTAATACATCATCAGTAAGAGTATCGAGTGAGTATGAACGATTTTCATCCGGTTTTGCGCGGAGTTTTACTTCAACCTGGCGTTCCTTCAACGATCGGTTCCCGAGTGTGAGTCGCACGGGAATGCCAATCAGATCAGCATCGGCGAATTTCACCCCAGCTGATTCCTTTCGATCATCATACAACACTTCAATGCCGGCATTCTGCAGAGATTCATAGATCTCATCGGCAATTGCGGTATCTTTCACCAGTGATACCAGATGCACCTGATACGGCGCTGTGGTAATCGGGAGTGCAAGCCCGTTGTCGTCATGATACTCTTCTGCAAGACATGCGAGGAGACGTCCCACACCGATACCGTACGAACCCATGATCACTGGACGGCGATTTCCCGCTTCATCCTGATACATACATCCCATAGCCTCGGAATACCGGGTACCGAGTTGGAAGATATTTCCCACTTCGATTCCCTTATGCTGTTCAAGCGTGCCAGAACATTGTGCACACTGGTATCCTGCAGCTGCTGATGCGATATCGGCAACAGTGCCGGTATAATCCCGTGAGAAATTGGTATTCAGCAGATGGTAGTCCTTCTTGTTTGCCCCCGCTACCAGATTGTTTGCATGGGCAACTGAGTCGTCAACAATGATGATTACCGAATCATCACATCCGATGGGACTGCCATAACCCGGTTCCATCCTGGCCTTCTGAATCTCTTCGGGATGCGCAGGCCGAAGTCCATTTGCCCGAGCAGCATTCTGCAATTTGTTCTCTTCGATGTCCAGATCTCCACGGATAACACCCGTGATGAGTCGTTCAACTTCTTCATTTGTCTCAGGGTCAACAAACGTACCCACCATAAAGAGTGCCTTTGCTGTCTGAGCGGTTTCAATACCGAGGAAGGTGGCCAATTCTTCGATGGTGGCACACCCTGGAGTGTACTTCTCTTGTACACTGAGCATCTCTTCTTTTCTGTGATCTTTGTGGAAGGTAGCAACCTGTCGGTTTGCTGTATATCCGCAATCTGGGCAGGTGATAATGGTATCCTCCCCGATGGGAGAAAGATACATATATTCGTGAGCCACCTTTCCGCCCATCATACCCGAATCGGATCCAACAGCGATAGCCGGTAGACCACAACGGTCAAAAACCCGGAAGTACGCACTATAATGTGCACGATACTGCGCTACGAGGCCATCGTGATCCCGGTCAAAGCTGTATGAATCTTTCATTGTGAACTCTCTCACCCGGATAAGACCGGCACGTGGACGGGGATCATCACGCCATTTTGTCTGTATCTGGTACACCATCTGGGGAAGTCGCTTGTACGAGTCGATTTCAAACCGGGCGATATCGGTGACACACTCTTCGTGCGTCATTGCCAATACCATGTCACGACCGACACGATCTTGGAACCGACTCATTTCACGATCGATGCTGTAATAGCGTCCCGTCTCTTTCCAGATATCGGCAGGATTCACTACCGGCATTTGAATTTCCTGACCTCCGATTGCATCCATCTCTTCCCGAATGATCTGTTCAATTTTTCTTATGGAACGAAGCCCTAATGGGAGTAACGAAAAGATTCCAGCTCCCAGCTGTTGAATAAACCCAGCTCGAACCAGGTACCCGTATCCCATACTCTCAGCTCCCGCAGGGACCTCTCTCAGGGTGCGGGAAAAGACGTGCGACATTTTCATGCAGAAACTCCTTCTCAGCGGTGGTCCGCAAGGCGCATTGTACCAGAATGCCCTCCTCTGCTCAACGGTGCACTCTTCTCTTTGCTGCGGAAAACCGATAGAGTGTGGCTGGAGGAAGTCATGGACCTTAATCAATTTGCATCTCAGCGGGAAGCAGTAGCGGCTGTGATGAGCCGGCTGTATCAGACGGGCCTGACCACGACCAGTGGTGGTAACGTGAGTTGTCGGCTCTCTGATGACCTGTTTTGTATTACTCCGGGAAGTCTTGATAAAGCTCACCTGCGTGGTGATCTCATCGCAGTAGTAACTACTGACGGAGAGAACCTGACTCCCGAGATCACGCTGAGTACCGAAACAGATCTCCATCGGATGGTACTTGCAGCCCGTCCTGATATACAGGCTGTCGTACACGCTCATCCCTGTTATGCAACGGCTTTCACGGCAATGAATCGACCGATTCATACTCGGTTGATCGGAGAATCGTGGGTCCTTTTGGGAGATGTGGCCGTTGCTGAGTATGCACCGATGGGAACGATGAAACTTGCTCAGATAGTTGCTGAAGTCGCACGATCTGCCGATGCGATACTCATGAGACATCATGGAGCACTTACGGTCGGACGCGATCTCCTCCATGCGTTCGACCGCCTTGAAGTATTAGAACGCAGTGCCCGTATGACCTATATTACCGAAACTCTTGCCGCTAGTGGGAGGGGGTGGGAAGTGAACCTCCTCAGCAGCGAAGCATGTAGCGAGATACGGAAATGAAACTGCAGCTGGAAACGATACCCGTCTGGGATGGTATACACAGCAATACCGAATGTTTTATGTGCGATCTCATGAAAGCAGCAGAACAGCAGATCTCCAAATACTACCTGGGAAGCTCTGTAATGCATCCTGAAACACGTGTGGCGATACATGAGGTGGGATTTTGTCACCAGCATTGGAACGGATTGCTCGCACAGGGTGTATCGCAGGCATTAGCACTCATCGGTCATACCTATCTACAGCAGTTGCGCAGAGAGACTGAGCGACCACTGAACGCAATGATCGAATCGGGCAAGCCGAAGGCTACGGAAAAAGCTGTGCACATCTTTGATGAAATACTCGAGCATCATGAACAGGGCTGTCTGATCTGTCGTGATATGCAGCAACGATTATATCGCTATGCCGATACCGTGGTAATCCTCTGGAAAGAGGATGATGAGTTTCGCAAAGCTTTATCAGAGAGTAAAGGGATGTGCCTTCACCACCATCGCCAGGTACTTTCACGTGCTCAGAAGCTACTTCGCCCGGCACCGTTCGTTCAGTTCGCTGCCGATCTTGCCCAAGTGATGGAGCTTAAGCTGATCCGCCTTGAGGATGATGTACTGTGGATGACACAAAAATATAAGGCAGAGTACGCAGATGCATCATGGAATGAATGTGAAGATGCTCATAAACGGGTAGTGCAGATGCTTACCGGCGACGGGCGGATACCTTTCGAGTCCTGATAGCAAGTTTCAATTGGTGTGCATCAGAGGGAAGGTCTCCAAGTTCTCTCCTCCTGAAGAGCTGGCAATGCTTTTCATGACGGAGAAAGTGATAATAATCGATAGTTGTCTCATCAAAACGATAAATCAGCATGTAGTCACGGGCTACCAAAAAGGAGATGGCAAGGGTCAGTTCGCACGCACTTTCCTCTCTCAGCTCATGCAGTTCGATCAGTTCCTGTTCGGTAAGATACCCCTCTCTACATACGACAGCCATCAACGGGCGAGGTGACGATTGAGTTCGGTTGTGCACCAGGATATCGGGAATCATGATTCTACTGTCATCAGAGACCGGAGCCCCCATGTCAACGGCAAGAGGAGACTCTTTCGTTGCAGGGAAAGCTTCGGCAAACCCATGATCAAGATGAAGTGCCAGACGATGGGTGATGGCTATTCGCCGTTTTTTCCAGGAAAAGAGCGCATCATCCTCATCAACTAGAGCAGACAAAGCCCGGATAAAGGTTTCAAAGAGGCGAATTTTTCCATATCGTTCGTGATCAGAAAGATTCATTGGCTGTATTGTAGCATTACACAAACGTTACGGTCCAGCTCATCTTTGCTACTTTGCTGATCGTATGATACACCGAGCAATATCGCGTGCTGATTTCAAAAGCCCGGGTGAATTTCTCCTGATCGGGCACTTTACTTGCTGATACCGTCAATTCACATGTCTGTAGTGTTGCAACCGGTTCATCCCGTTTTACTCCAGTGACCTGAATTTCCACTTCACCATACGCAAGCCGCATTTTTTCCGCCACTGATTCAAAGGTACTGTACAGGCAGAATGATAATCCTCCGAGCAGCAGCTCATACGGAGCAAAGGTCTCCGCTGATGTGCCCAATGCCGTAACAGCTCCGCTGTCGCTTATTAAGCGCCCCTCAGTCCCATGATACTGTGTTCGAATATGTGTTCTGCTCCCCATGAAATGCCTCCTCCCGTTGCCTCAAGATACTCCATTACCGTTCATGCGTAAAGGAATACACTGCGCTCCTTCCCGCTAAAGCACCCGTTGACCACGCCGCCTGTAAATTGTATCCCCCGGTATCACCATCGATATCGAGAAGTTCTCCCGCAATATATAATCGGGGGACCAGTTTCGATTCCATGGTTTTTGGATCCACCTGTGACAGCGTCACCCCTCCGGCGGTTACCATTGCCCGGGAAATAGATTGATGCAGTGAGATGGTGAACTGCTGAGCAGTGAGGGCTTGTGCAATGCTTCTCAGATCCTTCTTGTTTGTCTCTGCAGCTTTCTTTGTTCCGGTGATGTGTAGGTCCTGGAGGATCCATTGAGTCAGACGCAGGGGGATGCCCAGTTCATGAATGATCGTGCCGAGCTGTACCCTGCCGCGGTCAGCACATCGTGTTTTCAGTTGCTCATATAAAGCGTCCAGAGAAGGTATCACACCATCCGCGTCGGGTAGCCAGCAGACGGATATCACCGTACCAGATGCCATATAACGTACCGCATGGAGAATTACTGGTCCTGATAATCCACTACGGGTTATCAGCAACGGGCCATGAAGACGTCGATGTTTTCCTTCGGTGTCGGTAAAAGAGATGGTGATAGGATCACAACTGATACCACTGCAGGTGCCGATAGTACTTTCTTTGATGGTGATACCACATAATGCAGGATGCGGTGGAACCAGAGTGTGTCCCAGTGCCCCGAGCAGTGTATACCCATCACCGGTTGATCCGGTTTCTGGATAGGAAACTCCACCGGTACAGATGATGACACGATCTACTGTCAGCGTCCTAGCTGCTGATGATTCCAAAAGGAATCGGTTATCATGACCACCGATAGCAGTAATGCGAAAATCATATTGTATGGTAATCCCGTTCTTATCACACATCCGTAAGAGGGTCTGCAGTACATCGGAAGCCCGCAAAGATGCGGGAAACACTTTCTTATCCTCTCGTGTAATCAGTTGAAGGCCCCATGCTGCGAATTGTACCATAGTCTGTGCAGGTGATAAGAAATTGAGGGCATCACGTAAGAATTTTCCATGATCGCCATAATGTTCCATCATGTGATCGATCGTGGCTTCTCGTGTCAGATTGCACTGACCGGCTCCAGTTATCAGGAGTTTTCTTGCCGCCTTCTGGTTTCGCTCACAGATAGTAATATCAACAGGAATTCCAATTTGCCGGGCAGTATCTGCCGATTGAAGCGCAGCGAGGAGTCCGGAAGGACCCCCGCCGATAATTCCGATATGCAATGGAGACGTCAATCCCGTTTTTCTGGCTGCACGATCGAAAGGTGCAGATCATCGAGTTGATTTTGGTCTACGAATGAAGGAGCATCGTCCATAGGGGAAACCGCTGCCGAGTTCTTGGGAAAGGCAATAACTTCTTTAATGGAGGTTTCTCCTGCCATGATCATGACCATGCGATCAATACCCGGTGCAATCCCACCATGGGGAGGTGGCCCGTACCGGAATGCATTCAAAAGAAAGCCGAAGCGTTGTTCTGCCTCTTCATCAGGTATATTGCAGATGCGGAAGATCCTTTTCTGGAGTTCCACGTCATGAATTCTGATCGAGCCTGAAGCCACTTCATATCCGTTAAGTACCAGATCGTACAGATCACCTTTCACGCTGCCTGGATCCGATTCAAGGGTATCAAGGTATTGCGCCTGGGGCATGCTGAACATATGATGTGCAGCTTCCCAGTGGCCGCGATCTTCATTGTATTCAAACAACGGGAAGTCGATAATCCAGCAGAAGGCAAACTTCTGCGGGTCTGCAAGGCCGAGATCCTTAGCCAGTTTGATGCGCACTGCACCAAGAGAGTTACATGTTTTCTTCCACTGGTCCGCCACAAAGAGAATCATATCACCCGGTTTGGCTCCGGTCTTTTCAAGCAGTTGTGTCTCCAGACCTGCGAAAAATTTCGAAACACCACCTTCCAGTGTGCTGCTTTCTGATACTTTGATCCATGCAAGGCCCTTTGCTCCGTACACCTTTGCTGCATCTTCCAATGCTCCGATATATTTACGTGAGTAGACCACTTGCTCAGTAGCTGGAGCCACAAGAGCTTTTACACAGCCATCCGCATCAATGACTGAGTGGAATGTACCGAAGGTACTTTCTTTGGCGATATCCTGAACATCAATAAGGGGAAGATCGTACCGCAGATCGGGTTTATCGACACCATAGGTATTCATTGCCTCAAACCAGCTGAGCCGAGTGAATGTCCGGGGGAGCTCAACCTGCATGGTACTGCGAAAAACTTCGACAAAGAGTTCTTCCATGATACGCAATACATCATCACGTTTGACAAAACTCATCTCAAGATCGAGCTGGGTGAATTCAAGCTGTCGATCCCCACGGGCATCTTCATCCCGATAGCAGCGTGCGATCTGGAAATACTTATCAAAGCCGCTGACCATGAGAATCTGCTTGAGCAGCTGAGGACTTTGGGGAAGTGCATAGAACTTCCCGGGATAGATACGTGAGGGGACCAGGAAGTCTCGAGCCCCTTCCGGTGTAGACCGGATCAGGGTTGGAGTCTCAATCTCATAAAAATCACGACTGCTGAGAAATTCCCGAATTGCCCGGACAAAGTCGTGGCGGAGTTTGATCCTCCGCTGCATCCCAGCGGACCTAAGATCAAGATAGCGGTATCGTAAGCGGGTATCTTCCTTGGCATCGGTCTTTTCATCGATCATAAACGGAACCGGTTCACAGGTGCTTAATATCTGCAGTCCCGAAACTTCAACTTCGATTTCTCCGGTAGCCATTTCCGGGTTAACCATGGAATCGGGACGGGCCTGTACCGTTCCCTCCACGGATATACAGTATTCAAGATGGAGTTCGTCTGCCATCTCACGCACTGCCGGTGGGGCTGATTCGCCTACCACCACCTGAGTAATTCCATATCGGTCCCGTAGGTTGATGAAGTGGATCCCTCCATGATTTCGATCACGATGGACCCATCCATTAAGGACGACGGTCTTCCCGACATCCGACTTTTGTAATGCTCCGCATGTCACGGTTCTCTGCTTGTATTCCATGGGCGGAAATATACCATGTCATGCAAGCTGTTTCAATGTGTTGGTATGACTATTTCACGCTGATATCTCATCTTGACTGATCACGTTTATGCATACAGGATAAAGGAGGAGGTCCGTCGATGAAGTCGGAAAAAAGACCACTGGTGATCAGCGCCAGCAGACGCACCGACATCCCGTGTTATTACACATCCTGGTTGTTAGAACGATTGCGTGAACAGTACGTACTCGTACGTCAGGTACGAGATTATCATCGGATTCGAAAAGTTGATCTTTCGGTCGATGCCGTTGCCTGTATCGTATTTTGGTCCAAGCATCCTGTGCCCCTGATGGAGCACCTTGATGTGCTCAGCCCATATCCCTACTACGTACAGTATACGATTACCGGCTATGGAGTAGATATTGAACCGAGAATTGTTCCCTATACCGAAAGTATCGATCACTTCAGACGATTTGCTGATGCCATCGGTCCCGATCGCCTGATATGGCGTTACGATCCGATTTTATTCACCAAAGAGTATCCCGTTGCCTATCATGAAGAGGTCTTCAGTCGTATTGCTTCTTCACTTTCAGGCTATACCCACCGATGCGTATTCAGCTTTCTCGACCGGTATCGGCATATCGAGCAGCATCTTGATGCTCTCCAGGTGATCGGTGAGGATACGAGCACGATCGATCGTATGGCTCGTCTCATCGCACAGGAAACCGTTCGTCATCGGATGCAGGCTTTTACCTGTGCGGAACCGTACGATCTGACCCGGTATGGTATTGCTCATGGAGCCTGCATTGATGCTGAACTTGTTGAACATCTCAGTGGTCTTGCAGTGAATAACCAGAAAGATCGCAGTCAACGGCCTGATTGCCGATGCATGCAAAGTGTCGATATCGGCATGTATAATACCTGTTTGAATATGTGTGCATATTGTTATGCAAACTATGATGAAAAATTGGTCCACGCCCAGTATGCAAAAGCACGGAGCACCTCTCCACTGCAGATTGGAGCAGTAGAGCCACATGACACGATTGAATCGGATGAGACCGTGGTAAAGGAACCGCAGTTATCACTCTTCGGTCAGTGACTGTTCTGCCCGTATCTTTTCGAGTTGTTCAATGCGATGCTCATTCGCGACGGCGAGCATCAACTTGATGCGGTTTTCCTGATTAACCCGTGTTGCTCCCGGATCATAATCCACCGGAACGATGTTGACCGTTTCATCCAGCTCTTTGAGACGCCGAATCATACCTTTACCGACAATATGGTTCGGCAGACATCCGAACGGTTGCACACAAATAATATTCCGATACCCCATAAGGGCAAGATCCCGCATCTCGGCAGTGAGTAGCCATCCTTCTCCCATTTTACATCCAAGGCTGATGACTTCCTGTGCAGTTTCAATGGTGGTATGAAATGGCACGGGAGGAACAAAACGGGGTTCTCGTTCAATCTCTCTGATCATGATTGCCTCGAGGTTAGTAACGTACCGCATGAAAGCCGACATAATCAGATACCGTACTCTGCTACCCCCGTAGAGGCGATAATCTTCGAGCTGATTCTGCAGCCCATAGAGCAAAAAGCCTAAAAGACCGGGAATCATCACTTCACATGCCTGAGATGCAAGGAAATCTTCAAGATGATTGTTCCCGAGCGCTGCATACTTCATATAGATTTCGCCTACAATGCCGACCTTGACCACCGGACGATCATAGTCGGTCTCAATACGGGAAAAATCACTGACCATGGCATGCAGGTCTTTTGCCATGGCTCGTTTAGTATATCCATCCCCCTTCCGGTACTGTGCCGAAAGACGTTCTATCCACTGATCAACAAGTGCATCGGTCTGACCGTGATGCACTTCGTAGGGTCTTACCTGATTTCTCAAGAGCATCAGGGTGTCACCACAGAGAAGCGCGGCCAACCCTTTGCGGAGCATACGCAGGGTGATACGAAATCCACTATTTTTATTCATCCCTTTGAGATTTAACGAAACAATGGGAATGTCAGTATATCCGGCT
>CAYZXD010000052.1:10693-12283 GCA_964482325.1 uncultured Spirochaetaceae bacterium | reverse complement strand
GAGAGATTTTCCCATGAGTAAGAAAGCCAGTTACACAGGAAAGTTTACAGACTCAGGGGCTCTTCCACCACCGGTTCTTCCGCTATCACCGGTTCTTCCGCTATCACCGGTTCTTCCACTACCACTGGTTCTTCCACTACCACTGGTTCTTCCACTACCACCGGTTCTTCCGCTACCACCGGTTCTTCCACTACCACCGGTTCTTCAGAAGTATCAGGCTGTTCATCGGTAATAATCTCGGGCGATACAGGTTCACTGTTACCGACATCGTCAGCAAAGACAAAAGACACAATACAAAGGAGCAAAATACTAATCAGCATTTTCTTTTTCATGGTTTTCTCCTCTCAGCCTTGGCCGATGGTTCAGATACTCTTGTCATATCAAATACCAATTTATGCTTGAATTATTAGACATTTATCACAGCTTTGCAAACTTTTTTTTCTATTTTTGTCATAAGTTTTGACTTATTAATATTTTTAGGTGGCATGAAGACGCCTGTAGATGGGACTAATTCCTCACAGAATACATATCATCTGCAAGTAATCACAGGAGCTGAAAAGAGAGGCAATAGTTTTGTATGCATGTCCCCTATTCGATGAGATTTCCGTCCTGATCCCACCGCAAGTGTTCTGCACAGTAAGATTGTACATACCGTTTGTATTCTTGTATTTGTCCGTTTGGGTACCAGGAACGCTGAATATCTCGAGTGACTTCTTTCATCATCATTCCTGCAGGAGATGGATAGGTTTTATCCGCTATATCATAGGTGAATATGAAGTAATTGCTATCATTCATCCCTCTTATGTGCATCACCTGGCCAGCATACTCAGATGAGGCGGGCCATCGCTTTATCTGAAATCGAATGGCTCCTTTTTCATCGTAGTGAAATTCCCCCATGAATGTCTTTTCAACCCGCCAAAGAGCATTCACTCCATAGTCAGCAAAGACCTGTTCAACCGATCGAGATGCAAAACGTTCTTCAGTGGGAGTCTTCCACAAGGGTTCAGATTCCTGCTTCTCAGGTTTTTCTTCTGAAGAAACCGGTAAAGGAGCATTTTGTATTACCGGTGAAGGCACCTTCGCCGTGGTGGTCTTCTCAACTGCAGGCCTCGTCATCTCTTCTTTCCCAAGATAGATATTAAACGCTTTTATCACACTGCACTGTTCCCGGTTTTTGATATTCTGTATAGCCGATAGCAGATTCTGTATTGTGACTTGCGCATCGTCCCACATGACATACTTCTGCACCATATCAATGGTAAATTCAGCTGCACTGACAGCTCCTCCCACTCGTGATGCGATTTTTTCTCCATATGCTTTAAGTTCCTCGGCACTCTTACCCACTGCCTGACGCTTCACCTCTTCAACGTAGGTATCCTTCAGATTATCTTTTACTTTCCCAAAAGCTTCCTGTGCATACTGTTGAGTCTTTGAACTGTCTATCTTTGGTGAAATGAAGTTGGACATGATATGATCCTCGATTGTGCGATACTCTGCCGCGAAAGTATCGCGAATCAGGGCACGAATTTTTTGACGCATCAGAGAATCGACCGCATCTTTCATGAGATCACTCCAGTTCGCACTATAGAC
>CAYZXD010000052.1:0-10593 GCA_964482325.1 uncultured Spirochaetaceae bacterium | reverse complement strand
CCCCCATACCTTCCTCCTCCACTTCTCCATTGCTGCTCACTTACCCCGGCCTGTATCACAAAGATATGATCTTTTGGCAGTTCAAGGACAAACCTGCCTTGAGCATCACTGAGCGTTTCATCAGAGAGCACTACCTGCATCTCGTCAAGTGAACTGATGAGATAAGCACGAACTGGTATGTGAGCAACAGGCAGCGTCTTGTCCAAGACCGTTCCATATACACTAGTCGTGGTTTCACTCGGTAATCCTTCCCACACGCGCAGGTTGTCGAACGCAGCAGCAACACTTTGCTGTGTATAAAACCCAAACCCACCTTGGGGGTATGCATCATCTGAAAAGGTAAACAGAGGAACCTCATTTACGCTGAGGCTGAAGGTGCTTCCTGACATGCTTACGCTCAAAGTATTATCACCATGCGGTATAATCACATCAGAAAAGGTCCAGCGTTGAAAAAGATATACTGAACCATTGTGCGCTTTCCCGACAACGTAATATCCTTGTGCGGCTATCCAGAAAAAATAGAAGTTACTTGCATTCTGAAGACGAAATAGTATGCCATACCCATGGGTATCCCGCTGTCCAATCCACGAGGTATCCACCGTAATCACACCATCCTGCAAGGGAGTTGTTCTCCAGGAATAGGCATCATTTCCCGCACTGAAAAATTCATAGCGGCCGCCAGAAACTACCATTCGAGGTGGATCTTCAAACCAGGCTGAAGCATTGTTATGAAAATCTTCATCCCAGATAAGCTGTTGTGCCCCGATGTAAAATGACCCCATCAGCAGTAACACCACCAGACAGGATCGAAGTGCATAAAGACCAGATCGCATAAGTCCTCCTTACCCGGATCATCGGAAGGAGCGATTAAGGGTATAGCAAGGAAGCGATAGATATGAGATGGGTCGTTCTGAGAACGGCCTATCCCGGTCTCCTTCTATGATACATAAACCGTAACACACTGAAAGTGTAAGTCGCAAAAAAAGAGAACACAATGCTCAATATAGTTAAAATCATACATATTCTCACAAAAAATCTCATTAATAACTTGAAGGATCTGATCATATCCGCCCCTCGAGAAATTCTTCTACACCCTTTGTATTACTCAATTGACAATCTTCCATCGTTACACTATATTTAACGTATTAATATTTGTAATGATAATCAGGAGGCCTGTTATGGCTAGTGAAAAACCGACTATTCGACTCGAGACGGAAAAGCAGCTTCGCATTTTCAGTCTGCCACTTAGGCAGAAAATCCTGAGAACGATGCGGATGATCGGGAAGCCGGTCACCTCAAAAGATATTGCCGATAGATTGGGAATTGCCCCATCGTCAGCCCGACATCATCTTAATCGACTCAAGGAGATCGGTTTAGTTGAACACCACCATTATCAATCAATCAATGGTATCAGAGCCGATTTTCTCATTGCATCAGATGTGAATGTATCAATCGGAACCGATATCTCTGATGCTCACACTGCTGAACGTGAAACGGCTTCCCAGGTCATGCTCGCCGAAATATCCAATCGGTTCATGGGAACACTTTCCTCACGACGTGAGAAAGCATCGAACGCTCCACAGCAGTTTTTTGGGGATTTACTGGGTGGCATTGCCCATCTCAGCACGCAAGATGCGGAGGAACTGTACCACATAGTACGCAATTTCCTTGATGCACACACATTACCAAAAACCTCGGATGAAACACCCTGGGAGTATGCCTTTCTGCTGTATGAGGCAGAACAATAGGCAGCATGGTATGGTAAGATTCACCATCATCTGGATGATCAATTCATTTGCTCTAGGAGTTACGCTCCCGGTTATGAATCTGATGGTCTTGGAGCAAGGAGCTTCACTGGCTTCTCTTGCGCTTTTCATGGGACTTTATAGTGCAATTATTGTCATAACGGAAGTCCCAAGTGGTATCTTTGCCGATCGATACGGAAGGAAAATCACCTTTCTGATTGCAAAGGGTTGTACGGTAGCAGGATCGCTCTTACTGGTATCCAGTGCCTCTGTGGGTACCCTGTCGGCTGCGGTGATCTTTCTCGGTATTGCCCGTTCATTTTCTTCAGGTTCAGGTGAAGCTTTAACCATCGATTGGTATATTGAAAAGCATGGAATAAACTCTCTTGAACGCATCACCACAAGACTATCCATATGGGAAACCATCGGGCTCTCCATGGGTTCTCTTAGCGCCGGGTTTGTCACGATAGGATTTGAACAACTTGGAGTACCCTCAAGTCGTTATACGGGGAATTTCCTATTCTCCATACTGTTACAGCTTATCGTTATCTTCTGTACAGTTTTCTGGATTACCGAACCGCAGACCCAAAAAAGCAACACAGAAAATCAGGAGACATCAAAGAATCTTCTTTCCATAGTTCGTACGAACAGTTCCCTTACAGCCCTACTTGCAGTAGCCTTCGCATTAGGGTTCCTCCTCTCAGCGGTGGAAAAATATTGGCAACCGCGTCTGTTTGCTGTGACCACATCAGATGAAACGGCATCTATCTTACTGGGGGTTATCGCATTCATCGGATTCGCGGGAGCCCTTGTGGGGTCTCTGGTATCGGGAAAACTGCTCGGGCGTATGAACAGATGGATACCTCTTTTGGTGATCCTCCTTCGTGTACTGCTTGCCGCTGCGCTGATAACTCTGACGTTCAGTACGGGACCAATTTCCTTCATCATCTGGTATGGAGGTATGTATCTCATACTGGCAATGGGTTCAGTAGCCGAACAGACACTGCTGAACAGAATCATACCATCAGAAAAACGTGCATCGCTACTCTCTGTGTCCTCCTTCTTCTTACAGATCGGAGGCCTCGTATCATCTCTGTGTGCTGCAATTTGGCTGTACTACCATCCGCAAGGTATCAACGGACTGTGGATCATTGCTTCTGTGGTACTTATCCTTGCCATCATTCCATTGATTGGGGTACATCGGAATCGTTCTTTCCCCTTTAGCCGCTGAAGGAAGAATCACTACGTGTGTCTGATCCTCAGAAAACGATGCTTCCAACACACTTTTGTTTCGCTTATGCTATACTGAGAAATCACTGAATCAACATGTGAGGCAAGATCAACGATGAAACCTTATCCTGTGCATAAAGATTTCAGCAAACTTCACTTTACCGTTCCCTTGTACTCACCGGTCCTGCCGATACTGCAGCGTATCACCCGGTTACATTATCGTCTTCAGCAACTCCCGGAAGGAATTGATTACCATGAAACTACGATCGTCGGTCATGATGGATATCCGGTTCCTCTGGAGATCTGCAGTCCTGCACTAGGTAACTTCATGACGCCCTGTATCTTTTTGATCCATGGCGGTGCTTTTGTTCTGCCCGCCGCGGCCCATCATAAACATCTCATGGCTGATTATGCTGTAGGATGTTCAGCTCACGTCATTTTGGTCGACTATCGCCTGGCCCCTCAGTATCCCTACCCCTATGGATTGGAAGACTGTTTTTCAGCGTACAATTGGATACTGGAACACGCAGATGAGCTTCACATAGATGCTCGCAAGATAGCCATCTGCGGTGATAGTGCGGGAGGGGCTTTGGCCGCCGGCTTGACTCATCTGATCAGAGACCGCCAGTTACCGGCGCCTCAATTCTGCATGCTGATATACCCGGTATTGGATGCCCGCTGTAACACGAATTCAATGAAACAGTTTCCTGACACCCCGATCTGGAATGCTAAGCTCAATAAGAAAATGTGGAAACTCTATGCATCACATGTACAAAAATCCCCTGTATCCTCCTATATGTCACCGAATGAAGCCTCAGCCTTTCATGGATTGCCAGCGGGATACATCGAAGTCAATGAGTATGACTGTCTCAGAGATGAGGCCATCGAGTATTATCATAAGCTGAAAAATCAGGGGATCGATATCAAGCTTGTTCAGACCAAAGGAACAATTCATGGATTTGAAATGAATTACGAAAGTGTTTATACCCAGCAGCTGATCAACAAACGCATTGAGTACATGAAAACGCAGTTCGCAGCTGTGTAATGAGTATTTTAATCTGAAATACCCGCAGCATCCGCCTGATGAAACTGACTTTTCTCAATGATGAGAGAAATCTATTGTGATTAACCACATATTGTGTATATACTGTATACACAATGTGCGGAGGATACGATGCCTTTACTTGAAGTAGAACATCTTTCAAAACGATACCCGAGATTCACTCTGCATGATGTCTCGTTCACCCTTGAAGAGGGATACATCATGGGGTTTATCGGGGTCAATGGAGCGGGAAAAACCACGACATTGAAGTCGCTGCTCAATATGGTGCACCCCGAGAGCGGAGATGTCACGATCTTTGGGAAATCCATGACAGATCATGAAGTCGCTATCAAACAGGATCTCGGCATTGTCCTCGGTGACAAGGATATGTATAAATCGTACCAGATTTCCAAGATTTCCGATGTGGTAAGCAGGTTCTATGCAAAATGGGACTCTGATGCATACCGGTATTATCTTGATCGATTTGACATTGATCCTGAAAAGAAGGTTGGGGAATTATCCGAAGGCATGAAGACAAAGTATTTTCTTACCCTGGCACTGAGTCATCATGCGCAACTGTATATTTTTGATGAACCGACAAGCGGTCTTGACCCCGCGGCAAGGGATGAGCTGCTGGAAATCTTTCAGGAGATCGTAGAGGACGGCAGACATAGTATCCTCTATTCTACCCATATCACGAGTGATCTCGAAAAATGTGCCGATTATATTCTCTATATTGACCACGGCACTATTATTGGATCCGACAACAAAGAAGATTTCATTGCAGGATATGCTCTGGTGAAAGGCAATACCGATCAGCTCAGTGAACGGCATCGTTCCAGACTGATTGCCATGAAACAGCATTCGTATGGGTTTTCTGCCCTCATCAAACAGACCGATCTGCCACTGTTTGACGAGTTCACGGTGGATTCCCCCACGATGGAAGATATCATGATTTATCATGCAAAACGGGAGATACCTCATGAATATGCTGCTGTATAAAGAATTCAGGATTGCAGTCCATCCGTTCTATATCCTATCATCATTTGTTTTTGCGGCACTGATCATGATTCCGCAGTGGATATTCTTTCTTGTCCCTTTGTATTTTTGTATGGTTACGGTCCCGAATCTGCTTGGACAATATCGGGCTAACAAAGACAATCAGTTTACCATTCTACTCCCTGTCAGTCGTGATGATGTGGTTAAAGCCCGCATGCTCACATTGTCTCTGCTTGAGCTGATCCATATCGGTTTTACCGTCTGCTTTATGTTACTTCATCATTTGGTATACAGAGGTGGCTCAAACTTTGGATTTGACTTGAATGCTGCCTATATTGGCCTGACGTTCATCATATTCGGAATATTCAATTGGATTCTCTTTCCGCTCTATTATCGGACGGCTGAATCCTACGGGATACCAGTGATCATAGCCACTTTAGTGGCAACATTACTTGCAGCTGTCTGTGAGGTTCCCGCAATGATTAATCATCAGCGGACATACTTCCTGGAACAGGAATCTGTATTACAACTGCTGATACTTTGTGCAGGAATTATCCTCTATGTGCTCTTCACGTTGAGAGCATACCGATTATCGGTGCGATCATTTCGTCAAGTAGGATTGTAATGCGTATTGATATCATCAATAACTCAACGACACCAATCTACCAGCAGCTGCACGACCAGATTGCAGCACAGATCATCACGGGAGAACTTAGTAAGAACGAACCGCTTCCTCCGATAAGAACCTTGGCAAAAGATCTCAGAATCAGCATCATCACAGTAAAAAAAGCATGGGAGTTGCTGGAGAAGGAAGGATTGATCAAAACAATGGTGGGTCGGGGAAGCTTTGTGGGAGACTTAAGCAGCTCGGAAATCGCAGATAAGAAAGCTGAGAAGCTGACAGCCAGAATGAAGAAGGAAATCGCGTACTACCAACAGATGGGGCTCTCCCTCCCTGAATACATCGCGTGGCTCAGCAGTATCTGGGATCAATAGTCGGTACTCCCAAACCTGATAAAGCCACATCAAATCCTTGGCTATTTGAGCGATAACAGGGGGAGGCTGCGTCCAAAATACCTCAAGATAATCATCAATGCATCGTATCCAATACCCGTTTGCAGGAAGCAATAGTATCAGAGATTTCCTGCTCAGTTGTTGCATATCCAAGGCTGAAACGTACGGTACCCCGGGGAAATGTCCCCACAGTTTTATGAGCAATAGGGGCACAATGCAACCCTACTCTTGTCTCGATCCCAGCATCAAGAAACAAAGCATCGGCAACCTGTGCATTATCCAATGAAGGAAAATCAACGCTGATTACACTCGTTCTGGCATGCATGTCATGCGGACCGATGACTGTGATCCGGGAGTCTGAGAGGAAATAAGCAAGCAATTGCTCAGTAAGGCGTTCCTCATTGCTCACAATGGACTTTTTATGTGCCTGTATGTAATCCAGAGCCGCAGAAAGACCGATTATTCCAGGAAGATTCTGTGTTCCCGCCTCGAACTTGTCAGGAAGAAAATCGGGCATATCCAATAGATCACTTTTACTGCCGGTACCGCCTGCAGCCCATGGTCTGATGCGTTGAGCAAGATGATCTGACAGCACCATTCCTCCAACCCCCTGGGGTCCAAGCAGACTCTTGTGTCCGGTGAATGCTATAGCATCTATGCCATCGTCAATAACCGAAATATGAGAATTAAGCGGTAACTGTGCGGCATCGACAATGATAAGAAGGCCATGCTGCTTTGCTATAGCAGCGATTTCCTTAATCGGCTGAATAGTACCGGTAATATTTGAAGCCTGGGTTATGATGATAGCTTTGGTATGAGGTGTGACAAGTGAGGGTATCTTTTCTGCCTGAACACACCCCTCCTTCGTGCACGGGATAATAGCATAGGGAATGTGCATCTGCGTCAACGGACGCATCACTGCATTGTGTTCCATCCCACTTACTAGCACGTGATCATCAGGGGTGAACAATCCTCCAATAAGGGTATTAAGCGCATGGGTAACGTTAAGAGTAAACGTAACATTACGACTGTCTGATGCGCCAAAATATGCAGCCAACTTATCTCTGCAACCATCAATCTGCCCAGCTGTTTCGTAGGCGCGATCATACCCACCCCGCCCGATGTTGACCGCATGATCTGAAATGAATGATGCAACCGCAGGTGCTACAGTGGGAGCTTTGGGCCAAGAAGTCGCCCCGTTATCTAAATATATCGTGTTCATAAGACAAGAGTATCACAAGAAAACATAAATTCCCATTGTATTTTCAAATAAACAACGGCTATAATCTTCCTATCACGGAGGAAACATGAACATCTCAAAAGAAAAGAAATCACTTGTGATTGCGGGATCTCTCACGGGAGTGATCTCGGTAGTGTTGGTCCTGCTGGGGAACCCTGCAAATATGGGATTCTGTATCGCCTGCTTCTATCGGGACATCGCCGGAGCTCTTTCTCTCCATAATGCAGCAGTAGTACAGTACATGCGACCGGAAATTATCGGGTTGATCCTTGGATCAATGCTTATCAGCATCCTGAGAAAAGAATTCAAGCCGAGGGGTGGATCCAGCCCGGTATTCCGTTTTGTCATTTCATTTTTTGTGATGATTGGAGCCCTTGTTTTCCTTGGCTGCCCGTTCCGCATGGTTCTGCGCCTCGCTGGTGGAGATCTCAATGCCCTCGTTGCCCTCTTCGGATTCATTGCAGGCATCATCGCAGGATCAATACTGCTGAACAAAGGGTTCACCCTTGGTCGAAGTTACCAGCAGACCCGTGTTGAAGGAGGGGTCATCGGTAGTATCTTCCTCGCAATGCTGCTTGTACTTCTTTTTATCCCGTCGTTATTGAAGTTCAGTACATCCGGACCGGGAAGCCTTCACGCCCCGATAATCCTGTCACTTATCGGCGGACTTGTTGTGGGAGCCCTTGCACAACGAAACCGATTCTGCATGGCAGGAGGCATTCGGGATGTTTTCCTGTTCAGAGACACCACGCTCCTTACTGGTCTGGTCATGGTCTTTGTCGCAGCACTCATTATGAATCTGTTGACCGGTAATTTCACACTGGGCTTCAATGGCCAAAGTGTAGCTCATACCAATTGGCTATGGAATTTTTTAGGAATGGCATTGGTTGGGTATGGCTCAGTCTTACTTGGCGGTTGTCCACTGAGACAGACAATCTTGGCAGGCGAGGGAAATAGTGATAGTGCCATGAGCGTATTAGGCATGCTTGCAGGAGCTGCTATTTCCCACAACTTCGGTCTCGCATCCTCACCACAGGGACCCACAACAGGGGGCATGGTGGCGACAATTCTCGGATTTGTCATACTTACCGCCATCGCATTAGTAATCATATATGCAAAGAAAAAGGAGGAGGCAGTTCATGGAAGTTGATGCAAGAGGACTCTCCTGTCCACAGCCGATTATTGAAACCAAAAAAGTAGTCGATAAGAAAGTAAAAGAACTCACTGTGCTGGTAGACAATATTGCCGCAAAAGAGAATGTAAGCAGATTCGCCAAAGCGATGAAGTATGAGGTAGCAGTTGAAGAAACTGATTATGGGTGGAAACTGTTTTTGGAGAAACGATGAGGTTGTATATCGCTACATTCTACAGTCAGTATGGAGCTGTACAGTTTCGCAAATACGCAAAAAAGCATCATATTGAATGTCGACTTGCACCCGTACCACGGGTTCTTTCATCCTCCTGTGGTACGTGTGCCCATTATGTAAGCGATGACTGGGACATCGGGTTTCACACAAAAGATTTGGAGACTATTTATCAGGAACAGGGTGATTCCTATGAAGTGGTCTTTACAACCGAAGAAACACGCTGATACAGATCATCTCCACTTGCCATAATGCTCACTGGTTCAAAAGGCGCTGTGGGATGTGATTGTGTATTGATTACCCCGTGACAACTATCACTTTTCATCCTCTCGGGTATGCTAGTATGGTAAACGGGAGGATGCATATGTTAGGGGCTGTCATTGGTGATATCGTCGGGTCTCGATTCGAGTGGCATAATATCAGGACAAAAGAATTCGCATTGTTTCATGAGGATTGCACATTCACCGACGATACGGTGATGACCTGTACAGTGGCACAGGCAATTCTTGACTGGGACGAAGAAAAACGTCCTTCCTGGCAACGGTTATCTCAATTATCCGAAAAAAATATGAGAGAACTTGGGGAAATCTATCCAGACCGAGGGTATGGAGGTAACTTTCGTCAATGGCTGTATGATGAATCGATGGGACCGTACCATAGTTGCGGTAATGGAAGTGCCATGCGCATCTCTCCTGTGGGATGGGCAGCAGATTCCCTGGAATCCTGCATAGCTATGAGCCATGCTGTTACGGCAATCACTCATAACCATCCCGATGGAATTATGGGTGCTGAAGCAACCGCCGTGCAGATATTCCTTGCTCACAGTGGATACTCACCTACAGCATTGCAGGCTTATGAAGAAGAACAGTACTATCCGCTAGAGCACGATCTTGTTTGGCTGCAGGATAATTACCGCTGGAGTTCTCTGTGTGATGGAACCTGCCAAAGCGCATTTGTCTGTCTGTATGAGTCAAAAGACTATGAGGACTGTATCAGAAACTGCATGAGTATCGGAGGAGATTCTGATACCATCGGAGCGATTGCAGGCGGCATCGCCGAAGCCTGCTATGGAATTCCTGAGGACATCGCTTCGGCAGCTCTACGCTATCTTCCAGACGAACTCATAACAATCTACAACGCATTCACACAGCGATTCATACCTATCTGAAATGGACATATGATGATCCGACATAAGTGAACATACCTACATCAAGCAAATCAATGATTATACTGCTATAGTGTCGCTGTAGGAGAATAGCATCATGATACGAGAGTTGAATCAGGTAATTGACTATATTGAAGCGCATCTTACCAAAGAGCTGACCCTTGAGAATATTGCGAACTATGCTGGAGTATCGGACTACCATTTCAGGAGGATATTCTACTATCTCACAGGAACAACTCTGTACGAATATATCAGACAGAGGAGACTCTCGGAAGCAGGCATGGCATTACTACGTGGAGTAAGCGTCACCGACGTGGCATTCACCTATGGATACCAATCGCTTGAGGGATTCAGTCGAGCCTATAAACAGTTCAGTGGCAATCTTCCCTCTGAAGTTATCAAAAACGGGAAGTGTACATCATATCCCACCCTTACATTCACCATATCGGTACAAGGAGGAAAACATATGGAATTTCGTATCGAAAAAAAGCCCGCTTTCAACCTCGTAGGGGTAAGCAAACGTGTCCCCATGCAATTTAAAGGGGTGAATCAGGAAATAGTAAAACTTGCGCAAAGTATCACTGCCCGACAGCGAGAGAAGATGCATACTTTGCAGAATATCGAACCCTATGAGGTAGTCAATGCATCTTACGAAGCAGATGCAAAGTTCATGAAAGAGGAGGGATATCTCACCCACCTCATCGGTGTTCTGACTACAGAAGAAGAAATCGATTCATCTTTGGAAAAGGTTCCTGTTGCATCACACACGTGGGTAGTATTTCCATTTGACGGTC
>CAYZXD010000051.1:0-12346 GCA_964482325.1 uncultured Spirochaetaceae bacterium | reverse complement strand
GAGCATTTACCCCTCGTTCATTGCACGGGATCTGGTAGGAAGTACCATCGATCGTGAATGTCCCGTGTGCAATTCGATTGGCAAAGCGACCGATAAGCAAATTGATGTAGGCTGCGGTCTTCTGAAAGGCAGCCACGGAGGGTAATTCAAGGAGCACGTTTGCTTTTCTGCCGTACTGATCAGGAACGATAATACTCATAAGAGCCCCACCATATGAGCAAACGCTCATCTGATAGTCTCCGACTGTCAGCGTATGCACTACTGAAGTCTGATTATCTATTCCGGATACTGTGTGTGTTTCAATCATTGTCGGCCTCCGCATTCCAGTGTAAAACAGAAAAAACAATTCGGGAACCGAAAAGTTACTGATATCGGTGAATTTTTATCTATTATTACCTATCAGTACTTTATGTATTGCACATTTTTCTCCCCGTTTGGATATAATTGACTACTTAGAGCGAGAAGCTTACCATAAGAACATCATGGGAGGACCACTATGGAGATTCCACAGAGTTATACGAAGATCGTAGCCACGATAGGACCGGCATCTGAATCGTATGAGATGATCCGGGCAATTATCGAAGGGGGAGCACGGGTAATTCGATTGAACTTCAGCCATGGATCGGCTGAAGAACAACAGGTACGGGTGGATCGTGCGCGGAAAGCTTCACAAGAACTCGGAATCCCTGTGGCCATCTTTCAGGATCTGCAAGGCCCCAAGATCCGTATCGGTAATCTCAGCGAACCCTTTTTCACCCTTGCTGCGGGAGATTCAATGACTCTGACCACCGAAAGTTGCATCGGAAGCCGTGATCGTGTGAGTATCGATTACCCCTATCTGCACCAGGAGATCACCACCGGATCCCGCATTCTCATTGATGATGGCCTCATTGCCCTTACCGTCGAGGGTATCGACGGTAATGATATCCGATGCACCACCGTAGAGGGGGGCATCCTCAAACCCCGTAAAGGCGTGAATCTTCCCGGAGTTCCCCTCAAAGCCCTTTCATCATTTACCGAAAAAGATGAACGGGATTTGGATTTCGCCTTTGCAAATCATCTGGATTACGTAGCCCTCTCCTTTGTTCGCAGCGCAGAAGACACCGCAGCACTCAGAGCTCTGATGCTCAAAAAATATGGTAAAGAGATTCCTATTATCAGCAAGATAGAGAAGCCGGAAGCGGTGGAAGATCTTGATCGGATTATTTCGCACTCATCGGTGATCATGGTAGCCCGGGGAGACTTGGGAGTAGAGATGTATCCCGAAGAAGTGCCGCTGGTGCAGAAGAAGATCATCCGCGCCTGTCATACGGCAGGCATTCCCGTCATCACGGCCACACAGATGCTCGAATCGATGATGGCTCATCCTCGCCCTACCCGTGCAGAGACAAACGATGTGGCGAATGCGGTTCTTGATGGTACAAGTGCGGTAATGCTCAGCGGAGAAACCGCCGCAGGAAAGTTCCCCCTGCAGGCAGTAAAAATCATGCAGCGGATTATTCAACACACGGAGCAGAGTGCTGAATTCAAGCGTCTGGTACTTGATCAGGGACTGAATCGTGAACATGTGCAGCTGAGCAGCAAGAGGACCATTACCGATGCTGTAGGATTGGCAACACGTGAACTGGCAGCTGCCATCGGAGCACGAAAAATTGCCTGCTTCACCCATTCGGGAAGTACCGCACGGAAGATTGCCAAATTCCGTCCGCAGACCCCGATCATTGCATTCAGCCCGCTTGAAGCTACCGTTACCCGGCTGGCTCTTTCGTGGGGTATTACCCCGATCAAGATTGATGATCTGCAGTCAGTTGATGAATTACTCGAGTATGCACCGCGCTATCTGCAAGAACACCACCTTGCGCAAGGTGGTGATAGTGTAGTCATCACTGCCGGCGTACCTGTAGGTAAAGCCGGCATGACGAATATGATCAAAGTAGTACAGCTTGATCAGTAATTGATCACTTGCTGTGCATCGACAGGTACGAGCGCATGATATCGGCACATGAATTGTCGTGGATTTTTACCACGCCCATCTCGCGCTGAGCACTCTCTGCCGAATCAGAAGCGTGAGCGGTGTTCACCATGATGTTCGATCCGAATTCACGACGGATCGTTCCACCCGGCGCTTTCAACGGATCCGTTGGCCCAAGCACGTCTCGAATCTTCGAAATCGCATCTTCGCCTTCGTAGATGAGTATCATGCACTTGACCGTTCCCGGCTGATTGAGTTCCTCAAGCGGGCAGTTAGACGGACGGATTCCCGACATGAATTCAACGATCTGCTCAAACTGATCGACTGCATACTCGATACCGACACTCTCAGTAAGCGCCTTCTCAGTCTCTTCACCCAACGAGATACTGAAGTGCCCTTCGAGCAACTCCTTGGCCTTTTTCCCGAACACAGGAGACAGCTTGTTCTTTAACGCATCCTTGACCGGTCCATAGAATTCAAGCGCTTCGGCGACACTCATCCGGTGGACTTTCACGCCGATGATTCTCAACCCGGTCCGGCTGAACATATCGATGATTGTTCCCGGTTTACTTGAAGCATACTTCCAGTTATCGGGTTTGATAATCACTAAAGAACGCTGCACCTTAGCAGGATTGGGATAGACCACATTTTCGACAAGGTTCTGCTGATCGGGAAGTAACTGAGCAAACAGCTCCATATGAGCATCAGCAGTCTGTTGCAGGCGTGGGGTCAGCACTGCCGGTTCAAAGTAGTTCACTTTTTCAGGATTATCGGGATCGGTGATCAGATCAGCATACGTATCACGGATATTCTCACCGGTGAGACTGTCGATGTTTCGTTTCTCAGGATGCACCGGTCCGCAGATATCGCTGAGTTTCCGGCAGGGATCTTCCCCGCGGAAAATAAGCAGCAAAGAGCGGTGACGTCTTCCCTGAGACGGAACCATATTATGCTCTACATATGAGGCAAGCAAATCGCTAGTCTTTTTCGCATCGCCATCATCCTGTTTCCGGATCAGCTTGGCGTACGCTGAGACAAACTGCTCATCGGGAGCAAACATCTGAGCCCCGACAAGCTCAATATCGAGACGGGAAAGCAGGCGCGACAGTACGCCTCCTGTACGGCTTTTTGCGATGGTGTACGGGGTCACCAGCACATAGGAAAGGGTATGTTCCATAAGTTTCAACTCCTTATTAGGTATCACATCAAGTATGTCCGATACTATACATGCTCACTCGTTTCATGTCTATGTATTGCACCAATTCAGTTAGTGCGTTATAGATACGTATGAAGAAAGCCGAACTTGCTGAATTACACAGGTCCTGTACTGAAATTACCGATCATATTGATGAGCTCATGGACTACGCAGTCGAACTAATCGACTATACATCAAAGATGGAACGGACCTTGGAGCAATTGGAGAAGTTAGCATCCGATCCACCCCAAAAGTTTACTGAACAGTGGTACGAGTCCATGATGGATTCCTTCATGTTCTCTTCCGCTTTCACCTCTCCTGATTGCATCAGCAGAATCCTTCGCGCTGCTTATAAAGATGGGAATGCACCAATTGTTCGTATTTGCACACTCTGGCAGGACTATCCATCGCGCCTGAGTCCATTCTTTATCATAGCGGCACTGGGAGACGATCTGTATCGGATTTGGGACTATGAAGATGAGCAGGAGCAGCTGCTTTATTCTCCTTCCCTGTCTCAAATGCAAAAAGAATTTGGCTCGGTGGGCAAATATAAACTCTATCTGGTACAACGGGTTTTTACTGGATCCTGTTGGATGGCTTTTGGAGCTTATCACTACTGGGATTTGACGATAGAAGATCTCGATCAGTGGGCATATCTTCTTGATGAAAAGACATTCGAGGAACAGGGGTATACTGCAGTAGCGGTCAAACACTTCCTCAATTTCTTTCTCATTGATCAGGTAATGGATATCCCTACAGTTCATCATCGGGGAGAAAAACTGGAACATTGTGTCAGAATCATTGAGGATGTGAAGTTCGATCCTGAAAAAATGCTCGGTACGTGGAAAGTCACCCGTCGTGGTAAATCATTAATCCGATTATCATATGAAGGTATAACACCAGCCGAACGGGCCCGTGTTCGGATACAAAGACAAACACTTGAGAAATTTCATAAAGATAAAGAGACCTATTGGGAAGATCAGAGCCTGCGATTCCCAACGGTGTATTACCATACGAAGCAACGTGTGCTCGTCATTGAAGCACAGACGGCAAGTGGCTACGATCTTGCCTGGCGCCTCGTACGGGCAAGTACCCCCAATTTCGATGAAAATCGAAAATACGTTGAACCTTCGTGGGCTTATTCACCCTCTCTTGATACGATTATTCGTCAGAATCCTCGCATACGTACCCCATGGGTGACGTATGTGAAGCCATTTGAAAACAAGCAGAAAGCAACTCAAGAGAGCACAGATGAAATGGAGCGTTTCAATAGCGTCCTGAGAGAAATCCAGGATGCTCACAATAATGGTACGCCTTTCGATGCTCAACAGGCAGCAAAACATAGTGGCTTGAGCAGCGATGCCATTGCCTCTATCGAAAAATCATTCTCATCAATCATGCAAAAACATCAGCTTGTTACCGAAATTCCCGAAGCTGACAAGCACTTTCTGCTTGATATCGCTGAACCTTCCCCTGCACACAAGGATGCCTATCGTCACACGCTGCTGGTCAGCGAATTATTTACGGTCAACGAATCAGAGCAGGTAAAGCAGCAATTCGATGTGTTAACCGGCCAAAGGTACCATGACATGCTCGCTCAGGTTCCCCCTGAGATAATCATCACTGAACTGTTTGAGCATCCGTTTGAAGACTATGATACAACGGTGATGAATACCACATTTCAGCTTCTCCTAGCTACCGGTGAGCAGTGGACTCCGGCACGTACGTATGCCGTCACCCTAATTAAGTGGTTTGGCCATGTTATCCTCCCGTATCTCAGCGTTGATTATGAGGAATTCATTGACCTATTTTGTGCGTTCCTTGTAAGGAAATTGTGCTCGCATGCCCTATGTGAAGTACAAAGTAGACCGAGTAAAGAAAACCGATCTCAAGGAAACTTCCTCATCCGTGGTACTGAGTTGTTGAGGACACTGATTACTTGGAAAAGATAGCCTTTATAAACCAGTATAATAAGACCGAGAAGGTTTGCCACGAAAAAGCATTTCAGTGTTATAATGAAGCATCATCATATTACGAGAGGTTACTATTCTCATGAAGAAAACGGTATTGTTTGTGTGCACATTGGTTTTGATTGGCTCACTGGGATTTGCAGATGCGACCGAGAATCGACAAAAGATCTATTCGGTAGATTCGGATGTGTTTGAAGCTATCACCTACCTGTATATCGATCAGGGATTCGCACTTCCTTCAACATCCGGGCCGTGGAGCGAAGCTGAATTACAGTTCATGCTGGAACGAATCGATCCGTCTCAGCTTTCTGCATCCATGAAAGAAGCGTATGACTACGCGACAGAAACCTTGCAGCAGAAACCAGAGATTGAAAGTAAAGGAGTGGATTTCTCTTGGAACTTCGATGCAAACTTGGAAGGCTATGCACACACCAACACGGAAGATTTCTTAGGAAGAGACACATGGATTCGAGGGTTTATGGATCAGAAACCGCTTCTGAGCATCGCTTTGGAAACCTGGCCTGTAAACAACTTCTACGGGTATTCCGAATTCACTATAGGAAATAATAAAACGCTTACAGTTAATGAATTTGGTTCTACCAGCATTGCAAGCAACCTCATCATTCTCCCTCCTGCAGATCTAAAGGACCTGGACTTTAATATGCCGTATCGGGCTTTTGTTGCTGCAGGAGGCGATCATTGGACATTCCAACTCGGTCGAGATCGGATGAACTGGGGTGCAGGAACTACCGGGAATCTCATGCTGGGAGACAATCTTACGTACCACAACATGGGGAGATTCACGACATTCGGAGAGAAGTATAAATACACGTTTGTGACATCATTCTTTCCCCATGCATCATCTTATATGAATCCCGATTTTGATCCAAGTAACTCAAGTACCTATAATACGATTGAAGGCAAAAATCAGGGAGAGTTGATAACAGGAATCAACTTATTCATGGCTCATCGTCTTGAATGGAGATTGTTCCAAGATAAGATCGGTCTTGCGGTTACCGAAAGCATCATGTATCAGAGTACTGATAATACTTTTGATCTTCGCTTCTTGAATCCATCAATGATCTACCACAATTACTATATCCGGTCCAATGCAAATTCACTGTTAGGTCTGGAATTGGATTACACACCAATTCCCGGATTGAATGTGTATGCACAGGCAGTTGTTGATGAATTTTCTCTGCCTGGGGAACCGGTCCCAAGTGAAACCGAGTCTAACTATCCACCATCCTTCGGTTATCTTGCTGGAGTTCAGTATGTCACTTCTATTAGCGATTTGATAGGAACTGCAAGTATTGAGTTTGCCCATACCGATCCCTTCCTCTATCTTCGATACGAAACCGAAAACGGAGCAACATCAACTGATCCCGACCATTATCATCTGAATTATGTTGGAGTGATTCGGGAATTCTCGCAGACTGGTATGTACTACCATGCTGATTTTTTAGGATACCAGTATGGGCCTGATGCCATTGTCATTAATGTCAATGGAGGATTGAAAAAGTTCGGTAAATGGCATGTAGATCTCAATGGATTCTATATGATTCATGGAACCCATGATATTTATACCGCATGGAGTAACATTGGATTTAATACAGGAGTACCACATGACATTTCCACTCCCACTACAGATCATCTCACGGTCAATTATAACGATTCCGAAGCCGATGATAGAGACAGTGCATCACAGACACTCGTCATCGGAGTCAGTGGATCCTATCAGATCATGAAAGGTCTGAGCACATTCGGTCAGTTGGACTACATCAATATCAACAACTATGGGAATATCCAAGGTCAGAAGGTGCAAGATATACAGTTGACCCTCGGTATATCGTACAGTCTTTAGTACCCTCGAAGGCTCCATGATCCAGTATGGAGCCTTTCTTTCATACACAGGGGAGGTGTAATGAAACGTTTCATAGTGGTGATGATTATGGTTCTTCTCGTGGTTGGGAATCTGTTTTCTCAGGTTGTGTCGCAACGAATCATTCCATTGGATTCACAGGTCTACTCGGACATGGATCTACTGTACTTGATCACAGGGGATGGAACACCTTCCAATGCCCGCCCGTGGACAATCACCGAAGCACATATGATACTCGAACGCATCAACAGAACCCATCTGAGAGGATCAGCAAGTGATCTGTTTGATTTGATTGAGCAAGAACTAAGCACTAAAGTATTGTTTGCTTCCTCCGACGATTTCCTATTTGATCTTGGTTTCACGTATAATTTTGAGGGGTATTATCACAGCAATGGACAAGACTTCAATCGTGATACCGATTGGGTGTATGGGTTCGAAGATAGAAAACCCATGCTGAAGGTTGATTTCACCTTTGCTCTTGACCCATTCTTCTACTCATTCACCGATCTTCAATACTCCAGAAATCGGTTTACAGATCGTGACGATTTTACCGAGATGGATGGCAGCGCACCTGGTGATATCGGTTCAATCATCAAAAATGAAATTATTGATGGCAATTATGCCACGATCGTGAACCACTCACATATCTATAGTCAGCAGTTCATGACTAACGTGTTATTTCCCACCTACGATATCGATTTTCAGACTCCTAAACGGGCATTACTCTCGATTGGCGGCTCTCGCTGGAACTTTAATCTGTCACGGGATAAGGTTCGTTGGGGCAATGGCAAATCTGGAAATTTCATTATCAGCGATCATGTGGATTATCAAGAGTTTGCTCGCTTTTCAGGGTTTTCCGATTTCTTTAAGTATGACCTGCTGTATGTATTTTTCGAGACGAACTACAACACTGGAGAAGGCACTAGTGCAGATGAAGAATTCCGAATTTTTATGGCCCATCGACTGGAATTCCGGATTTTGGATCGATTAACATTTGCCGTATCGGAAAATCTCATGTATAAAAATGATGTATTGAATTTGCGGTATTTCAATCCTGCCAATATTTATCACAACCTGAATAATAACTCCATATTTAATGCAATCGCTCATGTGGAACTAGACTACTCTCCCCTCCCCGGTTTAAACGTCTATGGACAGTATGTCCTTGATCAGGCAGTAGCTCCAAACGAATCTCAAGCACAAGCAGATGCTTCTGGTTTCCTGGTAGGATTGGAATATGCAGCACCGTTACGTTTTGGCATACTTTCAACTTCTCTTGAATTTGCGCAAACAAGTCCGGCTCTATACCGTCGTGATCGTGTTGATTTCCTCATGTTCAGACGGTACCACGGGAATGGGACCAGCTTTATCAGTCATGTTGATTACATTGGGTATGAATATGGAGGAGATGTCCAGCTGCTCCAATTTGATGCTAATCTCAGAATATTACCCGGAACAAACCTCTTTGTCCGTGCAGTGGGTATGCATCAGGGTGAGACAAATTATTTCACATCCAACGAAGATGTAAACGATAATCGGGATCCGGCACCCTCTGGCAATGTTATAACAGAGCAAGGTATCCTGAGCATTGGTAGTAGCATTGAATTGCCCAAATTTCTATCATGGATGGATACATCAGCCTGGGTGCGAATGGATATGATAGGTCAAAGAAATTTCGACCGCACAACACATACCTATTCAGAACTAAGAGGAGATGTTCAGCTAACTTTCGGCATGTCCCTGAGTCTGTGAACCGTCATTTGATTACCTAGAATCCTCTTCTCAACGGGATGTCTCTTCATGAGTAGTATGGTATAGTATCAAATAATTTTGTATGCATACCTATGAAAACCATATTGGAGTGAGAAATGAAGAAGAACTTGAAATATGTGTTCCGTGTGACGCTGTTCTCCATTGCTTTGCTGGTGGTTACTGTACCAGCGTTCAGTGCACAAAACTATATATCAGTTCCTCTTGATCATCGGGTATATCCGATACTCAAGAGTGCTGAAATTCGTGGGATTATTGATACCGGGATGCAAGTAAGACCGTATACCACCAATACTGTTCTGGAATATCTGAAAATCATCGAATCAGATCCCTCAGTCAGTAAATCAGAAAGAGCACTCGCTCAGGAACTGTACGACGAATTACTTAACGAACGATCTTCAGATAATTCGTTCAAATCCATGTTAAACAGCGGTTCTTATACTACATACTCAGAGAAACTCGATACCTCAGCAGCATTCGGCGCACGATTGAATTTCCAATATGCGCAATCGCTCAGTGACACTTCCATATTCGATTCACGCAACGGTGGTGATTTCTACCTCCATAGTGATATTGCTGACATTGCATCGTTTCATATGAATATCGGATTGCGCTTCGATCATCTTGATCCAAGAATCTACTTAAAAAATGATTTCACCATCCCATCCGAAGGAAAGTACGATACGTTCTGGGATCACCAAGGTGAACACCTGCTCTATTATGGAATCTATACTGAACCAGAGCTGAGTCTTTCATTATTACAGGACAATCTTCGATTACGGTGGGCTTCTATAAAACGTGATTGGGGTGTTGGGACCAACAACTTTATGATCAGCGCCTCTGCACGCTCGTTTAATGGTATCGAAGTCTCGTACGATATTGCATCATGGTTACGCTATGCATTTATCACAGGAGCTCTTGGTAAGTTTGATCTTAATACGAACACACTTGACAATTTCGAAGATTACAAGAGCGAGTATCATTTTTCTGAATCACTCAGAGGTACTACATATGATAACAACTTTGCTGCACATCGGGTCGAAGTTGATCTTCCGTTCAATACGACTTTCGGTATTTACGAATCAGTCATGTATGAAAAACGCTTTGAGTTCGGGTATCTGAATCCTCTTTCAGTGCTCATGTATGAACAGAATATCATGGGTGATTTTGACAATATGCTTGCTGGATTCGATCTCGAATGGAAGCTTCCCGATATACTCCGTCTCTACGGATCTGCAGCTACCACAGAGATGAATGAGATTAATCCAAAGCGGTTCTTTATCTCCCCTCGCAATATTCTCAGTTTCCAAGCTGGTGTAGATGTAAACATCCCCTTCCTCTCATTCTCAACAGCAACAGTGCAGTACACCTATCTCGCACCATTCTTCTATACCCACTACCCACACGTGGACGACAATGGTGACATCGAACAGCAGCTTAATTACGTGAACAAGGGAGAGAATCTCGGATATCCTCTGAGACCGAATTCAGATGAAATTCTGCTTGCTATTCATATGCAGGCTCCAGAGGGTTGGGGTGGTTCACTCGCGGTGAAGTACCAGAGAAGAAGCGGACAGTATGGATTTAATATGGACAAATTTATGCGTTATTATGCTGCAGATGCAGGGGCCTATGATGATAAAGACTTCACTGGAACCATTTTTGAAAAAACCTTGGGTATTAAAACCACAGTCAATAAAACGCTCAAGAAGCTCCCGATACGTATCAGTGCATCATATTTATTTTCCATGATCAATAGAACATCTTCAGACCCAGTACCTGCAGAAGTCTGGGATGGTAGTGATGTTATCCCCTATGATGCCACAGAACATAGTGACTACCATAAATTCCCAGTGGTTTCATACACCATCCCAACAACATGGAATAATCCAAATTATAATCACGCATTACAGATTGGGGTAGATATCTGGTATTAAAAGGATAACAATATGAACAGATTAGGCAGGCAGATTCTCCAGAAGACACAATTATTGGTTATGGTTTTCATGCTGCTGATTCCTGTATCCATCTTTTCTTTTGGAGGAGATGGATGGGAAATTTCTGCTCAGTCCAGTCTTGATATTAACCTTCTTTTTCCTGAAATAGACCGAATAGAACAGATGTACGACAGTGAGTATCTTGAGGGGTTCAATAATCGTCCGCTCGTTGACCTAGGTCTTTCTCTCTTTCATGGCCCTTGGACATTCCAGACGGAAATTGCAATTCTTTCTCTTAGACCTCCAATAGTCCTTGATACGAGAAGTTTGTTCTCCCCTATGGTCAAACGTGCATACCTTGAGTACGACTCACCGTTCATTTATATGAGTATTGGACGAAGAAAACAGAGTATCGGAATATCGGATCATAATATGTTTGTGAACCGCAACATGCCTTCCTATGATGGCATCAATATCTCCGTGGGGAAAGAAACAGGATTCCGATTTGACAGTCTCATCAGTGCTGCCAACACATCTCGAATGGTTTCCGTAGATGGAGCCTTGCCGATATATGGTACTCATGATGACCCATCGAAAAGTCAGTTTAGTAAATACTTCATGTATCATGCACTCAGTTATACCGGGGAAACTTGGTATGCCATGATTGGGGAAGCTGCAATTTTAGGTAATCCAAAAACACCTGCTGATTTATCGGTATTTACTAATATTCACAACGAAAACTCGGAGAGGGCCAATGTAGCCATCGAAATTCAGGCAGCCAAGACATTTAAAGAGGACTTTCTTATCTATATCATGGGTGCAGTGGATGACCTTCCGATGCTAGCAAGTCACAGTGATCCCGATATGCTGGCTAAAACTCCAAATGCAGTCGGCCTCGGAATCGGATTTCGCTGGCATGCAATTCGCGGTGAACAATTTGCCTACCCTTCGTTTAATTCTGATACCGGAATACGAAAAAATACTCAGTTTGGAACAATGAGCGGTGGCCTGATAGTGTCTCTTGATTATACTGCTCTGAGTCGATGGATGTATGTACGAACAGACCAGCACCATTCTGCTTCAACCTTCTTCCCCGGATACCAGAGCTTTTATAACTACTTTTTTAATCCTTGGTTTGTTTCAGAACCAGATCACTTTGCCCTGCCTTATGGTGCAAAATACGGTGGAGATTCTCAGTTAATCGCGCTAAAAGGTACCTACGAAACAGAAAAGACTAAGGTTGTAGGAACGATTGAGCTAGCCTTACTTGGACAGGATGCTCAAGATCGGTATAGAGATACGGACTATTGGGGTAATGCAGATTTGGATGATGAAAATCCTGCTGCTGAAAACTATTCAACCAAATGGATTACTTCAGGCAATATTCAACCGTTGTTGGTTGTTGATGTATCAGTGGAACGGGGAATCACATCCTGGCTTACTGCTTATGCAGGTGCTTCAGTTCTCACAGCATCCTTCATTGATGATCGATTTGTTCTTAATTTGGGAGTGACTGCAGGATGGTAACATAAAATAGGTATTTACCTGATGAGTCTAGGATTCAGGGAGTCTGTAAACTTTCCTGTGTAACTGGCTTTCTTACTCATGGGAAAATCTCTC
>CAYZXD010000050.1:0-12720 GCA_964482325.1 uncultured Spirochaetaceae bacterium | reverse complement strand
ACCCGGTAGATGTCACCGTGCGTATAGCGGGAAAACATGACGATGATCTTGAAACTCATGTTTCTTCGTATGCTGTGCAGCATGAAATTCCGGTTCTTGGATTGTATCCTGGAACAGCAAATGAGGTAACTATTCTACTTACAACTGAAGATGGGAAAACATATGAACGTTCAATTATCGTACGTACTGAACCCTTACCGGAAATATTTCCTGAAATTAAGATAGAACGACATAATCCTGATCTGATTGCCCCGGGAATGACCTTTTTGCACCTGGGACATTATGCGGAAGATGGAGGATTCACTCCACTTCCCTGTGCGATCGACAGCTATGGAGAGGTTCGCTGGTATTACACCGGTACTATCGGACATATCATGAAACGGATACCCTCAGGGAACTTCATCATTCAGGACGGAAATACACTCGTCGAAATGGATCTTCTCGGCAATAGAGTCGCAGTACGTGCAGAAGTGCCCACCGGAATCCATCATGATATGACTTATACAGCTGATGGCAGGTTTCTCATACTCTCATCTGCACCAGATTCATTTGAAGATGGGGTTGTTGAAGTTGATGGGAGCAGTGCAGAAGTGCTGCGCGGGTATGATTTCCGGGCGATTCTGGATCCTGACCGGCCACCGCAACCGAAGAATCTCGAGCCGTTGGACTGGCTGCATCTCAACGGTATCGATACCAGTGATTCCGATAACAGTTTTATCGTTTCCGGAAGAGATCAGAGTGCCGTAGTGAAAGTCGATCGGGATACCGGAGCAATTCGCTGGATATTGGGAAATCACACCTATTGGAAGAATGCGTTTCTTCAGTATCTGCTCGCTCCGGTAGGCGAACCGTTTTCCTGGCAATGGGGACAGCATGCTCCCATGGTGCATCCTGAAGATCCGCATCGGATATTGCTTTACGATAATGGAAATGAGCGTTCGTATACTGACCCAGTGAGACCTGAAGATAACTATTCTGGTGCAGTAGAGTATTACATTGATGAAAAGCGCATGGAAGTTCGTCAGATCTGGGAATTCGGGAAGGAGTATCAAGGAGAAACCTTTACTCCCTTTATCGGAGATGCAAATTATTTGGATAATCAAAACCGGTTGATCACCTTCGGAGGGATTACCCGGAATCTGTCAGGGGCACCGATTGAATTGTTTGATTTTGAGCAGATGAGTATCAATCGGATGAAGGTTGCTGCACATGTGGTTGAGGTGACAGATGAGAATCCTGCCCGTGAGGTGATGCGGATCATAATAGAAGATCCAGATCCAGCTTCATACCGTGGTTATCGTGTGTACCAGGCGGAACGGTATCCGTTATACCAGAAAAACTAAGCTCAAAGGGTATCGAAATACCTTTAAATATCTTGAGATGTTTACTCTTTGATTATTAGCCTGATTATACGGTATTTTGAATAAATATACGCAAATATAGCATATTATTGTATAATCTTTTTTATTGACAGAAAAGGTAATCGGTGCGACCATACTTTATGAGAACGTTTCCAATCGATAAGAAAACGTTACCTTTTTGGGGGCAATCTACCCCCATAATTACTGGTCACTATCCCGTAACCCGGGAAATTATAGGAGGATTAGCATGAGAAAACTGTTCTGTTTGCTCGCGGTATTTGCCGTGGTACTGATGCCACTTGCCGCACAGGGTGCATCGGAATCTGCAGAGAAAGAGTATGAGACCTTACAGATTTATACTTCGTTCGACACAGAAGAAGCACAGTATTACATTGAGGCTTTTGAGGCGGAAACCGGTATTGATGTTGAGTATGTTCGGATGAGTTCTGGAGAAGTATCGGCGAGAATGGAAGCTGAAAAGACCAATCCACAGGCGAGTGTCTGGTTTGGTGGTTCAAATACCGACCACATCAATGCTGAGTCTAAAGGTCTTCTTACTCCCTATAAGCCGAACACTGATTTCGAGCTGGCTCCCATGCTCCACTCTGATGACTACAGTTGGAATGGATTCTACACTGGCGCCATCGGCTTTGTTACAAACACTGAATTTTTAGAAGAGCATGGTTTGGAAGCTCCAGATAGCTGGGATGATCTTCTTGATCCTGTCTATGAAGGTCAGGTTGAAATGGCATATCCCTATACCAGCGGTACCGCATATACCACTTGGGCAACCATGATTCAGATGAAAGGTCTTGAAGATGCACTTGACTGGTGGGAAGAGTTCGACAAGAGCATTCATCAGTACACCAAGAGTGGAACTGCCTGTATTGCCCGTGCTGGACTTGGCGAGTGTGCCGTGGGAATTGCTTTCTCACACGACATCGTAGCTAAGGGTATATCCATGGGTTATCCGCTGGTTATGTCATTCCCGAAAGAGGGTACCGGTTATGAAGTGGGAGCAATCTCCATGATCAACGGAGTCAAGCAGCCGGAAGAAGCCAAGATTTTCATTGACTGGGCATTTTCAGTAGATGCACAGAACCTGTTCAAGAAGTATTCACGACTTCCGGTAAATCCTGAAGCTACGGTTGCAGAAGGTGCAATCAAACTCAGTGATATCAACCTGATCGACTACGATGCAGTGAAGATGGGTCTGGCCAAAGACGAATTTGTCAAGGAATGGAGAGATCGGATCGGTAAGTAAGATAATTTTCTCGTAAACGAAAGATGCAATCTCATATCAGTCATCAAGGTGGAGATTGCATCTTGCTATACAGAGGTATGTAATGAAACAAATTGCTAGAATTCGCAATCAGAAGATGAATGAAATCAAGAAGCTGGTGAAAGAACCGTTTCTTCTGCTATCCATCTTGGTGATTTTTTATCTGCTGATTGTATTTGTGATCTTCCCCATCGTTCAGGTTTTTAAGACAAGCTTGTCATATGATGGCCATTTCAGTTTTAAAAACTACGCTGACGTGCTCAAACAGTCCTACTATATCAGGCCCTTAGTGAATAGCATGATTCTTGGTGCTTTGGTGGCAACGATCGGAACCGTGGTCGGATTTATCTTTGCGTATGCAATTACCCGAACACCTATGAAAGGCAAACGTGCGTTTCGCATGATTGCTACATTCCCTATGGTCAGTCCCCCCTTTGTGGTAGCGCTTGCCTGTATTCTCCTGTTCGGTCGATCAGGAATATTTGCTGGCGCTATCGGGAATATCTATGGGTTAACCGGGTTGACCATTGTTGAAGTGATAGCCTACGCACCTACTGCATTCTTGGCTCTGGTAGGTGTGTTGCAAGCTATTGATCCGGCTCTTGAAGAAGCTGCTATGGATTGCGGTGCTTCGCGAATCAAGATATTCAGAACAATCATTTTCCCGTTGGCAACTCCTGGAATTGTGAGTGCTTGGTTATTAGTATTTATCCAGTCGCTTGCAGATTTTGGAAACCCCATGATACTCAGTGGTGATTTCTCCGTCCTTTCGGTACAGGCATATCTGCAGATAACCGGTATGTATGACCTTGCCCGCGGTTCTACGTTGGCAATACTGCTATTGCTTCCCACTATCATTGCATTCTACCTGCAGAAGTATCTGCTGTCGAAGAAGTCATACGTTACAGTGACCGGGAAACCCACCTCAGCAACCATCAAGAATCTTGAATGGTACATCAAGGCTCCGGTGTATGCATTCTGTATCATCTTTGCGCTTGTGGTACTGCTGTTCTATGGCATGATTATCTGGGGATCATTCCAGAAACTCTGGGGCGTCGATTCAACTCTTACACTGAGGAACTATGTACAGATGTGGAAGGTTGGAAAGGGATACATTATCGACTCGCTCTATATATCCGGTATTGTCACGCCGATTACTGGTGTGCTCAGTATGTTTGTCGCCTACCTGATTTCCCGTAAGCAGTTCTTCGGAAGGAATGTCATGGAATTTTCCAGTATGTTGACCTTTGCGGTTCCCGGCACAGTTGTCGGTATCGGGTATATTCTTGCGTTCAACACGCCAAGCCTCTTAATGCCGGTTACGCTTACCGGAACCGGATTTGTTATTATGGCTTTGTTGGTGTTTAGAAACCTGCCCGTCGGTATTCGAAACGGTGTAGCGGCTATTGAGCAGATTGATCCTTCCATAGAGGAAGCGTCCATTGATCTTGGTGCTGATAGCGGTATGACATTCCGTAAGATTACCCTTCCGATGATCACTCCGGCATTCTTTTCGGGATTAGCAAACTGCTTCGTCCGATCAATGACGGCAATCAGTGCCATTATCTTTGTGGTTAGCGGAAAATGGAACTTTATTACCGTAGCCGTGTTAGGTTTTGTCGATAATAGCCAGTATGCACAGGCGGCGGCGATGAGTCTGCTGTTGATCGCTATTGTTTTGGTGGCGTTGGGACTAATCAAATTCATCACAGATCGGATGGGTAAGGGCATGCAGTCCGTTTCCATTATTGAGTAAGGATAGACAACTATGAAAGAAGCATATTTAGCATTGAAGAATTTAACTAAAGTATTTGGCAGGGATGCAAATCAGATGGTAGCAGTCGACCATATTGATCTTGCAGTGAAAGAGGGAGATCTGGTTACGCTGCTGGGACCGTCTGGTTGTGGAAAAACCACTACCCTCCGGATGATTGCAGGATTTCACACACCCACCGATGGAGATGTGTTCATTGATGATGTCAGTATGAATGATATTCCTCCAAACAAGCGGCCAACCGCAATGGTGTTTCAGAATTACGCATTATTTCCTCACATGACGGTGTTTGAAAACATTGCCTATGGGTTGCGGATCCGTAAAGAGAAGCCGGAAGTGGTAAAGAATAAGGTTAATGAAATCATGCGTCTCATCGGATTGGAAACCCTCGGAGATCGCCAGCCGCGACAACTTTCCGGAGGACAGCAGCAGCGTGTCAGTCTTGCCCGCGCAATGGTCATGGAACCTAAAGTACTGCTTTTTGATGAGCCGCTCTCAAACTTGGATGCAAAGCTTCGTGTCTCAACACGTCTTGAGATACGCAAGTTGCAGCAACGGGTAGGGATTACCAGTGTGTATGTAACACACGATCAGGAAGAGGCTATGACGCTCTCTGATAAGGTAGTGATTATGGATAAGGGAATTATCCAGCAGGTAGGTTCTCCCGCTGAAATTTACAGCCATCCGGCAAATCGGTTTGTAGCCGGATTTATCGGGAAAGCAAATTTCATCGAGGCAAAAGTAGCAAAGTTAACTGATACTATGATGCACATCACTTACCTGGGTAAAACCATTGAAGCACCGCGGTGGAATCAGGAAATTGCTAAAGGTGATGACGTTCTGCTGGTGGTGCGACCCGAATCAATCGTTCCCCAGGATCCAAGTAGCGAACTTATTGATGCAACTGTTGTTAATTCTGTCTATTTTGGTTCCCAGATGCTGTATGAGGTTGAGATGGCTGATGGTAAGGTGCTTCAGATTGAAGTTGCTGACCCGCAGTATCACAAGATTTTCGAGCGTGGACACAAGGTTGGCCTGGAGTTCAAGAGCAGAAGTCTGCATGTGCTCCCCAAGGAGGTTTAAGATGTCCAATGATATTATCATGGTGGGACATGTATCTCAGGATATCCTGATTGATCACACGAATTTTCGTCAGGATGTGACCGGAGGGGCTGTTGTTTATTCTTCTCATGCAGCAGCCGCAGCGGGAAAGCAGGTTCGGGTTATCACGAAACTTTCTGATGCAGATCGATCAATCCTGGATCCCCTGCAGCATCCGCTGATTGAATGGGTGGTATTGCCCTCATCTGCAAGTACTTCGATTAAGAATACCTACTTCACTGCCGATAAGGAGAAACGGGAAGTAGTGCTGATCAGTCAGGCTGATCCTTTCAGTATTGATGAAGTACAGGGGGAAGCCCCTGTATTTCACCTCGCTGGATTATTTGCTGGCGAGATCCCCGATACCTTTATCGAACCGCTATCCAAGCGAGGAAAGGTTGCCCTCGATGCCCAAGGGGTATTGAGATGTCTTGATGAGCAGGAAAATCTTGCTTTTAACGACTGGAAGCGTAAACGGGAACTGCTCCCTTTGATTACTTATTTTAAAACTGACGCAGCCGAGGCACAGATTCTTACCGGATTGGAAGATCGAAGAGAAGCGGCATTACTGCTACACTCGTGGGGAGCACACGAAGTGATGCTCACCCATAACAGTGAAGTGATGGTTTGTAGTGAGGGTGCTATCTACACCGCACCCTATACCAATGCAAACAGCAGTGGCCGAACAGGTCGCGGCGACACCACCTTTGCCGCTTATCTAGCCTGGAGAGCTGAGCACAGCGCTCAGGAAGCCACTCAATTCGCTGCAGCCTTGTGCAGCATGAAAATGGAGAATCCCGGAGTGTTCCGCGGCACGCGGGATCAGGTCATAAAGCGGATGCAACTCGATAATCAGTAATCAGATATTCCGGTTTTTCCAGAGTCAGTCGCCACCATAGGTGATTGGCTCTTTTTTTTCCCTAAAGCACCATCATTTTATGAAAATGAAATATCTGTTACAAAAAGTTTGACAAATGGAACAAACGGACCATATAATGAACAAAACTAATTTGGAGGTATCCACATGAAAAAGGTATTTATTCTCATGCTGGTGCTACTGGTATCGTGTAGCATCCTTTGGGCTGGAGGGAAACCCGAGGAAGAGCAGAAGACTTTGGATGAAGCACAGATTGCCGCAGTAGAAGAGGACTGGGATGCAATCTATGAAGCAGCTAAGGCAGAAGGGAAAGTAGTACTCTATTCACTTTCTTCCCGAATCTATGATGCGCTTGAAGGTTTTAACGACCTGTATCCCGGCATTGAAGTGGAAGCAATCGATATGCCCGATGTAGAGCAGATTGACAAAATCACCCGTGAGCAGAATGCCGGTGTCTATAATGCCGATGTCCTGATGCTTGCCAATGGTTCAACGCTGCTGAACGAACTGATGCCCAAGGGGTATGTACAGAATTATGTTCCTTCAGTGCTTGTTGATGGAGTCCCCACAGACGAAGCTATTGCTGAAGACTTTCAGCGACCGTTACTGATTCACTCATTGGAATCAAAAGTCGTGTTCTATAACACGGAAGTGTATCCGGATGGAGCTCCCGTGGACAACCTGTGGGATCTGACGAAACCCGAATGGCGTGGCAAGGTCCAGATGAAAGATCCGATGCTCACTGAAGAGAACCTGAACCTGTTGCAGACCATTGTCCAGCATGCAGATGAAATGGAAGCTGCCTATGAACTGGAATTTGGTGAAAAGCTGCAGCTAAGTGCCGAAGCGGAAAATGCTGGTGAAGAATTCATCAAACGGTTGTTGGATAATGGAATCGTACTTACCACCTCCGATGGTGATGCTGCTATGGCAGTAGGGGCCGCCGGACAGAGTGATCCTCCTCTGACGCTGAGTGTCGCTTCATCAAAAATTCGTTACAACGAATCTAAAGATGCCAAACTTGGGGTTGCCTGGGAAATGGAACCGAAAGTGGGTATCACTAAAGCTAACCACCTTGTGATGGCAGCAAACGCTCCTCATCCCAATGCAGCTAAATTACTTATTCGCTATCTGCTTGGAGATGCAAATGGCCAAGGCGGTATGGAACCATTCAATGTTCCTTACGGATGGGCAAGTAGAAGTGATGTAAAACCGCAGGGTGATTTGGGTCTGGATGACTTACGCGAATACACCTGGTTTATCGATTACAACTATGTATACAACTATGGATTACCGGTACGCGACTTCTGGATGACATTCTAATACATACGTGTCGAACTGAGAAATGAAACAAAATGTGATGGGTTGGTAAATTATGGAAGCAATATTGTATCGCTTGAGAAAACTTGGGCGGAAACCGGAGAAAGTGTGGGGGATTGTTTTTCTTATTCTTCTGTTTTTTCTGGTCGTCATTCCGCTTTTGTTTATCATAGTGAATTCGTTTCTCTTTGACTCCTCGGGATCACGATTGGTCCCGGGGGCTCAGGAGGGAACTTTCACACTCTTCTATTGGGCGAGGGTGCTGTTCAGCAAACTCTCGAATTCGTTATTCTTAAAACCGGGATTGCACAGTCTTGCGATTGCACTTGGCATGACTGCCATATCGCTTGTTCTTGGATCTCTGCTTGCTTACATTGTAGTAAGAACAGATATTCCATTTAAACGATTCTTTTCTATCGTCCTGATCATTCCGTATATTGCACCTTCTTGGACGATTGCACTTGCGTGGATCATGCTGTTTAAAAGTGAACGGTTCGGAGGAACGCCGGGAATGCTGAATTATTTTTTCGGCGTCAATGCTCCTGAATGGCTTGCCTACGGCTATATTCCGATCGTGATTTCACTTGGGGTGCACTATATCCCGTATACTTTCATTCTGATGCGCGGTGTATTGGCAAACATCGATTCACGTCTTGAAGAGAGTGCAGATATTCTCGGAGCCAGTAGGGCAGAAGTACTGAGAAAAATTACTTTTCCCATTGCGTTACCTGCTCTCGGTTCTGCCTTTATTCTCACATTCAGTAAAGGCCTAGGAGAATTTGCCACACAATCCTTCCTCGGATTACCGGTACGATATTATACCTTGTCTACACGAATTTATTCCTCAATGCACAATCAGTTGTTTGGTGAGGGATACGTCATGTCCTTAATGCTGATACTGGTTACGGTGGTGATGGTTTTTACCAATCAGCAGCTGATCGGTTCGCGTAAGCGGTTTGTCACCGTTGAGGGGAAAGGGTCTGCACGAAAGCCTCAGAGTCTCGGCAAATGGCGCAAGGTGATCACACTAGCAATTTTTGTGTTCATTGTGCTCTTTGTTTTTGGACCGCTGTTGCTTCTCGGGTGGCAGACGCTCATGCTTAATGCTGGCCAGTACGGTTTCGACAATCTGACGCTTCATTACTGGATAGGTAAAGGAGACCCCTCAATTGCCGAAGGGCAGCCGGGAATTTTCCGTAATCCCTATATTCTGAATTCAATCAAGAACTCGGTATCTCTTGCCGTTATTACGGCACTTATCAGTGGAGTTGTTGGAATTCTGATTGGTTATACGGTGGTAAGAAACCGGAAAAACAGATTCTCCCGATGGCTTCAAAGCATTTCATTTATTCCATATATGATTCCAGGTATTGCTTTCGGAGGGATTTTCCTTACCATGTTTGCCCGATCCTGGGGACCGATGCCGGCACTGTATGGAACCTTTGCATTACTGGTATTGACCTGTACGGTTAAATATCTTCCATTCTCGACAAGTTCCGGTATTGCAGCAATGCACCAGATCGATCCTTCGCTCGAGGAAGTCGGTGTTATCCATGACATAGGGTGGGGAAAGCGATTTGCACGGATTGTGATGCCGCTTTCAAAATCGGGAATACTTTCGGCCATGTTACTCACTTTCATTACCACCATGCGTGCACTCGATATTGTGGTATTGCTCGTTACACCGAAAGCTCCATTGATGACCTCTATCATCTTCCGGTATCAATCGCAGGAATTTATGCAGCATGCATATGCCATTATGCTGGTAATCATTTTCATCGTGGTCAGTGGACACGTAATACTAAATCGCATCGGCGGTAAAATCGAATTGTAGGACGGAGTAGAGTATGAGTACGATAACTTTTAAGAATATTGTAAAGCGATTCGGAGATGTCCGAGCTGTCGATAGCCTGAATCTGGAAATCAAGGAACAGGAATTCATCACGCTGCTTGGACCCTCCGGCTGTGGAAAGACCACGACCTTGCGCTGTCTTTCGGGTTTGGAAGAACCTGAAGAGGGAGAAATATTTATTGATGATCGTTGTGTCTTTTCCAGTACAAAGTTCATCAATGTGCCTCCCGGACAGCGTGGACTTGGTCTCGTATTCCAGAATTATGCTCTGTGGCCACACATGAAAGTGGGACAGAATATTTCATTCGGTTTACGAAAAAATCATCTCAATCAGACCCAACTGAAGGAACGGATTGATCAAATTCTCAAAATCGTCGGTCTTGAAGGATATGAGGATCGGTATCCCCATGAACTCAGCGGCGGTCAGCAGCAGCGCGTTGCGGTAGCCCGGATGGTGGTCACTGAACCGCAAATATTTCTCTTTGACGAGCCACTTTCAAACCTTGATGCAAAATTGCGAATGAAACTTCGATCTGAATTGAAGCGGCTTCATATTGATCTGCATGCGACAACCGTTTACGTTACACATGATCAGATTGAAGCGATGGCACTTTCCGATAAGATTGTCGTAATGAAGGATGGTGTGATTCAGCAAATCGGTTCTCCATCTGAAGTGTACCATTTCCCATCAAATCTCTTTGTAGCCGATTTTATGGGGAATCCGCAGTCCAATCTGCTTCGGGGGAAAGCGCATATCGTCGAAGGAAACTTACTATTCACCAATGACCGTGGGGCCCAGTTGCCTATCGAGGCCTCTTTACTTTCTGATGCGTTAAAGGGAGAAGAGGATGTGGTGCTCAATATCCGTCCTGAGGATTTTGAACTAGCTCCGGCTGATCCGAAAAGCCTGAATTATAGAGTGTATACCATTCAACCAACCGGATCGGAGGTACTGCTCCATTTAGTTTCTGAGCAGGATGGACCTGAAATACTTGCAAAGTTTCCTGAAGAACAATGCATGAATATTGCCATTGAAGATGTGTTTGCGGTGCAACCGAAACGGGGAAATGTGTACAGTGGCACGACTGAACAGCTGATCTGTTCCTTTGGATTTTAAATTATGACCCAGATACCCATTAGTCAGAAAATATCTGATCAGTACAGTTCCTTCTCAAAGCAGCAGCGGAAAGTGGCAGATTACGTCATGAACAACATTGACAATATCATGTATTTTCCCATGTCCCGGTTTGTGGAGGAGATTGGGGTGAGCAAAGCGACGTTGGTTCGCTTTGCTCAACATCTGGGCTATGAAGGATTCAATGATTTTAAAGAAGCTCTGTTTTCTCATTATCGTGTATTTCTCTCTCCGGAAACACGGATGAGACGCTCCATTGAAGCAATAGAGAACGTTGAATTGTCATATGAAATGATTGCTTCACGTGAATTACAGTTTTTACAGTCATCAATTGCCAGCGTGGACAATGAGATCTTCAAGGCTGCAGTCAAGCAAATCTGCTCAGCTGAGACCTTGTATATCATTGGGCACGGGGCAAATGAACATATGGCAACCTATCTTCATTTCCGCCTGAGGCGACTACGTATTCCCTGTAAACTGGTAGCAGCAAGCGGACGTGATATCTGTGAACATTTTCTTACCCTCAATGAACGTGATGCTGCGGTAGTCTACAATTTTTCCCGCCCATCAAGCGACTTTCTCCGTATTATGAACATTCTCAATGATCATGCGGTTCCCTCAGTGCTGATCACTGATATGAGAACTCCGGCAAGTACCGATTGTGCAGATCATGTGCTCTATGCAGAACGGGGGCCCCAGGGAACCTTCCCATCTCCCATTGTACCGATGGGGATTACCTTTGCCCTGATACTGGGAGTGGAAGACCAATTGAAATCCAAGGCGATTGATGCTCTGAAGCGGCTGGCAGAGCTGCGGGATACCTATATTTATAACCCGCGTGATACAAAAAAATCGTGCAAATAACGAGGTAGAATATGAACAGAAAACGCATTTCTTTATCACTTCCTTATAGTTATCTCGCAGGTAAACCAGTGAGTACAAGAGATATGATCCTCACCGATATCTTCGGTCCGGCGAAAACCTTTCTTCCAAAACAGAAGCAGGTATTGGCAGGAGTGGAGATTTCCCACTTCGGTAAAGAGGCTCCTGCAGACCAGATTATTGCGGCAAGTCAAACTGTACTGCGCAGTGGATTGAATTTGATCATTCACTGTTATTTACCCGAAAAAATCATGGGAACAGATATTGCTTCAGTTTATCCATGGTTTTCAACAGTTGAGCAGGAATTAATTGCGAGTGGACAAAAAGAACTGATCTTGAATTTACACGCATTATCTGCAGAGGATGCTTCTGTCCCACTGGAAAGTCTTTTGGTTCGAACAGCAGAAAACCTCGTTCTGGTAACAGATCGACTGGCATGTACACAAATTCCGACTCGCATCGCATTGGAGATTAACCGGGAAAAGGGAGTTCAGGATCCGGGGACCTCCTACAGAAATCTGCTCGATATCTACCATCGGGTAAGCAGTCCCCTGCTCGGACTCGGATGGGATATCGGTCATACGTATTCCAATGTACTCAATGGTCATCTGGATCAGAATCCTCCAATAGAGTTTGTGCAGAATATCATCCACACTCATATCCATGATCTCGGGAACCACAATCAGACCCATTGGCCGTTAACTGTGGGTACCATACCCCTGCAATTCTATCTCGGGCAACTTGCATCGGTTGGCTATCACGGATTCTTTACCCTGGAAATCTATCCTGAACGCTTTACGGATGTTCTCGATCCGGCAGAACATATGCTGAAAAGTATCTCCGTGTTGCATGAGACCCAGGCAAAGGCTGGGTAGCAAGTTGAATTGAGAAGAAACGGTTTTCATCAGCCAGGTATGATTTTCTGCATTTCGGCCGTTTAAAAACCTGTACACACTGCAAAGTTATGGAAGATTATATTCTCTCTTATGAATTTTTGCTCGGTTTTATAGAAATCTTCACTAGTATGCTTTTCAAATCAAATACTATTTATTCGCATGATATGTATTATGAAAAAGTGTCTTATCAAACTAGTTATACTAATTTGTTATCTGTATAAGTTGCTTTATAATATATTA
>CAYZXD010000049.1:0-13191 GCA_964482325.1 uncultured Spirochaetaceae bacterium | reverse complement strand
ACCCATACCGGGCTACTTAGAATTTGCAGTTACACAGAATTATTTACAGAGTCGAGCCCCTCTCTTCTCTTTTCACTATGGTAGTGCCCTATGCCTATAACCGCCTTTCCATTGGAGGTGGCACTGATACCTTCAAGCTCTTTGAGGCTGATATTACTGTCGCTCCATTTGCCATTTCGTATGAAGGTGGTATAGATGCAACTTATATGCTGAGATCGCAACGTCTTCAGGATTTCCTCACCCTCGATGCTTTCTTTAATCTCGTTGCTGACGATACCAAAATTACTCCGACAATTACTACGAATATTGGGTATAAAAATTATTTTACCCGTTTAGGTGATATCCCACTGTTTGCCAAGGGGGAGTTGACCTTGAATCTTTCCAACACCGAGTTCCCATACAGCGGAGGCGGCATGCAGTTTTCTATCACAGGGATTCCGAACGTAGGCTTCGGCGTTGGTCGTATGTATGATATCACTCATGTTATCTTTGCCAAACTGTATCTCGAAGCACTTGGCATTGAGGTGAAGACTTCAACCGTGAAAGCTGCGATGGAAGTAACGGGAAAGGGACTTGAATTTGCTAACAAGCTGAGGGCGAACAACGGGTTGAATCATATAGCGTATTACACGGAACTCATGAAAGCTCTCAGTATGGAAGGTCGATTTCTCGAGTATGATGCAGTGGAGCTCTCTCAACTTTTCCAATTTGAGCAGGATAAGTTTGATTTCTCACGTATGTTTGGCCTTACTCATGGCTGGGAGATAGAAGTTTCAGCTGAACCAAATGTAATGTATGCACAGATTACAACTCCAACTCCGGTTTTTACCTTTGATTCACTCAATATTGAACTCGATGGTGAATATGCAACTCTAATGTTCAATCAGACATTGTATGGCAAACTCGGTACCAACCATGTCGTTCAATACATACCTGGTGGAAGCCCTGAGTGGCTGTATCTCGCGGGTGCGCAGGGGGAAGTGCGATACTTTCCTCACAAGAGCCGGTGGTGGGTAGGTACAAGTGGTGAAGTTACCTACAATTCAGAGACAACCCAATTTAACATCGTATTTGATGCGAATGTTCACTATTTGATCACGCCAAACTTTGAAGTCTATCTCGGTGGGAATAACTATATGACAACTACTCCATTCAGTGACTATCATGTATACGTGGGTGCTGATCTTCGGTTGTTGTAATCCGAATTCTCATGATGCAACTGAGGATTGTATATCACATTCAGAATGAAAAGCTATATCCTACCGTGAAAGTGCTTTGTACATCCCAATGATTACTCCCTTCTTCATTAAGATATTGCTCAACCTCATCCCCATAAGTAGAAGTCGTTACTATAGAAGGGGTGTCACTTTTCATATTGGTAATATGTACATAGTCAACTCGTGCTTTTACAAATAGTCCCGGTATGTAGGAAACATGATATTTACCTCCTAAGCTCAAGACTAGTGTTCTTTCAATAACGTCCCCTGATAATATGGAAACCAGACTATCTTGTCCGTTCCTTCCATACACGCTCCATTGAGAATCCAGCCGTTTATTCCCATGCCACATATACATTGCATCGAAAAATGCGGACCATTTCCCTGCTTGTTCAACAGAAGAGGTGAAGTTGAGTACTATCGCATCACCTCCGTATTCATAGCCAAGAAACATTCTTTTATAATCGCCAGGTTTATTAAAGTTTTTTACGATTGCATCGTGACCATAGCCGTGGCTATAACCTGAATCAGCACTGTCCACTACTCCATCGAGTCCTCTTAAGTAGAGAAACGGGTCGGTAAATGCAGCTTCAAGAGAAGTTTTTGCAATGATGGTTTTCTGTATCGGGAACGCAGCCTTTGCTCCCAACATATACCCAAAAGCATTCGGGTAGGCTCCCGGATCAGGTGGAGATATTTCGCCAATAGCGATTTCATCTATTGCCAGTTGACCATATATATCGACGTATTTCCCTGGGTTTATATCCAATTCTATGGTAATGAGCGAGTTGGCAAGACCACGTATATATTCGTTATGGTAGAATGTAAAGGGATTGATTGCAGCGAGATTAAGCGTGTTCTCTTTAGATTTATACGTAACGGATTCACTAAGAGCCAGGCCAATTTTGTCTTTGAGCAAGCTAAATTCTATCCTATGCCCGAGAAACATCGTGAACCCTGTGGGTTCATAATTCTGATCCTTTCCCATCGTGGAATCCGGAGGAAAAAATGATGATAATAATGTATATTTATAGGAATTATGAAATGTGGTAAATTTTATGAAATCATGTTGTATAAAATGAGAGCCAACCATGAAGTTACCGCTCTCTCCTGGTCCCCAGGAGAAACGATCGCGCCCGATCGATACATTCCAGTGGTCAGAACCAAATGAACCGAAGCTACGATAGGGGAAAGTGAAATCCCCATCAGCGCCAAAATCAGCTGGTGGTATGAATGGCACATTAGTTACAATTGCATTCTTATACAGATAATTCCCTTCAGCATTATTATGATGGTTCCCCAGAGAATTCATTAAAAGTACTGCATCGAAGAAAATGTAGATATTATCAGTACTCCAAAGATCCCATGTCAGATCCAAAAACTTTGCCCGTTCATTGAACCCATGGATCCAATACTCTTCATCTTTAAAGACGCTATTGGTATGTGCATACAGCTCAAAAGCCGTATTGACGGTAAATGTGGTTCCAACTGCGCTACTCATCAGAATTTTTGGGGCAACAGATAATTGTTCGGCAATATGGTCATACAGAAGTTGTGTTTGAGGTGAGGTAGGTTTGACACCTTCTAACATCATGAGCAGTTCAGCTTCACTATAAGGACCAGCGGTAGACGGAAGCGAATGACCTTCAATGAGATAGAGCTTTTCCAATCCGGAATAGATATCTGAATCAATAGGATAAATCTTCTGTTGATTATTCAAGGCTGCAAAACCATACAAGGAAAGAACTAAGAATAGCATGAACAGTCCAATTCTTTTCATCTGTCACCTCACCTTATCAATAGCTTTGATAAGTTACACTAGATGACACCAAAGTAATTTGCAAGAAATTTTAATCATATAGTTCATACCAGTTTCTGTAGTGAGCTCGTATGAATAGACGGTCATCGGTGATTGCTACACGAGCAGGAAATCGGCCCGTTTTTCCTCTTTGGATACACTTTTGATCTTGATTTTCACCGTATCTCCAACTCGATAGACTTTTCCGGTGTTTTTTCCTGTAAGGGAGTATTCTTCCTTGTCAAAATCAAAATGGTCACCTTTGAGTTCTGAGACATGCACCAGACCCTCAATGACATAGTGGGAAAGTTCAACAAACATACCGAAACTGGCGATTCCTGAAATAACACCTTCATAACTTTCTCCCACCTTGGATGAAAGAAATTCCATCGACTTGAGTTTGATAAACTCCCGCTCGGCCTGTGTTGCCCTGATTTCCCGATGTGAGCAATGCTTGCAGGTCTCTTGGAGTTTTGCAGAGAGTTCGGCCGTTTCAGCTCTTGTCAATTTTTTATGATCTCTCTCCTGTTGTGCGTAAAATTTTAACAGACGGTGCACCACAAGATCAGGATATCTTCTGATCGGGGAGGTGAAGTGTGTATAGGCATCGAAAGCCAATCCGAAATGTCCTTCGTTCTTCGTACTATAGTATGCTTTCGTCATAGATCTGAGCGCGACCTTTTCAATAAAATATTTGTAGTCGAAGTTTTCGATGATATCGAGAATCTTTCGATAGTCATCAGATTCCAGTTCTTTGCCCAGTTGATACTTCAATCCCATACGCTCTAACAGCTCAAGAAAACTTCGTACCGATGACTCTTCAGGCTTCTGGTGAACTCTATAGACAAATGGCTTCTGTACTCTTTTCGTGGCTTGAGAGGCGATATGCTGGGCAACAATGCGGTTGGCCACGAGCATGAACTCTTCGATGAGGCGGTTTGACTCTATTCGCTCCCGTGGTCGGATCGCATAGGGGACGCCCTGCGGATCAAGGGATATGGCCGGTTCGGAAATATCGAAATCGATGGAGCCCCGTTCTTCCCGCTCCTTGCGCAGGATAAGAGAGAGCATCACCATGAGATGAAGCGTTTGTGCATGAGTGTGCTTCTTACCTTCGATGATCGCCTCAACTTCTTCATACGTAAAACGGACGGCACTTCGGATAATGGTCTCACGTATCCGATAGTGCTGCACGATACCGCGGGAATCAATTTCCATGATCACCGAATAGGCAAGACGATCCGTGCGGGGTTTGAGACTGCAAAGGTCATTGGACAGGCGTTCAGGAAGCATGGGTATGACGTTGTTAACAAAGTAGACTGAAGTACCTCGTTCATAGGCTTCCCGGTCGATCGCGGAGCCTTCTATTACATAGTGAGAAACATCTGCAATATGAACACCCAGTTCAAACCGGCCATTTCCCAATTGGACCAGAGAGATGGCATCGTCGAAATCCCTTGCGGATTCTGGGTCGATAGTGAAGCAGGGTACTGATCGAAAATCTTCCCGGTTTTTCACCTCTTTCTGAATATCATAATCGGCAAGGGACGTAAGCTCCTTCGTCACCGATTTCGGAAAGGGGATAGTCAGATCGTTATTCCGGGCTACCATGAGGATATCCATTCCCTTATTCCCCGGTTTTCCGAGAATATCGATGATTTTTCCGGAAAATTGATGGGTATCTTCATCCCATTCGGTCCGTTTCACCACCACATAATCACCATTTTTCGGCATTGGATGCCCAATGGTTGCTTGCGGGATAGTAATAGGGGTAGTGTACCGTTCATCACTTGGGACCACTGAGCCTCCCCCCTGATCCCGTTTGAACACACCGATAATCTCCTGATTGTGCAAGGTGAGAATATTGATGATTTTCCCTTTTGGATTCTTTTTCGGGATTTTTTTGATGATTTCGACCGAAACGAAATCACCGTCCATGGCATTAAGTAGGTTCTCGAGTGGAATAAAGACATCAGTGCCCTTCTTCACGGTAACAAATCCGAATCCCTTTGCATGAACTGAAAGGCGACCTTTCAACAATCTCGTGTGTGTATTGCGGCTTACCTTTGTGTGAGCTTGTGTTTTCTTTGGCACTTCTTGCGCTCCTTGCTACTCAGGTAACGTAATCCGGATTACCTTTTCAATCTGTATATCCAGTGTAACATAGGAACCCTTCACAAAACCATCTTTGTTCGCCTCTGTAGTATAAGCATCAAGGCAGTTGCGTTGTGTTTGTGGACAATTGAGACTAAAAAGGATTTATGCAGGTGTGCTTCACTGCAGCAGTTCAAGGCAGGCATCCATATCCAGTTCCCCTTTCTGGACACGCTCATACATGCTCGAAAGTACCCGTTCATCAATGAGAGAAGTGAACCCTTTCAGACCGAGAAACGAACTGACAAAGGAGTCATTCGGTCTGAAAACCAGTTCTTCAGCCGTTCCTTCCTGTATGATGCGTCCTTCATGTATAATGACGATTCTGGTTCCCAGGCGGAAGGCTTCATGAATGTCGTGGGTTACAAAGAGAATAGTCTGTCCAAGTTTCTGATGAATGCTTTTGAGCTGATCCTGCAACTGTGTCCGGGTCTGCTCATCCACTGCACCGAAGGGTTCATCCATCAAGATAATGGAGGGATCAGCTGCCAGTGCACGGGCGACCCCGACCCGCTGTTTCTGTCCTCCGCTGAGCTGCGCAGGATAGCGCATCAGCACCTCGTTTTTCAGACCGACTAGCTCGATCAGCTCTGCAGCCCGCTCTTTACGCTGTGCCAGAGCGATACCCTGTAATCTCAGGACATAGCTGATGTTCTCCCACACTCGCATGTGGGGAAACAGCCCCACCTGCTGGATCGCGTAACCGATGGAGCGTCTGAGTTTCTCGATGTTCCATTCACTGAGTTTCTTTCCATGAATACGAAGGTATCCGGTATCGAAATCAAGCAGCTTATTGACCAGCTTGAGCAGGGTCGTCTTACCGCATCCTGATTGACCGAGCAGAACCACAAACTCTCCCTGTTCAACGCGGAGGTTGATATCACTGAGGACAACCTCGTCAGAAGTGTAGGATTTGCTGATGTGTTCGAATTCGATCGCAACAGCCATTACAGCAGGCCTTTATGCTCAAGAAATGCTTTGGCGACAACCGCGGGGTCCTGTTTTTCGATCTCCACCTGATAGTTGAGCGCAATCATCTCTTCATTGCTGATTGCCGAGGTGAGCTTTTCCAGTACCGGCTCCAGCTCAGGATGCTCAGCAAGTGTTTCCTCCCGGATAAGAGTGGCTGCATGATAACTGGTGAAGTAGGAGGCATCGTCTTCGAGCACTACAACCGGTTCTTCCTTGAGTCTCCCATCGGTGGAGAATACCGTAATGACATCGACTCCTTCGCTCTTCACTGCGTCATAGCGCAAGCCGATGTCGATCTCCTTGATTGCCTTGAAATTAAGGCCATAGGTTTCGGTGAGTCCGATAAAACCATCATCACGTTCAAGAAAATCCGGGTTGGCTGCGAATACCAGTTGATCGCTCACCCGCGCCAGATCAGAGACACTTTTCAGCTGATATGCTTCAGCCACGGATGTGGCAACCGCTACACCGTACGTGTTGTTGAAACCGTACAGACCGCTCCAATGGATCTGCATCTGCTCATGATATGCTTCTTTGACCTTGGTATACAGCACATCAGGATCCTGGATAGGATTCTGTTTGAGTACGAAGAGCCACCCGGTTCCTGTATACTCCGGATAGAGGTCTATCTCACCGTTGAGTAACGCTGGATGAATATTCGAGGTTCCCCCACCGATGCCCAGTGTCTGCTTGACTGACAGGTCGGTATGGTGTTCGATGAGCAGTGTCAGCATCTGGGCAAGGATGAATTGCTCAGTCACCGGTTTGCTTGCAATGACTACCGTGTTCTCGGCTTTTCTGTCGCATCCGGTAACCAGTAGTGCAATGAGCACCACAGAGAGTATGAGTTTACGCATGATATTCCTCCTCACCCAGATAGCGGGTTCTGACTCGTTTTTCCAATAGTTCCAGTAAGAGATCAGTAATGATTGCAAACAGTGCAATCAGAAGACTTCCGGCGATGGTCATCTCCGGAAAGTTCGTTGAGATGCCTCTCCAGATAGCCCTTCCCAGACCGCCTGCACCGATGAATGAAGCGATACCTCCCAATGCTATGGTCATGACCACCATAGTGCGGAAACCGCTGAAAATGATTGGGAGGGCTAACGGGAACCTGACCGTCCACAGAAGCTGCCAGCGGGTGGTTCCCATTCCCAATGCGGATTCCAGCACGTCAGGGTCAACTTCCTTCAGTCCGGTATAGGTATTGCGGATCATGGGAAGCAGACCATACAGGACAATGGCGATAACGGCACTCTTCAGGCCGATCCCTGAAATAGACACCAGAATCCCAAAGAGTGCGATGGAGGGAACGGTGTAGAGGAAACTGGTCAGGCGGAGCACGATAGAGGCTAATAGCCTGTGCTTTGTCATGAAGATACCGATACACAGGCCAAGTACGGTGATGATGAGTACCGATATAGCGGTAATACCTATGTGCTGGGCCATCAGTTCCAGAAAAAAGGGATATCGTTCATAATAAAGTAAAGCGATTCTTTTAAGCATGTTCTGTATCGTTTTTCTGTCCTTGAAGCCCTCTGGCGTATTCTCTGCAATACAGAGAAGATCTTCTCTTTTCTACCGTAATACCAGACAATACCAGAATTTCAGCCAGTGCTACAACTAGACGCAGAGAAAAATATGAAGCTGTTCCAGATTCTTGGTGTGTTGGGAAATTTTTCCCGAATCTTCCCGATGAGACACTTACAGAATAGGAAAGCCCATAGGGCGCAATGAGTTGCTGCTATTGAGCATATTGATAGACTATCGGTGCCGTTGAACGATATCGCCAGGGTGTCGCTGTGCTCCTAGTGGTTACATCACCAATCGTTGCCGGCACTACACGGGAGAGGAATATCGCAACAAAAAGTTACGGACCTCATGTGAAGTCCGTAACTTAGGTTTTCGTACTATCTCTGTGGTTAGAGAATATGTCAAAGGAATTGTGCAATCTCTGGCATTATCTGATTACCGACCCCATCAAAATCCCAGTATTTGGTCTGCAGTTCTTTACCTATGAAATTTTCTGCGGTCTGCAATTGAGCCATCACAACTTCATCGGTAATAGCTGACCGTTCAAATGACTCTTCTACTGAACCAATGGAATAATAACCGTCGCCATCAGGGTTTGGTTCTTTCACCGCTTCCACACCGTAAAAGAGTTTTCTACCACTTTCGTGCCGCGCAAAACTATCAAAATTGTTATACTTTTGTGCATAGTATTGCTTCCAGGAATCGCGGCTCATCATATTAACTGTGTCAACTCCTTCTACAGTTTCCGGGTATACATTAGCCTCACTTATAATTTCCCGATAATCAGCTGTCATACTATCGATTATCTCTGAGGCGCGCATATAGTCTGCAGAAGGGACTACCAATAATCCATATTGTCGCGTACCTGTTTCATACAAGTTAAGGTTTTCTCTCGCATCCGCTTCAGCAACTGTAATATTGAATAGAACAGGGTCATCTTTGATCACCGAACTGCCTTCATATACGTATGTAGAGGTCGCGAGATCGAATAATCGAACATCACATTCAAGTCTCTTTTGATACCCTGTGGAAATCTTCAATCCATCGAATACTGGATTTGAAGTGGTCACTGGAACCTTTTGTTCATCATAGAGTTTTTCCACCTGCCCACGAGGATAGACTTCCAGCACGAAATCAACATCGTTATCCATTCCATGGAAAACCGCTAGGTCGAAAGGTCCTACCATGGATTCAACATCGGAAAAATAACCTACATCCACTACCTCGACAAACTTATTAGATGAAAGAGCCCGTTGTACCTGGGGCACGAGGGCTTCGTGGAAACCTTCCATGTTCTCATTTCCCAAGACGATGAGTCTAATGGTAGCTTCCTCTATGGCATAGTTAATTTTGGTATCGATATCTGCAATTGTCGAATCATATTTCTTGGCTTTCTCATAAGCAGTTACTGCCGCAATCATATCTTCTCTTGATCCACTTGATACAAGATTGTCACCATAGGCAGTCCAAGCCTGAGAAGCCTTCAGGCGAGATTCTTTCCATTGCGGTGTATAGTCGGTGGTGGTAACGGTCGATTGTCCATAACCTGCAGCAATTTCATGCATTTCCTTGAGTTCACCATAGGTCTGGTAGACGGTATCTGCAGCTTCCGGTGAAGCAGTCTTTTCTGCCTGTGTGATTATCTCAGTATAATATGCAGTCCCTTCATTGAAGGCTTGTGGAAGCAATTCAGCTGCTTCAATCAGTTCAGGATTTGTATTCAGGGCACTGACGAGATAGGCAACCGACGTTGCATATTCCTGCGATTCATAGGCGTCGACACCATCCCGATAATCACTCCCGCCTTTCATGAACAGAGTTCCACATGAACAGATAGTCATAATCACTAGGATCATGGCAGCTAGCGATACCAACTTTTTCATTACTGTCTCCTTGAGTAAATGTATTAAATACCATAAGTATATGGCATCAAAATTAAGAATAAAAGTAATAATATAGCTAGTAACCTAATGATAACTAATATACTAAGCAATAATAAATGTTATATACATTGCAGATTTTTGTCTAGAAAAGTATGGAGAGTATGAATATTTACTGCCTGATCAAAAAGCATAAATCGAATAGAAAGAATAGGGCGATTACTGCAGAATTTTCTATGACAAAAGTGGTAGGTGAGGTTCTCTCTGCTGAATATTCAATGGTACCTTCGGTGATAAGAACCAATTTGATAAACACATATCAATGTATTGCGTTGTTGTAGAATCGTACACAACCATGGTCACGACTCTTGACCAATTCCGCACTGGAGTAAAGCAGCGGGCTGTGTGTCAGTTATTTCTGTGAGTTAATGGCATCGGCTGCATACCAACCGGTAAGTATTGCAGTCGGAATGCCCGCAGGGCTATAAGCCCACTGCCCACACTGATAGACATCGGGTATGGGGGTGTGTACCGCTTTGGTGATTTTTAGTAATTTGTTGATCGCCGGAGAAGGTGAGGTTAATGTCCAGCCGGTGATTCCTCCCTCACTGCTGCCGAATCTCCTTTCGATATCCGAAGGCGATGATGAGAAAGCAAGGTCGATCTTGTTCAAGAGCCCTTTAAATAGTGATTGATTCAGGGTTTTGATCATCTGTTGTTCGATATGGTCTTTGAATTCGTCATACCAGTGTAATGATTCAACTAATGTGACCAGATCGTACTCCAGAAGGAAACTCACCACCAGACCGGTTTTACCCTCTGGCGATAAGCTTGCATCACGCAGGGAGGGAATCGATATCTCATAGGTGGTCAGGCTACAGTATTTGGTCACCCATTCGAGAATCTCCTCTTTGCTTACGTGTTCTCCTTTTTCCAGGAGAGACGCCAGCTCTGATAGATGCGTTTCGCCAAGCCCCTGTTTTGATGGGGTATAAAACAGATGGCCATTGGTGATGTCAGCGAATTTCTGCGGTGGGGCATCAACTCCAAGAAAGAGGGAAAAGACCGAATCTCCGCCTCTTCCGGCAAGAACCTTTGCAGAACTTGCTTCGATAGGAGTGAGAGAGTCAGAAGGGATTTCGAGGGTATCAAGATTTCGATACAATGATTTCAAATCGGCACACCACAGCAGTTTATCATAGGTATAGGTGTTTCCCCTGCAATCGCGAACCATCTTCTTTGCGGGATGCACGGATACCACCTCAGTATCGACTTGGATTTCACCCCCATATTCAATTACTTTCTGAGTCATCTGTTCGGCTAGTTTTCCTGTTCCTCCCCTGGGGTAGAGGTAGTCGAGATACACATAGAAGTATCCCAATGCGAAGAACGTAGGGGTGCATTTGAAGAAATGCTGGTCAATAATGTCATTGAGTGATCGGTTGGTGGAAATCTGTGATAAAAAGGCCTCCACTGGTTGCTGCATGCTTTCCATACGGGAAACGGCAAGAAGAAATTTTCCCATCCATGGAAGCAGTTCCGAGAAGAGATACTTCCTGTCCTTCCGGTAGTTCTTGAACACCGGATTTTCAAAGCCGTAAATAACGTCCATTTGCTTATAGACTTTATCGATTACTTTAAAGATCTTACGAATGTCGTCTACCGATTCGGGATACAGGGTTTCCAGCGCTTGTCTGTACTGCGCTATGCTCGCTTTGGAATTCATGTCGACGATCTGTGAGGCAATGCCGATCGAGACGGGACTGTCAAGCAGTTCCAGTTCAATCCCAAGATCCTTGAGCATTGGTTTGATAATGCCGGAATTCTCGATTGATCGTGCACCGGCATCGAAGACATATCCGTTTCGGGTGAATGAATTCAGCAATCCTCCGCATAATGAAGTTTTCTCCAGTACCAGTACAGAATGACTGGACTTACCGAGATATGCTGCTGCGGACAGACCCGACAATCCTGCTCCGACTATCAGCATCTCATGGTGTGTTGCATTCATGTGAGAGCTCCCATTTCGAAACTTTTTTTCCAGAGATTTTCGGCCATGATGGGATCAAGTGCATGGGGAGCGGGGATTTCTTCGGTGGTGAAGTTAAAGAATTTCCCACTGATTCCCTCAATTTCATGCGAGACTCCCAGGTAGTAGAGTGCCTGTGCCGAGAGGCGGGGACTTCTTGCTGAAGGGTTAATGAAAAGATGTTTGAAAAATTTGTAAATCCTGCCGTTATTCTCTCCCATGTTAGTCTTTACATCTCCCGGGTGCATGGCATTGATTGTTACCCCGCTGTGTTGGAAATCGTGTGAGAATTGGAACATGGAGAGCAATTGAGCCGTCTTTGCCGATCCATAACTCTTCAATCCCGTATAATGCTGTCGTTCCCATCTGAGATCATCAAGTTTCAACCCGGCAATCGCGAATCGATGTCCTTCAGAATTTACATAGATGATGCGGGCCTGTGATTGTTGCTTCAATTTTTCCTTCACCCGCTGGTTGATGATGAACGAAGCGAGGTAATTTACCTGAAATACTTCTTCAATATCGTCATCGGTGAATCGTCTTTTTGTATTGTAGACCCCGGCGTTGTGGATAAGTACCGCAATATCACGGTCGATAGCGGCAAGCATATCGGCTGCTGCATGGATCTGGTCGAGATGTGAAAAGTCGGCAATGTAATAGGTACAGGGAACCGAGAATTCTCGTTGGATTTCCTGACTCAGCTGCTGAGATTTTTCTTCATTGCGGTTTATCACCAGCAATTCTGCGCCATGCGAGGCATAGAGCCTGGCGGTTTCATACCCGATCCCACTGGTAGCTCCGGTGATCACCACCAGGTGACCATGAAAATCACGAAGCTCTTCCTTCGGGGTGGCTTTGTTGTTTTTCAACATAGCGAAAATATTCGACCACTTGTATTCTTTCAGATATTGATTCATCTGCAATATCCTCTCAACCGAATTTTTTATGCATGAACTTGCGGTAAGCCTTCCCGAAGTGAGGGATGTTGTCGAAGATATCACCCCATAAATCGTAGTAATCCCGTTGTTCGATGATCTTTCCCTCATCGTTCAAGGTGACTCTGCTCGATCCATAGACGGAAGAGTTGGGATATTTTTTGAAACTGAGGCTCATCTCCCATTCTAAAAATATAATATTGCCCTCTCTGGCAGTATGTTTTACATCCATCTTCAGGTCATTCGAACGGGCAATCAATCGTTCGGTCATCGCTTTAAAATCTTCGATACCGTAGATTTTCTGGACGCTGTCACAAAAATAGATATCATCGTCGTAGTAGGGGAGTATATGGGACCAGTCGGGTTTTCCTTCGGTATTGTAAATGTCTGTCCACAACTTTTTCAGCTGTTCCTTGCTCTGTATCGTGTATTCCATGTTGCTGCACTGTCTTCCTTTTATTGTATAAGTTATACCATGGATTTTGGATTCAGTCATAAAATTGGCACATAAATTGACTCATTTATGTCTCATATGGTTTCCTTCTTTGAATTATACTGCCGAGCAATTTCTTCTTGTATCCCTGTAGTATGCACCGTAGAATCACATTTGATAGGAATAAAGGAGTCAACTATAAACAATGAAAAACTTCAATAATGTTTTTCAAGGCTCAAA
>CAYZXD010000048.1:0-14556 GCA_964482325.1 uncultured Spirochaetaceae bacterium | reverse complement strand
TCCTTGACCTCCGCCGGGGGTACTAGAACTTTTTTCTACGAAGTAGACGAGTATATTAAAAAGACTCTCACCAATTTTTGCTTCATCTTCGTCCTCATAGTTCACATAGAGTTCCATATTCAAGGGAAGGAAGTAGGTTCCCTTATAAGTGTCTTGGTCATCAAACCGAGGGAAGATTGTGATATCAAATCGAAAAAGTGGTCGTTGAGCCCATGGTACCGTATAGGGAATGATTTCTTCATCACTTTGCACTCTTCTTATAAGGTCGCCGTCCCTGGTGATATCCAGATAGGCTGGGAACGTGAGTGTCTCATCATCAACATTGGTAAGGTAGAATCCATCAAACGGGGTAGTGACCACCAGGGTGAAATCTTCAGGCCATCCAGTTCCTCCCGTGTTGTAATAGTAGGAGTCAGGACCGAATTGCAGCTGTCCGATGTACCTGTCTGCATAGTTATAGCGAAGATCGGTTCTGTTGTTGGCAAACCAATCCTCTTGATGGAAATATACGTAAAACCAGTCTGGGTCAGGGGTGTCAGCAGCACTGACTGAAAGAATAGCAAAGATGAACACAAGCAGTGCGATACACATACTGCGTAGTTTCATAGTGTAAATATAATACAAAGAGTGAGGTGCGTATAGCCTTTACTCTCTGAGTAACTCGATTTGAATCGTACTCGTATAGTCTCCTACTGAAAATGGATGGCCTGCATAATTCATCTGCGTGATAGCTAGTTCAAATGATGTTTCCCAGTATGGATTTTGGGTGGTCACCGGAACGTCAAATTCCCCCGTGTGTGATCCCATCGTATTCACGGAAGGGATGACCACTTTGTAGGGTACCGTGATACTCTGATTCGTTACTTTATGGAATGCAAAATATGGGTACGTGGTTGTTCCCGGGCTTACACGGATGCGGTAGGTGGCATTGCTATCATCATTGGAGAAAAACGATACGTTTCCCACAACGATAGTTCCCTGTGTCATTTGCAGGGTAGGGATATCAATCTGATCGGCGATGCTATAGCGATCAACGAGCAGGTCAGTGAGAATTGTGGGAGTATTACCCTGCCCAGGTTGCGGTTCATAGAAGTAGGAAGTCATGTTAAATGCGTCCTGACCGATACGCACTAAGTCCTCTCCCGGTTCATCCACAAACAATTCGAAACGAAGGGCAGTATAATACGTTCCTCGTCTGGGGACCGGTTTTCCTGCATGGGGTTTTGCGTCAAAACTGATTGAGAATTCTGCAGTTTCCCCTTCGAGTATTGATAACGGGATGTCGATAAAATTTACTCCGATTGCCAGCTCAATGTGTTCAGTGATAATAGTCTGGTCTTTTCGGATCCTGATCGTATACGGTACCGTGTACGGCACTTCGTCATCGGTGACCATCTGGAGAAAATCGAAAGTACCGATTAGAGAGATAATTCGAAACTGCAGATTTCCCTCCCACTGCGGATCGTTGTACTGTGCAGATGCTCCTACCGAAAAATGTCCGATGGGTACATCGAAGTTTTCTTTGGTAATATCCCACGAGTAGTCGGTTGTATCCTGTTCCTGAAAGAATTCAACAGCGTACCAATCGCTTTGTACTGCAGCACCTAGGGAGAAGGGGGCAAGAAGTGTCATAAGTAGCAGTATGCAGAATATATGACATCGGTTCATACGTTTACTATAATACAGAAAACTGTGCAGGAAAAGGAAAAACATTGTTCAGATGTAAACTGACCATATGACATATGTATAGCATTACGTATAATTTTGTTGTGTTCTCTCAATGATTTCGATGTACCGCTGTTGTACGGTGTCTATCACCTCTTCCCAGCTTACATACAATGTTCTTTGTGCATGTTTTCCTACTTCATGACACAATTTCGGATTTTCAATCAGTCGCAGCAGATGTTGCGCATATCCCTCGATGGTATTGGGTGCTATGAATCCATTGAAATTATCAGTTGTGATATCAGAAGTGGCAGACCCTTCAGTATTGAGCAGGGGAAGAGCATATGCCGCAGCTTCTCTGAGAACCAATGCTGAGGTGTCATACTGGGAGGGAAAAACAAACAGCGTACTTGCAGCAAACAGTGCTTTCAGTTTTTCTCTATCTGTGATCTTTCCCAGAAAAGTGACATGGGGAGTGAGGTATGCTTCCTCAAGTTGTTTTTCAAACTGATCTCTATCCGGCCCGGTCCCGACAAATACCATATGAAACAGACCGTGGCGTCGGTGTACCCGATCGAGAGCATTGATGAGGAGTTCAAGGTTTTTCTCTTTTTTCAGCTGCCCGACATAGAGCAGAATCGGTACGTGTGACGGTACATCGATAATCATGTTTCCCCGGGTGCGATATGCTTCATAGGCTTTTGGTGAGGGAACAGTAAAATCACATCCGTTCGGGATCACCTCAACAGCCTGATCGAATCCATAGCTGAACAGTTTTTTACGACTCCATTCGGTTGGGGTCCACACCGAATCCGCAGCCCGATAGTGTTTCAATATAGTACGAGTAAGCTCATCGGTCATGAGCTCGGAGTGTGTCGCTCCATAAAAATCATCTTTGTACAGTGAGTGAAACGTACTGATCAGGGGAACACGGTGCATCTGGGCAATCTGCTGTGCAAATCGGCCAAGGAAAAAGGGAGAATGCGAATGCACTAGGGAGAAGGGAATTTTTTTCACTGATCTGCGAAAATCGGATCGTTGTACAACCATCCCATACGGGCGGATACCGGGAAGGGGTATCATAGTCGCCCGTTTCGTATAGGTAATACCCGCTTCACGATCATAGGATTCCCCTTCAGTTTCACTTGACCCCGATACTATGGCATACACCTCATGACCACGCGTTTGCAGCAGTTCAACATAACTCTTTACCGTGAAACCGACGCCATCGGTAAGTGGAGGAAATGCATCGCTGAACTGCCCGATCACTAATGAATCCACTGTTTCTCTCCCTTTTCTGAAAAATAGCAGGAAACGGTTGCCTGTGCCAGACTGATCTCAGCGTCTCCGCCTTTGTTTTGAAGAGGAGCGGCCTTTGGACTTTTTCCTGCTGTATGACTCATCTCCGCGATCCCATCGGTCTTGTGACGTAAAGGATTCGTATCGATCATATGCAGGCCGTTCTTTGCGCCGTTTTCCCGCAAGATGTTTTCCATTGGGGTTATCGGGACGGGCCTTGGTAACAATCGGTTTTCCTTCGTGCTGCAGATGGTCAAACGATCTGAGGATATGACGAGCAGCATCTGAAGGAGCGGTGACAAAGGAAAAGTTCTCCAATACCTCAACCTGATCAAGTTCACGATCAGTTACCTGTGCATGCTGTTTGATATAGTCGACCAGCAGTCGTTTAGTCATCCCTGCAGATCGTCCTTTTGCGATGAACAATCGTGTGGTATCATCTCGTTCGAAGTCGCCTCTTCTCTGATCCCAATTTTCTTTTTTACCATAGCGATCGTTTCGAGGGGATCGTTCGGTATTTCGTTCCGGTCTGCTTGCCTTTTCAACACTTTTTATGCGGGTATAGGACTGCATATTGAGCTGATTCCCATAATGTCGGGCAAGCAGTGCAGCCACTACATCCTCAGGTTCATGAATATCGAGCAGGTCCTGAGCCATCTGGATATAATCTTCACTTCCACTGGTGGTTATCCCTTCGGCGATCCCATTGATAATGCGTTCGCGTTTAATGGCAATCACCGCTTCAATATCAGGGATTCGTTCCTTGGTAATCTCACCATTCACCATTCTGCGGATATAAGTGAATCTTCGTGATTCACTCGGTGTCACAAAAGTTATGGCGGATCCCTCTTTTCCTGCCCGGCCGGTTCTTCCGATTCTATGGATATATGTTTCAGGATTCTGCGGTATTGTGTAGTTTACTACGTGACTCAATTCCTGCACGTCAATGCCGCGTGCTGCAACATCGGTTGCCACCAGAATGCTGATTCTCCGTTCGCGTAATTTATGAAGAATGAGTTCCCGTTGTTTCTGCGCAAGATCACCATGGATTACTTCAGCATTGTACCCACGATCAATCAGCATCCGGCCAACTTCATCACTTTGCATTTTGGTCCGACAGAACACGAGTCCATAGAAGTCAGGAGCAATGTCGATGATTCGACTGAGAAGCTCAATTTTATCACTTTCACGTACTTCATAATAATGCTGATCAGTGAGGGTAGGGGTTCCCGATTCCTGAGAGACTTCAACGAGTCGATAATCTTTCATGAACCGTTCAGCGAGTCTGAGAATCGGTTTCGGCATGGTGGCACTGAACAATAACATCCGTTTTTCAGCAGGAGTCTGTTCCAGAATTGCTTCCACATCTTCTATGAATCCCATATTGAGAATCTCATCGGCCTCATCAAGTACAACGAATTTCAGTACACTGAGATCAAGGGTTCCGCGACGAATATGATCGAGGACTCTTCCCGGTGTACCGGCTACGACTTGTACTCCCCGTTTTAATCTTCTAATCTGCAGATCCATCGAGGAGCCTCCGTATACCGGAAGTATGTGGAGGTTTCTGTCTCCCTTCAGTGACTCAATCTCTGCACCGACCTGAACGGCAAGTTCCCGTGTGGGGCTGAGAATAAGGGCTTGGACAGCGGGTTTTTCGGGTTCGACGATTTCAAGTATGGGAAGACCAAAAGCGGCGGTTTTGCCGGTTCCGGTCTGGGCTCTTCCTACGACATCTGATTGTTCTTTCAGTAATAAGGGAATACATCCCGCTTGAATTGCGGTGGGCTCCTCAAAGCCTTTGGCAATGAGGGCTTCAATGGTTCGGTCTGATAGACCGAGGGCTGAAAACTGTTCTAATTGTTGCATGGGTCTCCTATATGATACGGTGCGCAAAGCCCGACACCCGAGCGGCGCACGCGGCTAACTCTATAATATATAGAGTGTTTGTGCAACGGGGGAGATGTTGTCCTGAGTCATTTCATGATAGGTTATCGCTCTCATGATTGAAGCAGAACGGTAAGGGATCGCGTAAATCTGTTGAGGAGGATGCATCAGATGCATGAAGAAGTTATACGAGTTTGTCCCAATCCTGATTGTAGATACCACAATCCTGAATATGCAGCAAAGAAACGCTGGTATCGTCCCCATGGATATTATACCAGTCCAGCACATCCAGAACAGCAACATCGCCGTTATCGCTGTTCGACTTGCGGGAGAACATTCAGTGAGACCTACTTTACGCGAAACTGGCATTTGCAGCAGTTGCATATTGATGAAATGGATCTCCTGTTTGAATGGTGCAAAGGAACTCCGGTAAGTGCTCTTGCGCTCAGATATCACTGTTCAAGCCAGGCCATTGAAAAGCGCATTGAACGGATGCAGTTGCTTGCCGAAGAAAAATCTGTGGTGCTTGAGGTGGAGGTGAAGGGAAAGATTCAAAGAATCGGAGCTGTTCAGTAGCGATTGTAGACATCTTCAGCAAATCCGGGAAAGTCGTGAATGGTAAGTTCGGTACCGTCATCAAGCACCACGGTACCATGATAATACCCGAATACCTGTACCTGGTCTGTTTTAATCAGCAGGTAGTTCATATGAGACTGACGGTCGGCAGTCGGGGTGAAAGTGAGTTCACAACGATGATCATTGCTGGTTATCTTCCAGCTCTGGTGGGACCAGTCAGACGGGATTTCAAAGGTTACTTCATCAAGTTTGTGTATTTTACGATCGTATATGAGCGCATTTTCACTTGCAGTACTACGATCAGAAAATCCGTATCCGAGGTTAAATCCGAATAGATGATCATTGACCATCCCCGAAGCAGATGCCCAGTACCATCGATTCGTATAGGTCCAGCGTCCGCGACCCCAGTCAAGGACGCCAAATGATTCATGTGGATGTAAGGTTACCGTTTCTTTGCCCAGATGCAAGGTGCCGCTGGCAGCAAGACAGTTGATCTTTTCGTTGAGATAGAATGCGGTCCGTTTTTTCTCCCAACTGGTAGCAATATTCAAACTTTCCAGGGTTTCGGGTTGAATGAGTGTGATATCACCATCGATGCCACGTTCACCATTGGCAAGGAGCAGATCAGGTGCACCGAAGAGAATTCGTCTGCGATCGCCTTTCCGGCTCAGTGCAATCCGCAAAGAACGGTTTGAATAGGAAACTGTATAATCACCCGAGTCAGCAGCTAGACCGAGTTTTCCCAACGGTGCGATTTTGAGCGAATCACACTGACGGACATCTTTTCGGGCAAGATCAACCAGAGCGATTGCAAATAACCCTGCATAGCCAAGATCACTGAAGGTGAGACAACACGCCAGATGATGTTCATGGCTGATAATGGCATAATAATCCCATTCCTTGATGCGGATTGCCGAGGATTTGATGGCCGCTCGGTCATACTGCCATACGGGTCTTCTGGCCCAACCCTCTTCGGTGATGTGGCCACGAGTGTCGAGCAGTGGCTGCTTCTGAGTTACTTCATGCTGCATCTTCATATCCTTCCTTCCAGAAATGCAATCTGTTCATTGCTGAGTACCAGGTTGCTATCGGTGAGAGAGTCTTCCAGCTGGGAAATTGATGAGGGACCGATAATGGCCACTGAATCGGGTTTTTGACTTGTGATATAGCTGACAGTGATTGCTGCAGGTGAGCAGTTCAGCTCCTCACTTAACTGAGCAACCCGCTCTATGCGTCCGTAGTTTTCCGGGAATCCGAAACGTTGCTGACTTTTCGTATTCAATGGTTCCTTGGCAATCGCCTTGCTGAAAAACCCTTTTGCCTGTGAAGAAAAAGCAAACACAGCCATTTCGTGCGACTGATACCAGGACAGTTCCTCTTCAGTCATACATACCAGGGTAGGATCCTGCCAGCTTTCCGGAGTGCTCTTTGCCAAACTCCACTGAATTTCACTTGCCTGTATCTGGGGCAGGTGATGTGCCTCTGCATATGCATTGGCAGCAGCGATACGCTGTACTGTCCAGTTAGAAGCTCCCAATGTCTGAATAACTCCTGATTGGACCAGAGGTGCGACCATATCCATAATTTCATCTACAGGAATGCGCGGATCATCACGATGAAAAAACCATATATCAAAGGTATCGGTGTGCAGTTCATCCATACTCCGCTCTATATCATACAACAAATTGGCATAAGAGAATCGGCTTTTCCCCGTTGGTTCAGGATAGAGCCCCTTGCCGATCAGAACCATGTGCTGATGCATCCCGTTGATCTTCAGCCAGGATCCGATGAGTTGTTCGCTGGGACTGGGATCTGTGGATATCCTTTGCCCATAATGACGGGCCGTATCGATAGTTGTCCCTCCTAGGGCGACAAAATGATCAAGCATGTTCCATGCAGTTGTTTCTGCAATGGCAGTACCGAAATAAGTACTTCCTAAGGCAATCTGTGAGACAGGGGTCTTCCTGCCGTTAAGGTGTAGGTAGCGCATTGCAACTCCTTGACATATAATTATAGCGGAAATACGCTGGCTATACCAATATATTATTGACTGCATAATGGTGCTGATGATACACTGCCCACATGGGTGAGATGCACGAACTACGCGGGTCATTGGTCCAGGCATTAGATGCCTGTGCCAGAGAGTGCTGTCCAAAAAAGGGTCCCTGGGTGGTGGCGGTAACCGGTAGTGGTGGGAAAACCACCATGATTGAGCACCTGGCAGGGTACTGGGAACAGCAAGGTCTTCGTGTACTCGTTACTACGACTACCCGTATGGCACATCCGAAAGTGCACCGATATCCGTTTTCATATGCAGTGATTGAATCAGATGACCGACAGCTTCCTGTTCAAGCGTATCCGGGCGCCACGGTGTTGTACGGACGCGATGCCGCTCAGAAAATTGCTGCAGTAGATCATGAATCTCTTCTTAGCGTGATGCAGCAGTTTGACCGGGTCATTATTGAAGCCGATGGAGCACGGGGCGCTCCTTTGAAAATTCATGCTGAACGGGATCCGGTGATACCTGAAGAAGTGTCTCTTGTGATCGCGGTGGTGGGACTGTCAGCACTCGGCAGGCCATTGGATGAGCGGGTCATGTATCTCAGCGATCGATATCGTGAACTAACCGGAGATACGGCATCAGTGGTATCCCCGCAGGTCTACCGTAATCTCCTCAGACACCCGGAAGGTCTGTTCAAGGGCTGTGAGAAGCAAGAAACTGTAGTATGCTGCAATCAAAGTGATACGATAGGTGCTGCTGAAGTGAAGCAGTTGGTTGACACCTTAGCAAGTACTCCCGGTGATCGATCGTTTATGCTTATCGTTGGTTCGTGGCATCAAAATAGGTTGGAATATATTCAGAAGATATCCGGATTTTCGGAAATAAAGGAGTTAAGTCGTGAATCTGTTTGAAAAAGCAGCTGAGTTGGAACAGGCTAACCGGGCCTTTGCCATGGTCACCATCATGAAAAGCGAAGGTTCCACCCCGCGTTCTCAGGCAAAAATGATTGTCCTTCCTGACGGGACCACATTCGGTACTGTCGGCGGCGGAATAAGTGAGTTCGAGGCAATCAAGCGAGCAAGGCAACTGATCGGAGAACGAAAGAACGGGACGCTCGATATGTCACTTACTGTAACTGAAGGGCATAACTGCGGGGGAGCCCTGCAGATGTTTATTGAAGTCATCTCACCGAATCATCGATTGGTGCTCATCGGCGGCGGACATGTGAATCTGGAAATTGCACGACTTGCTGCTGCCTGCTCATTTTTTGTTGAACTGGTGGAAACCCGCGAGGAATTCGCTACTGAACAACGGTTTCCTTGGGTCAGCAGCTTCCACGTAGGCCCCACCATTGAAGAAGCCCTTGCCACGGTGAAATTTGATAAGGATACGGCAATCATCATTGCAACCCATGGGTTGGATCGACAGGCTTTGGAGCGGGTTATTACTAGTGAGGCCCGCTATATCGGTATGCTGGGTAGTCGAACCAAGGTGAATGGATACCGACGGTATCTGAAAGAACAGAAACATATTGATGCAGATCAGCTTGATCGTTTTTATAGCCCTATCGGACTGAATATCGGATCGGAGACTCCGGAACAGATAGCCGTCGGTGTGGTTGCTGAACTGATGATGGTCGTTAACGGTAAAGATGGCCGATCGTTGCGTAATAGGGCGGATCAGCTGGTTGTGGTCCGGGGTGCGGGAGATTTAGCTACCGGGGTTATCTGTCGTCTCCACCGAGCCGGATACCGGGTACTTGCCCTTGAGATTGCCCAGCCTACCACAATCAGGCGGACGGTGGCGTTCTCTGAGGCGGTGTATGATGGGTCCTGCACGGTAGCCGATGTTCCCTGTGAGCTTGCCGAAAGTGATCGCCAGGCAAAATCCATCATGGATGAAAACAAAGTGGCTCTCATGGTTGATCCGGACGGTGATGCCATAGCCAGCATGCATCCTGCAGTGGTCGTTGATGCTATTATGGCAAAGAAGAATCTTGGAACCCGCAAAGATATGGCGCCGTTTGTGGTGGCACTCGGTCCCGGATTTACTGCCGGGAAAGATTGTCATGCAGTGATTGAAACACAGCGTGGACATTATCTTGGTCAGATAATCTGGGAGGGAAGTGCCACAGAAAATACCGGTATCCCCGGTATTATCAACGGATATGGTCGGGAGCGGGTGATTCATTCACCTGCAGCAGGCGTGTTTTCCAGTGAGCTGTCAATTGGTACACAGGTTAACAAAGGTGATGTTATTGCACATGTCGATGCTGTTGAAGTGAAAGCCACTCTTGATGGGGTGCTTCGTGGTTTGCTCAAAAGTGGTTTAACCGTTCCCGAAGGATTCAAGATTGCTGATATCGATCCCCGGGGGAATCCCGAACACTGCCAGTCGGTCAGTGATAAAGGGTGGGCTCTTGGGGGGTCTGTCCTTGAGGTCGTTGATGCATTTCATGCACATCGGATCCCGCAATGATCTATCTGGATAATGCTGCAACCAGCTGGCCGAAGGCCCCTCCCGTAGCTGATGCACTCAGTCGCTCGGTGACCGATCCTATCGGAAATGTGGGTCGTTCGGCCCATCACGCAGCATTGGCAGCCTCGCAAATTGTCTATGATTTCCGAGTTGCGATGCAGCATCATATACCCCGAACCGATGTGGAAAAGACGGTAATCACGCGTAATGCAACTGAAGCTATCAATATTGCTTTGCTCGGAAGTGTTCATCCCGGTGATGTCATACTTACTACCGTGACCGAACACAATGCCGTGGCCCGACCGCTTTCCTACCTCAAAACACAAGGAGTGCAGGTTCTTAGCATTCAATGTGATCCTTTCGGAAGAATCGATGGTGAAGATTTTAGTCGTCATCTGAAAGAGCATACTATTGCTCTTGCGGTGTTTACCGCAGCAAATAATATTACCGGTGCACTCAATCAGATTGATGAACTCGTTGCAGCCTGCGTTGCCTATCAGGTTCCCTTTATTATCGATGCCGCTCAGGTTGCAGGAGAGATCTCTTTTTCCGATTTTCCTGAAGGAGCTACGGGTGCTTTGTGTTGTTCGATACATAAAGGGCTACTCGGTCCTGCCGGAGTCGGGGTAATGGCTCTCTACGGAGCTTTTTCTCCCCGGGCACTCTGGTATGGGGGCACCGGGAGTCGTTCAGAGAGCGTGATACAGCCTGACTTTTTACCCGATCGATATGAAAGCGGAACTCCTGCAGTTCATGCAATCGCAGGGGCAAATGCAGCACTCGCATATTGTACAGATCATGCGTTGACTATTGCCCGCAACCGCAGTGCCATGGCTGATCTTCTCTATCAGCAACTGGCAGAACTGAAAGGATTGAGGATGCTCAGCCCGCAATCTGATCGCGTTCCGGTCATATCGGTGACCGTAGAAACAGGGACGGTCAGTTCTCTGGCAAGAGGGCTGTTCCAACATGATATTGCTATTCGGTCCGGGTTGCATTGTGCACCGCTGATGCACCAGCATCTCAGGACACTGGAACAGGGAGGAGCCTTACGCTTTGCTCCAGGTTTTCAGACCACAGCTGATGAAATTAATACAGTTATTTCTGTATTGAAGGAGATGTTATATGTCTGATGATGCTACCACTGTACGATTGACACAGTTTAGTAAATTCGCTGGTTGTGGAGCCAAGCTGGGCCCCGGCCTACTCGATAAAGCACTCTGCGGTTTACAGCAACCGGCGTATCCCAACCTGATCAGTGATTTTTCTCATGCCGAGGATTGCGGAGTGTATCGGCTGACCGACGAAATAGCATTAGTACAGACTATCGATTTTTTCCCTCCGGTGTGTGATGATCCCTGGACCTTCGGGCGTATCGCTGCAGCAAATGCTCTGAGCGATATCTATGCTATGGGAGCTACTCCGGTAAGTGCCGTAAGTGTAGTCTGTTTCCCTGAGGAACAACTTGACATCATGTATCTGAGAAAGATTATGGATGGGGCTTTGGATGCGCTAATTGAAGCGGGAGCTCCATTAGTTGGTGGACATACTGTGCGCGATCATGAAGTAAAGTTCGGTTTGTCGGTCAATGGAACGGTCCACCCCGATCGAATTTTTGAAAATCATGGGTGGCATGCCAACGATGTACTGATTCTCACCAAACCAATTGGAACCATGATTATCAACACGGCATCGCGTGCCGGCATGGCTTCGGAAGTCCAGGAGCAACAGGCGCTGCACTCCATGATGAGTCTTAATCGGCAAGCTTCCGAAATACTGAAAACATTTCCGGTATCGGCATGCACCGATGTTACAGGTTTCGGACTTTTCGGGCATCTGTGTGAAATGGCTCAGGATAGTGATATCGGGATCAGTATCGATGTATCATCGGTTCCCATTATTGATGGGACGTTGGAGCATGCCGCTATGGGACTTATTCCTGCTGGAGCCTATACCAATATTGATTTTCGCAGTCCCTATATCGGAAAGCTTGAATTACTTGACGATACGATGCAACACGTATTCTTTTCTCCTGAAACAAGTGGGGGATTGCTGTTTACGGTTCCTCAGCAGGATGCAGATAACGTATTGAAGGCTCTCAAAGCGCAGGATATTCTGGCAAGTATTATCGGCCATACCACAAAAACCCCAGGGATAACGTTACAAGTCAATCCCTAATGTCTTCTTCACGATGATACCGATGACGAATGAGAGAGCTGCTACTGAGAGACTGATAAGCGACATCTCTGCGAACCGTTTGAAGAACGGAACATCTTTTGCCACTGATACATAGTAGGTAAAGGCGAAAATAATCAGCACTACGGTGCCGAGCATGATCGCCAGAGCCAGCATGAAATGTGTATTCGGCAAAATAAGATAGGGAAGTACTAAAAAAGCCACGGTGACGAGATAGACCATCCCCGTGTACAGCCCGGATTTTAATGCATTCTCGCCCCCCTCACTGCGATTGCTCAGATATTCGCTGCTCGCCATGGATAGAGTTGCGGAAATTCCGGTGATCAGGCCCGAGAGGGCAATCAGCCGGGTGTTCTGCATAGCAAAAGTGAGTCCTGCAAGTGTGCCCGAAAGCTCAACCAATGCATCGCTGAGACCAAGAACCATCGATCCGACATACTGCAGTCGTTCCTCATCAAGCAGCGCCAGGAGTTCCTGCTCATGCCGATCTTCATCGCGAGCGATCTGCATGGCCTCAGGAACATCAGTTGATATAGCTGTATAAATAGCACTTGCATCACCTTCACCGCGTTCCATGAGTTTCAACGCAAAAGTGAATCCAAATAGGCGTGCTAACAGGACAAACCAGAATATTTTTACATATTTCGGTTTTGGTTCAACCTTGGTGTACCGTTGCCAAATCTTGGCATGTCGCTCTTCTTCCGCTGCAATTTTCTCTAACACTTGCCGGTTGTGTTCATCGGCAACCCGGCGTGCAATGCGCCGGTAAATGATACTTTCGGTGATCTCGTTTATCTGCATGTCGGTAATGGTTCGAATCGTATCCATAAGCATCCTCACTTTCCACAGTATACAACAAATTCGGTACCGTGTACTGAATTTGAAAAAAGTGTTGTACAGCGGTTGACTTGTGTTTCTATTTATAGTAACGTATCCAGCATTACCTGAAACGAGGTTGTTATGGATGATTTACACGAATTGATTAGCGTATTTGCTCAGACAAGCAGCTATGATGATATGCAGAAGCTTTTTGAGGAGTTGTTCACGCAACGGGAAAAGTATGACTTTGCGCTTCGATGGCGACTTATGAAGGACCTGTATATAGGAAAAACACAGAGAGAGATAGCGAATGATCTTGGTATCAGTCTCTGTAAGATCACCCGGGGTTCTAAGATTTTAAAGGAACCACAATCGCTGATGGCACAAATTTTAGAGGAGCGCGAACATGGCAAAGACAACTGAAAAACAATCATTAAATACACAGATGCCCGATGAAAAGGGATATTTTGGCAATTACGGAGGTATGTATCTTCCTCCCGATCTCGTAGAAGTGATGCAGGGCATCAGTGATGCGTACATGGAAATTAAAGAGGATCCTGCATTCATTGAGGAACTCACCTATCTGCAGCAGACGTACTCAGGGAGACCCTCTCCTGTCTATTTCGCCAAACGGCTCACTGAGGCGGTTGGCGGTGCGAAAATTTATTTGAAGCGGGAAGATCTCAATCATACCGGAGCTCATAAGATCAATCACTGTTTAGGAGAGGTCTTATTAGCTAAGAAAATGGGCAAGAAGAAAGTGATCGCGGAGACCGGTGCCGGGCAACATGGAGTCGCGCTGGCTACAGCTGCAGCACTCCTTGGCCTTGAATGTGATATCTACATGGGTGAAATTGATGTTAAAAAACAGAACCCGAATGTCCGGCGTATGCAGGTCCTCGGTGCACGGGTCATACCCGTCAATCGAGGTACTCGAACGCTGAAGGATGCTGTTGATGCTGCATTCGAAGCGTATGTGACTGATCCGGTGACCACGATGTATGCTATCGGTTCCGTCGTTGGGCCGCATCCATTCCCGCTCATGGTTCGGGATTTCCAAAGTGTGGTGGGACGTGAAGCGAGACAGCAGTTTCTTGATATGTGTGGAACCTTACCGAACCACGTGATGGCTTGCGTCGGTGGTGGATCCAACGCCATAGGTATTTTCAGTGGATTTCTTGATGATCCCGAAGTCAGAATTTATGGGGTAGAACCCGGTGGTCGAGGCCCTGCAGAAGGTGATAACGCCGCCACCATGTCGTATGGGAAACCGGGAGTCATACACGGCTTCAGCTGTTATCTGCTTCAGGATCCGTCAGGGGAACCCCTTCCGGTATACTCCATCGCCAGCGGACTTGATTACCCAGGAGTGGGACCTCAGCACTGCTACCTGAAAGATATCAAGCGGGTGGAATATGTGGTTGCGACTGACCGAGACGCATTGGTGGCCTTCTACGATCTGAGTCGCCTTGAGGGGATTATTCCTGCACTTGAAAGCTCTCATGCCATTGGATATGCGATAAAAGCTGCGCAGAAAATGAAACCGGAAGAGACTATTCTCGTCAATCTGTCCGGCCGGGGCGATAAGGATATGGATTACGTGATGGAACATTATCCTCTTGAAGCTTATGAAG
>CAYZXD010000047.1:0-14823 GCA_964482325.1 uncultured Spirochaetaceae bacterium | reverse complement strand
ACCAATAGGGAAATTCGGGACCGAGGACAGACTCCTTGTGAAGTTCAAAGACTTAAACATTATGAGGTCCTCTGTCCCGGAATTATATCATCAAAAATCGATCACCTATCGTAAGTATAGGATCAATTATTATTAGGAGAATATCATGGACGTTATCTCAATCGCTCTGTTGTTTTTCGGAGTATTGGAATTACTGAATGTTCTCGTACTCTATCTAGCCCCCGGTTCAAAGCGAGGCAATAGCGTGGGCTTTTTCAATGCCTATGAGAAGTCAAAATCGGATCCCGAAGTTCATGCGCTTGTCACGTATCTCGTGAACTGGGTTGCGGGAACGAAGCTGATCTTCATCGTACTGCTCATAGGGATCATCATCACCGGGAGCGCCGCAACGAAAGTCTTCAGCATCATCGCGCTGATTTTCTCTATCCTGACGTTCTTTTCCCGATTATATCCCGGAATCAGGCAGATGGATGACCAGGGGCTTATTACCCCTCACGGCTATTCGCGAACCCTTGCCATCATGATCATCAGTTTTGTCATCGTTTTCTTCATCGCACTGCTATCGTATCTGTTCGTGATGAGATAACGACCCTATTCATTGATCATCACGCTCTGTACAGATTTGATCGAGAAGCTGTTTCAATAGTATCGGATAGGACGAATTCGACCTGCTCCGGTTTTATTGTAGGTCTCCGCAGTGCTTCCGGAACGCATGAAAAATGGCTCTAGCACAAAAGCTGTGTGATGAGGACTACGGGGAAAATCTGAAAAGATAGAAAATGGGCAAAACCTCTGTTATTGTGTGAATAACGACAAACACACTAAAACGGAGAGAGATGCCCATGCCCCAGTATACCAACACCTTCCTTGCATTGCCAGAGTTTGAGAGCACGGGAACACCAACAATCAGAGAATATCAGGGAATTGAGGAGACCACTATTGTTAGCTTGCAAATAGTCCTATGAAGAAGAGCAGAGAAAATTGCAGATTGAGCTAGGAAGAAGGGTACCTGTATGGTAGGTTAGTTGCACATTCTCCTAAAAGGAAAAGGAGAGGGCTTCCCGACCAAAGTTGTCCCTCTCCCAAATGCAAATAATGCTCTTAGAGGTTGCCATTGATCTGCAAATAATTCAAGTAGTGGAAGACGAAGGTACGCCACCATCTTCGGTAACCGGAGAACACTTTTGTGCCCATTGCAACCAGAAACTCCATGGGCATGGGTGGTGCAGGGGGGTGGTACCCCCTGCTGCTTCGTTAATTGAGGTAGTGTTTCAGGCGATTACCTTAGAGGTATCCATCGAAAAGCTCTTTCATTCTGAAAGTCTTGAAGACTGATGATATTGATTGTGTTTTACTAAAAGTATATGTTTCTAAATCTTTTTATTGTATCATTTAATTTAGCCTGGCTACGATCTAACTTAGCTTGGTTAGCTTGGTATCTACAATAATACCATGCCCACTCGTCGAGTCTCTGGGTCTTTACGGAATGGCTGGCTCATTGGATATATGAAAAATCCTTTCATGAATGGTTGAATCTCACTTTCCCTATGGTACAATGAAATAAAGAGCGGGGTTACTGAAGTTGCACTGCAGTGGACCAGCTTGTTTGAACATACGGCGATACACGCAGCTTTGGATGTTGTGTGTGGTACATGTTCTTGCACGATTCTGTGCTGTTAGTCTCTTTCGGCCTAATCTCATTCATAATCCCGTTTCGTACACATGCGAGAGGAGGAAGATTATGAAGAGAATGTTGCTGGCATTACTTCTACTTATCCTGTGGGTTTCATCTCTCTGGGCTGATTACGATCGGGAACAGGAAAAGCTCGATGAACTGATTCAGAAGATACATACTCGGATCGAAGAGATAGATATGACAGTCCGTGCATCGAGATATGAAACGCTCGATGAATTGATTGAATCAAAAACCGCCCATCTTGAAAGCCTGTACGATGATCAGAAACAAGCGGGTGATTCAAAGAAGGAGGTCTTGCAGCATCATATCGATTACCAGGAAGCGCTTCTTGATCTTGCTGCAGCGAACCGGGTAACTGGGCTTAGCAGGAATACCGAAGAAGGAGTCTCGCAGTCTCAGCGTATAACGAGCCTTCTTTCAGGATGGGCAGAGAATGAGAGGATGCAATGGGGACAGGGGGGTCTGCATACGTTTGCCGCTTTAGCCGGGATCTATTTCGTACACACTGAAAGAATGACACTTGAAGCACATACGGAGTTTGCGGAAAAGTATCGGGAAACCGGTATATCGAGAGAAGATTATGAAATTCTTTCTGCATTGTATGATCAGAAGGCAGATGAAGGGGGCAATGATCCTGCACCTTGGCATAATAATTCGTTTACTTTCGGTTATGAGGATAATGTATATTACCGGCTCTATAAGATCGGTCAGGAATATATGAAAAAGTATCCTGGGGCAGTTCTTTCCAAAGTGGATCTAGCAGATCTTGAAATCAGAGGAGATGAGCATCAAGAAAGTGTACAGAGCGGAATCCGAACAACTCCTGGTACCGAATACCTGATACATGTCGAGAGTGATGGAACTACGACCTACTTCGTCCATAGCGGTTCCATGACCATAGCAACAGATGACCCACCAGGAAACATCATCATTCACGACGGTGAATCGGTGACCGTTGTTTCTGATGGAACCGCAGGATTGATGCATACATCCGATCCTAGTGACCCCGACCCCTTTGAGTGCATCTCTACAGGAGGCATGACTCCTGTAGAACCCTCCTACACCTATCTCTACACGCTGAGCCATGACAAGGCTCTGATGAAAACCCGTATTGATACGGGCGAAGTCATGTGGAAGTCAACTCCTCACGGCAACTGGGTTTCGGGACTTGCCAAGGACTCGGAAGGGTATCTGTACACTTCGGGAGGAGACTATAAGATTCGTAAATTTGATCCGAACAATGGAAACATCATTTGGACCTTTAGTAAACACACCTACGCAGTGGGGAAGGTCGTATCTGATAAGAAAGGGTTCATCTATTCTGGCGATTCCCACCACAATGTGAAAAAAATTACGACTGATGGTGTGGAAGTCTGGAACTATGCAGCGCCTGAGGTCGTGTTTGCCGTTGAAGTTGATCCCTCTACCGGGAATGTCTTTGCAGGAATGAGAAACGGGATGGTTCAGATGATTGATTCCACAGGGCATCTGGTATGGACCTATCAAGGTGACCATGTGTCCTCCCTCGCAGTGGACCTCAATGGGGATGTCTATGCAGGAGGAGGCCGTGGTAACGGTATCATAAAGATTTCTTCCTCTGGAGAGGAAATCTGGAAAAACAAAGATCATCCGGGATCTATCCAAAACGTGACGATGGGGTCTGACGGATGTATTTATACGACAGATCACCTGGGAACGATATTGAAAACAGATCCTGATACCGGCGTTACCATTGCCAGGGTGGATATTGCGAATGAAAAATTGTATGGCCTTGATGTGGATTACTCAGGAAATATCTATGTGGGAACAGGAGACGGAGATCTCTACTGCTACGATGTCATTTCTGATCAGGTTTCTTGGATCCGCCACCCGCATACCTCACATCTGCGACAGGTACTGCTAAGTATGGATTGAAGTATGATGAACCATTCAACAATTTATCCATTTACCCATTGGGGGGGGCAGGGGGCTAATTGCCCTCTGTTGCTTCGTCCGGACTTCTTGATGATGTATTACTCCGGATGATCCCCGCCTTACAGGGTATCCATAGAAAGGAGCTTCCATACTGAACGTCATGCGGAGGGACAATATTGATTGTTTCTTTCTATATGCATATGATTCTAAATCATTTTATTGTATCATCTAATTTAGCCTTGCCTGAATCTATCTATCCGACATTATTGTGACAATAAGTATTTACTGCGGTGAGTAATTCACCCGTAATTTCTATTAGATTATGCGGTAATGGGTGCTCTTCCAGACCCTATTTCCGTGCTCTCGGTGTTGGATATCCTGTTCTTCCTTTCCTGGACCCGATCAAGGAGTGCTTTATCGCTGATTGGTGATTGGAACATTCTCTGATGAGAGGCCAAGTAGTATAAATAAAGGAAATTCAGGAAGTCAAAGTAGCGTGACATTCACATAATGTGGGAATTCCCCGCTACCATTGGGATTACGTTGTTGTCTTTTCTTCGATATATGCTTGAGGATTACGTAAGAAATTGATAACGTCTAGGACATCAAGCGTATGTCCTAAATAGGGATAACGGTAGCAATAGATATTGAGGCCACTATCTTTCAATGCCGTTACGTACGAGTCCCATCTGGTGTCCATATCTCTTCCCATTGTGGAATACAACCATTTCTGCAGTTGTTGGGGAAACAACCCTCCATATTGGCTGGTGTCCTGGGGATCCTGTGCACCTTCGAAATAGAATAGGGGAACCTTCATATAGGCATCCCGATTGAATTCTCTTCCGATAATTTCCGTAAAATCTGAAACTCCCACAGGGTAGAATAGATTCGTTTTCCGGTGTTTTGAATAGGGGAGCATATGCGTTATGCTGATGCCACCATAGGCGGCTGCTTCTACTATTTCTGGATGCATCAGAGCAAAGCGAGCAGTAAATTGCCCGCTCATTGAGAATCCAGCCATAAGCACTTTTTCTTTCATCGTGAGTTGCATCTCTTGTTCTAAATAGGCTAGTGCGAAATCGATCATGGCTAGCATCTGAAGATCAAGTCTAGACCAGCGCTTGTTCCGCTCGAGCATAGCATCCCGCGTGAGGCTTGCATGGGACGAGCTTAGCGGCCGTTCGAATGCAGGGTACAGCATTGGCGTACGAAGACCGTCTGCAATTCTTCTTTCCCAACTTCGACTGGTAGTTACCACATCCTGTGCCCAATCGCTATAGTATTTTGGTCCCCGCCCCTGTTCTCCTCCGCTTGAGATTGGAGTCACCAAAAGATGAGTATCGGATTCAGATGAAACCGTTGGTGGGACATAGAGGTAGAAATCATAGTTGAATCCTTGACTCGGATGGGGGAGAACTTTGAAAACTTCATTGCTGATGCGGATAACTTGATTCTGTTCATCAGCGGGTAACGAAGCGGGAACAAATTCGGTGGCAAATACACGTTGTTGAGCCCGATTTTCCTCATAGATAAAACCTTGAGACGTCATATCCTTGTGGGAGGTAAGTTCCTTTCCCGTGGTACAACTGACAAATAGTATCATGATAAGTATTGATATGAATATTTTTGAAAGTATTTGCGTGTGAAATAGATTTTCGCCGATTCTCATTGTCTTTTATCTCCCATGTGAGATTAGCATGTGTATCCCTCATTATATCATGATGCTGAGTTGTTTCTGCCAACATCACACTCACTAGGTGGTTAATGCTTCCTACCCTGAAGAGTTTTTCCCAGGCAGTACTACAATCACGCATGCGTACAAAAACCAAAGACGATAACAATGGCTGTCCAAGACAGCGGGATGATCGGCGATTCTGGGAGGCTGTCAATTTACACATGACAGCCGCATCACCATTGGTGTTGCCCCCTAATCGACAACACCATGATATCAGCAAGGTCCCGGATGTATGCGTGTTCATCTGTTCGTCTCTGAGCGTCCCTGCTTGATATTTGGTATACTCCGAATGCTGATCAGTATACCCGAATGGTGATGCTCTTCAAAGCAAGAGGTGTTTTATCGAGTCCGCCGGGGGGAAGGAGAAACACATCAACAATATGGAAACCCGGGGTCAATATTGAGCCAGGGATCATAGTCTCAAAGGGAGACTCCAGATTTCTGCTACTCTCTCCACCCACAATCTCACCCTGGTGCCGTAGAGCAAGATCCACTTTGTACTGCTTGGCAGCCTCTTCATTGAAGGCCACCGTAAGAGGAATCGATTCCCCTTGTGGAGCATCAAGAGAAGTTGATGATGGAGCAACCAGACTCAGGTTCCATGCAACTCCAGAAGCATCGAAAGGTGCAACCGTAATTGTTAATGCGACACTGTCTATGGGGATCTCTCCTGGCTCCATCAGGCTGTAGGAAACGATATGTTCTCCCACCGACATGTTCTCTGTTGTGATCCAGTCATAGTAAGGGGAGTTCAAACCTGCTGAGTCGTAGCTCATTCCATAAAACTCGCCGTCAAGCTGGGTAAGCATCCAGGCACCTACCTGGTTTGCTGCGTAGGCATCAAACTCCAATGCAACGGGAATTCCTGCCCCTTGAAAGATGCGGAAAGTATCTTTCTCAGGCTCAATCCTGCGCAGTGTCCAATCTACGGTAGTGGGATCAAAAGGAGGTTCCTCTTCAATGAGTTCTTCCCCCAGAGGAATACTGTAGCTGTATTCAAGAGAGAGAATTTTTCCATGATCATCGGTCTGTATGATGTATCCCATGCCGTCACCGAACCACTGTTCACGAATGAAGAGCCAAGTGTTTTGGTATCCTGTGTGGTATGCATCGGGTGCATTGTCGTTAAGGAGTATATCCAGAGCCTGTGCAAACACTGCAGCTTGTTCGTCAGTGGAAAGCGTGAAATTTGGATTCATGGATTCAATGATCACCGGGAAGCCCAAGGCTGCCTCAATGCTTCCGAACAGGTAGATATCCGCTTCGTTTTCGAAGGCGTAGATACTCAATGTCGATGTGTATTGATAGCCATCAGCATCCGTCTCCTCGGTGGTGAGCCAGCCCTTGATCCAGGAGCCTTCCCAGAGTTGTGAGAGAACGGAGTGTTCGAATGGCTCAGCTTCCAATGAATAGGAGAGATTCTCCTTCAGAACTTGGTCCATTTGTTGCTTTATGTGTTCATCGATGAGGGGTTGTCCATATTGGTCAACATCATGAAGTGGTGTCATGCTCCCACGTAGTTCAGGAAGTTCCTTTTGCAGGTCATGCTCATAGGCGATGGAAATAATAAGACCAGTTTCATCAGTCTGCACAACCCAGGCCTCAATGTCGCCAAAGAACTCATCTCGGATGAAATACCAAGTTGTTCCTTCGTTGAAGAAACCTTCCGAGAAGTAGTTGCCATCAACGAGGTAGAGAAAGGACTGGAACAATTCAGCTTTCTCATCTGAAACGAGAAGAAACTGTGGTTGTATTGACGCAATGAATGAAGAAGATTCAAGATACGCTTCAGCGTTTTTGTATGAACTCAATATAGTATCTTCACGTACAAATAATGCGGATGATTCTAACGCAACGCTCCCGTCATACAATTGTATGGCCATTGAGCCTTCATACACCGTTGCCGCTGATATTTCCTGAAAAAACTGAGCGGGGAACGCCATGTCATAATTGATCGTTTTTGCGCGCTCAATAGCAGATGCAACAGTCTCCAATGCTCCAGCAACCAGACTCGTTGTCAGGAAAACCAAGGTCAGTACGAGAATACCTTTTTTCCATTGATTCATATATACGCTCCATAAATTGTAGTATGCATATGCATGCATCGATCAATCAGTTTCATACAAGCCCCTTGTGCAGGGTTTTTAAATGAGGGAGTCTCTCCAGACACGATACTCTGATTCTGTCAGCCCAGTAGCAGGAAGGGCTTTCCTGCCTGCATCTTCGTTTTGTATACCCGGTCGGTCTTGCTCTTGTCCTCGGCCGATTCCTTGGTCACGAAGGGCGTGTGTGAACGAATTTATTGTGTCTGGTAACTGCGTTATAGTATAGATTATGAATTCTGAATCTGTCAAAATAATGTGACAAAAAATGAAAAATTCCATGTATTAAGTTAATTTGGCCTGCACAAAGAAATCTCAGCTACTAGAACAACTTCTCGTATCGGGTATCCTCGTGCACACCTACGGCTACGGCAGGCTGTAGCCAAAGGGAAGGGCCCGGCGGTACCAATGTGTAGGGAAGCGGTAGCATAATGCATTTGGATGTTCATGGTTTATTCAATATGAAATTGCGAACATATCTAGACACAAGCTTCTCAGGATGATGAGGATCAACCTCTGCATGATTTCATGCATCGAAGTTCTTCTTCATCCCTGTATGCCAGTGTGGTTATGAATTGTGATGATAATTACACAAAGGAGAGGACTATCGGGTGTTAAATATTGGGCTGGGATCATTACGAATGTAAGTTCATTTAGCCTATTTGCTGCACAACACGTCAATTGCCAGTTTTGTGATATCTTTGTCCAGGCTGATCCCGGCTTGCCTATTCAGCTCGTCAATCACGACCTCTGGTGGAAGGGCTGCCCGATAGGGTCTATGGGATTTCATTGCTGAAACAACATCGGACACAGCGACTATTTCTGACAGATCATGTATTTCATTTCCTTTTAATTGATTCGGATATCCGCTTCCATCAAGGCGTTCATGATGTTCCAAAACAATTTGCTTCACATTGTCCGATAGAGAGGAATCGATCAGAATTTCATACCCGGTTTTTGGATGCCTTTTTACAAGATTGTATTCTTCCTTGTTGAGACTCCTTGGTTTGCTGAGAATCTCCTGAGGAATTTCAATTTTCCCGATGTCATGATAGGTTCCTCCGAGATAGAGATCATTGATTGCATCCTCATTCAATCCCATGTGTTCTCCCAAGGTTTTTGAAAAATCAGCTACTTCAGACTGATGGGAAATCGTGTAGGGATCACGAAGGTCAAAGATCTTATTAACGGTTCTTATGTTGATTTCATTTTCCTTTTTATTCTTCTGGAGAACATTTTTTACCTCGCGATTGAGTTCTTCCTTGATGATATTGATCCCGATAATTTGTGCGAAGTAGTTCAACAGATCCAGGAATATCGGCGCTCGTACCAATTTCCTCTTGCTGAAGAAAAAGCAGACGGCATCCAGATAATCGTATGCGAAAATTGGCACAGTGATCCCAGTTTTCACATCATGTGTTTTGGCTTCAACTCTCCTGAGGAAAGTATGTTCTTCCTGCACATTGTCTATCCATTGCGGTTGCCGAACTTTCCAAGTGATCCCTGGAATCCCCTTCCCAAATAAAAAGGAGTAATTCTGGCTTACGTCAGCAAATCCTTCCATCGAGCTGTTTCGAACGGTCATGATGTTTGTTTTCACTAAACGTTCATCCTTGGACATTTCCCATATTTCAGCATAATCAAAACCCAATCTGTCACAGATCCTGTCAAGGATTTTCTTGTACATCGCCACTCGGTCCGTGGTGTTGATAATCACTTCGCTGACTTCAAAGGACAGCTCAAGCAATGTCTTATAGATATCTTCATGCTGAGTGAGCACTGTTCTCCCTCCATGATTTGAATAGCCCCATATTACACCCGTTTTTATGTAGGTTCAATCTTTAAAAGAAGTTATTTAACTCATCCGTGTATGAACTTCTTGATCAGCGGTTTCCAGAATGCCATGCACGTTACAAGCTGCAGCAGGTAGATTACAATCGCCTAAATGACCCGGAAGGTCACGTACGAAAGAGCTGTGGAGGAGATGGGTGCGACCACCTTGATTTCTTACTCCCCTTCCTTAATTATTTGATTACATGCTTCAAACAAACGATTGAATAAGCCGGCGGACTCCCACCGGCTTGCATACTAGAATTTTGTTTCTTTGTGATGAATCACCACCGCTTTATGCAAATGAGAGTGCACAGCTGGAAACTCTTCTTGTGTTTCTTCAATCCCATATGACGATTATATGAAAGGATTTTATGTTTCTCAGTGAACCAGTTCCTTCAAGAATCCTCCAAGTAGGTTGCTATCCTCACAATCCAAGAGGCTGGGAAGGTCGCTCCATTCAGGAATCGCAGGTTGCCATGCGCATCGACCCATGGGTTACAGAAGATCTTCTCTGTCCAGAACCGTTCCAGTTTTTCCTTGTCATAGAACAATACCCGTTTTTCAGCTCTTTTTTCCTGCGTGCTCCGCATATCCAAGGATTGGCATATTAAGACAGCACTATGTTCTCTGCGTAGATTCTTCCGCAAATCTCCGATCGGTAGTCGGTAGCGTTTTGACACGGACTCCCCTTCAGAAGGGGTTGATGCGATGTCCACATCGATCACAAAGTCTCCGGTTGATTGTACCGACCATCTTATGATGTCATGTAACGTCTCCGGTACCATATTTTCCATACGCGATTCTCTCCGTAGAAGTATGACAGGGATGCCTTCGGTAAATTTCTTCACCGATATCCTGAAATGCCTACCATAGGGGGCACTGAACTCAAATCCTTCCCGTGTATTCTCGTTCATTACCATGGGCACGTACACTCCGTCTTCGTCCATGAACAGTCCCGGGGTGACGTCCCCCACTCTTGCATGCAACTGCACGAGTTGTACCGAGAGATCTTGATGTTCAGACACTCCCTCACCGCTATAATTGTGTGTGTATAAGAACTCCTCATCATGGAGGGACCACACGTTGCCCTTGGCCAGGTATTCCCAGGCCCCTGTGTGCTTCCGATTGAATGCAAGAGCAAAGGCCTTCACCGTTTCCATTATCCGCATATCCCATGCCTTGATGAACACTGTCTGTTTCTCAAACTGTACCGGGATGAGCCAGTCTATGGAATCTCTGGAATCATCACCTTGGCATGTCAGCATGACTGGATATCCTAATTTGTCATGTTCCTTTCGGCACCGCTTGGCGAACTCCTCGGACAGGTATTTCTTGGGAGTTCCGGGTGGTGAATCCGGAGCTATCCGATACAGGCGGATACGCCCGCTCTCCTTTCGTGGGGGATATCCGTCCTCCAGGAATTCCGCCGAATGATCGATGATGTCTAGCCTCGTCAGCTCGATCAGGATGGCGTGGCCGTCAAGTTTCGTGGATGAATCGACCCTCCACCAGTACGCTTCTTCCAGATATTTCTTGAACTCTTCATTGTTTACCATATGCAGTAGGTCGTAACCCCCTCCTCAGTTTTTAATACCTGTGCCACCCAGTCATACAGATACCGGAGCAGCATTTTCATCAGGCTGTAATCAGCTCGGTAACACTCGTTCACCAGATACAGCCATGAAGTGTTTATCGTATGTTGCGTATAATCGGGTTTGCACAGCGTCTCAAAAAGACCTTCCCAATCGTCGTGAGCCAGGAACACCTTCCAATCATCCATCGCTCGTATCCAGATCTCTCGTGGATTGAACCATGCCTCATACGGCCAATCCCCGGTCACCGCTGCCCTGAAAACCAAGATTCGGATTAAAGCGATCGCGGGACCGGAGAACTGCTCACAAAACAGGCATTCGCGTTTTTCACTTCCGTCACATACGAGTGCTGAACACTTATTTCCCGCCACCAGTACCATATAAGCGTAGGCTTGTGTAGCGAGGGTTGGTTCCCGTTTCAGCCACGGGATACGACTGTATCGCCAATCGGGGCTCTGCACGAACAGGTCACAGTAGTACAGGTCGAGGTAGCCGGTGTACCCGGTTTCTACGAACCTGATACCCAGTGCGTGCAGTCTATCTGACGTGATATCGTCCAGAAAGTGTTCCTCTGGTGTTTCGTCCAGTGGATAGGCATAGAGGTTCAGATCATCCTGCAGAAGCAGGATCGAGTCGACTCGCAGATTTATATCCTGCTTGACATACTTCTTCTCATATCCTTCGGTGACCCTGCCGATCTCAGCCCTTTCGATTGATTGCAGACAGGATTCGACCAGGGAGGAACCTTCTTTATCAATATCGGGAATCCACAGCACAGATGGGTTGTCCCTCTGATATCCTCCCTGCCACATCTCGTACGGCCATCGAACGAGCAGAAGCCCATCATCGATGAGAACCCAGGTGACATCGGTCATTTCCTCCTCTCCTGGCTGGTCATCTGGAGCAACCAGTAATTCTTGGATGAGTGACCGACCGTGAGCCACGATCTTCCTTCCCTCTAGGTTGACCTCGTGCACCAACACGTGCGCAAGGTCCCGGAGGGATGAGCATTCCCGCCACTGATGGCGGATGGGCACAGCGATTGCGTTTTTCATAAATTCGTCCTCCATTAATAAGGAGGAGGACTAAGAGGAGTTATCTTGAGTGTGGTAGATAACCATGCATAGAATATACCACGGGACAAGATTTTCGCAAAGATAATAATTTCGTATACGCCGCCACTATGGAGCCTGAGTCTAAAGCCTATTGAGAAATACCAGGATCCGTACTTATCTTGAACAAAGAAGGTTTGATGAGGGAGTGCAAAGATGAGGAAGCCGTGCATGATACTGTTGGTTTTTTACTGGATTGTCACGGTTGGGAAAAAATTGGTACGAGGTAGATAATCGTCGCTTCTCACACTCAAGGTGAAGGTTCAGGACCCACCTTCTCTCGGGTATTCATGGACGTTCGGTAGATAATGAATCGATTGACACAGTATTCGGTGACCAGGTTGATAATCATGGTTCCTCCTAATACGATGTAATCGGAAAGTCCCTGTTGTACCAATGCATCTCCCCACCAGGTAGAAAGCGGTGTAAAGATGGCGTAGTAGATACCCAGTTGTATCATGGCCTTAGGTATATTGTTGGCGCTCTTGAACGTGAATCGTCTATTGACGGTAAAATTGTAGATGATGCTGGCAATGAGTGCACTCAGGTAGCTTGGCCAATAGGGTAGATGGAAGAGTTCCTCGAGCAGTGTGAACACAATTACCTGAATGATTCCAGCACTGATAGAGAAGAGCACGAACTTTCCGATTTGGACGAGATTTTCCTGTTTGCTCAACGTCACAGTGCCCTTGGTATTCATGGGTAATCCTTTTTATGTGGAACGTTATTCGTCGTTTGAGTATATCCTGTTTCTTCGAATGGTACCATGGAGAAAATTTTGTACCTGGTATCCTTTCTCCATTTTGCCCGAGCATTCAAAAAATTCTTAGTGGAAAGCGGAAGCTCTCTCGATACCGCTTTGCATCTTGCCCATTATTTCGGAACCAGAGAGGATTACTATATCAACTTACAGCAGAGAGTCTCGCTAGAAGCGGAAAAGCAGAACACCAGCAGATACTAAAAGTTAGTGATGTCCAGCATGTTTTGACTGGAGTATGTGTTGATAAGTTTACCGTAATATTTATAGGACCCTTTATATTTATCCTCAGTCTGGCGGAATGAGAGTTGACAGAAAGCTTCCATTGGAAGTTTATGCATTTCCTGTCCTATAATTACCCTGTCAATGCATGGGGGACGGTCTGTATTGAGGCAGAATCTGCGATGTGCTTGGTTGCATCCTCAAGCTCCGGTAGATGGGCATATCGCTCCAACTCACTCGTATCTATGGCAAAGACTGGAAGCTTTGAGATGTCGAAGAATTTCCAGCAACGTCTCGTACTCCATGCTGTTTACACTCCAGATCGCTTGGGCTTGTGGGGCATGATGAGAGGTATTCCTTAGGGAATGGATAAGTTCTTATTGGCTAGAGATAATGGAGAATACAGGGATATTCACAACAACATATGCGATAAGGAGCATCGAAAGGACGATTCTTTCTGATGCGATGAACCGAACTGGCTTCCAAAATTCCTTATTGATCAGATATCTGTGCCGCAACATTCCATAGGCAAACAGCAGTATTGATAGGATTCCTGCTCCTGTAGCAATTTTTCTCATAGTCCTTCCTTTCATTCCAACCAGCGGAAGGACTTCCTGAGATCTCGATTGGACTTGTCTGAGTGTACACGAGTACACTTTGCTGCCTGAGTACAACTGTTATGTTCTGATAATGTAACGGTAGGGTTTCAAGTCCCTATTATCCCATTTCTCCCATGGAGGATTGATTTGTTCCCATGAGACCTATCTCTTAAAGAAAAGCTCTTGAGCTTTTGGGGCTGTAGTATCATACGGCACCAAAGTTTCTAAAATATTGATAACTATTAACTATAAGTTTACAAATATTTGGAAACTATTTGACTTATATCTGGTGAAGGGGTATCAAGCTAAATGACATATTACGCCTGATCATCGCCCAGCAACAGAAACACCTGAGAAGCTAATCCTCCATTATTCCAAGGGATACCCAAATACTTGTGGTTCCGCAGAAGGCGACCTTGATTATAGGTATCCGACGCTGCGGAAAATCTACCTGGCAGCATGAGAAGATGGCATCCCTCCTTGAAGAGGGAGTTGACGCAAAAAACATCTGTTACATTGATTTTTCTGATGACCGGCTGGATCTCCTTAGGCTTGAAGGATCGGATCCTGCGGTGATTGAGGATAATTGCTATGGGATGTATCCCCAGAAACATGAACAGATGGTCTATTTCTTTTTCGATGAAGTGCTGTTTGTGAACCGGTGGGCGCAGTTTGTAAATAGGATACAGACGACTAATTGTGCGAGGTGTATATCACCGGTTCTTCAGCAAAACTGCTTTCAAAGGAGATTGCAACTGAGCTGGGGGGGGAGGCCTTTCACTTGGGAGATGTTTCCGATCATCATGACAAAACCCAAAACACACACGGGAGAAGAACGGGGAGCCGGGATGCGAAGTGCTTCTCTTGATGCCCTATCTGATGCTGGTACTCTTATCTTTGCTCTCTGCCTGGGCCAATGCCGCTTGGAGCGTCAATATCAATTCACCGGCCTCACTTGATAACAGCACATCCTCATTTTGAAAGTATACATCAACTCCAAGCTCCTTCAATCGTCTGAGCACCACCAAGAAGTCGACGCAGTTGCGCCCGAATCGGCTGATGGCTTGATACTGAGTGCTGCGGGGTATGAGGCGGAGTTTTATATGAAGGACTAAGACAATCAAATAGATCAGACATCCCGGATGAATTGTGACTTTGTTCCTTTATTATTTTCTTCATCACCCCTATGCTTAGTTTCAAGGAGTTATTGATGGAATTATTAACAACCGAATCATTTAAAGAGAAAGTATTCAACTGGGAA
>CAYZXD010000046.1:0-15817 GCA_964482325.1 uncultured Spirochaetaceae bacterium | reverse complement strand
TACTGCGTTTTCCGCGGGAGAGTAGGTTGCTGCCGGGCCTCTTTTTTTGCCTTGTTGCATATCGAACTTAAGTTTGTAAGTCGATATCCAAGAAGATCATGTAATCCGGTAGTCATAGCGGAGGTGTCATACCCGTTCCCATCTCGAACACGGTAGTCAAGCCCTCCTGCGCCAATGGTACTGCGTTTTCCGCGGGAGAGTAGGTTGCTGCCGGATTTTTTTTGTAAAAATATGTAAAAATCTGCATACTCTCATGAAATACTCTTCAGTCAGCTTGAAGAACCTCCGCTATTCTTTTATGATGTGGTACGTTTTCGATCATGATGCCATAAGAGAAGAGGTACTGGTTCTATGAGAATTTCCATGCGACAGTTGAATAGGTCATACGGTGACCTCCATGCTGTACACCACATTAGTCTCGACATCCCCTCAAATACCATCTATGGCATCATCGGAAAAAGTGGCGCAGGCAAATCCACCTTGGTGCGGCTGATCAGTCTGCTTGAACGTCCAGACAGCGGCGAGATCTGGTATGATGATCATCGGGTCGATAACCTTCCGAAACATGAGTTGATTTCTCAACGCCGTAAAATAGGCATGATATTCCAGAACTTCAACCTGTTTTCTTCCCGTAATGCTGCACAGAATATTGCCTATCCATTGGAAATTGCCGGCATGAATAAAAGTGCCATTGATAACCGTGTAGCAGAGCTGCTTGAACTGGTAGGACTTACCGGGAGAGGGAAAGCTCCTATCAGTACGCTCTCAGGCGGACAGAAACAACGGGTAGCGATTGCCCGAGCTTTGGCAAATCATCCTGATGTACTGTTCTGTGACGAAGCCACCAGTGCACTGGACCCACAAACTACCCGTTCGATACTTGCGTTGCTCAACGATCTTCAGAAAAATCTTAATCTGTCTGTAGTGATGATTACTCATCAGATGGAGGTCGTTCGTGATGCCTGTGCTTACGTCACAGTCCTGGATGAAGGGTCCGTGGTGGAAGAAGGGAAAGTCTTGGATGTTTTTGCTGCGCCACAATCTGGCGTTACAAAAGATTTCCTTGCACATCTTACGCCTCTTGCCGAATCGGAAGAGGTGAAACGGGATGATCTTGTCCGTTGGTCGGATGAAGGTGGCCGATTTACCCTACGGTTCCGTGGAGATCTCACCGGAGAGCCGGTCCTCAGTAGAATTCAGAAACGGTTCGATGTTGAGTTCAATATTCGCGCAGGAGGGGTGCAACGAGTATCAGGACAGGATGTAGGAACCCTCATCTGTGATATTATCGGAGAACCGGATGAGGTCGATAAGGCTGTTGCTGCTCTGAAACTTTCGCATGTCCTCGTAGAAGAGGAGGTCCCACAATGAATATGTTATTTGATCTCGTTTGGAATGCAACCGCTGAGACACTCATGATGGTGTTCTCCTCCACATTCTTCTCATTGCTCCTGGGACTCCCACTGGGGATTCTGCTGTGCATCACCGCTCCAGAATCTCAGGGAGGGATTATTCCGAAACCGCTTTTGAATACGGTTCTGAGTCGGATCGTCAATATTCTTCGATCCTTCCCGTTCATTATTCTTATGATTCTCCTGTTCCCGCTATCTCGAATTATTGTGGGAACCAGTATTGGTACCAGAGCAACTATTGTCCCATTGTCGATTGCGGCTGCACCGTTTGTTGCCCGTATCATTGAAACAGCGATAAAGGAGGTGGATCCGGGGGTCATTCAGGCCGCCCGCGCCATGGGATCCACCACGTTGCAGGTCATCATAAAAGTATTGCTGCCTGAAGCAATGCCGTCTCTTGTTTCAGGAGTAACGCTTACCATTATCAACCTGATCGGGTATTCAGCCATGGCTGGCGCAATCGGTGGTGGTGGTCTCGGTGACCTAGCAATCAGATATGGCTATCAGCGATTCCGTCCTGATGTGATGTTAGTGTCGGTTATTGTTATTTTAGTGTTGGTAGAAGTCATCCAGGTAATCGGTAACACCGTAAGTGGCAGGATGATGGCGAGACGATAAAAATAGAGTATATTCAATGCAGTATTACGAGAGAAAGGAGATTAACGTATGAAAAAGTTTGCTATTTTGGCATCAATTTTACTGATCGCAGGAGCAGTCCTCTTCGCCGCAGGATCACAGGAACAGGTAAATACCCTTACAGTCGGAGCTACTCCTGAACCACATGCTGTTCTGCTTAACTTAGTGGCAGATGATCTTGCTGAAGAAGGCATCACCTTGAAAGTCATCGAGTTCACCGATTATGTGACGCCGAACAAGGCGCTGGAGGATGGCCAGATCGATGCCAATTTCTTCCAGCATATTCCGTACCTTGAGTCATTCAATGACGAACAGGGGTATCATTTAGTAAACGCAGGCGGTGTTCACATTGAGCCCATCGCCCTGTATTCCCGCAAACATGACAGTATTGACAGCTTTGCCAATAGTGCTTCCATTGCTATTCCAAATGATCCTACCAATGGTGGGAGAGCCCTGTTATTGCTGGAAGCTGCCGGCCTGATTACGCTAAGCGATGATGCCGGTATTGCTGCAACTCCGTATGACATCGTAGCTAATCCAAAGAATCTGAATTTCCATGAAATTGAAGCAGCATCCCTTCCTCGAGTACTTGATGATGTTGATGCAGCAGTCATTAATGGAAACTATGCTATTCCTGCCGGTCTGAAGGCTAACCAGGATGGATTAGCTGTTGAAGGTTCCGATTCACCCTATGTGAATATTGTTGCTGTCAAGGAAGGAAGCGAAAATGATCCTGCCGTACAGGCTCTGGTGAAGGCACTGCAGAGTAAGGAAGTCAAGGATTATATTGCAGCAACATATCCGAACGGAGAGGTAATTGCAGTTTTTTAAGCATCTTATCGTAGAGCCGTATCAATATCGTGTACATGTTGTAGAGGCAAAGTCATGAATACCATGATATTCACCGCTGCAGGTATTGCAGTTATAGTGATACTGCTCTTGATTACACTGGGAAAATTACGATCTGAACTGCAGCATCTGAAGAGCACCGTCTCTGATGAGCTGCAGTCCTCTCGTCGGGAGTCGATGAGTACTCTGACGAATATTGCATCTTTGACACAAGGCCGCCTGGAAGATGTCAGCAGACAGACGGAAGTACTGAGCGAACGGACGGAACGGCAGTTGCTTGCCATGCGGGAAGCCCTCGATAGCCGACTTGAATCTATTCGCAAGGATAATGAGCAAAAACTTGAACAGATGCGGCTGACCGTAGACGAGAAGCTTCACGAAACCCTTGAGCGTCGGTTGGGAGAGTCTTTTAAACTGGTGAATGACCAGCTGCATATAGTCAGTAAAGGGCTTGGAGAGATGCAGGTACTTGCTGATGGCGTTGGAGATCTGAAGCGGGTGCTGACGAATGTCAAATCCCGCGGTATGATGGGCGAATTCCAGCTGCAGGCGATTCTTCAGGATATTTTATCACCCGAACAGTATGCGGTGAATGTGGCAACAAAACAGGGCTCGTCGGATCGGGTTGAATTTGCGGTACGTCTTCCCGGACCGCAGGATGCTGCAGACGAGTCATCGGGCGTGTGGTTGCCCATCGATGCCAAGTTCCCGAAAGAGGACTATGAACGATTGGTGCAGGCACAACAGGAGGGGGATGCAGAGCTTTCTGAACAGGCGCGAAAAGCGTTACGGACGCGGCTTCGACGAGAGGCGAAAGATATCGCATCCAAGTATATCGATCCGCCGGGAACAACGGATTTTGCCGTCCTGTTTCTCCCGCTCGAGGGATTGTATGCTGAAGTGCTGAATACTGCCGGGTTAACTGATGAACTGCAACGCTCATTTCGGGTGATCGTCGCTGGTCCGACGACACTGACAGCTTTGCTCAACAGCCTGCAGATGGGATTCAGAACCTTAGCGATTCAAAAACGATCGAGTGAAGTCTGGCAGATCCTCGGCGGAGTAAAAACGGAGTTCTCCCGATTCGGTGAACTCCTGGATAAAACGAGGAAGCGGCTGAATCAGGCATCAGGAGATCTGGACCGTGCCTATCGCAGTACGGAACGGATTCATCGGAAACTCGTTTCAGTGGAATTGTCACCATCTGATATTGGGAAAGAAATTGAGGAGGAATCGGTATGAATATGAAAGGAAGAAGTTTTCTCACCCTTGCAGATTATACAGGTGAAGAGATCAGCTACCTGCTGGATCTTTCGGCATCTTTGAAGGAAGCAAAGCAAAAGGGGAAACGCGATCTTCTGCTCGACGGGAAGAATATCGTATTGTTGTTCGATAAACCTTCCACCCGTACCCGATGCGCCTTTGAAGTTGCAGCCTGTGATGAAGGTGCTCATGTGACGTTTCTCACCAACAGTCAGATGGGGAAGAAGGAATCTATTGAGGATACCGCTCGAGTGCTTGGTCGTTACTACGATGGCATGCAGTATCGTGGAAGCAGCCAACAGCTTGTTGAGGATCTAGCCCGTTTTTCCGGGATCCCCGTTTGGAATGGTCTGACGGATGATGATCACCCCACACAGGTGTTAGCCGATTTCATGACTGCTCGTGAACATGTGGACAAACCGTTGAATAAGATGAAATTTGTCTACGTGGGCGACGGAAGAAACAATATGGCAAATGCACTGATGATCGGAGCTGCCAAAGTGGGCATGAATTATGTCATTGCTTCTCCCCGGGAGTTGAGCCCTTCACAGGATCTTGTTGCTTCTTTACATGATGATCGTATTCACTCTGGAGGATCTTTTGCCTATGAGACCGATCCTTTTGTAGCCGTGAAGGATGCCGATATCATTTATACCGATGTATGGGTGTCAATGGGTGAAGAGGATAAGATGTCGAGTCGCATTGCCCTGCTACAACCCTATCGGGTTACTATGGATCTTATGCGTGCTGCGCAGAATGATCAGGTTATCTTTGAACATTGTCTCCCCTCATTTCACGATTTGGAAACAACGATCGGGAAGGAAGTCTTTGAAAAATTCGGATTGAAGGAGATGGAGGTTACCGATGAGGTCTTCCGCAGTCCTGCTTCCGTTGTGTTTGATGAGGCTGAGAATCGGATGCATACCATCAAGGCTGTCATGGTCGCTACCATGAGTGATAAGATCTGATTTCGGGCAGAAAGAGAATATTTTGAAAGCCTTTGTTCTTCCTACATCTTTTTCGTGGTGTATTTTACAGAATTGTGCTATAGTGTAGCACAAGAATTGCCAAATACAGTAGCAGGATTGTTAGCATGCCAAAAAAGATCGATCATGAAGAACGGAAGGAGAAAATACTGCAGACCGCGCTGAAAGTATTTGCACGGGAAGGGTATCGTGACTCCAACCTCTCTCTTATTGCGACTGAATGCGGCATTTCCCGGCCCACGATCTACCAGTATTTCAAGGATAAGGAACAGATCTATTATTATGCCGTTAAATTGGTAACAGGGAGAATGTTCACCAAATACGCTGACTATGCATGGAATACCAAGGATGCAGTTATTCAGCGTATTTTAACGATCTGCAGTGATATTATTGATATTTCAACTCAGCATCGGGGGGAACTCACTTCTCTCATGGATGTCATGCTGCAGATGAAAAAGGAGGGGACAGACTTCTCCGATATCATTCTGAGACGGACTGCGAAGCTCCATATTCTCTTCAAACGACTGCTGCGGCTCGGTATAGCAGAGGGGACGGTGGTCTGGTGCGATGTAAATCGTATTACACAGCATCTGGTCCTTCTTCTTGAGTCATTCTGTTTCCAGCTTGCGTTTCTTGATGCCTTCGATGTAGCAGGAGCGAAGGAACTGGTCACCAACTACCTCGAACTGCTCCGACCCCAAACTGATCAGCATTTCATTATCTGAATTTGCCGCTCTGATACCTCCTCAGTATATTATGGGTGGATGTACCTGCAATGTTGAGAGGTGACAGATGAATATTGATAAGATGACCGTTAAACTGCGTGAAGCAATTCAGGCAGCGAGTACCCTTGCCCATGAATACCGTAATCCCGTAATTGAGTGTGAACATCTCTTTCTGGCGCTGTTGCAGCAGCGGGAAGGGTTGCTCATACCGCTGTTTGAGCGGTTGGGAGTATCACCCCGATTACTTGAGCAAGAGACCACTGATCTGGTAAATCGATTGCCGAAATCCTACGGTGATACCGGGCAAAGTTCCCTTTCACCGAAACTGGCTGAACTGTTGTACTCTGCAGAGAAACAAGCCGGAGAATTTAAAGACGAGTACATCAGTGCTGAACATGTCGTGCTTGCATTACTCGAAAATGATTCTTCTGTATCGCAGATGCTGAAAACTCAGGGGGTCAGTCGTAATGAATTACTGCAGGCTCTGCAGTTAGTACGTGGCAATAATCGGATCACCGATGAAAATCCCGAAGATAGATACCAATCACTTGAGAAATATTGTAAAGATATGACGGCGCTTGCCCGACAGCAGAAGCTTGATCCGGTCATTGGGCGTGATGAAGAAATCAGGCGTGTCATGCAGGTGCTCTCTCGCCGTACCAAGAACAATCCGGTCCTCATTGGAGAACCCGGTGTCGGCAAGACGGCTATTGTTGAAGGTCTGGCCCAGAGAATTGTTTCACGGGATGTTCCCGAGTCGCTTGCTTCAAAGCGGTTACTTGCTTTAGATCTTGGTTCATTGATTGCCGGGGCAAAGTTCCGTGGAGAGTTTGAAGAGCGGTTGAAAGCGGTAATTAATGAAGTGGTAGCTTCTCAGGGTGAGATTATTCTCTTTATTGATGAGCTGCACACCTTAGTCGGTGCGGGAGCTGCCGAGGGGTCGACTGATGCTTCAAACTTGCTCAAACCTGCTCTGGCACGAGGAGAACTGCGTGCTGTCGGGGCAACTACACTTGATGAATACCGTAAGCACATCGAATCAGATAAAGCCCTTGAACGTCGTTTTCAGCCCGTATTTACCAAGGAACCGAGTGTAGAGGATACCATTGCCATTTTACGGGGATTGAAAGAGCGGTATGAGGTGCACCACGGAGTTCGCATTACCGATGAAGCTCTCGTTGCAGCGGCAGTACTCAGTGACCGATACATCACCGCGCGGTTCCTTCCCGATAAGGCTATTGATTTAGTGGATGAGGCTGCCAGTCAGTTGAAAATGGAAATTGAAAGTCAGCCGGTGCAGCTTGATCAGATAGAACGGAAAATTCTTCAGCTTACGATCGAATCTCAAGCACTCGGGCGAGAGACTGACAAGAATGCCAGGAAGCGGCTGGAAAAAATTCAAGCTGAGCTTGCAGAACTGCAAGGTACACGGGATACGTTACTGCTGCAGTGGACGAATGAAAAGGAGGCTATTGCTGCCATACGAGACCGAAAGGCACAGCTTGAGCAGCTTAAGCATGAAGAGATACAGAGTGAACGAGAGGGAAATCTTGCACGGGCTGCGGAGATCAAGCATGGGCTTATTCCGGCGCTCATGAAAGAGATTGCCGAACAGACGGAGAGTGTGGACGATCATACCCAGTCAAACCGGCTATTGCGTGAAGAAGTAGCGGATGATGATATTGCCCGTATTGTCTCGAACTGGACGGGGATCCCTGTGGCAAAAATGCTTTCTTCCGAGATGGAAAAGTATGTAAAGCTGGAAACGATCCTCGGAGAACGCGTGATTGGTCAGCAGGAAGCAATTCGTGCGGTCAGTGATGCAATCCGCAGAAACAAAGCAGGGATTGGAGATGCTCAGAGGCCGCTCGGTACCTTTTTGTTCGCCGGTCCGACAGGAGTCGGCAAGACCGAACTTGCTAAAGTGCTTGCAGCATTTCTCTTTGATGATGAGAAGGCGCTCACCCGTATCGACATGAGTGAATATATGGAGAAATTCTCCGTGAGCCGTCTGATTGGAGCCCCTCCGGGCTATGTCGGCTATGATCAGGGAGGACAGCTTACCGAGGTTGTACGTCGTCGCCCCTATTCGGTAATCCTGTTCGATGAGATCGAGAAGGCACATCCGGACGTGTTTAACATTCTCCTGCAAGTGCTTGATGACGGACGTTTGACTGACGGGCAGGGAAGGGTGGTTGATTTTACCAATACGATTGTGATCATGACCAGTAACCTCGGCAGTGAATTGTTGCTTGCAGAAAGCTCATTTGAGCAGGCCCGTGCTTCAGTGGAGACCGTTATTGCAAAAGCGTTTAAACCCGAATTTATCAACCGGATTGATGAGATTATCGTATTTCACCGTCTTGAACGGGAACATATACGCAGGATTGTGGAATTGCAGTTGCAGCTGCTATCAAAGCGTCTTGCTCAGCGGAACATGGTCCTCACCTATGATGATGCGGCACTTGATGCGATCGCGCAGGTTGGATATCACCCCGAGTTCGGAGCGCGGCCGGTGAAGCGAAGTATTCAGACGCTGGTGGAAAATCCTTTGGCAAAACAGATCATGGCCGGTCAGTTTGTCGAAGGAGATACTATTGCTCTCACTGCAGCGGCAGATGCTTCGGTAGTGCTCGAAAAAATCAATGCTCGCGAATAAGTTTTTCGTAGGCCTGCGGTGTGTCGATATCGGTAATCCATGCAGAGTCCTCGCTGTCATATCGATACACCTTCCGATCAGATAACAATCCTCGCATAGTAGATGAGGCGCTGCTTGCGAGGATTACCTCACGGAGATGCTCTGCGAACAGCACCGGGTGCCCGTAGGTACCATGGTAGCAGGGGCGTACCGCATCATAGGAGCCGAGCAAGGGAAACAACTGGTGATAATGATTCGGTGTCACCAGGGGGGCATCTCCCATGGCAATAATGAAGGATTCACCGTGAGGCACTGCCGAAATGCCGGCAAGAGTGGAGGAGAACTGCCCTTGTTCAGCATGAGGATTATGGATGACTTCTACTGCATCGGTGTACGGTTTCAGCACCTCGGAAATATTCTCCTGATAATATCCTGTAACGACAATGACACGATCTGAACTCGCAAGGGCTGCCTCAAGTGCATAAAGAAACAGGGCTTTCCCCCGATAGGGAAGCAATAATTTTGGGGCTCCCATACGAGAAGCTTTCCCCGCAGCCAGCAAAACGGTAACCATGGGCGTAAGCCTAACATGATTGCACAAATATTGCCATTATGTTTATACTCGCTGCATGATTGCCACCTACATCAACAGTCTCGCTGTAATCATCGGTTCTCTCCTTGGTCTGCTCGTGGGCTCACGCTTGAAAGAGCAGTTTAAAGAGGTGATCTTTGCCTCTGCCGGTCTAGTCACGATCGTAATCGGTGTTCAGATGGCGTTGCAGACGCAGAGTTATCTCGTATTGCTCTTCTCCATCGTGGTCGGCGGTCTCCTCGGTTATCTTATCGGTATTGAAAATGCAATTCTTCGTCTAGGAGCATGGATGGAGCGGCGGACTACACGGGGACAGGTCGTTTCCCAGGCTTCTACAGGGTCTCAGTTTGCTCATGGATTTCTCAATGCATCGGTGCTCTTCTGCAGCGGGGCAATGGCTGTAGTCGGTTCCATTGCTGCAGGAACACAGGGGGATTACACCCTCATCCTGATCAAGTCGGTGATGGATGGCAGTATGGCTATCATATTTGCCGCCGCTTATGGGCCTGGTGTGATCGCTTCAGCTGCAGTGGTACTCGTATACCAGGGATTCTTTACCCTGGCGGGCTCTTGGCTCTCTCCGGTGATGGGGTCGGCAGGATTGGCCGAACTCTCCGCTGCAGGGGGTATTTTACTGATCATGATTGCCTTCGGGCTGATTCAGGTAAAACAATTCAGGACGGGAAATTTTCTTCCCGCCCTGATTGTCGCTCCGCTATTCAGCAAATTAGGATCCGTACTCACTGAATATATTCCTTTTCTGTAGTTACTTCTTTCTTGCCGCCTTCAGCGTAGAGCTGGCAGACTGATCGCGTTCTATGGGTATCCGTCTTGCTTTCCATATATCGTGAGTATATTCCATGATCGTCCGGTCACTGGAAAATTTCCCCGATGCGGCAATATTGAGAATAGCCTTCTGAGCCCAGACATCCCGGTTATTTGTGTAGAGAAACGTAGCTTCATCATGGGCTTCAGCATAGCTACGCAGATCGGCAAAGTGGAAGTAGCGATCTTCATCGAGCAATGCCGATCGCAGCGGTTCAAAAATACCCGGTTCCATCACATTGAAATACCCGGAGATCAACAGATCAACCGCTTTACGGATTTCTGGATCACGACTCACCCAGTCGTACGGATCGTATGCTGTTCGCATCCGCTCAATTTCGTCTGCAGAATGGCCAAAGATGAACATATGCTCCCGTCCGACCTCTTCCGCCATCTCGATGGTAGCTCCATCCATGGTTCCGATAGTCAGAGCCCCATTGCACATAAATTTCATATTTCCGGTTCCTGAAGCTTCAAATCCTGCGGTTGAAATCTGTTCAGAGAGATCGGTTGCCGGAATCAGGCGTTCTGCCATGGTGACTCGGTAATTCGGGAGGAAATGGACTTTGATCAATTCTCTTACCGAGTGATCATCATTGATTACCCGGGCAATGTTGTTGATCAGTTTAATGATAAGTTTTGCCTGAATATAACCCGGTGCTGCTTTACCCCCAAAAATAAACGTGGTCGGAGAAAGATCCTGGGCTCTGCCTTCCTTCACCCGTTGATACAAGAGCATGATATGGAGGGCATTGAGCAACTGTCGCTTATACTCATGAATTCGCTTCACCTGCACGTCGAACATAGTGTCCGGATCAAGAATGACCGAACAGTCCTGCTTGATAAATTCGGCAGCCCGCTCTTTCGCCTTCTTCTTGATAGCAAGGAAGTCGGATCTGAATGCTGCATCGTTCGCAAACGGTTCGAGTTCTCTGATTCGCTCATAATCGGTAATCCATCCATCTCCGATGGCTTCGGTGATTTTTGCCGCAAGCAGTGGATTGGCACTCAAAAGCCAGCGACGTTGCGTGATACCATTAGTCTTATTATTAAACCGGTCGGGGAATACCACAGCGAATTCGGGGAACATGCGTTCGGTGAGGAGGCGTGAATGCAATGCAGCAACTCCATTCGTTGAATGCGAGCCGACGATGGCGAGGTTTGCCATACGGATCTGTTTTGTCGGCCCCTCCTCTACAATACTTAGTCGCTGAATCGCATGAGGGCGGAGCGGGAAGAAGGATACTGCATGCTGCAGAAAACGATGGTTGATTTCAAAGATTATCTGCACATGACGGGGGAGAATCTGCTGTAACATATCGAGAGACCATTTTTCAAGTGCCTCAGGCATGAGGGTATGATTGGTGTACCCCATTGTCCGTACCGTGATATCCCACGCATCTTCCCATTCCAGACCTTCCTGGTCTATCAGAATGCGCATCAGTTCCGGAATGGCTAAAGAGGGGTGCGTGTCATTGAGCTGAACAGCTGCGAAATCGGGAAGCCGATCCCATGAGACCTCCTGTCTTCTGAACCTGCGGATGATGTCGGCAAGTGAACACGCTACGAAAAAGTATTGTTGTTTGAGGCGTAGTTCTTTGCCCATGTACAACGTATCGTTGGGGTAGAGTACCTGGCTGAGATTTTCGGCGAGAATCTTTGCTCTTACCGCTTCAACATAGTCTCCCTCATTGAACTCCTGAAAATTAAACTCATCGGTGGCTTTTGCGCTCCATAGGCGAAGGGTGTTTACGGTCTTTCCACCGTATCCGACTATGGGCATATCATAGGCAACCCCTTGAACCTGTTGAGCGCTCATCCACTTATACTGATCTCTTCCGCCCTCACGGATTACACGAACTTCACCACCAAAGCCTACCTGGTACACCAGATCCTCTCGGGGAATCTCCCAGGGATTTCCGTGTCGCAACCAGTTGTCGGGCTGTTCGGTTTGCCAGCCGTTATGAAGCTTCTGTTTGAAGATTCCGTAATTATAGCGGATTCCATATCCATACGAAGGAATATCCAGGGTTGCCAGTGAATCGAGGAAACAGGCAGCGAGTCGTCCCAGTCCACCATTTCCCAAACCGGCATCGGGTTCAATTTCGATCAATTCTTCGTAGGTATACCCAAGATCTTCCAATGCATTGCGTACCTCCTGTTCCAGACCGAGGTTGATACAGTTATTGGTCATAGCTCTCCCCATGAGGAATTCCAGTGATAGGTAATAGACCCGTTTGGATTGTTCCTTTCTTTGGGTAGCACGGGAATGATGCCATTGATGGATAATGCGATCTCGGATTGCAAGGGCAAGTGCGGTATAACGATTTACATCAGTATTATGATGTTCGTCTGCATCAAGCGAGTATTTTAAATGCTCGGCAAAGTCGAGCGAAATTGCTGCAGCTGTAGGTGAGAATCTGGTATGTTCTTCAGTGGTTCCCATATAACTCCTTTTGCGGCTTTACTTGTCCGCATCTTCCGTAATAGTATATGAATACGCATACCGAATCAACCTCAGCCGCCGTTGCTTCGACTTTTCTCAAATGTTGTGTGTTTGGTATTGACAAAAAAGAGGTGGTTTGCTACGTTGACATCTGCTCGACTGCAGACGGGAGGATTTCCCATAGGTTCTGCATCGACATGAGTTTGCCCTTGTAGCTCAGCTGGCAGAGCACCACCATGGTAAGGTGGGGGTCATCGGTTCAAATCCGATCGAGGGCTGTTGTCCTCTACTATTCGTTGAGAGCGGCGCCGGAAAGCTTCCGGCAAGGAGTTTTTACTATGGCTAGCAGTAAGAAGAAGGGGCCGGTTGAGAAGATCGCCTTGCAGTGCACCGAGTGCAAACAGAAGAATTACACTACTGAAAAAAATCGGCGAAATACTCCGGGAAAACTGGAGTTTAACAAGTATTGTCCTTTTGATCGCAAGCATACACTTCATCGCGAGACGAAGATTAAATAAGCCTCCCGAGGCAATTCGAGAAGTGAACAGGTCAGTAGCTCCAATGGCTAGAGCGCTGGTCTCCAAAACCAGATGTTGTAGGTTCGAGTCCTACCTGACCTGTCCGCTTCTCGTGCAAGGAGTTGGTTGATGAAGAAAATTATTCGGTATTTCAAAGAGTCGCATCAGGAATTAAAGAAGGTTGTGTGGCCTGCTCGTGATGAAGTAGTCACCTCAACCAAAGTGGTATTGGTATCCACTGCCATTTTTGCCTTAGTTCTCGGCTTGATTGACTTCCTGCTGGTTCAGGGTGTCGATCTGATTTTTTAGGGAGAGTTCATGGCAAAAGGCTGGTATGTGGTACATACGTATTCAGGATACGAGAACAAGATAGAGAAAACCATTCGGAAACTGATGGAGAGCGACCTGCAGTTCAGCGAGGTCGTTTCTGATGTCAAAGTTCCTACTGAAGATGTAGTTGAAGTGAAGGACGGTGTGAAGAAGACCGTGAAGCGAAAAATCCTTCCCAGCTATATTCTGGTGCAGATGGAACTTCCCGATTACCAGTGGGAACTGTATTGTTCGCAGATCAAGAGAATACAGGGAGTTACCGGATTCGTTGGCTCACTTGACGGTCGTAAGCCGGTTCCCCTTTCCAGTGAAGAACTGAAGGGAATTCTACAGAAGACCGGAGAGATTAAGAGCGAGAAGGTACTGAGACCGAAGCAATCTTTCAGTCAGGGCGAGCATGTGAAAATAATTGAAGGTCCTTTTGAGTCCTTCACCGGTACGATTGAAGAGGTGAATATGGAAAAAGGCCGCCTGCGTGTGCTGGTTGGCATTTTTGGCCGTTCCACCCCTGTTGAAGTTGATTTTCTGCAGGTAGAGAAGATCTGATTTTCTCATCTGCTGATTTTTACACAATTCTCCCCGTCGGTTCTGTAAGCCGGCAGGTGGGAGCCTCTTCGTTGAAGGGGCGTCAATACCAGCGCGGAGCCTTATCGGCTGCCGTGTAAGGAGAGACTAGTATGGCAAAGAAGAAGGTTACTGCTGTCATTAAACTGCAGTGCCCAGCTCAGAAGGCTACGCCTGCGCCACCGATTGGACCCGCTCTGGGCCCACATGGTGTCAGTGCCCCTCAGTTTGTTCAGCAGTTCAATGATAAAACAAAGAACTTTGAAGCTGGACTTATCATCCCTGTGGTCATCACGGTGTATGCAGACCGCTCGTTCACTTTTATTCTCAAGACACCGCCTGCGGCAGTGCTGATTAAAAAGGCTTGTGGTATTGCGAGTGGTTCAGGGGTTCCTCATACCCAGAAGGTTGCAAAACTGACCCAGGCTCAGCTCACAGAAATTGCTACCACAAAACTTCCTGACCTCAATGCAAATGATATTGAGGCTGCCAAGAAGATTATTGCCGGTACTGCAAGAAGCATGGGCGTAGAGGTGGAGGCAGCGAAATGAAACACGGAAAGAAGTACCAGGAAGCACTCAAGCAGGTTGATCGTACTCAGCAGTATACATTTGTTGATGCAGCTGAGCTCGTAAAAAAGGTTGCGTTTGCTAAATTTGATGAGACCGTTGAACTTTCATTGAATCTGTCACTGAAGAAGAGTCAGTCCGTCCGTGATACGGTGGTTCTTCCCCATCAGTTTGCAGCTGAAAAACGAGTTCTTGTTTTCGCTAAAGGTGATAAAGCCCAGGAAGCTCTGGATGCCGGAGCTACCTATGTTGGTGATACCGACCTTGTGGAAAAGATTCGTGACGGCTGGATGGATTTTGATGTAGCGGTTGCTACTCCCGATATGATGAAGGATGTCGGTCGTCTCGGACCAATTCTTGGTCGAAGAGGCCTGATGCCGAACCCGAAGACACAGACTGTTACTTTTGATATCAAGGGAGCTCTTGCCGAGTTGAAGCAGGGACGTGTTGAATTCCGCTCTGACAAAACCGGAGTTGTTCACCTGGCAATCGGGAAGGTTTCGATGGATGCTGAGAAGATTGCAGAGAATGCCCGGGTGGTCCTCAGCGAAGTAATGCGCAGAAAGCCCAGTGATGCAAAGGGCGACTTTCTCAAGAGTGTCGCACTCAGTTCCACCATGGGCCCTGGCGTCATGGTCGACGTGAAAGAGAACTAGGAGGATTGGGAAATGGCAGAATATCAGACGCGAAAAGCCCAGTACAAGGTTGATGCAGTCAAGGAGATGACTTCCGAATTCTCACAGTATGACGGATTCATTTTCACTGATTATCGCGGTATGACCGTTGAACAGATTACTGAACTGAGAAATCAGCTTCGTGCAAAGGAATCGGCATATCGTGTAGTAAAGAACCGGTTTGCAAGGATCGTTATGAGCGATTTGAAGCATGAGGGGACCAACGATAATTTCGTCGGACCTACTGCAGTGGCTCTTACCAATGGAGAAGACGCCTCAAGTGCTGCATCGAAAGTGCTTTATGATTTCGCAAAGGGATCTCCTTTGCAGATCAAGGGTGCATATCTTAATGGTAAGCTCTTTAATAAGGAAGAGATTGAAGCATACAGCAAATTGCCGACACGGTTGGAACTGATTGCTTCACTTATGGGTACCATGAAAGCTCCTCTTTCCAAGCTCGCCCGCACACTGCAGGCTGTTGCTGATGCGAAAGAAGGAAAAACAGAAAACTAATACGGTACTAGTCTTCACGTATACGTAGACCTGCTATTACCGTATCAAATACAAGGAGAAGATAATATGGCTACTAAAGAAGAGATTTTGGAAGCAATTGCAAACATGACCGTGATGGAGGTTTCTGACCTCATCAAGGCAATGGAAGAGAAATTTGATGTTACCGCTGCTGCTCCTGTAGCAGTTGCCGGTGCAGTCGCAGGTGCTGCCGCTGAAGAAGTGGAAGAGCAGACTGAGTTTGATGTGATCCTGAAGGGTGTCGCTGATGGTAAGACCA
>CAYZXD010000045.1:0-16001 GCA_964482325.1 uncultured Spirochaetaceae bacterium | reverse complement strand
CCCACGACCTGCGCATTACGAGTGCGCTGCTCTACCCCTGAGCCATTTTGGCGTGTCCTAAGACCGGTACCACCCTAGACGATTTTGGTTGAAAATGCAAGTATCTCTCCCCCTTGACCAAAGCCATGATACTCACTACCTTATACCGACGGAGAGCATATCTCCGATTGGAGTATATTCTGAGTAAAAAATTTTCCAGGCATGAGCCCAGTTCCTCGGTCCCCGAGGAGAGAGTAGTTGCTATTCGTCTCAAGGCAGATAGAAGTGTACGTGCCGGACAGCCATGGACACATGAAGTTGCCGATTTCTATATGGAAATTTATCCGCAAATGTTTGAATATGGTCTTTCTCTGTACCACCCTTCCACACTCAATCTGGGAGCTTTCTGGGAATGAAGGTCCTGGGTATAGAAACATCCTGTGATGAATGTGCTGTTGCTGTCGTAGAGGATGGAAAGCATATACTCAGTAATGTTGTTGCAACACAGATCGCGTTGCATCGGCCGTATCAAGGAGTGGTTCCAGAGATCGCTTCCAGGCTCCATACCGAGTGGATAGCACCGGTAGTACAGCAAGCCCTTGATCAGGCACATATTACCAAAAAAGATGTTGATGCGATTGCTGTGACTAACCGGCCGGGATTGCTTGGTGCATTGCTGGTCGGGGTGAATTTCGCCAAAGCTTTTGCCGCCACTCTCGATATTCCCCTGATCGGAATCGATCATATTCGAGCGCACCTGTATGCTTCGCAGATAGAGCATCCGCTTGCCTATCCGTATCTCGGACTGCTAGTTTCCGGTGGGCACACCGTAATCTGTACCGTACATGATTATGATCACATTGATGTTCTAGGGACTACCATAGATGATGCCATTGGAGAGGCGTTCGACAAAGTGGCAAAACACTATGGGTTTGGCTATCCCGGCGGCGTTGTTATCGACCAGATGGCGCAACATGGCGATCCCTTAGCATTTCTTTTTCCCGGGCCTTCTCTGCAGAAAGGGAATCATCCGTACGATATTTCCTATTCGGGATTGAAGACCGCTGTCATTAATCAACTCGCACAGTTTGCTCAGGACCCGGACAATACAAAACCGGAAGATATTGCAGCATCGTTTCAACGGACTGCCGTAGGGATTCTGATGAAACGAGTGCGAAAAGCTCTTGATGATACCAAACTCACTCGCCTTGCTGCCGGTGGTGGTGTTGCCGCTAATTCACTATTGCGTTACGAACTGGAACAACTGAAGGACATAGAGGTTGCAATTCCCTCTATGCAGCTCTGCACCGATAATGGAGCCATGATCGCAGGTTTAGCATACCGATATCTTGCTGACGGGAAATTCTCACCGCTTGATATAACGGCATCTGCCCGCGTAACGGCATTCAAGAAATCATATCCCTAGGAGGAAGCCTCATGAAACAGGTTGATTTAGATTCTGCGATCCGAAAAGTCCACGATTTCCCCCGGGCTGGAATTTTATTCTATGATGTAACGAGTATTCTTACGACTCCCGAGGCGTTTCAGTACTGTATCGATCGTATGGAAGAGCTGTATGCTGATCAGGAAATTGATGCAGTTGCCTGTATTGAGGCTCGGGGATTTGTATTTGCGGCACCCTATGCCTATAAACGGGGCATTCCCCTCATTCTGGTAAGAAAACGGGGAAAACTCCCGGGGAAGACCCAGGAGCGTAAATACAATCTTGAGTATGGCCAGGATTATGTTTCCATCCATGAAAGTGATGTACATGAAGGTCAGAAGATTCTTATCATTGATGACCTGATTGCCACTGGAGGTACGATAGAGGCGACCGCTTCACTCATTGAAGATATGGGTGCCTCAGTTGCGGGAATTTTCGGTGTGATCGGTCTGCCTTTCCTTGATTATGAGGAAAAATTAGGCGATTATACCATTCAGACATTGATTAACTACGATAGTGAATGATCTGCCCGTAAGGGTTGACAAACACCGCGTATTTTTATAGATTCAATCGTGTTTCACACGTTGGGATGTAGTGTAATGGTAACACTGCAGATTCTGGTTCTGCCTTTAGGGGTTCGAATCCCTTCATCCCAGTCCAACAAATGGTCCCTTCGTCTATCGGCTAGGACGGGAGATTCTCAGTCTTCAAAGAGGGGTTCGATTCCCCTAGGGACTATAGCTTTGCCAGCCCAAGCATGGGCTGGCATTTTTCTGTGATAATAGGTACTATTTTACCCGTAAAGGATTATTCATGATAACTGCTTCAAACATTTCACTGGCTTTCGGAACACAGGCGTTGTTCAAGGAAGTAAACATCAAATTCACCCCCGGCAACTGTTACGGAGTCATTGGAGCCAATGGTGCCGGTAAATCGACATTTCTTAAAATTCTCTCCGGGGAGTTGGAACCAGATACCGGCGATATCATTGTTACACCCGGTGAACGGATCGCTGTGCTGAAACAGGACCACTTTGCTTTCAATCGGTTCACTGTATTGGAAACGGTCATTATGGGGTATCAGCGGCTGTATGCGGTGATGACAGAACGGGATACCATCTATGCAAAAGAAGATTTCACCGAAGAGGATGGAATAAAAGCTGCTGAACTGGAAGGGGAGTTTGCTGAACTCGGCGGTTGGGAGGCTGAGGCTGAGGCGGGCGTATTGCTTGATGGCCTGGGAATTCCCGATACCATGCTCCAGAGTAAAATGAGTGATATTGATGATACCATCAAAGTGCGTGTGTTACTTGCTCAGGCCTTATTCGGAAACCCTGATATTCTGCTCCTTGATGAGCCGACCAACCACCTTGATTTGGAATCTATCCATTGGCTTGAACAGTTTTTGGAGAATTTCAACAATACTGTGATTGTTGTCTCTCACGACCGTCACTTTCTCAATTCTGTCTGTACCCATATTGCAGATATAGATTATGGCAAAGTGCAGTTGTATGTAGGAAACTATGACTTCTGGTATCTTTCCAGCCAGCTGGCAGCTAAGCAGATGAAGGATGAAAAAAGAAGACGTGAGGACAAGATCGCAGAGCTGAAGGAGTTTATCCAGCGGTTCAGTTCCAATCTGTCAAAAGCACGTCAGGCAACGAGTCGTAAAAAGCTTATTGATAAACTCACCATTGATGATATCAGGCCATCCTCCCGCAGATTCCCGTATGTAGCGTTCAAACCTGAACGGGAACCGGGGAAAAATATTCTTGAAGTGAAAAATCTCACCAAGGTTATCGATGGAGAAAAGATCCTTAATGATTTTTCGCTTATGGTGAATAATGGAGATAAGATTGCCTTTGTCGGTCCGAACCATCAGGCGAAGACGGTGTTCTTTGAAATTATTTCGGGACATCTCAAACCCGATTCGGGTTCATTTGAATGGGGAGTGACTACCAAACAGAGTTATTTCCCCAAAGACAACAGCATGTACTTTCATGAACATTTGAGCATTACCGATTGGCTGCGTCAGTACTCGGTGGAAAAGGATGATACCTTTGTCCGCTCATTCCTTGGGAGGATGCTTTTCAGCGGAGATGATTCACTCAAGGACTGTACCGTTCTCAGTGGAGGGGAAAAGGTTCGTTGTGTTCTCGCCCGGATTATGCTGGAACAGGGGAATGTCCTGATTCTTGATGAGCCGACCAGCCATCTCGATCTCGAAGCCATCACGAGTTTGAATGACGGATTGATGGATTTTTCCGGTGTCCTCCTGTTTAACAGCCATGACCACCAGTTTGTTGATACGATTGCCAACAGAATTATTGAATTTGCACCCGATGGGAATGTGATTGATCGGATGATGGGTCTGGAAGAATATTTGGAGAATGAAGATGTTCGGGCGCTACGTGATTCGTACTACCATGGACATAGTGGGGTGATGATCTGAGAAAGGGGGTATCTCGGTGCTGTTAGTGGTCGATATTGGTAATACCAATGTAGTGATGGCTTTGCACGATGGATCTGCATGGATTGATGATTGGCGGATTTATAGTGACCAGAAAAAGACAAGCGATGAGTATTTTGTCATCTTGGAGCGCATGCTTAGTCACGGTGGATACCTTCCTGGTGATATTGATCGATCAATCATCAGCTCGGTAGTTCCCAATCTCACCAGATCATTTCAGAAAGTAATCCGTACATTGGGGAACAGTGATCCGATTATGGTGACCCATGACTCGGCAGTTTCTCTCAAACGGGAAAGTATACCGGGGGAACTCGGTTCTGATCTGCTCGCTAATGCGGTTGCCGCTCACCATCTCTACCCACACGATCTCTGTATGATATTGGATTTCGGTACAGCGCTCACCCTCACCACAGTCAATGCTGAAGGCGAATTACTTGGGGCAGCCATTGCTCCCGGGTTAGTCACCGCAGTGAACTCGCTTTTCCACAATACTGCCCAGATTCCACAGGTTCAGCTGAAGGTCCCCGAACGGGCCATTGGGAGAAATTCTGATGAATCGATCAGAAGCGGGATAATGTACGGCTACGCCGGACTGGTCAAAGAGCTGATCAATCGGTCTGAAGAAGAACTCGGGATGCGTGCCACGGTATTGGCAACCGGGGGACTATCTCACACCATAGCCCCCCTGATCGGCCGAATCGATCAATTAGCTCCCTTGCTGACCTTGGATGGTCTGAGGATCATGGCTGACGCAATTCACTAAATTTCCCTTCATGCATGATACTGATGCGCTCACCTGATCGGGTATAGGCATCAATGTGCATATCAGCAGAGCCTATCATAAAATCAGTGTGTACCAGTGAACGATTACATCCAGCAGCAAGCAGCTTTTCATCAGAATTGAGCTGCGCTCCATGAGCAAGACAGCTGGGATATCCGGCTCCAAGGGCGAGATGGCAGGATGCATTTTCATCGTACAGGATGGAATGAAAGAGATAGCCTGATTGCGCAATGGGGGAGAATTCGTCCACTAATGCCACCTCTCCGAGATAGCGGGCTCCTTCATCAGTATCAAGAAAACTCTCCATAATCTCCTGACCGACTCGAGCACTGCAGGAGACTACCTTTCCCGCTGAGAACTCAAGTCGAACATCTTCAACAAGACTATCCATCACAGAAACGGGACGAGTCGTGGTTACATACCCCTCAGTGGTGAGACGATTTGGCGTGGAATATACTTCTTCAGTAGGAATGTTCGCAAGAAACCGGGTGCCGTTCGGTAGTGGGTCACTGCCTCCGGTCCAACGATGTTCTGGTGTGAACGCAACGGTGAGATCGGTCTGCGAGCTGGTGAAGTGAAGATGGTCAATCTGTAATGCATTGAGCGCATCACAACGGTTCAGCAGCATCTGAGCATGATTACGCCATGCACGTGGAGGATTTTCGTGATCAAGGCGAAGAATCGGGGTGAGCACTCTCCATAAATCCTCAGTGGTAGCGTCTTTTCCGAGCACCTGTTTTGCCCATTGCGGTCCCACAGCACACACCACGCACCAGGGGTGTTCGTTGCGCATGCGGCTCAACTGTCCTACCCGAACGGCTTCAGCTGTTGCAGAGCGATAGGCTGCCAGGCGATGAGCGTCTGCATCAGAGAGCCAAAAGCGATCTTCGGTAGCATCTATGCGGATATAAGCCCAGTCATTGGCCAGCATTTCGAACTCAGCATTTTTCACCACATGAGGGACAAATGAGAGTTCCCGGTCTCCCTGCACCTCAGTACGTTTTCTGATCAGTGCAGGATCATCGATATCAATTCGCACATACAGAGCTCCTGCATCATACGCAGCTCGAGCAATTTCCCGTGCAAATGCATAAGTTCCTGGTCCACTCTTAATCTGGAGACATTGTCCCGGATAGAGGACAACTCCCTCGCTGACGATCAAGCTGGCATATGTTTTTTCGAGAGACGAAATAGTATAAGACATAGAGACTCCTTTTATTCTGAATGTAGAAATTATAGTAAAAAAGTTCCATTTTTCATGATGGTTACCGAATCTCCTGTCGAAGTGCATGCGGTAATCGAAAGGGTGGGATCCCCAATGGGTATCCGAATTCTCAAATTACTTACATTGCACCCGGTTTCTTCCTGGAGTTGCGCCTCATCGGTGTACGTATCGAGTGCTTCGAGATGCATAGCCTCACCCATTCCCAAGGTGACTGAACTCGTACGATTCTCATCAAAGCCGCTATAGCCGAAATGATCAGCGATTGCTGATAACTCAGAAGGTGCTTCAACCAGCGAGAGTTCTCCCAGTCTCAATACTCCCGCATCTGATTGGAGCACTGAAGTGAGGATCTCTTTCCCCTCATCGGCCTCAACAGCTGCGATTGCACCCTGCACAAAGGTAAAAGTCGCACCGCGAATAGTATGACCGAGGAGTGAAAATGGTTCAGCGCAGACGAGAACACCACTGGTGATATACCGTTCAGGCAGCATACTGACACGATCAAGCGGCAGATGTGGCATGAACGCTCGTCCTGAAGCGAGTTTTTTTACGCTACCTCGCCACCGTGATTCGGGAACTGATGAGACTCGTAATGCGGTTCCATGCGCTGTGGTAAGGTCAAGATAGTCACTGTCAAGTCGATTCAGCTGAGCAATACGTGCATCGATAAGTGAGACGTGTTCTTTCCATGCCTGGATAGGATCTGAAGCATCAAGTTTCAGCACATGCATGAGTTGTTTATATAAATCTGCGGTGGTAGCATCCTTTCCCAGAAGTTGTTGAGCCCAGATGGGTCCCGGTACTGCTGCAACTGCCCAGGGAGCGATCGGTTTATCGAGCTGGGGTGGAGCGAGAATACCGAACTGCTGCAACTGTGCAGCGTTCTGCAGAGTCTCCCGGTCTCCAGCAGGCAACTGCCAGTTTCTCTCTTCGGTGTCATCAATTCGTAAAAGCACCGACCGTATCGGTTCAGAAGCCAGCTGATCCTGCAGTATCGGTTTTGTGGTGAGGACATCTCCGGGAATTCCCTGGTTGATCACTACGATGTGGACCGGTTGCAAAGTAAGTTCCGCAGCCTCCTGAGCGAGATCTCGGGCAAAGTCTAGATGCGCCGGATTGGTATTGATCGAAAGTGATTCCCCTTCCTGGAGATTTACCATGGCGCGGATAATGATATTCCTGTATGTTTCTTCATAATTCATAGTGACCTCATAGTACATCAATCGGGCTTTCAAGGCCACTAGAGCTCACTAATTTTTCCAGAGGACTTGACGATCTTCTCAGATTCCGCTATACATTAGGCCAACAAGAGACCTGTGTGCGCCTGTGGTATAGTGGTATTACCTCAGCCTTCCAAGCTGAAGAGGCGGGTTCGATTCCCGTCGGGCGCTTTACTACAAAGTGTTATGGTGAAACACTTTGTAAAATCCTGTCAGGCATGCCAACCCCAGCGATGTATCAGTGGTGTATCACTTGGTACAAAAAGGAGCCCGGCATGGCCACAAAAAGGGACTATCCCAGTCCGCAAAAAAGGGACAACGGTTACTGGTATTTCCACTTCACAGACTTGGATGGAATCAGAAAGCAGCGGGGAACCGGCTGTACGCGGAAGATCGACGCGAACCGGGTGATCCGTGATTTCATCGACAAGATCAACAACGGCTGCGACATGGACACTACCATCGGCGAGGAGATTGCCCTGTACATGTCCATCGATACTAATCCAAAGTATCAACAGGCCCTCATATCTGATATCCACTACAGCGAGCGTCACGCATACAACCAGGTGCATGTGGCCGAAGAGCTGCACGATATCCTCAAGAGGACCCGATACATGGCCACTCCTCTGATCGACATCACGAGGGCTGACCTGAAGTTCATGGCCTCGCTGATCGTCAAGAAGAAAGGATCCACGTCCCTGGCGAGAAGTATCTACAAGCTGCTGAAAAGTATCATGAACGCAGCGGCCGAGGATGGGCTCATACCGAGCTCACCTGCCTATAAGCTACCAGACATCAGATATGAGAAGAAGAGGCGCCACAGTCTCCCTGCAGAAGAGATATCGGCGGTCATGGCACGACCGGATATCTTCTACTCGGAGACCGTATGGCGCCTTTTTGTGTTGCTGGCGACCACTGGCATGAGGCGCGGGGAGGCAGTGGTTCTCACTCGGGACCAGATCAAGGATGGAACCATAATCATCGATCGCGCGTTATCCAACTGGCGCGGGGATATCGGATCTCCAAAGTGGGGTAAAAAGCGTACCATCCCTATGGCTGGGATCACCAAGCAGATCATCGAGGAACAATTGAAAGAAAACTCTTTCGGGCCGATCTTCCGTCAGGAAAGCGGAAAGCCGATCAACGAAAAATGGGTAGAGTTCCATTTCGATAATTTCAGGGAAAAGGCTGCAGAGATCTGCAAGGATAACAAGGAGGGGTGGGAGAAGCTTACTCCACACATTCTTCGCCACTCTTTGAATACAAACCTCAGGGTATCCGGTGTACCTGATTACCTCATCTGCGAATATCTGTCCTGGAAGAGCCAAGGAGTGAATGCGGTTCAGGAGGGTTACTCGCACGCGAAGGCGGAACAACTGAAACCAGTTGCGGAAATGATAGAGCGGTTGTATTCAGTCGATAACCAAAAGGGAGGTATAACTAAAGTTCAAACTTGTGGTAATGAGTAAGACTTAGTTCCAAGGTCAAACCAGTATTCATTATCCAACACGAGATAACACTGTTCACCAATACCCATCTGATGCACTACATACCCAGACGTATATGATCCTTCATATAATCTAGCATCTAATACGTCTGGCTCGTTTATAACAACCATATTCATTTTTAAAGTGTGAGAATAGCCCGAGTCTGCAATCTCGAACATATACTGGTCTACTTGGTATGGTTCATCGTTTCCAGACAGATCCTCAATATTGGCAACAACAACATAAGGAACAACATATTCGTACCCTTCTAGTGGTGGATCATTAAATTTATTCTGGACCTTAAGGTACTTATAAGCAGCGTCCCCTCTAACCACGTATGCAATTCCTACTGCAAGTTTCGAACTTGGATTACCCATGCGCGATGATGTTACTATAATCTGTTTTCCGATCGGTACCGGGTTTTTGCGTGACCCGATCTTTGCTTCTGGATCAAGAACCGGTCCTTGCTGGTATTCCGAAAATACAAAACTATCCGAAACCACATCTAAACTTACATATCCATCTTTTTGATTCGAGTCAATTTGCTTTTCGGTAGATGCACAGCCAGCGATCAGACTCGAAAGCACGATAGCCATAGCCATTGCTACAATCTTTTTCATTGAGACCCCCATTCACTATAATACAGAACATTCCCCTTACGCCATACTTTTATCAACCCCCATCGAGGGGTTGATTTTCAGTATTTCCTCCATGGCAACGAGTTGTCGCTCGGAGGCGTTGACCATTTCAACTGCGATCCCGTACAACCTCTGATTATTCTTAATGATTTTTAAGTTATAGTCTTGAATAATCGATGACTCACCACTGACCAGCCATTCAACTGAAGTGTGTAATTCTTTCGCAAGAGCGACTAGGTCTTGAGCTTTAGGGAATGTGGTATTGCTTCTCTGAACAAGCATGCTTTTATATTTTATTCCAGAGCTTGTGGCAATTTCGAGAAGCTCCCTCTTCCCCCTAATCTCGTCGACCCGACACCAGAAATGGTAAGCGTTTTCAATCCTTTTGCTTTCCATACTAATAATATAACCCTTGTTAAACTTTTTGGATACTTTTTGTTGACAATATCTAAAAACCATAATATAAGGGATATATGATATCCAAAAAATTAGATACCAAGCCGATCAGAATGCTAAAAATTGAGTTATCAGAGGATGAGTTGATAATGCTGAAGAGGGCTGTAGGTAGTTCAGGAATGAAACAGCAATCTTGGTTGCGGGTTGCCGTACTCGAGAAAATCGCAAACGAAGGAAAAAATGTTTATGCGTTCGATAACCATTGATGCAGACAAACTCACATCCTATATCACAGCTGCACAGACTCTACTCAATGCGTCCGACGAGCTTTTGCAAGCAATCCTTGACAGCACTCCCGGTGAGGACGAATGGCTGACGGCCAAGGAAGCGGCGGAAATCACCAAGTTCTCCACCACGTTCCTCATGGGATTGGCTAAGCGGGGGAAGCTGCAGGGTGCCAGAAAGCTCGGGGAGTCCTGGCGGTTCTCCCGGCGGGCTTGTGAACAATTGTTTCAAGATGCTGACGTTGTCAGTTCTTATATGCCTGACAGGGGCAGGAGAAGAAGATGAAGATCGGGTTGGCCATCAAGGAAACCAGGGAACTGCTCGGCGTATCAAAGGAGGAGATACGCGGAAAGGTAGGACTGAGCAGGTCCCAGTACGATCTTATCGAGCAGGGCGGCAGTTCACCTCCATTCAGCAAGTTTTTCAAGATAGCGGAGGTCTTGGGCGTCTCACCATCGCTCATAGTCTACCGGGCCGAGCAGATAGCTTCCCGGATGCAGAAGGATGTCTCCCGGAAGCAATCCCGTTTCTCGTCCATATCTCCAAAGCGGTGTAACTCCGTGGGGCCGGTGGAAGCCCGGCATTCATTCAAGGAGGACCGATGAACTTCTATAGCGACAAGGATCTGGACAAGGCCTGCAGATCGTATTCGAAGGATTGGGACAAGTTGAACCAAGCTGAGAGATCGCTGGTGCGCCAAGAGGCCGAGAAGTGGCTGAAGGCTTTCCAGAAGGTTCTCCCGGAGAAGCTGTTCAAGCAGAATTGACGGCGGTCCGTATGGATGCCGTATTTTAAGTTTTTTTCGTCCGCATGGTGCGGGCAACAAAAGAGGTCGGACCCGTCTTCTCGGAGGTGGGGGAGCCGGTGGAAGCCCGGCAATTTGGAGGATGGACATGGGACTGAAAGATATCAGCAGCTTGCACGACTTCAATCAAGGGGTAGTGCAGGAACAATTCAACCGGGAGTGGCCGAAGATCCTGAAGAACATCGCGGATCCTGCCACAGAGCCGAAGACGAAGCGGAAACTTACGATCGAGGTTGAGATCACTCCCAGCGAGGACAGATCCAGCGCCAAGGTCTTGGTCAAGGCAAAATCCTCACTGGCTCCGGTCAAGTCCGATGAGAGCGTGATCTTCATGGAGCTTACCAACGGCGGTGTGGTGGCTATGGCAAAGGAAGCGGAAAAGCAGCTCCCTTTGGAGAACGTGATTCCCATGGGTAAGGGAAAGGAGGCGTAAGGTGGACGGCAGTGCAGTAAAAGCTATCCAAGAACTGTCACTCAAGAACAGTTTCATAGAACACGAGGGGGCGAAGTTCGTACCCCAGTCATACAAGGAGCTGCGTTTCCAGGTGGACAGACCCGGACAGCTCGATTTCAACACGCTCCAGTCTCTGGCTGATTTCGTGAAAGAGAATCCGAACGACATGGAATTCATGGGAGCGATCGTGGTCATCAACCAGGACCGATCGGTGAGCCTGTATTCCGATCTGGAAGACGGAGACCAGCAGCGGACACACCTGGTCTATACCAAGATGGAGATCGAGCCTTTTCCATTCAACCAGTTCATCCCGGCCGAGATGTTCAATATCTACCTGCAGACACGGTTCATCTACACCGACAGCGCACAGGATCTATTCAAGATCACCAGCCGCCTAAAGGTTGATGAAGGCGTGACGCTCAGCGACGACGGCCTGAGTGCCCGGGTGACGATCCAGAAAGGGATCTCTGCGGCAAGCGCTGATGTGGCGAACATACCGACACGGGTCATCCTGGCTCCCTACCGGATATTCCCGGAATGTGACCAACCGCTTTCCCAGTTCATCCTAAGGCTCAAGCAGGACGAGAACAAGGGAGCCTATATCGGTCTCTGGGAAACCGATGGTGGCCTCTGGAAAGTCGATGCCAAGCAGAGCATCAAGAAGAAGTTAATCGAATACGGCCTGGAGCTTCCCATCTACGCTTAGCAGCTGGCCTGATGTGGCCGAAAGGACGAGCGCTGGCCCGGCGTCCCACAGAAACGGGCACCTTTTATAGGAGGAAGGTATATGGATGAGCGGGGACTAATAAAGTGTCTGGAGGTAATTGGAACAGCACTAGACGATAAGGAAACCCGATATAGTGCGGCTGCAAAAAATGAAGAGTTTCTGGCGCTCAAGCTGAAAGAGGCAAACCAACATCTCGACCAGTATGCAGCTCTGCAGGCCAGTCTTGAAAAGGAGATCACTCAACTGAGAAGCGAATTAAAGAGAAGCCGTCACGTCGCACCGGATGATTATTACGTACATCGCATATTGGACGGCTGGGTTGCTCTAAAAGCGACTCATTTCTTGGATGTAACCAACGAAGGTGTGGAGCTGCCGTCCTCTAAAGACAAGGATCCAGTAAAGGCTCTCGAGCTATTCATTAAGACAAAGGGGGAATGAATGGAAATTATCCAAGATGCGGAGAACACGGTAAAAAGCGTTGAGATCAATATCGCGCCTCCAGCTGTATTTGTGGATTATGTGAAGCAAATTGCCGAGAACCTAAGGAAGAGTGGATACCTTCTCAAAAACTTCTCATTCAATATGGACTATCTCTATGACACAGAACAAGAAGAGGGTTTGATACTTCCAGAACCACGAGTTGTCAACGCGAGTTATAAATTTTTTACCAAGGGGAACCAATGGTCCTAATCTTGGCTCGAGGCAGTGATGGATATGGCGGTCCTGCAATCAACGCAGTACCAAACAACGAACAACGTGTTCATACTGCCGGGGCCACCGATCGGTGTCCAATCAAGCAAGAGCTGCCCATTTCGCTCAGTGTGGGACTTGCAGTCCTTGTTTGGACATTTAAGAGGGGTTTTCATAATCATTGACATTTCTCCTTCCGTCTTTTGGGATATGCGATTTGACACTCCAGTATACCACTGGCGGAAGGATACAAACAGAGTTTTTGGGGCAGTAGCTCAGTGGCAGAGCGGCCGGGTAACCCCCGGTGGCCAGTGACATCGGATGCATAAAAGAGCCACATCCGATCTACACGGATTCCCGAAGTGGCTCTCCGGGGATGCGGAGGTTCGAACCCTCCCTGCTCCATGGGTCTGTCCGGGACCTTAAGCCGGAATATTTGAACAAACCGCAAGGGCGGTTATAGGAGTGGCTCCCGCGTGAGCAGATCCATTCCGATTTTCCGAAAGCGGTACGGATCCCGACGGGGAAAACCGGCCGCCGGTAGGCCGATCCAAGGAGGATAGGATGCAAACATTTCTGATGACCTTAGTAGTTTTGGCGGGGCTTTTCATACTCTACACGGTTGTGAAAGCGGGTTCGATGAGTGATTCGGACAGAGAGAAGATCGGCCACGGGCCAAAGGGACAGGGGCGATGAGGACCATCAACGAACTTACCCAGGAAGAGAAGGATCGTGTGGATCTGATGCTCACCTCCACCGACTATGAGACGCGGGGAGCAAATGCCCTGCTCTCATATCTACCCTCACACGTGAATCGTGAATCTCTTGATGCGCATATCGAACATGTGGTAGATAGCGCGATCCGTGGGAAGCGCAAACCCATAGAGTGCTGCGGAAAGAGTATCGGGCAGCTATTGGCCAACATAGATCCCAATGCTCCCAAAAAACCATCCGACCCGAAAGAATCAGGCAAGAAAGCAGACGCTATCAAAAAGTCACTGGAAGGCTTCAAGGTGATGGATCCTCCAAAGAAAAAGCGGGGGCGACCTCCAAAGGTAAAGCAGACTGAAAAGCCGAAGAAGAAGGATCCTGTAAAAGTGGAGCTCCCACCGATCATCAACGCAGATCCTACACCACCAGCCAAGCAGGAAGTAAGTCCGGGCATCCCAGTCGTGAAGGTCGACAAGGACCGGTACATTGCATTGCAGCTCACCATCCAAGACGGGGTGGTCACAAAAGTTGATGAGGTTGAAGAGCCGAGGAGCATCAATCCTCCCTACTACCAGAACTTTTTACAAAACATTCTCGATCAACTCACTAGCGACCGGATCATAGCGGAATACCTTGCCGTCGACGAAGATGCGGGGATCATGCAGTTCAGATTCAAGAGGGCCGAATGAAGAAGCGCATCACCATCATGACCAAGTATGTGGACAATACAGTCCCAAAAGTGAGCTACGTGCCTCAGGACACCTTTTCAGGCATCGACAAGGAGCAGCGACTGCTTCTCGGAAACGGTCTGGCCATGTACTGGCTGGATGAGATCCAAGATGGAGTGCATACCCGTGATGACGGATCGGTAATCAGCATCCATGGTGAGATCCTGCATGGGAATGTGACGATCGTCCGGGAGTATGGATCTACCGTCGGTTCTTTGACCAGGAGCGATATGCGGTTGATTCTGGAGGCTTGTTTCCATGCGTGACAAGAAGCGGGTGAAGCGGGGAATCTGCGAGCGGTGCCACAAGTATGGACCGACCCAGATCCACCACATATTCGGCGGACCCAAGCGGAGGACCAGCGACAGGCACGATTTTGTCCTGGAGCTCTGCTGCGAGTGCCACGAGCATCTTCACCGGCATTACGGGGCATCGTTGGTCCACAAGCAGAAGTGCCAGCGCGAGTGGGAGGCTGCGTTCTCCCGTGCGTCATGGATGAACATGATGCACAAGAACTACCTGGAGGACTGATGATACTGGATATCGATCTCGATGCCATGCCGAAGTCAACCAGGGAGAAGATGGCGAAAGCCATCAAGCGGATAGAGCAGGAGGGCAGACAGGCCAACAGGGTGGCTCCGCTCTCCTTCCGTACCGCTTTGGAAGAGAAAACGCAGGGACGGGGCCATAGGCTCGGACTGGAGCGGATATTCGACTGGGCCTTACCGACCATGAAGGATATCCACAGGGATATGTTCCTGCTCAGCGTCGGAAGGAACGCATGCGGGATGCTGCTGAACGGAAGATGCGAGATGTGCCCGGCAAAGAAGCACCGGGGCAAGAAGGAAGTGTGTCTAAAGGTACTGGGAACCTATGCGATGCACAAGTTCGAGGAGGGAGACGATGACGACAGTGGAAGCGGTCAAAAAAGTACTGAATGACATGGAGGAGGGCAAGCCGCTCGCTGGCTATCAGATCCATAAGAGGGTAGTCAGGGAATTGAGGAAAAACGGAGTGGACAAGCGTCCTTTGGATTCTACAGTGCTGCGTAGATTGCGCGAGAATGCGGGGACGTTCCATATCAAGACCATCGGCGGCAAGAGCCTATACGTGAAGACCAAGCAGCCGCACTTATTTTCAGAGAGGGACTTCGAAAAGCTATGAAATACACCATACTCGGCTTTAGTCAGCAACATTTACTCAACCTTGGTCTTGGCATGGATGAGGCCATGATACTGCGCTGGTTCGTTGATTTTCAAGGAACCGGGAAAATGCGACCAGTGATCCATGAAGGTAAGACCTGGCTCTGGGTAAACTACAGCGGGGTCCTAGAGGACCTTCCAATAGTGGGTGGATCTGCGAAGACCATAAGCAGGAGATTTGAGCGCCTTGTGGACTCTGGAGTCCTGGAACATGTGACAATAAAAGAGGGCGGGGTTTTCAGTTGTTTTAGACTCTGTGAGCCAGTCTACTCGAAGCTTGTGGACGACGGGGAAGTACAGGAGCATAAGGAAGAAAATGTAGGGTTGGACAAATCTGTCCAACCTAAGACAGAAGTGTCCGACCCTTGGACAGATCTGTCCGAACAAAAGACTCTTCTACTAGATACTAATACCCCCCTAGAGAATATAAATATTCTCTTTCCCCCCACCGGGGAGAAACCACCCAAAAAAGCCAAGCGGCAACAGTTCGTAAAGCCAACTCTCAGTGAAGTCCAATCCTACTGCCAAGAGCGGGGAGGCAAGGTAAACCCGGAGAAGTGGTTTTCCCACTACGAGGCAAATGGCTGGAAGGTCGGCCGGAATCCGATGAAGGACTGGAAGGCTGCCGTGAGGACCTGGGAACATGGGAGCTTCGACAAGAAGCCGGAAGACGACAAATTCCGGTCAGGACGGGTGAACGAACTTTGGGCGGGTAAGAAATCCGGAAAAGTGACCCTGTAGGAGGCGATGATGGATGCTT
>CAYZXD010000044.1:0-17252 GCA_964482325.1 uncultured Spirochaetaceae bacterium | reverse complement strand
ACCCATACCGGGCTACTTAGAATTTGCAGTTACACAGAATTATTTACAGAGTCGATTCAGGATAATTTCAATTTTCTTATTAGGCATAAATTTTTTGGCCACTATCAATTGCTTGGCCAAGTTCTTGATTTTTTTAAAAAGGCTTGTTCTCATACCAATGTAAATATCCATTCTATCCATTTCTGGTAGGAATTACATTTTGTAAGCCTGTTTCATTTTCTTAATCTGATTATAGGAACAATCCAAATAACAGACTTCCAGTTGCCTTTTAAGTAGTAGTTACTGAAGCTATTTCAATAGTGCAGTCCCATTCCGATACTCAACTCGAACTCAATCTGAGAAAAAGCAATCTCCCCACTGAGGTGTCTCATTACATCATCAAGGTTAAATCCCAATGAACCGCGAATCGGATAGGACGGGAATTTATCCATGATACCGTATCCTTCTACTCCCACTGTTTTGAGTATGATCAGATCTTCCTGGGTAATATCATTGTTCCCTGCTCCCACGGGATAGGTAGGAGTGAACACACCGACATCCATGAACACGCTCATGAAGCCTTCTGCAAATCCTTTGAACTTGATGAACATCAATGTCGCATCTACATTAGCAACAGCCCCGAGTTTCTGGTAATCATCTGTACCTACGAGGCTCTCATAGGTATCATCGAGTATACCGCGCATTGCTTCAGAAGCACTAGTTTCCTTTGTTGGTAAGAATTCTGGGAAAGCTTGATCTTCATACCAATCAAAAGAAGGAATATGTGAATAGAAACCCATAGCTCTACCGCTGAGGCCGACTCTTCTTCCCAATGCTACATGCACCTCCAACTCTGCCTGAGCCTTTGCATTGAGATAGTCAAGATTCTGAAAATCCCGAGAAAAAAGGGCATAATCGGCTGTAGCCCACAAGCTGCCTATGAGACCGCTTCTGAAATTCCCCTTCCAGTTAACCGAACCAAAGGAAAGCGTCTGGGTGGTGGAAACCACGGGAACCAGATTAAGCGTTGAATAGGTAGGATCAAACTTATCACGCAATCGAGCCTCGTATGACCCCTTATATTGAATATTCCAGGGAAGCGAGAATCCAAGCGAGGAACCGATGGTGTAGGTATTGTTATAAAAGCGCTGCTCGTTTAACTCATAATAGTTGTCCGCTGAAACCCAGAACGAAACGGGGAGTGAAAGAAACGTCGCGTCTACCAGAGTAAGCGAATTGCTCATCTGGAAATATTCGTGGGGGAACTTCAGTCGGGCTATATTTTCAAATATATACTGCTCTCCATTTATGGTGATGGGTTCCACCGCTGAATAGAATGACACATTATCAACTACCCAAGGTGCTTCCATATGATCCTGTACAAATTCAAACTCAGGTTTGATCTTCAAAGAAGAGCCAAACCAGGGCAACTGTGCCCAGGTAAAGTTTGCATGGAGTGTCTTGTCAATTTCAGAAGCCGTATCGTCATTTTCATCGATATCGAAATGAAAATTGACCAGGGTATTAGCTAGTGATATCTGTCGCCATTCAATGTGCCCGGTATAGAAGAGCTCTGTAACTACACCATTATCCTGGACAGCTTCGGCTTCAGCTCCGAAGTCGATGCGGCTATTGCCCACAGGAATATCGGTAATCTCCAGTTCTGAGTACCATTTCCACTGTTCCCAGCTACTATCAATCTGGGTAGCATTAACGACAAAGTAGAGATCGGCAAATGAGCCGAACAGATTCTTATCGTAGGCTTTCAAGCCGATACGAAATCCATAGTTGGAATCGTACTTGGGATAGGGGATAGCAAGAAAAGAAAAGGCATCATCGATGGTGAATTTTACCCGATACCGAATAGCCTTCTCATCTGAATGAATCTTCTCGTAGGTATACGAGACCTCTTCAAAGACCCTGAGGTTGTTCAGCTTGTTCCGCTTTGCCTCAAGAGCACGTTCCATGCTCTCCAAAGAAGAAAACGGATCATCTCCCTGCGGTGGTACAATCATCTCCCGGATCAACCGTTCACTTGATGATCCTTTGATCGTAAATGAGTAATAGGCAATAACATGCATGGGTTCATCTGCATTATCTGCTGCTGCCAGTGGCAGCAGAGATACTATGAGAACCATACATACTATGAATAACGGCTTATATATGTTCAAGATGCGCTCACGCTCCCCTACTTTCGTTTTATCGAAGGTTACTAGCTAAACAATGCAACTGTTGGAATTGTTACAGATTACTATAAAACTTATATTGGTCGTATAGTACTAATTCCCTGTAGAACCGTCAATAAGACAGCCGTGTACAGAATTACTTTCTCAGGCTATACTCACTGTCATGAAGACCCGAGTGCTGTACGTTGTCGAAAGTTTTTCAACCGGTGTGTATGCGATCGTCCGCGATATCGCCTGTCATCTTGATCCGAATTCTTTTGAACTCCTGGTACTGCATTCACTTCGATCAGACTCCCCTACAGGCTACGAAACAGATTTTTCAGGAGATCACATCACCCTTCGTTACATCCCTATGGGGTCCCGTGGAAACTACGTACCGGCAATTAAAAAGATCAGGAAAGCTATCCTTGAATTTAAGCCCGATGTCATCCATCTCCACTCATCAAAAGCAGGCGTTCTTGGAAGAATTGCAGCAAAAGGAACTTCTTACCATCATATTTTGTACAGCCCACATGGGTTTTCCTTTCTCAGAACAGATGTAAGAGCTTTTACTCGTCGCGTTTTTCTTTTCATCGAAAAAATGATGCAGGTATATCAAAAGGTAACGATCATCGCAGTCTCAGAGGGAGAGCGGAAAGAAGCTCAGCGTATAACTGAGGACGCAGTCGTGATTAACAACTTCATCAATACGGCAACATTCAGTACAATCAGACAGACTGCAGGCGCTACTGTGGTGACCACCGGAAGAATTGCACCACAGAAAAATCCTGAACTCTTCAATACCATTGCACAAGCACTACCTGAAATCTCTTTTCTCTGGGTAGGTGACGGGCCTTTACGTGAGCAGTTGAACGCACCGAATATTACCGTAACCGGGTATGTTCCGAGAACACAGGCCATCCAGCACGTGGTCAATGGTCAAATCTATCTGCAGACTTCTTTGTGGGAAGGGATGCCCGTTTCCATTCTGGAAGCAATGGCGGCAAAAAAAGCCATCGTTGCATCAGACATTATCGGCAACCGAGATCTCATTGTACATAATCGGTCGGGAATGCTCTGTGATCCCCATTACCCCGAGCAATTTATTGAGGCAATAAAAACCCTCATCGCGCACGAAGAGAAACGGAAAGCACTCAGCGAAGAAGCCTTCCGTCGTGTAAAAACGTATCACGATGTGTCAGTTGCTATGGATGCATATACACAGATCTATCGATACAACTGATCGACAAACCACTCGCCCAAGGCGGTCGTCCTGCGCGTGAATGCGCTGGGAAGATCTACGGAAATCCCAAGAACGCGAATTTCGGGATCCCGTCCTTCTATGGTAGCCATTGCGCTGAGCAGTATCCCATCATCCAGTTGCACCGTTGACATTGCAATGGCGAGCATCTCCTCTTCAACCGCCTTGAAGATGCTGAATACCCGCATCGTTTCAAGGTTTTTCACTTCGACAAAGATCTCATCATCACTGGTTTCATAACGATGCCGATAAACATTACTGCCAAAGCTGGAATCCCGCTGAAATACAAAATATTCATCAGTAGGCGGAACCCATGAGGAGACAGGATCACTGAGGCCTTTTCGACTCTTTGGCCCCTCCAGATACCATGATTTCTCAATCAGCACTTTTGGCTTATTGCCTGCCCGGTGACTGATATAGGTAATCCCCTCCTGAGTGGAGATTGATCGCATGGTATTGAATATCGCAACCTGTCGCTCAGCTGGACTCATTCCCTTCATGTTATCAGGATACGGAACATACGAGAGGGACACCACCGTGAAACTGTCAGGTTTGCCCAAAGCATCCCGCAAATGCTCCTGGGCAATGGTATCCTCAGGAACCAAAGCCATCACATCATCAGAGAAGGAAGCACCTTTGATCAGCTTACCACCAAGAAGGTCAGCAAGCTGGATCTCAGATAGCTGAGGAACAGCATCGACCGCCCTCTGAGCAAAGAGAGAAGTAGTCAAAATCATCAAGAGAAACAGTAGTACACCATATTTTTTCACAGAAAAACTCCATCAATATGCATTCTTATTTACAAATCCTTTTATGAAGGTAAGGACAAATATCTTAAAATCCAAGAGGAAACTCCAATTTTTGATATAGGCAAGATCGTATTCGATGCGCCGCTCAAGCGACGTATCACCCCGATATCCATTCACCTGAGCCCATCCGGTAATCCCGGACTTCACTTTATGGCGCAGTTGATACCCGGGAATCTCCTTGACAAACCGATTAACCAATTCAGGACGTTCAGGACGTGGTCCGATCAGACTCATATCCCCCTTCAGAACATTAAACAGCTGCGGCAATTCATCCAGCGATGTCTTGCGAATAAATTTACCGAAAGGAGTAATGCGAGGATCATCCTTTGTCGTCCATTTCCCGTCCTCTTCATCAAGCGGTCGATCGGCCATGGAACGAAACTTCAACATGGTAAAGACCCGACCATTTTCGGTAACCCGCTTCTGTCGATACAATACCGGACCCTTGCTGGTAAGCTTCACCATCGCAGCAAGCACTAATAAGAGCGGACTGATGAGCACAGTTCCCACCAAAGTAAGTAAAAATTCATAGACACGCTTTCCCAACCGTTGAAAGAACGTAATGTGCACATCATTGAGGTGCATGACCGGAATAGAGTGAAAGTCGAACACACGGGAACCGATCATCGAATAAGGAAGATCGGGAAGAATTATGACCCGCTGCATCAAATCATAGCATTTGCCGATCATCAGCTTTTCCTCTTCGCGGGCAGCAGAAGGGTATGCAATAACCACCACTTGCGGTCGGGAGGCTTCCACTACATCCTCCAAAGTCCCGTCAAACTGCACAAACCGTGAATCTTCATGACCTTGGGTATCATATTGACCGACAATCCGCAAACCATATTCATCATGACGAAGCGTCTCTTCAATGTACCGGTTGAGGCTCTCCCCGTAACCGATCATCAATACCCGTTTCACCTGTTTACCTTCGGATCGCAAGCGCAGCAGTCGTCGATTCACTATGACGCGTTCAATGATCAATAACGCACAGACGATGATCATGAAGGTGGCAATCGTCAGACGGCTGACCCGTTTCCCGTACAAGTAGTAGAGGATCACCGTAAGGGTAAGAAATACCTGCACTGCACTGAACATCAACAGCTGAATTTCAGTCTGCCAACTCATATTCAAACTCACTCGATACAGCTTGTTGTGGTTGAGGAAATAGAGAAACAACACGAGCACCAAAGCAGCCATCGGGGCAAAAATATGTAGCGGTTCACCCTTCCCTCCTGGGATCACATAGAACCTGAGGAAATAGGCTGCAAACCACGAGATAAGAATGACAAGACTGTCAATCACCAACTTGACGAGGAATAACGAATAATCTTTTTCTGAGTCCATGAGAGCCTTCCAACTTGCGAGTTACTCTGTAAAAAACCAACGGGAAATAAAAAGGTTACCCGTTGGTCCGGTCAGTATGCGCCTGAAATGAAGCGATGTCAACGAAGGATCATCGCCGGCATGCCCGATCCCTGCCAATCAAATTCAAACGTAAACGCACCTTCAGGTATCGACTGACCAAAGAATCCCAACAGGGGAGTAAGTTCACTTCTCACCTGACTGTGTACCTCCTGCACATCAAGCTTTAGGGAAAGTGGACCGCCTTCCTCTTTCGGAATCTGGGCACTGCCGGAAGCATCCATCAATGGAGCTGCAATGCTCAGTTTATCGACAGCCACCGCCTGTTCAAGCGTTCTTGCCTCAACGGCAACATCGTTAAACGTCCAGTTTTGCGGATCGGCAATCCAAGGAGAAACCTCAGTGAACAGTGCTAACTGATCCATCATCTGCGTATCCAGTTGGACACTCCCCCCAGAAGATTTCAGATCCACATAAGCAATATCATCAAGAATCCCGGCAAAGTCCTTTTCCAGCGTAGCGGCCGTCATACGCCCGGAAAGATCAAGATCGAGCGTATCGCTGGAAAATCTGAAGTTCGACACGGGATCGGTAAAGATAACATCGCTCGAGACCACAGCAACATCACGAATCAACAATTTGTCAGGATGCTGTATATCGATACTTCCGCCGATCGTGATATCAGCATCGCCAAGATCAACGTGTATCTGATCATCCCGATAGATGAATTTTTCCAGTTCCACCTCAGCTCCACTGAGACCGGAAGCTTGACCAAGTGCAATCGAAACCAGCTCAGAAGGAGCAACTTTGATGCGCACCTGCTGTGCCGATACTACAGAACCCTCCAACGGTACTTGCAGATCACTCAGGGTGATCGCACCTTGTGCCGCATCGATCACGACGTTCTGGTAATCGACATCAGGCATCTGAGGGCTACTCAGTGCATCCTGAATTGCCGAATCGACATACTTTGCCGCCGTCCTGTTCGCCATCGGCAACCCAATGAACCAGATTGCGGCAGCCAAGAGCACAATCACCAGAAGAAATATGATCCAACCGCGCCCTCTATGCTTTCTTTCTTTTTTCATAGCAACACTATAGCACAGAGAAAAGATCGCAGCGACAAATTTCTGATTCAGCTCTTCGATTGAGCATCGAATCTCTTTCTGGTATGATTGTCCTATCGGTTTCAGATACTTCGGGAGATAGTACGGTCTCCTTTGCAAATATCTGTGGCCGCAGAAGGAGTCAACACGTATGAAAAAAGTGAAAGTCGGTGTAGCTGGATACGGCGTTATTGGACAGCGTCTTGCAGATGGAGTTGCCTTGCAGGGTGATATGGAACTGGTTGGGGTTGCTGATGTAGCGCCTACACTCAGTGTTCGTGCCTTGGAGGAGCGGGGGATGCCCTATGCACTCTACACAGCAGACCCTTCACGTCAGGGAGCTCTGGATGAAGCCGGTATTCCGGTAAGCGGTACTCTGGAAGATCTGGTCCAGCAGGTCGATATCATGTTGGATGCCACCAGTGCCGGCGTCGGACTGAAGAATAAGGAAATCTACCAGAAGTACGGCAAGAAGGCTGTCTTTCAGGGTGGAGAAAAAAATGCCATTGCCGATGTCTTTTTTCACGGATATGCCAATTACGAGAAGGGACTGGGAGCCGATTATCTCAAACTGACCAGCTGCAACACCACCGGATTGATTCGCGCTGTTGACTGCCTTGATCGAGCCGTCGGAGCTGAGAAGGTGGCTATCACGATCATCCGTCGGGTAGCCGATCCCGGCGACTATCATCGGGGACTGACCAATGCCCTGCAGATGGACAAGGCTCCAAGCCATCAGGCGGTGGATCTGATGACGATCATGCCTCATGTCGATGCCACGGGAATCTTAGTGCACACCCCGGTGACCCACGGTCACATCATCACTGTGGTACTGACCCCAAAGAAAGAAATCAGCGTCGAAGAGGCTATTGAGCACTTCTCGGCACATCCGCGTATCCGACCCGTTTCGATCGATGAAGGATTTTTGGGCAATGCCAGTCTCTTCCGCTATGCCCGGGATCTGGGTAATCCACGCGGTGATATGTATGAAATCGCTCTGTGGAAAGATTCGGTAGTAAAAAGCGGCAAAGATATCATGTTTGCCATCAATATTCCTCAGGAGGCGGTCGTCATTCCCGAAAACATTGATGCCATCCGGGCTGCGATGCGCATGCAGCCGGATCGGGAAAGCGGCACTTCTGAAACGAACAAATACTTGAGGATCGGCGCATGGACACACTAGAAACGATCCGCATACAGGGCCTCGATGGGATCGACCTGCAAGGGAAACGGGTTCTATTCAGACCCGATATCAACTCACCGATCGACAAGGAAACGAAACAGATAGTCAATACCAACCGGCTGGAGAAAGCGGCGATCACCCTCAAGCGCCTTCTTGAGGAGAAGGCCAAGGTTGCCATCATTGCCCACCAGGGCGATACTTTGGACTACCAGAATCTGATAGCCATGGAAGAACATGCGCACATCCTCTCTGAGTTGACCGGGTTCTCGGTTGCCTATATTGATGATGTCTGTGGTCCTGCTGCCATCGAGGTAGTACGGAACCTGAAATCAGGTGAAGCGATTCTTCTTGGGAACCTTCGTTACCTGACTGAAGAGGTAACTGCTTTTGAGAAGGAAGTTAAACTGACTGCACAGCAGATGCAGCAGACCTACCTCGTTCGCTCTCTTGCCTCTGAGTTTGACCTGTATGTGAACGATGCCTTTGCTGCAGCTCACCGAAACAGCCCTTCGATGGTGGCATTCCAGGAAATCCTGCCCACCGCAGGAGGGGAGCAGCTCGTAGCTGAATATACTGCATTATCATCGATTGCCACCTCGCCGAAGCACCCCTGCGTATTTGTACTCGGGGGAGCCAAAATCAGTGACGCATTCGGCATGATGCACCACGTACTGGAAAATCACGTTGCCGATACTATTCTCTGTGGCGGGGTTACCGCACAGGTCATGCTGATTGCTCAGGGTATTACCCTGGGAAAGGCTGTCGATCAGTTCCTCTCCGATCGGGATCTCACCGGTTTCATTGAAGAAGCGCGGAATTTACTTCAGCAGTTTCCCGATAAGATTGCGGTGCCAGTCGACCTAGCTTATGAAGAACATGGGAAGCGAACTGAAGCATCCGTAGAGGAAATCAATAGTTCACCTGCGCTGCAGAAGCACCTCTTTTATGATCTGGGGAGACAGAGTATCGACACCTACAGACAGATTATTAGCGAAGCTGCAACGATTTTCATCAATGGACCTGCCGGTGTATATGAAGATCCTCGATGGGAAGTCGGAACTAAAGATATCTGGCAGGCTATTGCAGATGCGCCGGGGTACACCGTCGTCGGTGGTGGTGATACGATCACCGCTGCTGCCCAGTTTACCGATCTGAATCAGTACTCCTACGTGTGTACTGCAGGGGGTGCTATGATCCGCTTCCTTTCAGGAAAGAAACTCCCGTTGATTCAGGCGATGGAAGCTGCTTATCAGCGGTATCAAGGAGCAGGCAAGTGACAATCACCCTTCCCGGTCAGCATACGATCACTATTGATGATGCACAGGTAATGGGTATCTATGAACCACAAGAGACCGATCATATACCGAATAGGAAAAGTATCACTGAGGCACTTCATGTCGATGATCGACTCAATACGTTTCTTTCCGGTGCAGAGAATCTGCTGGTGATTATCAACGATGCAACCCGCCCTACCCCCACACCCGAGATGCTCGCTTCATTGCTTCCTTCTATTGAGCAATCAGGTCTGGGTGATGAAGATATCACCCTGCTCGTGGCAACAGGAGCACATCGTGAAGCAAAAGCATATGAACTGAAACAGCTGCTTGGTCCGTACGAACAGCGATTCAAAGATCGCGTGGTCAGTCATGATTGTCGTGATACAACGCAACTCAGGCATATTGGCACCACACGTAATGGAACCCCGATAGTCCTTAATAAACTGCTGTTCGCTGCAGACCGTATTCTCGTCACCGGGAGTGTGGAACCGCACTACTTTGCCGGGTACACGGGAGGGAGAAAGGCCTTCCTACCCGGCATTGCCGCATACGAGACGATCACAGCTAATCATCGTCTCGCCGTTCGCGATGAAGCGAAAACCTGTGCACTTGAGGGAAATCCTGTGCACGAAGATATGATGGATGCCCTTGAGTATATCAAAGCTCCCGTATTCTCGCTGATGACGGTACTCGATCGTGATCAGAAGCCGGCTGCAGCCACAGCCGGTGATATCATCACCAGCTTTCAAGAGGCAGTTGCCATTGCCGAGCAGATTTTCTGTGTACCAATTCCCGAACCGGCCGATGTGGTGATATCGGTAGCAAAGTTCCCGATGGATATCAACCTCTATCAGGCGCAGAAAGCCATCGACAATGGTGCGTTAGCAGTCAGGGACGGAGGAACGCTGATTCTGGTCGCTTCATGTAGAGAGGGGATCGGCGATGAGGAGTTCGCCCGTCTGCTCAGCTCGTGCAGCACTCCTGGCGAGGCGATCGAGAAAATTACCAAGGAATATCGTCTGGGATATCATAAAGCGGCAAAGATGGCTGCAGTCTCGCAACGTATCACGGTAAAAGCCTTTACCGATCTTGATGATCAGATTCTTGAATCACTGTTTATACAACCGGTACATAATTTACAAGAGGAATTAGATCAAGCAGGAGAACATGCCCGGATTCTCGTGCTTCCTGATGGATGTGTGACGGTTCCTATACTTCAATCGGAGGAGATCTTATGAGTTTGACCTTTGACACCGACATCCGCTCTGAACTTGCCCATCAGGCAGCATCTGCGATGATTACCGCCGCACGAACGGCACCGAAAGCACGCGGGAAAGATACCATCACCGCAGCAATAGCTGACGATGAGACTCGGTTAGCCATTGCCGATCATATGCGGAACATGGTTGCACAAAAGAAGGCAGCTGCCTTCTTTCTGCGTGATGCCGATTGTATTGCTGCTTCTCATTCACTAGTCCTGATCGGGACCGCTATTGATCCTCTGAGACTATCCCCATGCGGGTTGTGTGGATTTGCTAACTGTGAAGAGAAAGATCAGCATCCGGATCACCCCTGTTCGTTTAATACCGGAGATCTGGGGATTGCCATCGGATCAGCAGTGAGTACTGCAGCTGATTCTCGTGTGGATACCCGGATTATGTTCTCCGTGGGTATGGCGGTAAAGGATATGAAGATTCTTGGCGATGAGGTAAAGATCGTCTATGGGATTCCCGTGAGCATCGCTGGTAAGAGTCCTTTCTTTGACCGCAAACCTAAGGGATAAGTACTAGAAAATCGCAAACGGTCTACCGCCGTTTGCACTAATCACCTTGATATCCGGTCGTAACACCCGATGCGCAGGGAAATCGGCAGAGTCGCCCTGTAGCCGTTTCAGCAACAGCGAAGCTACCTCTCTTCCGAGTCGTTCCAGCGGTTGTGCCACTGCATAGTGACACATCTTGAGCAGCGGTCCATAACTCATGAGATCAAAGGAAGCAAAAACCAGACGATCACGCACCGCAGGGTCCGCATATTCAAGTGCGTAGGCAGTTGCTCCTAAATGCAGCCCTTCATTGGCGATGAAATACGCATCAGGATGCCCGGGAATCTCAAGCATTTTTCTCAGGAGTTTCCTTCCCGTGTGCTGATCCATCGTACCTTCGTACAACACAAACCGATCGTCTATGGGAAGTTTCAGATCCTTCATGGCCTCATAATATCCCTGAAGACGCTCACCGGCAGTATGGATAGCGGGATTTCCCCCGATATACCCAATACGATCAAACCCCTCAAGTTTCAGAGCCTTGATCATCTGAGCTACTCCGTAACGGTTGTCCACTACTACCGAATCCACTGCCAGATCGGCGACCTTCCGGTCAACGGTGACCATCGGGATATGAGAGACCGCCTTCGTTCTAAAATGATCCCCTTCAGGACCCGCAGGCATCACTACAAGTCCATCGACATTGCGCTCAATGAATACCTGCAATTTCCGCTTCTCTTCAAGGGTTGAATTACTTGATGAGCTGATAATCAACGTATACCCAAGAGGAGCGAGCATCTGTTCAATCGCTTCCACCACTCCCATGAAGAAGAAGTTGCTCAACTCTGGGGCAATAATTCCAATGGTGCGCGTCTGTCTGACTTTCAGGGAACGTGCTACTTCATTACGACTATAATTCAGCTCGCGTACCGCTTCCATTACCCGATCGCGGGTACTTGCCGATACGGCAATATGCTGGTTCAAAACCCGCGATACCGTGGCAATAGAAACGCCTGCAAGCTGAGCAACCTCCTTGATGGTCACAGCGGTGTGTTGTTCAATCATGATGCGGGCCTCCTGAAACCTGTGGTAGGTATGTACGTATGGTCCCATGGGATCGGCCTGCTGTCAAGAAATTAATGGAAACGTTTTCAGGTTATAACCGTAAGTAATGAAGACTCCGCTATACTTAATGAGGTTCTGTCAGTGCAGTAACAATCGGCTCTGTCACATCGGTTGAACCATTGCGATCGGTTCGAATGATCTCAACCATGCCCCACAAATGGTCAAACGAGAACTCGTTGAGATCCTCGGTAAATGAGGGGATGGTCACTGCATATACCACAGGATATCTTTTATAACCCGAATCATCAGCTACGACATCTGTTCCGAGAGTGAGTCGGACACTGCCCGAAACTGTTCCCTCAGGTTCAGTAATCGGTCCGCTTTGTGAAACTTGTCCGTTCAATGATAAACTGCCGAAGAAGTGAAAGGGTGTGTGCCCTGTGTCCTGCAAACCATCGACACTTCCAGAAACTCTCATTGCACACCGGATCTGCCCATCTGCACCGAGAACTGTGTCCTCATCGACTGCTTCAAGTCCCTGTGTCACCATGGTAATCAGGGGCACCAGTTCAGTTAACCCACCACTTGCCAATAAATCAAGATACGCTATATGTGTCGTGCTGGTACAGTCTTCATCTGATGAAGTAGCTGTTTCATCAGAGATGGAGATATGGACCAGTGCGTCAACCGATCGTCCTTCAGTGAGATCAACAATTAAATAATCGACTCCATCCAGCAGTGCCATAAATTCGTCCTCATAGATCGCAAGCTTTGCATCATCGTCTAAATCTACAAGAACTGGAGTATTATCGGAAGTGTTCACAGATAAATCCTGCAGCTTGACCGGACGATAATCATGCATTGATAACTCTACTGTCACCGTTTCAGATGCTTCTTCACATCCGACTGCCAGGAATACCAGAGTCATGGCAAGAATCGTCCCTACAATAAATCGTCTTTTCATACCTTTCCCTCCTTTGATGTAGGAAAGAGACAATGCAGATGTTCGGTAAATAATATATGTGTGTAGCCTCTTTTTTTTCAGTGTGGGGTGCAGTATGGCATCTGTCAATGTTGTTATAACAAACAGATCAAGTAAGTCACTTTTTTATTACCGAATTCCTTGCTGAATACTAAATCTTTTTTATAATTCATATAGATTTACTAGTATTCAATAAAGATATTATGGTACTTATTTAACAACAGGTGAGGTTATTTGTCATAACAGGCCCTCAGCTTTCCAACTGAAATTGCAGCGGAAATACAATCGTTACGGCTACAGCCCTGGATCCCATACGTGCCGGGGTGAAGATAACTCCATCAAAGGCCCGTATGGCAGCCTCAGCAAATCCATATCCGGGGTCTTCAAGGATTACAATATCATCGATCGTGCCTGAAACGCTGATGAACAGGCGCAACAGCACCTGTGCTTCAATACCTCGTCGTTTTGCGCCGGCGGGATACTGTATCTGATTGATCACCAGAGCTCGATCGAATGAAGGAAGAACGGTCACCTCATCAACTTCATAAAAATGTTCCGGATCTCCCACCTGCACTTCTTCTGATACGACAGCTGCCTGTTGTGGACGATCAACGGTTTCTCTTGGTGTTACATTGGGTGTCTCTACCGCTTGCACGCTTGTTTCATCGGCCAACTTCTCTTGGGATACGGTCTCGGTCTGTGGTTGAACTTGCGGTTGCTCTTTATCAATAGGAACTTGTGGTGGTGTAAGGTGTATCACCGCCTGTTTTACCGTTGGGGGATCTGAAGTATCTACCGGGAAGGTAATCGGAAGACCAAGCAGCACAGAGAACAGTGCTATGATTGGCAATGAAATCAGCGTAATTCGCACCACGTGCTTCATTTGGGCCTCACGACACATTGCACCGTGGGTACACCGTTTTCCTGCAGGTGCTGCAGCAGCGGATAAAGAGCGGAAAAGGGAACCGCTTCGTCGGCATATACCGATACCACAGGTACATACGCTATGTCTGCTATGGCAATAATCTGATCGCCTGTGTACACATTTCCATCGGCATCCACCGCAAGTATCAGCTGATGGTCATCAGCAATTTCGGCAGTTTCAGATGCAGCAAGGGTGACATCAGAAGGAACACGATGGGTGGTGATGGAGAAAATGAGAAAAAAGAGGAGTAGAAGAAATGCAATGTCTGTCATTGCCGATGCGACATGGGGCTTTCTTCGTCTCATAGCTGCTTTCCCATGCTCAGCGATACCGAGTCAGCTCCATAGTCAGTTACGGTACTCAGCGCAGCAACCACAGAGTCCCAGCGGGTATCTGCAGAGGCCTCTACAATCACCGCTTTCCCCTGAATCTGTGTGCGCAGCGATGGATCAAGATGCGATTGTCCTAATCGTGCAACTCCCGCAGTATCTACGGTGATAATCACAGGAGATTCCTGCACGTGAGCAGTTGTCACTTCAGAAGAAGCAATCGTCAAAGCACGATCCACTACGGCCCCAGTGAGCACGAGAAAAAAGAGAATCAGCAGAAAAGCAATATCGCTCGGCTGGGTTACATTTCTTCGATATCTGCGCATGTGTGCTCTATTCCATATTCCACCAGAAAGCTCATCAGTGAAGAGATCAGTGAAACGATCAGACCGAATGCCGTAGTGAAAAGCGCTTCATACAACCCTCCGGCAACTACGGGAAGTTGCACGGAGGTCGATTGCGACACGGAAGCGAAAGCACTGATCATACCGGTGACAGTCCCGAGAAAACCGATGATCGGGGCACTGGTAGTGATAAAATCGAGAATAGCCAGCCCCAAGTAATCGGATACGCCCATAGGCTGTTCCCTGCCCTGATGCCAGCGGATAAGCCATAACAACCAATCCAGAACCACGACAAAGGCAATGCCAAGCAGTATCAACAGCGGCCACATCACCGGCCCGCCGGTGATCATGAGACTCATTACGGTATGTGTCGATGTATCCATCACATCCCTTTCCTTTCATTTAGAATCGAATGGTTCCACTGGTTCTGATCTTAGTCCCCGGCATCGGGTAATCAGCATACAGTTCATACGAGGTATTCAGCAGATTATCTATAGCAACTGAGAATGTAGCCTGTTCACTGATGTCAATCGCTGCATTGAGATTGACTAATACGGCTGCTTCCACCTCAGTGTTTGCTCCCAGATACTCGGCAAACAGGGAAAAATTCCAAGACTCTGGATGATAACTGACCGAGGCTTTTGCGGTATGTCTTCTTACCGAAGAGACTTCGATTGCATCACTGAAGGTATTGGTTCCCGATAGATCAAAACTCCGGTTGTACTGATAGCTGACACTGAATGAAATCCGATCTTCCGGGGAATAAGTGACCGTCTGTTCGGTGCCCAAAAACAGTGCGTGTGCAATGTTATAGGGAATATAGTTATTATCAGGATCCCCGATAATCGCATCATCTACGTTACGGGTGAATACACTGCCTTCATAGTGAAGTGTATCACCTTCCCACGTGATCCCCACATCTCCGTTGAATCCTTTTTCGGTCTTGAGATCAGGATTCCCATGGTACCCCCACTCTTCTGGCCAGTATAACTGACTGAAAGTCGGGATCTGCTCAGCATAACTTACAGATGCTCTTACTACCGTCAAATCATTAAAACCGTATACTAAACCAACTGAGGCATTTGGTGAGAAGGTGTGTGTATCGTGGATATAACGCAGCTGTGCACTGGGATGGATCGACAATGAACCGTCACCGAAATAGATACCCCCATGCAGATAGATTGACGGGACGATACGACTGATGTGATCAAGTTTGGTACTATCGATGAAATCAGCTGTGACATCCACGCCACTTTCCAGAGCATAGGCTTCAGGTACGTTCCACTGTTGTCGATACTGCGTATAAGAGCGAATTTTATTGTGTGTATCACCAGAGTACTTCCTCTGTTCAAAGGTACCACTGAGCACCACCGCCTGGTGAGAAAAGACAGCTTCTGGATCTGAGGCAATGGCAAATTCGTGTGAGGTCGTGACCTGTAGATCCTCCTGCTCGGCCTGTGTCGGATAGCTGAGCGAACCGGGAACTCCCGCAATTTGCCAAGAGACAAGGGAGTTACTGTCGTAGCTGAGTTGTGGTGAAAATTCTCCGTTGAGGGAGAGCCCCCCATACACTTTCTGCATAGCGGCACCAGTGCGCAATGCTCTCTCACCTGCATCGATGTAGGTGTAGGCATTTGCCGCGCGGATATCCCCCAAGGTGATAAGCATATTTAAATCGCGTATCATCGTACGATAACTCAGATCGGTTCTTTTACTGTCGACAAGTGATAACCAGTTGCGCTCACTCGAAGGCCCGTAGGCGAGCGGAAGAAACGAACCATTTTCAATCTGCAAGGTAAATGACTGTGCCGACTTTTTGCTTTGTTCGACGGTCGTGATGATATTGATCATCCCTCCAATGGCGTTGGTTCTTCCCAGATTGCCCGGACCGCTTTTAATGATCTCAATGCGTTCAATCATCGCCACCGGGATCTGAGCGATATCATAGGTACCTTCGTGGGCTGATCCGAGGGGAACACCATTGAGAAAAACGAGCGTTTTATCGGATCCCGATCCGCGAATCTGGACCGTCTGTGCCGACCCAAGTGCGCCATATGATTTGAAAGAGGTTCCGATAGCCCGCTCAATGAGCTGTGAAGCAGTCTCAACCTGCCACGATGCGATCTGTTCGCGATCAATGACCGTCACACTCGATGCGCTGTTCGTCTCTGCCTTTGCATAGGGAGTTTCGGTAACAACGAGAGCGAAATCAGTGCCGAGATCCTGATAGGTTTCAGCAGAGAGAACTGTGGTCCCCGCCACAGTACACAATAATAGAACCAGTACGTGCAACTTCTTCATGAAGCGCCTCCTTATAGGTAGTAAGCGTCTTCATGAATTTAACAATGAGTATGGGTGTACAGTGATAGATGTCAGAATAGGTTTCCATGCTGCCTCTTTCTCCACGAAGATCATGTATCTGGAAACGTCTCCTGACTTACGAATCATCTTACTTGCAGACCTTCTCATCCCAAAGGATAATGGCTTTCCCTGCGTTCATCATCGATTACAGTGGCGGGACCGTTGGGGAATCACACCCCATTCCGTTTTTCCAGACCCAGCTTGTCAGTGAGTATAGCAAGTACCATTGGAGAATGCAAGAATCACGTGAGTCTTCTATGCATGAAGGCATAGAGGAGTACATCTAAAACCATAATGATGCTATCTTAAAAGTAGACACAGAGTGGTGAAAAAATGTAT
>CAYZXD010000043.1:0-17940 GCA_964482325.1 uncultured Spirochaetaceae bacterium | reverse complement strand
TCTTCAAGAGAAAGCATTTCCATTGCTTTCTCGATACGCTTTTTCTGCTCAGATTGCGGAATTTTCCGCATCTTTAAGCCAAAGCTGATATTATCCCAGACGGTCATATGGGGAAATAAGGCATATGACTGGAAACACATCGCAGTGTCCCGTTTGTTCGGGGGGACATTGTTCATGATCCTGTCCCCGAAATATACTTCGCCTTCATCGGGATAATAAAATCCTGCAATGGTTCGCAAAGTAGTTGTTTTCCCGCATCCTGACGGGCCGAGCAGCGTAACGAATTCGCCATCCGCTACATCTAAGTTGATATGGTCAACAGCAACGACCTCATCAAATTTTTTTACTAAATTCTTCAACCGCAGGGTTGCCACTACCAGCTCCTCCTTGTCATGTACGCATCAGACTCGATAACCTAATCTCTTGTCCCGCATGGAGAAAACGTTTTCATATTCAGAAAATTCCCCCATACACCTCCTCTCGTAGCCTGTCATTTTTGTCGGAATCGATTCCAGTTAACCGTAGCACTTAACCATCTCATAGTAGCACGTGAGAGCCATTTGTCAACGAACTTTTACTTGAAGAAAACAGCGGTTATTATATGCATAACAATGGAATAAATATGCAATCTGGGAAGGCAGCGATAACGATTTCGTTGACCTGAATCAGTTCCTAGTGCTATAGTCTGAAAGACTCCAAGGAGGAGTAATACATGAACTTCCTGATTGCAGGTTTTGCTGCCACCACCTGGCAGCAGTTGGTAATGTACGTAATCGGTGCTCTGCTTATCTATTTGGCTATTTCGAAAAAACTTGAACCTGCACTTCTTCTCCCTATGGGCTTTGGGGCTATTTTGGTGAATATCCCATTTTCCGGTGCTTTACATACCACCATGAGTGGTATCGGGGAAGTTGCCGGTATTCTTGAGTGGCTATTTGAAGTGGGTATTGAAGCTTCTGAAGCGATGCCGCTTCTCTTATTCATCGGTATCGGAGCAATGATAGATTTTGGACCGCTGCTGAGCAATCCCAAACTGATTCTATTCGGGGCTGCAGCTCAATTCGGCATTTTTGCTACAATAAGTATTGCAGCCCTCCTTGGATTCCCGCTTCGGGATGCTGCCTCGATCGGTATTATCGGAGCAGCGGATGGACCTACCTCTATACTGGTATCGCAAGTACTGAACAGCAAATATGTCGGTGCAATTGCAGTTGCTGCCTATTCGTACATGGCGCTAGTGCCGATCATTCAGCCGTTCGCAATTAAGTTGGTGACAACCAAAAAAGAACGGGCAATCAGAATGCCCTACAATCCGAAGTCAGTTTCACGAATGACCCGGCTGCTCTTTCCTGTGATCGTTACCCTGATAGCAGGATACGTTGCCCCTGCTTCAGTGAGTTTAGTCGGCTTGTTGATGTTCGGCAATCTCATCAGAGAATCGGGAGTGTTGGGAAGTCTCTCGGAAACTGCTCAGCATGTCCTGGCAAATCTGATCACCCTGTTACTGGGAATCACTATATCGGTCTCGATGCGGGCAGAGCAATTCGTCCGATTTGAAACTCTGATCATTATGGTATTGGGACTGCTTGCCTTTGTGTTTGACTCAATTGCGGGAGTTTTGTTTGCAAAACTCTTGAATCTTTTCTCAAAGCGGAAAATAAATCCCATGATAGGAGCTGCGGGGATTTCAGCCTTCCCGATGTCAGCTCGTGTGGTACAGCGGATGGGGATTGAAGCAGATAGTCAGAATCATTTACTGATGCATGCGGTGGGCGCTAATGTTGCAGGACAGATAGCATCAGTGATAGCCGGTGGAGTCATTCTGGGCCTAGTTCCTGGAATGTTGGTATAAGGGGATCAGGATGGAAGTTTTCAAACAGTCGCTTACGCTTATGTGGCAGGGAATGTTAGCAATTTTTGTCGTCATATCGTTAATATATCTCGTGATGCTCATGTTTCCTAAAATCTTCAAGAAATGACCTCAGTTGTGATTATACAGCCAGTATGGTACCATCATCGTACAGAGAAAGGGGAAGGGCATGAGAGAGTCTGGTGAAGATTATCTGGAAGCGGTTCTGGAACTTGAACAGGAACGCGGTACGGTGCGGCTAACGGATGTGGCACACCAAGTCGGAGTGACTAAACCGAGTGCCAGCCGGGCTATGAAAATACTTCAGGCTGAAGGATTCATTCATCAGGAAACTTACGGAACCATCGAACTGACCGCCAAGGGGCGAAAGAAAGCCTCTCAGGTGTATGGAAGACACAAAACACTCACGACCTTCCTGGAAAACGTGCTGGGTGTTGATTCAGAGACCGCAGAACATGATGCCTGCCGGATGGAACATATTCTCAGTGCCGAAACAATGGAACGCCTTTCAGCCTTTATGGATGATCATGCAGAGTAACAAACGCTGTTTTTCTCTCTTTATTCATTAATAATGTATATAAATTGCATAAATATTAGAGAAGATGATTACACAAGAGTTGACATTTTTTTCAGACCTGTATACAACAGAAGCAATCTAATTGTTTGAGGTGCCAGTCATGAGAGCGGCAGGGAAATTTGAGAGCTTCACTATACAGACAGGATGTAATTTCATCCGACGGTCGTCACGTGTTTCACACCAAGCTCTCCTTCCTATTATTACCCGCATTGAAGCTCTCCTCATCCTATCTGTAATTATTCTCGTAAGCCTTATTATTCTATAGATCCACGGCTAGCCGATTCAGGTGCAACCGTGGAAGGACCCTTTCACGGCGAATCGGTGTAGCCTCGCAATCGAAATCGAGCTCCTCAGGGAGTCGAGAAGCCAGCACACACATACCGAAGGGGGAACAGCCATGGAGCGGTATACATTAGGAATTCTGGTCAACAACCATCCGGGAGTGCTCAGTCGTGTTGTCGGATTATTCAGTAGACGTGGGTATAACATTGACAGTCTATCGGTAGGAGAAACCGAAAATCCTGCAATCAGCCGGATCACTATTGTCGTAACCGGGGATCAGGCGATCGTTGAGCAGATTGAGAAGCAGGTTGCAAAACTCATCGATGTCATCACCGTAGTTGAACTTACCCTTCAGGGAAGCATTCAATGCGAATTGGTGTTAGTTAAAGTTGAGACCAGTGATACGACTCGTGCTGCAGTGGTTGAATTATCTGAAATATTTAAAGCGAAAATCATGGATGTGAGTGAAGTTACGCTCACCATGCAGATTACCGGGAATATGGATAAGGTGGCAGCATTTCTCCATCTGCTCAGACCGTACGGTATCAAAGAATTGGTTCGTACCGGTATGACTGCAATGGAGCGAGGGAGCCAGGCGATGGTGAACCATCGGGATGAAGAATGATGAGAAAAGCCCACGGGCAAAAGGAGAAAGGTAATGAGTACCATGTATTATGAAAAAGATGCCGACATGTCGGTACTGGAAGGGAAGAAGGTTGCTATCATCGGATACGGAAGTCAGGGGCATGCACACGCATTGAACCTGCACGAGTCTGGTATCGATGTGATCGTCGGGTTGTATACAGGTAGTCCTTCGTGGGAGAAGGCGGAAGATGCCGGTTTGCGTGTCATGACGGCAGCAGATGCAGCAAAGGCTGCAGATGTGATCATGATGCTGGTAAACGATGAAAAGCAGGCTAAGATCTTCACGGAAAGTATTGAACCGGGACTTACCGCAGGAAAATATCTTGCCTTTGCCCATGGATTTAATATTCACTTCGGACAGATTGCTCCCGCAGCGGATGTCAATGTCATTATGATTGCTCCCAAAGGCCCTGGGCACACCGTCCGTTCTCAGTTCCAGGAAGGCAAAGGAGTCCCATCACTCATTGCCGTGCATCAGGATCCTTCAGGTAACTCGAAAGATGTAGCGCTTGCCTATGCCGTCGGTCTCGGTGCCGGTCGTGCAGGTGTCTTTGAAACCACCTTCAAAGAAGAGACCGAAACTGATCTTTTCGGTGAGCAGGCCGTTCTTTGCGGTGGTGTCTCTGCTCTGATCAAGGCAGGTTTTGATACCCTCGTCGAGGCAGGATATCAGCCGGAGATGGCCTACTTTGAATGCTGTCACGAAATGAAACTGATTGTGGACCTGATCAACCAGGGTGGTCTTTCCTACATGAGATACTCGATCAGTGATACTGCTGAGTATGGAGATTACGTCTCCGGGAGAAGAATCATCACTGATGAGACAAGAAAAGAGATGAAAAGTGTGCTTACCGAGATTCAGGATGGAACTTTTGCTCGGAACTGGCTGGTGGAAAATCAGGTAAAGCGACCATTTTTCAATGCCAAACGGCGGATGGAATCGGAAAGTCTTTTGGAGACGACCGGGAAGAAACTCCGCTCACTGATGAGTTGGTTGAAGAAATAGTTTTTTGTTATGGGCAGTGCATTACACTGCGTGATGATAATTCGGCTATGAGTCGAATAAAAGAAAGAGGTTAAGCATGGCTGATCAGATTAGGATATTTGACACGACACTGCGAGATGGAGAGCAGGCCCCTGGATACAGTATGAATCTAGAGGAGAAGCTTCGGCTTGCACGGCAGCTTGAAGCGCTGCAAGTGGATGTCATTGAGGCCGGATTCGCCATTGCTTCACCTGGAGATTTCACCTCGGTACAGGCCATAGCTGCTGAGGTGAAAAATTGTACCGTAGCTTCGCTTTCCCGAGCACTAGAAAAAGACATTGATTGCGCATGGGAAGCGGTGAAGCTTGCGGCAAAGCCACGGATTCACACCTTTATTGCGACAAGTGATCTCCATCTCCAGTATAAACTGAAGATGAGTCGCGAACGTGCGCTGCAGCAGGCGATCGATATGGTGAAGCATGCACGGAACCTCTGCCCCGATATTGAATTTTCTGCAGAGGATGCTGCCCGTACTGATCGAGACTACCTCTGTCAGGTAGTAGAAGCGGTTATCGAAGCGGGAGCAGCGGTGGTGAACATCCCTGATACGGTTGGTTACAGCACTCCGGATGAGTTCGGTGATCTGATCAGCCATCTGATGCATCATGTGCCGAATATCGACAAAGCAATCATTTCAGTTCACTGTCATAATGATCTGGGCCTCGCTGTTGCCAATTCTCTTGCCGGTCTGGCAGCCGGTGCTCGACAGGCTGAATGTACCATCTGCGGAATCGGAGAGCGGGCAGGCAATGCTGCTGTTGAAGAACTGGTCATGGCTCTGCGTACCCGCAAAGACCGGTATGACCTCACCTACAATCTTAAAACTGAGGAGTTGTATCGGACCAGCCGTCTGCTGTCGAATATAACCGGGGTGCCGATAGCTCCGAATAAAGCGATTGTCGGAGCAAATGCATTTGCGCATGAGTCGGGTATTCATCAGCATGGTATGATGGCACATGCCGAGACGTACGAAATCATGACACCCGAATCGATCGGTCTGAAAAAGACGACGATGGTGCTTGGGAAGCATTCCGGACAACATGCCTTTGTGAAAAGGATGGAAGAGCTCGGGTACAAACTCACTGTGGAAATGGCGGCGAAGGTCTTTGCTGATTTCAAGAATGTCGCTGATAAGAAAAAAGAAATCACCGATCGTGATTTGGTTGCCTTGATGGAAAGCGGCACACATGCTGCACCGCAGATTTACGAATTGGTGAATTTTGTGGTCAATACGGGCAATACGATGACCACTACAGCCTGTGTCACCTTACAGCGGGGTGATAAGAAGATGCAGGCGGTGGAAATGGCTACCGGTCCGGTCTACGCCTGCTACAAAGCAGTCGAACGGATTATCAAGCACTCGTATGTGCTTGAGGATTACCAGCTCCGAGCTGTTACCGAACATCGGGATGCGTTAGGAGAAGTACTGGTGAAAATCAGTGATGTGCATGGCGTGTATCGCGGCCGTGGAGTCAGTACCGATATCATTGAAGCGAGCATGCAGAGCCTGCTCTCCGCAGTGAACCGTATGATTGAAGTTGCTGATCGTGCGGGGACACCGAGTGAAGAGAGTGATCACACTGCAGGTCGGAAGGCCAAAGAGTGGATCCCGCTCTCTGAGGAAGCGCGTTCCCGGGATATGAAAATATCCGGAACGATTCAGGAAGATGTAACCAAGGAGTACTATCATGGGTGAACAACCGCAACGGGTAGCAATCTTTGATTCCACTTTGCGTGATGGAGCTCAGGCCGAAGGAATCTCTTTTTCCGTACTCGATAAACTGAAGATCGTACGATTGCTTGACGAGCTGGGTGTCGATTATGTTGAAGCGGGTAATCCGGGATCCAATCCCAAGGATCTGGAGTTCTTTCAGCAGGTCTCTTCAATAGATCTGAAGCATGTCCGACTGGTTGCTTTCGGCTCCACCCGGAGACGAAATGTATCAGTTCAGGACGATACGAATATTGCATCGCTGCTTTCCGCACAGACTCCGGCAGTGTCCATTTTCGGCAAAAGCTGGGATTTTCAGGTCACCGATATCATTCGAACGACATTGCAGGAAAATCTTGCCATGATTGCAGATACCATCAAGTACCTGGTTGATCATGGAAAGGAAGTGATTTTCGATGCTGAGCATTTCTACGATGGATATGCCGAGAATCCTGAGTATGCACTACAGACCGTACAAGCAGCAGCAGAAGCCGGAGCGGCTTCGATAGCACTCTGCGACACTCGGGGCGGGGCGGTTCCCTCATTTATCCGTAGTGCCACCGAGCGGGTAGTTGCCGAACTGGCACCGCAGTATCCCCACGTAGTTATCGGAATACATACCCATAATGATGGAGCCTGTGCTGATGCAAATTCAATCATCGCTGTTGAATCGGGTGCACGGCAGGTTCAGGGAACCCTGGTAGGATTTGGTGAACGATGTGGCAATGCCTGTCTGGCAACCATCATCCCGACATTGCAGCTGAAGCTGAATCTTTCCGTACTCTCTGATGACGCACTTGCACATCTTACCCTTATTTCCCATTCGGTTGCTGAAATAGCCAATGTATCGATTCCGCATGGAACTCCTTATATTGGTCGCAGTGCCTTCACCCATAAGGGAGGCATGCATATTGATGGGATTGCAAAAAATCCTCGATCTTTTGAACATATCGATCCAGAACTGGTGGGAAATGAACGGAGAATGCTCATGAGTGAAGTTGCCGGACGGGCAACGATCCTCAAACGTATTCAACGCTTTGCTCCCGATCTGGGCAAAGATGCACCCGAAACAAAGCAGATCATTGAGACACTCAAGAAAATGGAAATGATCGGGTATCAGTTTGAAGGTGCGGAAAGTTCATTTGAATTGGTAATTGCCAAGCATCTCGGAAAGTATCGCCCCTATTTTGTGCTTGATCATTACAAAACACTCGGTGAACGGCCACTAAGTGGTGATCCTGAGATGAGTCATACCGCAGTGGTAAAAGTATCAGTCGACTCTGAGATGGCTATTGCTGTTGCTCAGGGTGATGGACCGGTTCATGCATTGGATAAGGCATTGCGCAAGGTGCTGGAAGATTTCTACCCCATACTGGCAACAGTTCATCTTACTGACTATAAAGTACGTGTACTTGATTCCAAGGATGCTTCGGCAGCTACCGTTCGTGTTCTGATTGAAACGAGTGACGGCGAATATTCCTGGTCAACAGTAGGCGTATCTACTGACATTATCGAGGCAAGCTGGATGGCGCTTGTCGATTCTATAGAATACAAACTGATGAAAGAAGGTGTTACCCCACCTGTCAGTCATTTACAAGGAGCAGATGCATGAGCATGACCATGTCACAAAAAATCCTTGCAGCACACGCGCAGCAGGATGAGGTACGGGCCGGACAGCTAATTATGGCAGATCTGGATCTGGTACTCGGCAACGATATTACCGCACCGGTTGCCATTACTGAATTTGCGAAGTTCGGAGTGGATCGGGTATTTGATACCAAAAAAGTAGCCTTAGTACCGGATCACTTTACGCCGAACAAAGATATCAAGGCAGCACAACAGTGCAAGAAGATGCGTGAGTTTGCCACGGAAAAAGAGATTGAAAATTATTTCGAAATCGGTCAGATGGGTATAGAACACGCATTACTTCCTGAACAGGGATTAGTGAATGCAGGAGATCTGATCATCGGTGCCGACAGTCATACATGCACCTATGGCGCCCTCGGAGCTTTCTCTACCGGAGTCGGCAGTACCGATATGGCAGGAGGTATGGCTACAGGAAAAGCGTGGTTTAAAGTCCCTTCGGCACTTCGATTCCACTTGACTGGATCTTTTGCTCCATGGGTATCAGGGAAAGACCTCATTCTTCACATCATCGGTATGATCGGAGTTGATGGAGCGCTGTATCGGTCGATGGAATTCACTGGCCCCGGCGTAGAGTCCCTGTCCATTGATGATCGGTTCACGGTGTGTAATATGGCCATCGAAGCGGGTGCAAAGAATGGCATTTTCCCCGTCGATGACATAGCCCTTTCATATCTTGAAGAGCATTGCAGTCGCAAGCCGGTCATCTTTGCCGCTGACGAGGATGCGGAATATGAGCAGACATACGAAATCGATCTCAGTAAGATCAGACCTACCGTCTCCTTCCCGCATCTTCCCGATAATACCCGTACCATTGATGAAGTCGGTGAAGTGAAGATTGATCAGGTTGTAATCGGATCATGTACTAATGGCCGTATCAGTGATTTGCGTGTTGCAGCGAAGATTCTTGCAGGGAAAAAAGTGAATCCACATGTGAGAGCTATTGTATTCCCTGCAACTCAGGAAATTTATCTACAGGCAATGGACGAAGGGTTACTGAAGATTTTCGTGCAGGCAGGAGCTGTGGTGAGTACCCCGACCTGCGGGCCTTGTCTCGGGGGCCATATGGGAATCCTTGCTGACGGTGAACGTGCCGTAGCTACTACCAATCGAAACTTTGTCGGCCGTATGGGACATGTCGGCAGCGAAGTCTATCTTGCCAGTCCCGCAGTAGCTGCAGCTTCAGCACTGACCGGGTATATTACCAATCCCGAAACCATTGAGGAGAATTGAACCATGAAAGCAGAAGGAACGGTATTCCGCTACGAAGATAATGTCGATACCGATGTGATTATTCCCGCACGATACCTGAACACCAGTGATCCGCAGGAACTTGCAGCGCATTGCATGGAAGATATCGATGCAGATTTTATCAACCAGGTCAAACCGGGAGATATTATGGTAGCCAATAAAAATTTTGGTTGCGGTTCGTCCCGCGAACATGCCCCGCTGGCAATTAAAACAGCCGGAATCAGTTGTGTTATTGCATCCTCTTTTGCCCGGATCTTTTATCGTAACTCAATCAATATCGGGTTGCCGATTCTTGAATGTCCTGAGGCTATTGCCGGAATTTCCGCAGGGGATCGTCTCAGTGTAGATTTTGATTCCGGTGTTATTACCAACGTAACTACCGGCAGCAGTTGGACAGCAGAACCATTTCCTCCCTTCATCCAGCACATGATTCAATCAGAGGGGCTCATTAATTATCTGAAGCAGGAGGTGCTGTCATGAGATTGCCCATAGCAATGATTCCCGGTGATGGGATTGGTCCCGATATTGTTGCAGAAGCAGCGAAGATCATGGGGGCCATCGGCACAAAATTCGGTCATAAATTTGATTTTTCATTCTATCTTGCTGGAGGGGTTGCAATTGATACGGTTGGTACACCACTTCCCGAATCCACCGTTCTGGGATGTCAGGATGCCGAAGCCGTGCTCCTGGGAGCTGTCGGCGGACCAAAATGGGACCATCTAGGTGGTGACCAGCGGCCTGAGAACGCACTGTTGGGATTGCGCAGTGCTCTCGGACTGTTTTGCAACCTGCGGCCGGCTATCCTCTATGAACAGCTTGCTCAGGCTTGTCCGCTCAAGGAGGAACTGATTGCCGGCGGTCTTGATATCATGGTGGTTCGTGAACTCACCGGTGGTATTTACTTCGGCAAACGGGGCCGAAATGAAGCGGGAGATACTGCTTATGATACGATGACCTACAGTGTTGCGGAAGTGGAGCGTATCGTACGCAAGGCTTTTGAAATTGCGATGAAACGGAATAAAAAACTCACCAGTGTCGATAAAGCCAACATACTGGAATCCTCTCGCCTGTGGCGTTCGGTGGTGCAGACTATTGCAGCTGAGTACCCCGATGTCCAGGTTGATCACTTCTATGTAGACAATGCAGCAATGCAGCTGGTTCGCGATCCGAGACAGTTTGATGTCATCGTGACGGGAAATATGTTCGGCGATATCCTCAGTGATGAGGCAAGTATGGTCACCGGTTCGATCGGAATGCTTCCCTCGGCAAGTGTCCGTGCTGATAACTTCGGCATGTATGAACCAATACATGGTTCAGCCCCCGATATCGCCGGTAAGGACAAAGCGAACCCGATAGCCACCATTCTTTCGGTAGCTATGATGCTTCGATACACCTTCTCGTTGGAAGAAGAGGCTTCGGCGATTGAAGCTGCAGTAGGGAAGGTGCTCGATGGTGGTTGGAGAACTGGTGATATTATGAGTAAGGGGATGCACCAGGTAGGGACGAAAGAGATGGGCACGCTGATTGCCCAACAACTGTAAGAGCAGATTATTTGATAAGGTAGGTATAAAAAATGAGTGAACAATTGGTGTATCTGGAAGGTAAGTATGTCCCCCTCAGTGAAGCAAAGATTCCAGTGATGGATCATGGTCTGTTGTACGGAGATGGGATTTTTGAGGGTATTCGAGCTTATCATGGGCGAGTCTTCCGTTTAGAAGATCATATGAGACGATTTGCAAGTGCAGCAAAGGCCATTAATCTTGACTTACCGCTGAGCATTGAAGATATCACCGAGGTTGTACTCGAAACCTGCCGAAAGAATGAACTTGTCGATGGATACATCCGATTAGTCTGTACCCGTGGTGCCGATGGATTAGGATTGTATCCCAAACCGGATGCAGCAAAACCCCGCCTATTTTGTATTGCCGGACAGGTGGCATTGTACAGTGATGAAGCATATCAGCGAGGTCTGAAGGTGATTACCAGTCATCTCAGAAGAAATAAAGCAACAATTGTCGATCCGCAGATCAAAAGTCTGAATTACCTGAATAATATTCTTGCATCCATTGAAGCGCATCGGTATGGAGCTGATGAGGCGCTTATGTTGAATGAAGACGGTGTGGTGACCGAGTGCACCGGCGATAATATTTTTATCATCAAAGATGGGGTGATCAGTACTCCTCCGGTTTGGCTGGGAACCCTTGATGGTATTACACGTCAGGCAGTCATTCGTATCGCCCGAAAAGCGGGATATACCGTGAAGGAAGAACCCTTCACCCATTTCAATGTGCTGAATGCTGATGAAGTTTTTCTCACCGGTACTGCTGCCGAGCTGATAGCTCTGACCGAACTCGATGGACAGAAAATCGGAAGCGGTTTTGCTGGAGCGATTACCATGAAGCTTCTTGCAGCATTCCGTGACTATACGAAACAACCGGAGAATGGAGCACAGATATGAGAAGTGACCAGATGAAAAGCGGTAATGCCAGGGCTCCTCATCGTTCATTGATGAAAGCTTTAGGATTGACCGATCGTGAGATTTCAGCACCCCTAATTGGTGTGGTAAACTCAGCAAACAGCATTATCCCCGGACATGTCCACGTGAATCGGATAGTTGATGCGGTGAAAGCCGGAGTGAGAAGTGCCGGTGGTACTCCAATCGACTTCGGTGTGATCGGTGTATGTGACGGTATCGCCATGGGCCACAAAGGGATGAAATATTCGCTGGCGAGCAGAGAACTCATCGCTGACTCAATTGAGGTTATGGCAACTGCCCATCCTTTTGATGCCCTCGTCATGGTTCCCAACTGCGATAAAATTGTCCCCGCGATGCTGATGGCTGCTGCAAGAATCAATATTCCTACGGTAGTAGTTTCGGGTGGAGCTATGCTCGCCGGACATCTTCCGGGAAAGAAAGAGGCAGTTGATCTCAATTCAGTGTTTGAAGCTGTGGGTGCACATGCTGCAGGAACGATCAGTGATAATGAGTTGCTTGCCTGTGAGAATGCTGCATGTCCCACCTGTGGGTCGTGCTCCGGTATGTTTACAGCAAACAGCATGAACTGTCTTACTGAGGCGTTAGGAATGGGACTTCCGGGCAACGGTACGATCCCTGCTGTGTATGCCGAACGGGACAGACTAGCGAAAGAAGCGGGATATGCCGTCATGGAACTCTATCGGAAACAGATTCGTCCTTCCGATATCATGACTGAGCAGGCATTTGAAAATGCACTCGCTGTGGACATGGCATTAGGGTGCAGCACGAACAGTATGCTTCACCTTCCTGCCATTGCTCATGAAGCTCATGTCGACCTCGATATCTTCAAGGCCAATGAAGTAAGTAAACGCACCCCGAATCTGTGCCACCTTGCTCCAGCCGGTCCCTATCATATTGAAGACCTCTATCGAGCCGGTGGCGTCATGGCGGTCATGTCTGAACTGCATAAAAAGCAATTGCTGCATAGTGAATGTATTACCGTTTCAGGAAAAACCATTGGAGCACAGGTGGCTGCCGCACATAACTATGATACTGATGTGATCCGGCCGATTGATCAGCCGCATAGTGTCACCGGTGGAATTGCCGTACTCAGTGGAAATCTCGCCCCCAATGGAGCCGTGGTAAAACGTGCAGCGGTAGCACCCGAAATGCTCAAGCATCGGGGTCCGGCACGAATTTTTGAATCGGAAGAGGATGTCAGCCTTGCCATCTACCGAGGAAAAATTCAGAAAGGGGATGTGATTGTAATTCGGTATGAGGGACCCAAAGGAGGTCCCGGCATGCGTGAAATGCTTGGACCTACATCAGCGATTGCCGGAATGGGACTTGATAAAGATGTGGCTCTCATCACTGATGGACGATTCAGCGGAGCTACCCGTGGAGCTTCAATCGGACATGTCTCTCCTGAAGCAGCAGAGGGAGGACCGATCGCGTTTGTCCAGGAGGGAGACCTCATCGATATCGATATTGATGGAGGGACCCTTACGTTACTTGTAGACGAACAGGAGCTTGAGAGACGTAAAGAAGGATGGGTAGCTCCAGAACCTCCCATCTCTTGTGGATATCTCGGGCGATATGCAAAACAGGTAACCAGTGCTGCCACAGGGGCAGTATTCGCAGACCGATAGCAGAACAGAACGATCTGCACACAGAATGGAGAGATATGCATGCAGTTAAACGGATCTGAAATCATCGTTAAGTGTTTGAATGAACAGGGTGTCGATACTGTGTTTGGATTCCCCGGTGGAGCCGTGCTCAATATTTATGATGCATTATATAAAAATCGGGATACCATTAAACATATTCTGACGAGTCACGAGCAGGGAGCTTCGCATGCCGCTGATGGGTATGCCCGATCAACCGGTAAGGTAGGCGTTGTGTTCGCCACCAGCGGGCCCGGGGCTACCAACCTAGTCACCGGATTGGCAACCGCATATATGGATTCGATACCGATGGTGGCCTTTACCGGGAATGTACCGACACAGCTTCTCGGAAAGGATAGTTTTCAGGAAGTCGATATCAGTGGAATTACGATGCCGATCACCAAACATAATTATATTGTGAAACAGGTGGATGAGTTGGCTGATACGATTCGCAGTGCCTTTAAAATTGCTCGAGAGGGGAGACCCGGTCCTGTCCTCATTGATGTCCCCAAGGATGTCACCGCAGCAATGGCCGAATACTCACCGGTTGTCATTGATGCATATGAACCATCGGATGAGACGGTGAAACAGCGGGCGCTTGAAGAGACACTGAAGCTTCTCAAGCAATCGAAGAAGCCGATGTTGTACGTCGGCGGCGGTGTCATCCGCTCTCAGGCTCAACAGGAACTCGCTGAATTTATTGAAAAAATCGATGCGCCGATGGGGGTATCCCTGATGGGGACGGGAGCTGTTGATCCTACGCATCCGCGGGTCACCGGCCTTATCGGTATGCATGGTACGCGTGTTTCCAACATCGCAGTGAATAACTGTGATCTGCTGGTTGTCATCGGAGCACGGTTCAGTGATCGGGTAGTCAGCAAAGCCAGTGCATTTGCCAGGAAAGCGAAAATTCTCCACATTGATGTGGATCCTGCAGAAATCAACAAGAACATTGCCACGTATCATCATGTGATTGGAGATATCAAGGTAGTGCTGAAAAAATTGAATGTGCTCCTGGAAACTCCTCTCAATCATAGTGAATGGATGCAGCAGATTGCCACATGGAAAGAAAAGCATCCGGTCAGGGTAGCCGGAGAAACCCGCAGACCGGCGGAGATAATCCGGGCCCTATCGGAACTGATGCCTGAAGATGGTATCATCGTGACTGAAGTGGGGCAGCATCAGATGTGGGCGGCACAATTCTACCGTCATACACCAAAGAGCCGATTTTTAACCTCAGGTGGTCTGGGAACTATGGGCTACGGTACTGGAGCCTCCATCGGAGCTCAGGTGGGTAATCCCCATAAACGGGTAGTGAATATTGCCGGTGATGGTTCATTCAGGATGAACTGTAATGAGCTTGCAACCATTGCCCGGTATCAGCTGCCGGTAATCATACTGTTGATGAATAATCAGACGCTTGGCATGGTTCGCCAGTGGCAAACCCTGTTCTATGAAGAGCGATACTCAGAAACAACTCTCGATACGCAGGTTGATTGGGTAAAACTTGCAGAGGCTTTCGGCGTACAAGGAATGCACATGGCTTTTGAAGATGATCCAAAAGCCATCATCTCGGCAGCGCTTGCCCTCAACGGTCCTGTCTTAATTGATTGTGAAGTCCCGGTAGATAATAAAGTGTACCCCATGGTAGCACCGGGAGCATCGATAGAAGAGATGATTGAAGAGATTATTGATTAAAACACACAAAAAAGAGGCTGTCCGTGGTGACAGCCTCTTGTTCGTATGCCGCATAGCCTGTGGGCGATAATTCCACTGTGGCGGCAGAACCGAAGAAGGAGTTGCATCGTAACAATTCCTTCACCCTCCTTTTTGTAACGTCCGCCTGAATATCCGTGGAATTTTTTATCCGGTTACACCCTATGACTTAGTGGGATATTGTGTTTCCGCAAAGATAATGATGTCAGAAACACGCATTTGCAACACAGATGCAATTTTTTCCATGGTTTCGATTCTCGGGACGCACCGGCCGGATTCAATAAAGTAAAGCTGGCTACGCGAAATGCCCGTTTGAGCAACGAGCTTATCCTGTGAGTATCCTGCTTTGACTCTCAAATCCCGTATCGCTTTTCCTACATCCATGTCATAACAATAGAGAGGATTTAAAAAGATGTAAAGTAGGAACCAACAATTTGCTTCCAAAAAATGTATCTATTGCGTATTATATAACTATATATAGATAATAAAGATACATATCTATTACAATTGTGGACCTGATTTTAAAAGGAGAAATAATAATCAGCGTTTCCACAATTTTCCTATTGTTCTGACATTGCTGAAGACTGTTCTTTCCGTTCTTTTCCGTAGAGGATAAGTACCCCGATAGTGCCAATTACCGCGGTAATGCCGACAAGTACCCACAGTTTTTCCAGCCCGTAACGACTGCTGATCTGACCGCCTACCAGTGGAGCAATAGCATGACCGGTACCCATAACCACGGGAAGAACCGCATTGAAACGAGCACGGTGGCTCATCGGGGTGTTATTTGCAATGTAGTATTGCGTATTGGTCGCATCAATGACTTCACCAAGGGTGTACACGGTTGCCAGTACATAGAACCAGATGGGTTGCTGCACTAAACCGAGACAGGAGAACCCGACAGCGTAGAGAATCCCTGCAATAGCAATATTCAGCAGCGGATGGTGCCGCCTGAGGGCCATGACAAGCAGTGCATTGCTCGCAACCACAATAATGGCATTCAAACTCATGATTGAACCATACAGTGTAGCACCCGCTTCTCCATAGAGTTGCGTTGTGTAGAGTGGGAGTGCAAACAATGATTGGCTGTAGGAAAAACTGAAACACGTGATACACAGTGCAAGCAGAAGCAATCGGGGACGGGATAATAATGCCTGTATCCAGCTACCCGGATGTCCCTTCTCGGGAGAATCCGACAGATAAGAAGCCTCAATGGTTTCCTGGTCAGGTTTGGATTCCTCGACAGTACAGGCAACTACCATTATTGCGATGAATCCAGCGATGGCATTGCCGAAAAACAACCATTGCGGTGCACGATAAAAGAAGAACCCCGCAATAAGCGGACCAACCGAAAACCCAATATTATATCCCAAATAATTCAGGGAAAAGCTCACCTGCCGATTTTCTGTTGTTGTTGCATCGGTAAGAAGTGCCTGACGTGCGGGATCTGTTGCTCCGTCAAACATGAGATTGAGAAATATAAAAACCGGAATCAATGGTGAGTTCCCGAGAAAACCGCAGATCATGAACATGGTACTTGCAAGCACCTGCCCCCAGATCATTACCTGCTTTCTTCCGATGGTATCGGCGAGCTTACCCCCGATAAAGGAGCCGGGGAGGTAGGCGAGGGCGGCTATGAACATAAATGCTCCCGTCCAGGCGTCACTGTATCCGAGATGTTGCGTGAGCAGCAGCACCATAAATGGATACACGAATATGCCTAATCCATTGATGATGGTAGCGGTGAAGAGTGCATAGACAGGCTTTGGTAACCCTTTGTAGAGCTGCAGCATCGCGCGGATACCCTGATGTGGCTGAGTCATGGCGCTATTCTAACGATATGACAAATTGCGGTCAATCTAAATCACTGTATCGTTCGAGAAAACGTATCATATCAACAGCCTTGGGCGGACATCCCCCGAGCGAGTGAGTGAATCCGTTTGTACAGACTCCCACTCCCAAAGCGCATCCTGAACTCCCACGATATCCCTGACCGATATGAACTTTCCGATTCAGCGATTGCAGAGATCCCCGTTCCTCCATGCGGGCAAGCGCATGAATAAGATTTCCATAGCAGGCACTGCAAGCGGCATCAGGTACCGTATGTCTGCTGAGCTGATGTACCTTTCCCGTAGGTTTTGCCTGTGATGCAGCAGCATCAGCATTCAGTGCAATTATCGTATTCTGATCAATCTGAGTCGATCCTACTCCAAATTGTTCGGCAAGTTGAATATAGGGGACCTCTTCCAGTTCAAATCCCATAAGAGAAGCACCGAAGGTATCGATGAGTACGCTATCAAAGCCCATAAACATCCGGTTTGTCTCTACCGGATTCCCCCCCTCTTCAAAATCAAGATCGCCATTTATACTATCTACGATTACTAGATCGGCACACCGGATAGTATTTAATGCCGCAATCGGCTTATCGAGTCCCCATGCATGAAATTTTCGTTTGGATGCATCTGAGATACACCCCTTCATATTTTTCAGCGCACAGGTGACGTGTGTTTGGCAGTGCCCTTTTAGTACGGGAAGATTAATGATAAAATCAGCGTTCATTATGGTTTGAGATATCTCAATGGGATAGCCATGTGCATCAATTGTTTGATAGCGATCCTGTTTTATATCAAGGAGAGTAACATTATATTTTTTTGCCATAACATCATATTTGTGAGCAGCAAAAGCATCCTGTGTGGAAGCTCCTACCCATGAGCTTTCAGCTATGGTGATGTGGTGATACCCAAGATCACACAGATAGGAAATAACGGTCTCGACAATTTCCGGATGAGTTGTTGCGCCTTCTGAGGCATCTCTGGGTACCACAAGATTCGGTTTAATCACAATATGGGCATCGGACGGCACAAGATGCCCCCAATCTACCTGGTTCAGCAGGAGCGTTGTCATCTCTTTCGCATCAGTTCCATATATCATATGTATACGCTCTTTTATCATATAAGCCTCCTCTGATAGATGACAGTATATCGGACCGTGGTTAAATTACAACTGTCAACGTTCAGTGAAAACAATACCATAACATCTACGATATTGTTCAGTGAAAA
>CAYZXD010000042.1:0-18532 GCA_964482325.1 uncultured Spirochaetaceae bacterium | reverse complement strand
TCTATCCAGTTTCAGCTATCTCTCTTCAATCCCACAGATTTCTGAAGAGAGCCTTTTTTTGCTCCCTTTGACTTTATCTCACAGGAAAGGAATAATTCCATTATATTTTTATTTGACTAATGGTTGATGTATACGTATATTCTCTAATACCTAGTATTTCACTAGGATATGAACATACGATACACAGGAGGTATTTCATGTTTACACAGGTAGATCTCTCTTACGGGTTCGATGCACTGGAGCCGTACATTGACGAATTGACCATGGTAACTCACTATACGAAACACCATGCAGGATATACGAAGAATCTCAATGCAGCTATTGAGAAAGATGCCGGGCTGCAAAATCGATCGATAGAAGATATCCTGAAGCATCTTGATAGTATCGGTGATGAGAAACTCAGAACTGCTGTGAGAAATAATGGGGGAGGATATATAAATCATAACCTCTATTTTTCAATTTTGAGCCCCAACGCAAAAGATACTCCAAGCGGGAAACTCTCAGATCGTATCAAGGCCGATTTTGGTAGCCTTGATGCGCTCAAGGAAGAATTGCAATCTCAGGCAGCCGGTAGATTTGGTTCTGGATGGGCTTTTCTCGTTGCCTTTGGTGATGGTTCGTTACAGGTAGTAAATACCCCTAACCAGGATACTCCTCTTATGGATCCCAACGGAGGTATTCCGATTCTTGGCATTGATGTCTGGGAGCATGCGTACTACTTGAAGTACAAGAACCTCAGAGCAGAATATCTTAAGGAAATCTGGCAAGTACTTGATTGGGAAGAAGTGGGAAAACGATATCAAAGTGTCATTGAACAGTAAAATCCCCATAGGTAGTCCCCTGCGGGGGACTACCCCATAAACATTTGACAGAGCTGGAGGATTCCTGCTATTGGCAACACATCCTAGTCAGCACCAGGATTATTGTAGAGGTATGTCATGAAAGCCGATGTACAGAAAAGGGTGGGGACGCTCTCAGATTATGCAGCGATTGTAATAAGTTCTCCTGCATGCTGATTCGCCATCTGGATAAACGGTTTCAGGAACGTTACGGCGAGAGTCCTATGGGCAATCTCAAAGAAATTCAGCAGAAAGGGATGAGTGATTTCATTGTAAATCAGGAACTTTTATGGCAATGCACGCATTGTGGTGCACGTATTTGTGTCCACAGAAGTTCCTGCCTATTCTGTGGAGAGTCAGTGGATAAACATCTTGACGGCAACTGAACTGTATTGCCCGCTCAATGCCTGTGAAGCTATATCTTCGATAGCTTCATTGGGAACATAGCGGTACCCGTGCAGGCCGACGACCGTGAGGTTTCTGAACAGTCTCAGCTCAAATCCGGTGCCGATCGATGCATAGAAGGCATGGCCGAGAACTACGGGTTCCGTATCCTGAGTTTCGGTAGGTTCGCTCATATGAGCAACCGTCATATGCCCTCCTTCAATGTGTACCATGGGATTTATCCATGTGTGATCAAATAATCTCACATCCATTTCAGCGCCAACTACTACATGAAATGTAGAGGGTATAGCGGTTATGGAGAGATTGAGATCAGAACCGGGAAAATCGGAGAGTGCTTGTGCTGAAGCAAATGCCCCGACAGTGATCCGGTTAGTTATTTCTCTTCCAAAAGAGATCCCGACAAAAGGAGCATCCTCCCCAGTGATTTCCGAAGACCCATAGGTAAAGCCGGTATACGAATCTCTCGTTTTATCAGGTTCATTATCCGCTGCTCCTAGTGTCATTGCACATAAGATAAGCACAGCTACAGTCACAATAATGCGATACGGTGGATTGGTGTTTTCTTTCATGATGTTTCCTCTCATGTCGTAAATATTCGATGCATACGCATCGTAAAACCATTGAGCATTAAGTATGCCAACTCATGTAATGCCTTTTTCCGGCATTACGCACGGTATCCTACCATAATAAGTTAGTGCTTTTTACCGTTTGTGGTATTTTTTACCGACAATTGGAGTGAGAAATTCTGATCAGTAGCGTAATATGGAATAATCATGTGTACAGGGGTTTCGTGTGTGAATTCATACGATTACCGTATCATTAATGCAGATGGTTGAAGATCGTATGATACCATCATATCATGCAGATCAAAGAAATAGGGAAAAACCCGGCTCAAAGAGGCTGGATCTGAAGGAGAGCTGCTATGACCTGTCGATATACCCATGTGAATATTGTCTGTAAGGATTGGAGAGCCTTGGCCGATTTCTATATCGAAGTATTCGGGTGTACTGAAAAACCACCTGAAAGGGATCTTCGCGGCTCCTGGCTAGATGATCTTACCGGTCTTTCACAGGCCCATATACAAGGAGTGCATCTTGCATTGCCTGGATATGAAGGTGATGAGCCTTCCCTTGAACTGTTTACCTACGATGAAGCAGTACAGGAGATGCCTTCGGCAATCAATCAGGTGGGATTTGCACACATTGCTTTTGCTGTCGACGATGTAGAGGCGTATATGCAGCAAGTCCTTAAGCACGGTGGCTCACCGGTGGGGCAGGCCGTAGAAGCCGACATTGCATCGGCTGGGAGGATTTCTGTAGTGTATGTGCGTGATCCTGAAGGGAATATCATCGAATTGCAGAAGTGGGCAGAGTAGTAAGGTATGATGATTATGCAGGAGAAGATGAGATAATTATAATGATCCATATTATTAAAACTGTACGGGAAGGTATGTGATCACGGTGCCAATTTTGGTTTTTTCTGTCCATTCTCATCCCGGGTAATAAGCCACTGAGCTCTTTTCAACCCCAACTCGTTGGCAATTTCTGCAACCCCCAGTCCTGTAATATCCATATGCTCAGGGCGATGTGCATCGCTGTTCACAATTATCGAGATATTGTACTGAGTGGCGAGTTCCCAGAATTGCGGTAATGGATAGGGTCTTCTCATCCCCTCGGCACTTTCACGTTTTTCTTTTCGATATCCATATCCATTGATTTCCAGAGGGATTCCCTCACTTTCAGCACAGGAAAGAATAGCACGGGAACAGCTGATAGCCTCTTCATCCCACCTGCGGTAGAAGAATCCGAAAAGGTCGGGATGAACGGCAAAGAGGTAATGACCTGAGGTGAGACCGGCAAGATATTGATCGGTATAGGCATGCAGACGGGGTACTGAGGTCGGCAGTGTCTGTAAATCTGTTGTTGATCCATCGGGATTATTCAGATGATGGATGCCGAATATAAGGTAATCGACGAACCCCGTATCGAGGAGCTCTTCGGTGTAATAGGAAACATAGCGGGGATCGTGATCACATTCAAACCCACAGATGATATCGAGATCGGTATGTTGTTGCTGCAGGGTTCTACATTCCTGCATATAGGCCTCTTTCTGGTTGAACCACATACGGGAGTCTTTCCAGCGGTTGTCCGGGACCGGACAATGCTCGCTGAATCCAAGGGAAGTGAGTCCGCACCCTTTTGCTGCCTGTACGTATTCGGTCAATTCTCCCGTTGCGTGGCCGCAATACCATGAATGGGTATGAAAATTGACCTTTTCACCCATATGAAGTGTCTGTATGCTGTCTGACATACCTCAATTATCGCAAATATTGACAATATGTGCCAGAGGGGAGCGAAGTATCTAGAATTGTTTGAGATATTCTGAGGCAACCGCAGATGCTGATTGACCTTCGACTGCGATCCGGCTGTTCAGCTGCTGTAAGGTCTCAAGGTCGAGGGTGGAAAAAACCGGTTTCAGGATATCTACGATTTCAGGATACTGATCAAGGACTTCCTTTCGGATGATCGGTGCAGGTGCATAGACCGGTTGAACATTGCGAGTATCTTCAAGCACGACAAGACCAAGAGCAGCAAGCTGTCCATCTGTTCCATATGCCATTGCCGCATTTACTCCCTGCTGACCGGTAGCGGCAGCCTGTTCGGTGAGTGTGGTATTCCCTCCGGCAAAGATGAGCAGTTGGTCATCATTTAGGGTAAAGCCGTAGCTTGCCTCGAAGCTGGGAAGTGCCGCTTCGCTCGAAACAAACTCCTCACTTGCCGCAAGTTTAAAGGTTTTTCCTGAATTGATATATGCAGCAAGGTCTTCCAGAGTTTTCAGATCAGCTGTATCTGAAAGATCTTTCCGGACGGCAATAGCCCACGTATTATTTGCAGGAGCCGGACTGAGCCAGACGATATGGTGAGCTGCAAGATCAAGCTCAGCAGCTTTTTCATACCCTTTAGTGAAATCTTTCCACGTATCAGCTTCAGATTCTCCAGGGAAGAAATAGAATGCATTTCCAGTATATTCAGGATAGATGTCTATTTCCCCGTTGATGATCGCAGATCGAACGATCGGAGTTGATCCGGTTTGGGTAGAATCGATCACATCAAAGCCATGATCTTCCAGTAATTGCACGATCAGAGACCCAAGCAGAGCCCCTTCAGTGTCAATTTTTGATCCTACCGTGATCGGTCCTTTCTTCTGACTTTCGGATGTGCCTGTCGCTCCCAGCATGGCGATACTCATAACTCCCAGTAACAGTACGATGATACCTATACGTGTGGTACGTCTCATAGTTTCCTCCCCGAACAGGGCAGTCCCGTTCTCTCTCATGCAGGGACAACCCCGATGTTGTTCCTGCGACGGTGGTTGTTACACTATAGTGGGACGAAACCGCCAAGACAAGGCAAAATTGCTTGATTGTGCCGTGTTGAGCTGGTATCGTCAATTATCTGGGAAGAGGAGGTATGGCTATCGGTGTACAGGTAAAGTCTTCTGTCAGCTCTGCATCAGTTCTTATTTCCTGGGTGTGCTGTGCTATTGCACTGCTCCTTCCTTTTATGAGTGTACGTGAAACGAGAATTTCCGCTGAGATGTCCGTAGGCTTACCGGCCTTGGGCTTTTCTGCTTTCATTTTGGCAATCTTTCCCCTATTGATAGTGTTTTGGTCTGTGAGAAAACGCCGCTGGATATGGCATGCGTCAATCATCAGTGGTCTGATCGCTCCTCTCCTACTGTTGGCTGTACATGGTCCTCAGTTGGTTTCTGTAGCAGGTCCTTTTGCCCGTTATAGTCCGTCAGGAGGCTTTTATCTGTGGATACTGGGTGTGAGCAGTGTACTTTTTGTCAAACCAAAACGGACTCGATACGATTATGTCAGTATTGCATTAGCGGTTATTGTAGTGATATTTTTCAGCATCCAGGGAAATTTCAGCCAATTGGGAATTGTGCAGGAGGCGGGAAATTTCGGGACCCGTCTCACCCGTGAAGTGGGAAATCATCTTCGCATTACGCTGATCAGTATCGGGATCAGTACTCTTATCGGATTACCCGTTGCCTTGCTTACCTATCAGGTTCCCTCGGTGAGAAATTTCGTGTTTCCCCTCCTGAATATATTGCAGACGATCCCCGCTATTGCGCTCTTTGGTCTTCTGATTGCACCTCTTGCCGCATTATCACGAGCGTTTCCCCAACTGAGAGCCATAGGAATCCAAGGTATCGGAAATACTCCCGCGATAATCGCACTGAGTATTTACGGGATATATCCAATATTACGCTATAGTTATACCGCATTCAGCGAAATTGATCCGCAGGTGATACAGGCAGCGCGCGGTATCGGTATGAATCGTCGCCAATTGTGGATTCTTGCACGTATACCCCTAGCAGCCCCAACCGTTCTCCATGGGATTCGAGTTGCCTTAGTCCAAACGATTGGCAATGCTACTCTGGCAAAACTCATCGGCGGGGGAGGTCTCGGTGTACTTGTTTTCGAAGGTTTGGGTCAGGCGTCGTCAGATATGGTGTTGTTGGGAATGATCCTGATTATTCTCCTCACCGTGCTCGCTGATGCCGTGGCTCTGATGAGTATTCGTATGCTCACCCCGAGAGCCTTTCTCATCACAAAAGAGGAAAACGAGGAGCAGTGATGGCAGCACATCCAACTATTAAAGAGACCCACACATTTATTCGCACTGAACATCTTTCAGTTCGGTATGGAGCGACCGAAGCTCTAGTAGATTGCTCTCTGGAAATTCCTGCTCAACGCGTTACGGTGATTATTGGTCCTAGCGGCTGTGGCAAGTCGACAACCCTGCGCTGTATTAATAAGCTGGTTATTCCCTCCTCCGGCGCGGTGCTGTATGAAGATTCTTCGCTTCAACAGGTGCAGGATACGGCACTCAGGAGAAAGATTGGGTACGCCATCCAATCAGTGGGATTGATGCCCCACATGACCGTGGAAGAAAATATTGCATTGGTCCCCCGTCTTCTCGGATGGACTCGGGATACACAATCTGCACGAGTCACTGAATTACTCCGCCTGGTACGGCTTGATGTACAGAGCTATCGTAAGAAATATCCCAGTCAGTTATCGGGAGGGGAGGCGCAGCGGGTTGGAGTTGCACGAGCATTAGGAGCTGACCCTCCTGTATTGCTCATGGATGAGCCGTTCGGAGCGGTGGATCCGTTGACCCGTGAGCAGTTGCAGGATGAGTTTATCCGTATCCAGCGCCAGCTCAAGAAGACGGTAGTTTTTGTCACCCACGATATTGATGAAGCCATCCGCCTTGCTGATTATCTGGTAATCATGAAAGATGGAGCTATCGTGCAATCAGATACCCCGGAACAGATTCTTGCCCAACCGGCAAATTCCTTCGTCGAACAGTTTCTTGGACCTGATCGTGCTCTGAAGCGATTGAGCCTTTTTACTGCAGATCATTTTCTCGAAGAACCGTTGACCGGGGAACATGATAGGGCAGCACAAGCATTGACTGCCTGTGATAATCGGTGCTACTGGCAACTTGATGAAACGGGCAGACCGCTTGCCGGGTATACGTATACGGCAGAGAAGCTGATACGACGGGAAATTATCGGAGAGCAACACACCGTACGTGAATGGGCTTCATTGAAAGAATGCATGGCTACAATGCTGAACCTGGGATTTCCTGCTATCACGGTAGTGGATGATCTTGGCCGTGTGATGGGAGAGGTACGATTTGAGACTATTCAACGCATCAGCATCGCATAAATCTCTGGTGCGAACGGTGATGATCCTGGTGATACTCACCACGTTCCTGGTGCTCTATATCTCAAGTGAGCAGGCTCAGCAGGCACTGTTGTCCTTTCTCTATCCCTCAGCTGTGCAGTATACCCATAGCAGGAAGACACTGCAGGAGATGACGATATCACATGTGCTGCTCACATTAGGAGCTACCGTAATTGCATCTGTTATCGGCATCGCCCTTGGGATCATCACGACTCGTGGCAAAGGCCGGGTGTTTCTTCCTCTGGTACTTAAACTGAATGCCTTCATACAGACGTTCCCGCCTTCTGCGGTGATCATTCTTGCTTTTCCGTTCTTGGGATTCGGATGGAAACCGGCACTTTTAGCTCTGGTGCTCTATTCACTGTTTCCGGTACTGGGCAATACGATTGTCGGATTTCAGTCAGTAGACCCGGCAGTGATTGATGCTGCGAAGGGGATGGGCATGAGCGGATGGCAGCAGTTATGGATCGCGCAGTTTCCTCAGGCTCTGGGATTAATCATGACGGGTATCCGTCACTGTTATATTCTGAATCTTGGTACTGCAGCTATTGCTTCGGTGATTGGTGGAGATGGATTGGGCACCATTATTATCAGTGGGCTAACGCTACAGAATTCTGCTCTGGTGCTCTCAGGAACATTGGTGATCAGTCTGCTCGCACTCATTGGCGAGCAGCTTACATCACTGGTTGCTGTCCGTCAGGTTGCGTAGCTGTGAATACTGGGAAGCAGAATATTAACCCCCACAAAGGTGAATAGAACAGAAATGAATCCGAAAACGGCAAACCATGCCGCCGCTTTTCCTTTCCAGTTGCGCCTGAGCCGGAGATGCAGATACACGGCATAGATGAGCCAGGTAATCAGCGACCAGGTCTCTTTGGGATCCCATGCCCAGTAGCGTGACCATGCCTTTTGCGCCCAGATAGCACCGCTGATAATCACAATGGTAAGCATGAGAATACCAAACACAATTACCCGGTAGCTGAGCATGTCACTGATCTCAGGATCCTTGAGGATTCGTTTCTCTGTACTCCGTCTTGAGTCGATGAGGTAGATAATGGCAATACCGCAGGCAAGAGCGAACGCTCCATACGAAAGGATCGCCGTTCCCACATGAAAGGTCAGCCAATGGCTTTGGAGAGCCGGCATCAGGGGACGAACAGCTCTGCTTTGCAGTGAAGCATACCCCATTACCAGAATTGCCAGTGGCATGACAAAGGCTCCGATAGAGGAGAAGCGATAGATCCAATGGAGAATAAGAAAACTGATCACAATTCCCCATCCAAAACTGAGGGCAAACTCATACTGATTGCTGAACGGCAACCGTCCGGCTCCGACAGTTCGTGCAATCATGGCTCCAGTGTGAAACAGAAAACCAACGAGAGTGGTGATAATAGCCACTTTTTCCAAACGACGGGTGATACCGGAAACATGGATCAGAAAGAGTACTGCTGAAATAATGTAGATGATAAAAGTTATGGTAAATGTAATGTTCTCAAAATCCTGAAAGAGGTCCATACCTACTCCTTGTTCTGTTGCTGATCATGTTTTGCCAGGAATTGCTTCACCCCATGGTGAAACACCCATCCATTTTTTCCACTTGCGGTCGTGACAGTTCCCGCATGATACCGGATAAACCGGGGGTAGCAATAGAAGCTGACAAACATACCGATAAGTATAATGATGAAACCGATAAGTACCACGGGGTACGAAGGATCACTTCTTACCAATAGTCCGGTATAAGCAACCGAATGGGTGAAGGTGATCGAAAGATTTTCGAATATAATAGGATCTCCCGGGGCAATCATATAGGAGCCGATAGGTTCACCGAACTGGTACAACACAACGGCGTAATACGGATTCACTTCCCGATTTGACAGCGATACCGGCTGCTGTTCGTGTCCGATTGCCATTTCGGGGTAGTAATCGTAGAGGTAGACGGTAAGATGAGACGGTTGGTGAAAGTAGGTCCGCCCACTGCGAAGCAAGCCCTCAATCACGACCTCTTCCGTTTCGGTATCGGTCATTTTAAGATTCCCTGTCCAGCCGAAACTCGCCTGGTAGAAGGTTTTTCCCTTGTGGGAAAGCGGATTGTTTACCCAAAGCGTGTGCTGCGTTTCCGTTCCATCATCATCTATCAGCGTGACATCACTGATGTACTGTTTGACGGCTCCTTCTTCCTCAAAGGTCATATGAAAATCATCGAGGCGGATCACAAACCCCTCTTCTGGGTAGGAAACCTCGTTTCCCGGAAGCATCGAAACCACATCTTCACTTGCCATCATATTTCCGATCACGCCGCCAACAAAAAGAATCAGGATACCAAGATGCGTGATGGCAGCACCGAGTACACCCCAGCGGAATCTACTGGCACGGAATCCTGATTCCCCGTGATCCTGGTGGATGGCAAAGTGTTTCTTTGTGCAGAAGTCGATTGCATCCTCTTCGGGAACATCGGTGATTATCTGATCTTCATGCGTAAACCCGGGGAAATAATCGGGCTTTGTCTGTTTAAGCTGCCCCCGCAGTGAAAGCATCGTACATGCTGTGAGATTAATCGCAAACAGTAGAACCAGGACGATAAAGATAGGGGAGGAATAGGCATGATCAAGAGACAGGACAACGATCGTCTCACCTATCGCCGGATATGCCTCAAGATACCAATTTGGCGCACTATGCTGTGGTATCAAGGTACCGATTACGACATATGAAGCAATGAGGATCAAGAGCATAATCGCTACCTGCAACGAAGCGATCGTACGTACGACTTTTGATAGGTGTTTGTTCATAGCCTCTCTTTATATACAAAGAAGCCGGAAGAATCTATCCTCCGGCTCCCACGATGTTCATCTGAGCTGGATAACGCCTAGTACCCGGTTGCCGGTGGCGGTCCTGATACCAGCTCCCAGTTTGCCTTACTGTCAGTTTCGCGAAGATCATCCTCATGGAGGAAGATACGTTCGTTTCCATGACAGGAATCACAGCTTTCATTCTGGAAGGTCGAACGTTGAATATTATGCGTGGGGGAATACTTCCAGTTAGATATCTTGTCATAATTCGGGATTAAGTCCTCTCCCGCTTCAATGAAGGTATCTTCAGTTGTCGGGATGTGGCGAAGAGCAACGTACTTATAGGGACGCTCTTCAGTCGGTTCAGGATTCAATCCGATTCTAAATAATACCCGCATTTCTGAGTGACTTGCTAAAGATGTTCGATCATCAGAGATATCAGCATGACATTCAAAACAGTTCTGGTTCGCCTGAGCGTGACAGACCTGACAGGAAAGCGAATCTCCATGAATGTTGTGCATCGCAGTTTCAGATTCTCCCGATGCTGCCTCCGGGTGACAATCAGTACACGATGGCAATACCGGTTTATCCCACATGGAATCATATGCTTCACCGGTCCCGTGGAAGTTGTTTACATCGTGGCAATCAACACAGGTCATCCCCATTTCATAGTGTACATCGCGGGCAAAACCTACCGTACCCATAAATTCTCCGGCATTCCGTGCTCCATGACAACCGAAACAGGTTTGGTCCATAGGGGGAGAATCGAAGAACTTATGTTTATCGATCAGACCACCGGCATATCCACTCGGTCTGCTTACATGACATTCGCCACAGGTAGCATGACAATTCATGCAATTGAGATTAAAGACTTCTCCCAATCCTTCATGGGGATTGTCGATAGCATTCGGATCTCCACTGAATTCGATAAGTGAATTTTGAAATCCTCTTACCGTATAGTGAAGAGAAGTTTCATAAGTGCTGGTAGCTTCGTAGTGACACTCTGCACAGATACCATTGGTATCGGCAGACGGGGATGGGTTCACGCCATCATGAGCAAATTCAAAATGCTCTTCTGAACCATCTCCTCCATGGCAGGTTACACAACCGAGTTCGCCATGAGCTGTATCGAGAAAATCGAGTGAGACTTGATATTTTTCTAACGCCGAAAACTCCGGCGCAGCAGGGCCTCAGCCACCTGCTTCGCCACCGGCTACCGGCGGAGAAGCGAGCTTGGTGATCGGATTGGTTTTGGTATGACACGCAATACACTTTTCACTGTACTGCGGTTCCAGATCGACCGGGTCGGTGAATCGGGCGGTAATTACCCGAGGTTCTTCGGCGGGTACCGGCTGAACCTCTTTACCTCCAGCTCCCGTTGCAAGGACAAGCAGACCAGCAGCCGTCGCAAGCAACAACGTGCGAACTACGGATCTTTTCTTCCTGTTCTCTCCCATACGCTTCCTCCAAAACAATCTCAACTGCCTGTGCAATCATTATAGCATTATCGATAAGACGATAACAACTGAAATATTAGTACTATTTCATAAATTCCCTATGAATAATCGGGGATTATCATACGATGTACACAAGTTCTCCCGATTCAGACTCAAAAAATCTCTTCCCCTTCTGTTAGACCCCGAACAAGTGTTTCAGTTCTGTGCGAATAATAGCAGCTTCTTCTGCATCCACTGCTCCCAAGTGTAACAGGACGCTGTCATGTTCAACCTTGCCGATAATCGGAATAACCCGGTTGCGAAGGAGCTTTACCATCTGTTCGGCTGAATCCAGCAAAGTCAGTTTGATTGCTATACCAAAGATATACTCATCGGGGGCACTGCCTCCACCGAGGGTCATTGGTGCTTCAATGAGGGAAACCCGGTCCGCCGGGAGATCGGTGATGATTGCCTCTCCCATGGCTCTCAGTTCTGCTATATCTCTTTTTGCCATGCAAAGTGGTGTGCTCAGCTCTCCGTTGAGTTGGCAAATCAAGGTTTGTTCAAGTAGCGTGGCCACCGTTTTTCCCGGTCTGAGCACCCGATAGAGCGGATGTGTTTCCAGGGGGGTGAGCAATTCGCGTTTCCCAACGATACACCCCGCCTGGACCGATCCGAGCACTTTATCACCGGAAAATGAAACCAACGATGCTCCTGCATGAATATGTTCGGTAACACTGGTCTCTCCTGGTACAGTTGAGCTGCTAAGGACTCCCGAGCCTTGATCCACAACGAGCATGATCTTTTTCGGCAGTGCTGAAGCAAGTTCCGCTGTGGATGGCTCTTCAGTGAATCCCCGGATGGCGAAATTACTCCGATGCACCTTCAATACCAGGGCGGTCCGTTCAGTAACCGCCGCAAGGTAATCAGCACAGGTAGTAATATTGGTAGTTCCCACCGGCACTAACGTCGCCCCTGATTGTTCGAGAATCTCTGGAATTCTAAAACCACCGCCGATTTGCACTAACTCTCCTCGACTGACAATGACTTCCTTACCTTGTGCAAAGGTAGAAAGGATAAGAAAGAGTGCAGCTGCGTTGTTATTAACTACCACAGCACCTTCCGCTCCGGTCAGTTCGGCAAAAAGAGGAGAAAAAAGTGCATTGCGTTGTCCTCTTTTCCCCTCCTCAAGAGCATATTCAAGGGCTGTGTAACGAGTATTCGCCGCCTGTACTGCATCCCAGACCTGTCGATTCAGCGGTGCCCGTCCCAAGTTGGTGTGAATCAGTACGCCCGAACAGTTGATTACCCGAATCGGGCGTTGGCGGTACTGCCGTTCGCAAGCTGCTGCAATGCGGTCGATCATGTCAGATTCTCCAGGAATTTCTCCCGATTTCTGCCATGTCTTGCGAATTGCTTCCAGTTCCTTTCGGATGATTGCAATGACCAGTGGACGACTGATGCGCGAAATCCACAAAGTCAGTTCATCTGAGGATATGAGTTTTTCTACCTGAGGTATCGCAGGACGTTGTGTCGTTTTCATAGTACGGAAGAGGCAGGAATCGAACCTGCCACTGCAGTTTATACAGCCAGCGGTTTTGAAGACCGCGGGAGCCACCAGACCCCATCAACTTCCAGACAATCAAGCCGCCAGAGAACTGGCGGCCTGGTATTAGAAAGGTAAGTCTGTTACTGCACCAGAGGCAGTTCGGCAGGCTTCCATCCGTTGTTCATGCCACCGCGCAATGAGTAGGCATCGTATCCAAGTGTACGCAGTACACCGACAGTCTGTCCAGCAGTTTGTCCTGAATAACAGGCAATTACGATTCGGCCGTTCTTCGGAAGGGTTTCAATCATATCGCCGAACTGTGCCCAGGCAGAATGGGTGGAGAATTCAATATGTCCCGCATCAAAATCATCTTTGCTGCGAATATCAACGACGGTGAAAGCTTTGGGATTAGTCTGCAACGCATCATAGAGGTCTTGCGGAGCAATCAGCTTGGTACCATCGTTAGCAACTGATGTGAAATAGGCTTTTGCTGCCTCCCAGCGAACCTCATCCTCTTCGGTTTTCGGTGAAGATGCATTGGAACGATCTGCCAGAGGCCGATCACCGGTTTCATCAGCAGTGAGCTCAGCAGCCTTCCAGCCGTTCATACCACTCGTAAGAGATTTCACATTGGAAAATCCTGCTAAACGCAAAGCTGCAATTGTCTGACCTGCAGTCTGACCTGAATAACAGGTAACAACAACCTGTCGGTTGGTGGGGATTTTTTCCATCACACCGCCGAGATCAGCCATGGCACTGTGATAAGCACCAGCAATATGACCTGCTGCAAAATCTTCAGCAGAACGGATATCGATCACCATGGTGGCGCCAGGATTATCTTCAAGCATCATAGAAAGATCTTTTGCTGAAATAAGGTTGTTGCTGGTCGCGACTTGAGCAAAATAATCTTTTGCCGCTGCAAGCAACACAGCTTCTTTATTAATAGCCGGCTTTGCCGGTTCTGCTGGCTGAGGTGCCGCGGCTGGCTGTGCCGGAGCAGCCTGTGCAGCGGGAGCTGCCGGTTCTTCTGCTTTTTTACCGCATCCGGTGAACACTAAGGTCATCGTAAGCAGTACGAGCAACATCAACAGGATAATTCGTTTTTTCATGATAAACTCCTACATGGGTAAGTGGTATATAGGGAAACATAACATATATATCAAAGAATTAATAGATGTTTATTTATCGATAATATGTGTATATCATCATATCATCATTTATTAAAATTTAGGGAAGGTAGCCGTATGCATCACTTTCCAGTATATTTTTACCGAGGAGAGGTATAATCATGATACAGCACATTGCAGACACGATTATGTTGAATAATGGAGTTTCCATGCCCGGTCTTGGGTTGGGTGTATTTAAGGTAGGGGATGGATCTCCGGTTGCATCTGCAGTTACCTCGGCGTTGAACCTTGGATATCGGAGCATTGATACTGCGGCAGTGTATGGCAATGAGCAGGGAGTCGGGAAGGCGCTTAAAGAGAGTGGAATCCCCAGAAGCGAAGTCTTTCTCACATCAAAGATATGGAATGCCGATCAAGGATATGCTTCCACGTTCAAAGCGTACGAAGCATCACTGAATAGACTTCAGACTGACTATCTTGATCTCTATCTGATCCATTGGCCGGTTGCCGGCAAATTCCTCGATACGTGGAGAGCTCTCACTGAATTATATCATGCGGGAAAAGTTCGGGCGATTGGAGTGAGTAATTTCCATATTAATCATCTGAGAGAGCTGCTGGATAATTCGGATGTGGTTCCGTCTGTCAACCAAATTGAACTGCACCCGCTGTTGAATCAGGAAAAGCTCAGAGCCTTCTGCCAACTGAACAACATCACTGTTGAAGCATGGAGCCCACTGATGAAGGGAAACCTCTCGCTTCCGACCCTTGTTGAGCTTGCTGAGAAGCACCATCGGACGCCTGCACAGATCGTCCTTCGCTGGCACATACAGCATGGGGTGGTCGTTATTCCTAAATCAGTGCATGAATACCGGATACGCGAGAACGCTGATCTGTTCGGATTCTCTCTTTCCACTGATGAGATGGCCAGAATTGATGCGCTCAATGAGGATCGCCGGTTTGGTCCCGATCCCGATAACTTTGATTTCTAATGTTGAGCAGTTGAAAGTAATTCAGGGTGAGCATCCTTATACCGTTTCAGAAACACCTGATAGGCGTAAACATGCCCCTGGATTTCAGCATTCTTGATCTCACCTCGGCCTACCCAGTCCTGTCCCTGATACACTAAAAGGTGAGCGAATTCTTGTTCAATATCTTCAAGGGAAAAATGTTTCCCTTCGGAACGGATTTCAAGGTGCGTGAGCATCAATTCATACTCACGTTCCAGTACTTCTTGTTCTATGGACATGTTTTATACCCCTGCTCGTCAGGTTCTTCGGTTGATCAGCTTTTCAAAGACCCCGTGTAGCAGTGAAGATACTTCAGGATTGCCTAAATCGGCAAGGTCCCGGTAGGCCCGATCGATATACCGTTGCGAGGCTGCTTTTGCTTTCTCGACACCACCAAGTGCTATGGTTCGTTCCATACCGCGGGCAGCTTCCCGCTTTGTAAGCTTTTTCTGACTGACAAGTTTTACTAAGATCTGTTCATTCTCAGGGAGTTGCCGTTCATATGCTAAAGCAGTCAGCAGCGGCAAGGTCGGTACTCCACAGAGCAGATCTCTTCCCGGATCTTTTCCGAGTTCCCTGCTGTTTCCTTCATAATCCAGAATATCATCCTGAATCTGAAAGGCCATACCCATGGCATATCCGATGCGATGCATCAGTTGCTGTGTCCGGCGAGGAGCCTCGGTGACAGCCGCACCGGCATAGGCGCTTAGAGCAAATAGTGAGGCTGTTTTACCACCGATTCTTCTGAGGTAGGTTGCGACGGGTATGAGGAAATTCCCCAGTCCCGCATCCTGTTCCAATTCGCTCTGGCAGAGTCTGCTGAATGCATTGGATACGGCAGCAGGTTCAAGATCGCCCTCTTTGCCGCTTACCAGAGCCATTGCCTTTGAGAGCAGGTAATCTCCGGCAAGGACCGCTTGCTTAGCTCCACGCTGTGCATAAATTGTGGGAACCCCTCTCCGTGTTTTTGCTTCATCGATGATATCATCATGTACCAACGAGGCGATATGGATCATCTCAAGAACACTGGCGATACGGAGTGCATCCTCACGTTTTTCTGCCTTTCCCAATCGCGATCCGATGAGTGCAAGGGCAGGGCGCAACATCTTGCCGCTCGATTGAAGCTGAGCGGCAAGAAGATCGCGAACAAAGGGATGTGAACGTTCAACAGTTTGTTGCAATAACGAACCGACCTGTTCAAGTTCATGTAATACGGTCGGTTCTTCTTTCCAGAATTCCTTCATGATTATACGGATGCATCCTTCTGATTCTGCAAACGACGCTCCATCTGCTTGCGGGTGAATTCCGGTTCATCCATAAAGAAATAGATTTTTTTCGCAATGGGGATCTTATTCCAGATTCGCTTCAGCCAGGGCATGACCCAGTAATCGAGTCCGAATGCACGTCCGGCACCGCCGAGCATGACAATGGAAACCGCAAGGTACCAAAGAATTTCCTTTCCTGCCAGAGCTCCGATGAGGAACATGATCGACAGACCGATCGATACAATGGCCGCAGGGAAGGTAAACAATCCTCCGATGAACGCAAGACCGATACCTACCTCAGCAAGGACGATCACCACCTGGAAGAAGTAGGGAGCAATGGCAACAAACGTTTCGTTGATCCAGGTATAAATCCCGAGAGGCTCACTGAGCAATGGAGGTGCGAACTGTTCTGCAGCGCCTGTGCTTGCGGCAGCAGAGGCTCCTGCTACGGCTTCTGCTGCAGGTTCTGCCCAGGTAGAGGCTGAACTTACTGCCTCAGCTGCAGGAGCAACATAGGATGCTGATGCTACTGAGACGCCCCCGACAGCTTCAGCTACCGGTTCAGCTGCTGCTGCAACGGCTCCACTGGCTGCCGAAACGGCATCACCTTCTGCTCCGGGGGCTGGACCCCAGTACACTTTGCTTCCGGTGGTATCGGTAAGCCACCCTTTGGTGATTTTGCCGATACCTTCAATGAGCCACATGACGCCCAAGTACATGCGGAGGAACACAATCCAGTAGGAGGGTACCCGATATGATGCCATACCACCGATAAGTGATCGGCGATTCTTGATGGTAAGAATTTCGTGTTTGAAATAGTTCCATACCCCGTTCACACCACATACGCCGAACTGGTAATACATGTTTACCATATGCTTGACTGCCATGGCAAAGAAACCCGACATAGAGATACCTGCCGTATGGGATACTGCGTATCTACCGCCGATAGAGACCATGAAACCGTGGAAGTTTGATTTGAATGGTTCAACTTCTTTCTTCACCGGAAGTCCCATCTCTTTGCGGACATTCGCAATAATACCATCAGCTGCTACGGCAGCAGTCTGTTCTGCAGCTTCAACAATCTGGGGAACCGGTTTGCCGTCCTCCATGAACCAGATACCATCACCTGCCAGATAGACATTTTCGTGATCGGGGGAACGCATGAACGCATCAACAGCTTTTCGCTGTACCTTTCCATCTTTCAAGGGGAGATTATGACAGAAGGTGGTTCCGCGAACACCACAGGTCCAAATGAGAGTGCGCGTATTGATTCGTTTGCCGTCCTTGATGTCAAAACCGTGATCATCGGCACCGACAATCAGACTATTGGTCCGAATTTCAACGCCTTTCTTATTCATATAAGCAATTGCTTTATTCCGTGGTTTGTCAGGGAGCATGTTGAGAATATTCCCAAGCGCTTCAACATTCAGAAGTTGCACTTCGTCAAAGTCGACTCCATGTTCCTTGCAGAGGATCGGCAGCCACTCAATCAGTTCTCCCACGAGCTCAACACCGGTAAAACCACCTCCAGCGACTGCGAAGGTCAACATTTCCTTACGGACTGTCTCGTCTTTCTCGTAAGCAGCGGCACGAACGATGGCTTCTACGTGGTGCTTGATACGTAGTGCATCATTGAGGCTCCAGAGGAAAAAAGCATGCTCTTTGATTCCTGGAATGTTAAAGTCGGTGGGTTCTGCTCCTGTTGCAATGATCAGTTGATCGTAAGGATAGGAAGCTCCTTTACCGGTAAGTAGCTGCTTTTCAAAATCGATATGGGTGATTTCATCCCGAACCACCGTAACCATTTTGCCGGCAAAGATACGATCATATGAGATTTTTACCGAATCCTCCTCGACGCGATTACCTGCCACTTCGTGCAGTTCGGTCATGAGGATATGATGCCGATGCTTATCAATCAGCGTTACCTCAACGGTATCTTTCATCTTTTTGAAAGCCTTGTGCAGTCTCTTAGCAGCATGTACTCCAGCGTACCCTCCACCAAGAATCACAATCCTTTTCTTATCCATGTGCGCTCTCCTTATCGATTGGTCCTAAAACCACGTTGTTGCCTGTAATGTTTGCCACCGGAGTATCCTGATCGGCAGTGACAGGTTGTTGTTTTTCGCTTTTTGCGATATATCACTTGTATAGTAGTATCATGAAACATACCATTAATGCAATTCGGTTCTTTTTTATCGGAATGATTTTCCTCGTCTTACTCACAACATCCTGTGCCAAAGAGTCACAGGATGCTGCGGTGCAGCCACAGTCACAGTCGGAACTTATGCTTGGAACCGTCTGTCGTATCACCATTTACGACCACCCGAGTGATAAAGCCTTTGCTGATGCCT
>CAYZXD010000041.1:0-18609 GCA_964482325.1 uncultured Spirochaetaceae bacterium | reverse complement strand
GCCACGGAAGCACTTACGATATGGTCATTATGATTCTTCGGATGCCTATTGATGGAATCCTCCGTATGATCGAGAAATAGGATACTGAGCCTTCGACAGCAGATATCGAATTCAAGGATGCTAGTATAGGAAGGAGCTCGAACCAGAGGAGACATCTTTTTAGCCAAGTCGTACACCATAGTAAGATCATCATCGTCGAGATGGGTCGAGATCGTCATCCTGCCCTTGAATAGATCCGACAAGCCCTCTGGGACCTCCACGAAGTGAAAGACGGCAATCTTGGAGTCGGCACGCTCTTCGCTTGTCCAACCATGGATCGAGTCGGGAGATGAGATAAAGAAATTGTGTGAGTCGGACCATGTTTTTGTCTCCGTATCCAATTTCTTCAAGACATTCCGTCCTGATATCGTAAACTGGAATTCCCAACTTCCCCTTTTGTTGAGCGGGATCGGTTTGGCACGGTAGTTCCGCATTCCATAGCTGCAATAGATGAGCGACATTGAATACTCCCCAACTCTCTCTATAGAGACTGATTCTTCAACTTTTGGTTTACTATAGCCCTTGGAAAGCGAAAAATAAAGATGCAAAATGATAAATCTGAGCTTAACTGAATATGTTGCATATCAAAGGACAGATAACCATATGAGCGAAAATGATAAATTTTTGGATTGTTTCTGTATACCGTTCCCATAACTTCCATAGTAACCTAAGATCAAGTTTTTCAGAGAATTTCGGACATACCGATTCAAATATGACAACAACAGAATCGGATTGCAGCTTGCCTAGACGACCGGACCATTTCATGGGGAGACGCGAACGAATGAAGAAAAAGATGCGCCAGAACCTCACATCCTATGCATTCCTCGCTCCATGGCTCATAGGATTCCTCGGCCTGACCCTCTATCCCATGTTGTATTCCCTGTTCCTCTCATTTACCGATTTCAATCTTCGCTCCGCACCCGAGTGGGTCGGTTTGAAGAACTTCATAGTCATGTTCGGAGGGAACGACACCTATCGAGGCGATGAACGGTTTCTCAACTCAATGGTCGTCACATTCAAATTCGTCTTCATATCGGTACCATTGAAACTGGTGTTCGCCCTCGCGGTCGCCATGCTGATGAACAAGAAACTTACCTTTATCCCATTCTATCGCGCAATCTACTATATCCCCACACTTCTCGGGGGATCGGTGGCGATCGCAGTCCTATGGAGAAGGATCTTCGCTGGGGACGGACTGTTGAATCTGATTCTCACAAATGTCTTTGCCGTCGCTGAGCCTCCTGCATGGATCTCAAATCCCCAATATGCGCTAGGCACGCTCATCATTCTCGCCGTGTGGCAGTTTGGATCTCCCATGATCATATTCCTGGCGGGACTCCAACAGATTCCGCAAGAGTACTACGAAGCTTCGAGCGTGGATGGTGCGGGAAAGATCAGACAGTTCTTAGTGATAACCCTTCCTGGGCTTTCTCCCATCATCTTTTTTAATTTCGTCATGCAGATGGTCAGTGCTTTCCAGTCCTTTACCCAGGCTTTCATTATTTCAGGAGGATCCGGAGGACCTCTCGATTCAACGATGTTCTATTCCCTGTATCTGTATATAAAAGGATTTGGTTTCTCGGAGATGGGGTATGCTGCAGCGATGGCATGGGTGCTATTGATCATCATCGCTACGCTGACGGCAATTGCATTCAAATTCTCAGGATCACTCGTGACGTATGGAAGTGGGGAGTAGATGATGAACAAGAAGAGGAAAGCCCTGAATTCATTACTGCTCAACGTATTCATTCTCGCCCTGGGAATCGGGATGCTCTATCCCATTCTCTGGTTGATTGGAGCCTCCTTCAAACCGAGCAACATGATCTTCACCACCGCGGGCATCTTTCCCGAGACCGCCACCTTGAGCAATTATGTGCAGGGGTGGAAAGGAATCGGTATAGTCGGTTTTGGCACTTTTTTCATAAATAGCTTCACCATCTGTTTTGTCAGTGCCTTCGCCAATGTGCTGTTCTGTTCCCTCACTGCATACGCATTCGCCCGCCTTGAATTCTCCGGGAAGAGAATCTGGTTTGTACTGATGATGATGACACTCATGCTTCCCGCGCATGTGACGACCATTCCCCGGTATGTGATGTTCAGGACGTTCGGATGGATCAATACATTTCTTCCCATCATCGTCCCCAAGTTTTTCGCCACCGATGCCTTCTTCATTTTCCTTCTCATCCAATTCATACGTGGTCTACCCAAAGACCTCGATGATTCGGCATATATCGATGGATGCAACAAATTCACCATCTATTCAAGAATCATCATGCCACTCACCCTTCCGGCGCTGATCACCACCGTGCTCTTCACCTTCCTATGGACCTGGGACGACTTCTTCAACCAACTGCTCTACCTCACTTCTCCGGACAAATATACGGTCCCCATGGGGCTCCGCTTGTTCCTTGACGCATCAGGCATCTCATCATGGGGTCCGATGTTCGCGATGTCGGTACTCTCCTTGATGCCGGCCTTCATCCTCTTCTTCTCTCTCCAAAAGTATTTCGTGAAGGGGATAGCCACTACAGGAATCAAGGGATAAGGATCCCTTACGATACAAAAGGAGGAAACTATGAAAAAGTTTTTCGTTATCATGCTCGTGATGCTAGTCGGATCCACGATGCTCTTCGCTACCGGTGCGACTGAACGTGCTGCCGATGCCGGAGGTACAGTGATCCGCTGGGCATATTGGGGAAGTGGAGAACGAGTGACGATCAGCCAAGAGGCAATCGACCTCTATGAATCCAGGAATCCCGGTGTCCAGATCAACCCTGAAGTGTCAGGAGGAGCAGGAGACCACTTCGTGAAGGTCGATACGCAACTCGCTGGTGGAAATGGTCCGGACATCATCCAGATGGGAGGGAATATCTACGATTACGCGGATGTGTTGCTTCCTCTCGATGCCTACGCCGGAACCATTCTTGATGTCGATGTGATCGACCCGAGTGCAGTGGCTTCCGGTACCATCAATGGTGAATTGAAAGGAGTCTCCACAGGTGTCACCATGCCCTCTCTCGTCATCAACAAAACCCTCATAGAGAATTCGGGGGCACCACTTCCACCCAAGTCCATGACCTATCCCGAATTCCGCGAATATCTCATGATGCTGAAGGAAAAACTCCCGAGGGGTGTCTATCCTATGCAGGATATCGGGGTAACATCGAACAATTCCACCGCCTTCGGTTACTGGACGCGCTATAATGGCACACCACTGTACGATGCCCAAACCAACTCGACGAGCGTAACAGCTGCCGATGCTCAGAAGTATCTCGAACTGTTCAAGGATTATCGTGACAATGGTCTTATCCCCCCCGCGGACATTGCGGCCGGCTACTCTGAGAACAACGCCGACAGCGCTGCGATCATCGCAGGAAGGGTAGCCATTGGATACTTGTACACCAACCAGCTAGGTGGCTACCAAGCGGCTACCACCGATGAACTGGATCTGATCGAATTTCCAGGAGCTGCAGAAACCAAAGCTCTCTGGCAGGCTCCGAGTCAGTTCTATACAGTGAACAAGGATTCAAAGAATCCCGAAGAGACCATCAAGTTCATCAACTTCCTAGTCAATGATCCCGACGCGGCAAAAATTTTGGGCAACAATCGTGGTGCATCCGCTTCGTCAACGGCCCGCGCTGCAGGAGCTAGTTCCGAAGCAGACCAAAAGGTCCTCGACTACATGAGTGTCTCGGGACCCCACTCTTCAGCGGAAACTGATCATGTACCGAACGACACCGAATTCAACAGCACCCTCTTCTTGATCTACCAGCGGGTGGCATTCGGACAGAATACCCCCAAACAGGGTGGAGAAGAGATTGCGGCACTACTCCAGAGAATGATTGAGAAATAACAGTCATTGCAAAGGCAGTCTCCATCAGAGGGGACTGCCTCTCTATTTCTCTGTTCCCCGACATGATACACTAATATGGGAGATTTTCATGATCCTCAGAGAGCACCTTCAGATACGAGACCCCTTCGTGTTTCCAATGCCTTCAAAGCAGTGCTACTACCTTTTCGGCACCACCGATCTGAATCCATGGAATGAGAGGGGAGAGGGTTTCGAGGCCTATATAAGCGAAGATCTCATCCATTTCGAGGGACCGCACACGGTATTCTCTCCCTCTCCAGACTTCTGGGGAACCCACGACTTTTGGGCTCCCGAAGTGCACTATTACCATGGAATGTATTATATGTTCGCAACATTTACCTCTGCAGAGCGGAGAAGAGGTACTCAGATTCTCACCGCTTCATCGATACTCGGACCATATGAGCCAGTAGTGAATCAAGCAGTGACTCCTCCTGAGTGGGAATGCCTCGACGGAACCTTGTTTGTTGACCAAGACGATACACCCTGGATCGTATTCTGTCATGAGTGGGTGCAGGTGAATGACGGAACGGTGTGTGCCATGAAGCTTGCAGATGATCTGACTGAAGCGATCTCACCTCCCATCGTGCTCTTCCATGCAAGTGAAGCCTCTTGGCCCGATGTCCGGGAACGCCGGGATGGGAGCCGACTGCTCGATGCACGCGTTACCGATGGACCATTTCTCCATAGAATGGGTGACGGAACACTGGTCATGTTGTGGTCGAGTACCACAAAGAAGGGGTACGCGATGGGACAAGCCCACTCCATAAGTGGCCGGTTAGCGGGCCCCTGGATACAGAACGAAGCTCCTTTGATCGCTTCGGACGGTGGACATGGGATGGTGTTTGAGGATATGTCTGGTAAACTGAAGGTTGTGTACCACACACCGAACTCAACACCCCATGAACGTCTTACTCTGATCGATGTGGTCGAACACGAACATTGGCTTACGAAAAGAACTACTGGAGAAGAGACTTCATGATAGACCGTCGATCACTCGTACGAAGGCACAACCCCCACCCATATACGTGGGACTCCGAGTCTCCACTCTCGCTTGGGAATGGCAATTTCGTCTTCACCGCAGATTTCACCGGATTACAAACATGTACGGACACAAAAAGAACTTCGATACCCCGCTGTACCATGAGTACATGGGGCTTCCATTCGTATGCCGATGCTCCATCGAGTGCTGACGAACTCCGTTTGGAAACCTTCTCCTGTTCCGATGGAAGGACTGTGGGGTATATGAGTGATCCTACCAATCAAGAAGCGCTCTACCACAGATTACGGGTGAATCCCCACCGGTTTCATCTGGGAAATATTGGACTTGGATTCGCATCGCTCAAAAGAGATGGCTCCTCGACACTTCCCCGAGACACCGACATGCTTACCCAGATCACTCATATGGAACAATCGCTGGATCTGTATACAGGATTGTTGACCAGCAATTTCACATATCGGACAAAGAGTGTTGAAGTACTCACTGCAGTGCATCCTGACATGGAGGCCTTGTCCATCAGGATACACTCCCCTCTCCTACGTGAGGGAACATTGGGGCTCTCTATGCAGTTTCCCTATGGCTCGCACGAGATGAGCGGAGCTGACTGGGATAATGAAGAGCTTCACGACTCACACCTTGTACCTGATGGCGATTCCCGATTCGTCATCAAACGGACCATGGATGATATCGATTATACATGTATCTTGGAGTGCTTTTCGGATAATCGTATCCAGTGTGACCATCAGGGACCCCATGCATGGAACTTCACTACCTCTAACGAATCACTGGAGCTTACCATTTGCTTCACGAAGAGCAGTGTTGTGGAACAGCTTCCCTCCTTCGAAGCAACACAAGCAGCAAGTTCCGCCCACTGGAAAGAGTTCTGGCACACAGGGGCTGCCGTCTCGTTCGAAGGAAGCCGTGACGAAAGGGCGCTAGAACTTGAGCGCCGAGTGGTGCTCTCCCAGTACCTGCTGGCTATCCAGTCACTCGGATCCCTTCCTCCAGCTGAGACGGGACTTACCTGCAACAGCTGGTATGGGAAGTTTCATCTGGAAATGCACCCCTGGCATGCCCTGCATGCGGTGTTCTGGGGAAGGCCTGCACTTCTAGAGCGAAGTCTCACATGGTATGAGACGATACGTTCCGGAGCGAGAGAGCGAGCTAGGTCGCAAGGATATCGTGGAGCCCGATGGCCAAAGATGACCGATCCCTCGGGAAAAGATTCTCCCTCCACTATCGGCACACTGTTATGCTGGCAACAACCGCACCTGTTGCTGTTCGCCGAGTCACTCTATCGTATCGATCATGATACACGAGTGTTGCAACGGTATCGGGAGCTAGTGGAAGAGACAGTGACTTTCATGGTCGACTATCTCCAGTGGGACAAAGGGAAAAAGCGCTACGTACTCGGTCCACCACTGATTCCCGTTCAGGAGAATCATGATCCGAGAGACACTCTCAATCCGATATTTGAAATCGAATATTGGAGATGGGCCCTCCAGATCGCGGTAAAATGGAGAGAGCGTCTGAAAGAAAACATTCCGACCAAATGGATCGAGGTACTTACCTCACTGAGCCCGCCTCCGCTGGATGCGGAATCTCGGCGATACCGAGCTCATGAATACTGCAACGACACCTATGGACACTACGCAACCGACCACCCAGCTGTGGTGCTTCCTTATGCACTCATACCAGGGCCTTCCATCGATAGGACAGTGATGAGTCGTTCCATCGATGCTGTTTTAGAATCTTGGAACAGGGAGAGTCTTTGGGGGTGGGATTTCCCTGCTCTCGCCATGACCTGCGCACGCCTCGGACGTTCCGAAGATACCGTTGATATGCTACTTCTCGATTCACCTAAGAATACCTATCGGATGAATGGCCACAACGCACAGATAGGTCATGATGCCCTTCCGCTCTATCTGCCCGGTAACGGAGCCCTACTCCTCGCTGTGGGCATGATGTGCGCAGGATGGGAGGAAGAAGAGCAACCGACATCAGGCTTTCCCCGTGATGGAACCTGGACAGTCACACATGAGGGATTTTACCGGTACTTCTGATCTGATCCTAGGCAGCAAGCACTCCCTTTCCTCTGATCGAAACACTCGCCACTGGCGAACGGTACAGACGCACGTCATCATGTTAGGGTACGGGTGGGAGGAGTACATGATCCATTCACCAACATTTTTGAGGAAATCAATCTATTCTGTTCTCGACTCAGTACTGGAAACAGGAATTCCAGCGATCGTTGAAAGGAATGGGAAACGGCTGAAGATTGTTCCGGAACAACCGGTTGGCAAACTCGACAGACTCGAACCACAGGCTTGTGTGATCGGAGATTCGGATGACCTCGCCGGAGTGCATTGGGCCAACCTCTGGACCGAAGAACCCGAACTCCGATGATATTCCTCGATACCCATGTCGTGATCTGGTTGTACACAAAAGAACTCAGTAGATTCAGCGATAGAGGAATACAGGCGTTGGAAGAAGAGGTGCTGAACTACTCTCCCATGGTAATGATGGAGCTACATCTGCTGCATGAGATAGGAAGAATCAACATCGAACCAAAGGTGATTCTCCATTATCTTGAACATGCAATCGGATTGGAGCCCGATCCTCTCTCACTACTTCCCATAGCTGAAACAGCCTGTTTCATTACTTGGACCAGTGATCCATTCGACCGTATGATTGCTTCCCATGCGAACTATCGAAAAGGAAAACTGCTTACACGTGACGGGACTATGCTAGAGAATTGCCGATATACCTTTTGGTGAAGAAAATCGCCCAAACTTATCTTGAAAACCTACAGGCAGAGAGCGGGAGAGCGGAGAGTGGACGCCCCCGCTACTCCGCTCCTTCAGGTTTTTGAACGGTGCCTTTCAACGATTCCATTTCCTTTTGCAGTACTTCCATCTTTTTCTTCAATGAACCCACCTGAGCAATCGCAGATAGTGCAAATATGAATGCAACTGGTGCCAACAATCCTACAAATTCCATTACAAACCTCCGCTTTCCGGAATTTTTCTTTTTGCCACATCGTACCATGGAAAGGCCGATCACGTGTACATGAGTGCAAGAGTCCAAACGGAATTCAGATGATCATCTACCGATAAGATACGTACGAAATGCCTGCAACCCCTCTTCCATATTCTTTCGACCGAATCCTATCCTGAATCTATCCTGCAAAGTCGTCGCAAGTGGTGAATAGTAGACCTTCGGAGGTAGTAACAAGACTCCGCTTTTCCGCAGCAGATCCTCGCAAAACGCGTCTGCTCCCTCTTTCCCATGATACTGTGGATACCCGACACATCCACCGTCTGGACGTTTCCAGGAAAAAAGTTCAGGAAATTCTGTAAAGAATGCTTCGAGCAGCTGGGCATTATGGTTGACCAGAGTTCTATTTCTTTCGAGTATCTGATCTTTTACTTGCAAAGCGATTGTAGCGAGAAACTCGCTCGGAGCCGAATTGCAGATGGACAGATAGTGCTTATACCGTTCCAACCGTTGGAGCAGGCCGCGATCCTGGGAAGCGATCCAACCGATACGCAGACCTGGGAGTCCGTAGGCCTTTGACATGACATTCAACGAAATTCCCCGCTCATAGATATCGGCAACCTGGGGAAGCCGCAACGCGACATCCCGCTCGATGAGCCGATACACCTCATCGCTGAACAGGTAGATATCTCTCTCTCTACAGAGATCGACGAGCGCATAGAGACAATCTTTCTCCAATATCGCTCCAGTGGGATTATGGGGGAAGTTGATGGAGATCAAGGTAGTATTCGGCCTGAGCGCCTGTCTGACCTGGTCGATATCCAGTTGCCAGTCATCCTCCGGTCGAAGAGCTACTCCGGTAACATCACAGATTTCCATCGGTATGGTTTCCGAAGCCTGATAATTGGGAACAACCACGATTGCATGGTCGTCTCGGCTCAGCAGGACTTTCATTGCAGCATAGAGCCCCTCTTCCGCTCCAGCAAAACAGAGGATATCGGCAGCCTCCATGGTATCGTAGGTTCGTGCAATCTCATCGAGTAGCTCAGGGGATCCATATGTCTCAGTATACCCAAGCCAGAGCCGCTCAATATCTCCTTTTCGATCTTCCGAAACGAGGTCCAACAACTGCCCAACGGTCATGCTCTCGATATCCGATGCAGTCATATGGTACTGTGCACGGAACTCCCATTGTGAAAGATACACTTCCAACTCAAAATTTCTCATGACGGACTCCTCCTCAGTAGTCTACCACGGATGTGTCCACACACAGAAGTCGTCATGCTACACTCGGATACACACCCATTCAAGGCAGGGAGCTCACTTCTTCTAGAAATCGTACCAGATACTAACAGCAACATATTGCTCGATTGGTAGTTGATCCCAAGCTGTAGGCTCCAGGTCCTCGGTATAGTTGAAAACGGCAATCTGAGCTCTGCCGTGAAACACCTCCATACCGATACGTGCTCTTCTCTTCGTATCGACTTGGCCAAGGATTCTGCCGAACTGAAACGTGGTGCTAGGAAACAGCGACTTTTTGGGAAGGAACCTCCAGCGCGACTCTGCCGGTAGCGCTACTAGGCACATATAAGAAATGCAGAGGATCAGAAAGGTACGCTTCAGGCCACGTTTGGAACCCAAGACAGCCACCTTTTCGAACCCACCTATCAATCATGACAGGGACCAACACCAAGCCACTCATGCATTGAAAAAATGACTGACGTGTGGTGAAAAGCATTCGATGATTGATCATACTACAGGTGCAACTGAAAGGAAAAACAATTTTTCTCCAGAGGCCTTTCATTCGTGCTACTATCCAATGAAATAGGATCAGGAGTGTGCTGATATGAGATTCAGCAAAGGAGCAGGCTGTGGGAATACGAACGAAATTGCACCCTTCGTGGTTTCAGGGCTCGTCCAAAGATCAGCCCTATTTCGAGGGGTGGTACTTCAAGATGTCCACTGCCGATTCGCAGGTCCCAGTCCTTGCAGCCATTCCGGGCATAGCAAGAACAGATGAGAACTGGCATGCGTTCATTCAAGTCATCACCAAAGAGCGGAGTTGGTATGTCAGATACCCCTATGAAGCCTTCCATAGCGCACAAGACTCGTTCCATGTCTCGATCGGACCGAACAGCTTCTCTCTGCACAGCATCACCCTCGCAATCGACCAGAAAGATCTGCATCTGGAGGGGACGACTTTGCATCACCACAGTCATCCGTTTCCCGTCTCACTCGTACGACCCGGAATCATGGGCTGGTACGCCTATGTCCCCTGGATGGAGTGTTTCCACGGAGTGGTATCCACCCACCATGACCTCACCGGAACACTGCAGCTCAACGAACATCAATTGAATCTTGACGGAGCAGAGGGGTATATCGAGAAGGATTGGGGACGTTCTTTTCCCAGTGCATGGATATGGCTACAGAGCAACCGTTTCCCTTCCCACGACGTCTCATGCATGCTCTCTGTGGCGAGAATTCCTTTTCTCAGAAGAACGTTCACCGGTTTTCTCAGCTTCGTGGCAATCGAAGATCGCTTGATCACTTTCGCCACGCATACTGGAGCGAAGATCGAGCAGATCGAAAGCAACGAGAGTCAGGCGATCGTGAGCATTCGTAGTGGGAACACCCGTATCCGATTCAAAGCAGAGCTAGGCGACACTGCCAGACTCGTAGCTCCTCGACAAGGCGCTATGGAACGGATGATAACAGAGAGTGTCACTGGTAAGATCCAGCTCACACTCGCTGATACTGAGAAGGGGGTGTGGTTCGACCAGACTGGTCAGCATGCTGGAATCGAACTCTCTGAGGCGCAGAATATTACCATAGACTAAACCACACTTTTGTCAAACGACAGAATCAGGCCCCGCAAATAGTACAAATCTATGACAAACTGTACAGACTTCTCCTTGGTTTCGAGACCCAAGAGGTGCTATGATTACAGGTGGTTTTAGACATCCGATAATCATGGAGGAAAAATCATGAAAACCCTCATCATCTACAGCTCCAAATATGGGTACGTGAAGGAGTGTGTGGATAGAATTAAAGCAGAAATCGGGATGGAAACAGAGGTTGTCGAGGCGAAGAAGGGGCTTCAGGGGAGAAAGATCTCCGAATTTGACTTGGTCATCATAGGTTCGGCCATCTACGCAGGATCGACCACACGTGCCGTGCGCACCTTCTGTACAAAACATGAGCAGGAGTTGCTCGCTGTATCCCACCTCGGTCTGTTCCTCTGTGGTACCGATCCCGATACGATAGAGCAGAACTTCCAGAAGGGGTTCCCCTCTGCACTGCTCGAGAAGGCTGAAATGAAGGAGTGGTTCGGCGGTAGACTCGTACTTTCCCAGTTCAAAGGAATCATGCATGCAATACTGAAGAAAATGTTGAAGGGAGAGCAGGAAGTACATGCTGAACAACCCGAAGCTCTCAACCGATTCATCCAACGGTTACAGCAGCTGTGAGATCGTGTTGTTACTGAATACAAAGCTCAATCACCTCGTAGCACGTAGCGTTTGCAGAGCATCTTACCAGTCGGGGCCATTGAAATGGATACATCCAGGAGGCAAAGACGAAACCTTGATACTCTTGAAGAAAAGAGAGTCGTGTATGAACGGTCGGGGGACCTCATGGTGATTTTCCGATTCCAGCACATAGATGCATGGTTTGCCCACGCTCTCCCATCCGGCGTTCACATAGAGAGCCTCCACATGGGGGCGGCAGAACAGTAGACCGAAATCCAAACTCCTTTTTTCTGCCTCCACCGCGATAGCGTGAACCATTCGAGATGCAATTCCTTTTCCACGCCATGCAGCTGTCACATACACATTCTGAATACCGAATATCGAGTAACTGGCACTCTCAATGGTAATGACCCGCTCGACTATGCCTATATGGGCAATCGGCTCGTCCCCCTCATCGAAAGCGACCACACTCCATGTGGGCATGGCCCCTTTCCAACCACGAGAGTCCTGAAAATACCACGCACTGTGAGGAAAGGCCTGACAAAGCTGCTCCCTCACTTTCGCATCGAGTGCAGGATTGAAATCGTGTTCTGGTACTACTACGATGTTCACCTTTGGTTCAGTCATCATCTTCCTGCTCTACGTTTCGTATAGAAGTCAAACGCCACTGCAAACAGCAGCACCATGCCCTTTATGGTCTGTTGCCAGTCTACGCTCACACCCATGATCGACATACCATTATTGAGCACACCCATGATGAGAGCGCCGATGATCGTACCGAATATAGTACCCACACCGCCGGTAGTCGATGCACCACCGATAAAACAGGAGGCTATAGCATCGAGTTCGAAGCTCTGCCCCGCCTTCGGTGTGGCTGCATTCAACCTTCCAGCAATGACGATTCCGGCAAAGGCAGCCAATAGACCCATATTCGCATAGACGATGAAGAGTACCCGCTTGGTATTAATACCAGAGAGCGTTGCTGCCTTCGCATTTCCACCCATTGCATATATATGACGGCCAAAGGTGGTTCTGTTCGTAATGACGGTGTAGATAGCAATCAGAACGATGAGGATGATCATGATGAGAGAGATCCCTCGATAGGAGGCTACCGTCACAGTGAAAGCGTTGATAATCGCTACCCCAAAGACGAGCTTGATCAAGGTTGCCAGCTTGGAGGGGACCGGATACTGCAACTTCCGTTTCCGATTGTTCTTCAAGATTTCAAGCAGAACAAAGACCAATGATGCAACAATTCCAGCTACAATAGTCAGTAGATGCTTGCCTCCTGACCCACCGAGGATATCCGGGATGAACCCCGAGCTGAGAGACTGGAATGACGAAGGAAACGGCCCAATGGTTCTTCCCTTCAGAATGACCAATGTCAATCCACGGAAAACGAGCATACCAGCAAGTGTAACGATGAATGAGGGGATCTCCATATAGGCTATCCAGAACCCTTGCCACATGCCGATCAGAATTCCGACTCCAAGCAACAGAACGATAGAGACCCAGACATTCATTCCACCTCTGATTATAAAGGTTGCCGATACTGCACCAATAAAAGCGACGATTGAACCAACTGAGAGGTCGATATTCCCTCCCGAGATGATACACAGTAACATCCCCATAGCAAGAATAAGGACATAACTGTTTTGCAGGATGATATTCGTCACATTCAGCGGCCTCAGGAGAATTCCACCTGTAAGTACCTGGAAGAAGAGAACTATCAGCAACAAGGCAAAAGCCATTGCATATTCTCGAATGTTCCCTCGTAATAATTTTCTCATTTCCATATTCGCATACCTACTTTCAACTATTTTTCAGAATCGATTTCATGATTTTTTCCTGACTCACTTCAGCCCGGCTGAACTCACCTACCATGCATCCCTCTTTCATGACGTAGATCCGGTCACAGAGTCCAATCAGCTCCTCCATCTCAGAAGAAATCATCACAATATATCTACCTTCATCCGCCAACTTGTTGATGGTTGTATAAATCTCATATTTCGCACCAACATCGATACCACGTGTCGGTTCATCGAGGAGAAGAATCTCTGGCCCGGCGAATATCCATTTACTGAACACCACCTTCTGCTGATTCCCTCCCGAAAGGGTCCTCACTTTCTGGTGAAGACTGGAAATCTTGATCTTGAAAAGCTCCCTGAGCTTCTCACACTCGACAACCTCAGCATCTTCGTCGACCATCATGCCATTACTTATGCGAGACAGATTTCCCAGCGTGAGGTTGAACCGTATATCATGCATAAGAATCAATCCCTCTTCCTTCCTGTCCTCGGTCAAATAGATGATTCCGTTCTTGATTGCATCTTTGATCGAGTGGATAGTGAGATTCTTACCGTTCTTACGAATCGTTCCACTTATTTTGGTTCCATAAGCTCTTCCAAAGATACTTTTCGCCAGTTCTGTCCTTCCAGCACCCATCAAACCCGCTATTCCGACGATCTCACCCGAGTGAACATTGAAGGAGACATCCTTGATGACTTTCCGCTCCTGGTTTCCCGGATCGAAGACATTCCAATCGGACACTTCGAATAGATTCTCTCCGATTTTTGGTTCGCGTGACGGAAATCTGTTCTTAAGACTCCTTCCTACCATTCCCACGATGATCCGATCTTCAGTGATCTCGTCGACAGCCTTGTCGAGTGTCTCGATCGTCTGGCCATCTCGAAGGATAGTGATCTCATCGGCAACTTTCATGATTTCATGGAGCTTGTGGGAGATAATGATTGAGGTGAGTCCCTCGCTTTTGAACTTCAACAGGAGCTCAAGCAGCAGATTAGCCTCTTCATCATTGAGTGCGGCAGTAGGCTCGTCCAGGATAAGCAGTTTGACTTTCTTGACTATCGCTTTAGCGATCTCCACGAGTTGTTGCTTTCCGACTCCGATATTCTTCACCAGGGTCGTCGTATCAACATCCAGACCGACCTGCTCAAGCACTTCCCGTGCCCTTCGGTGAGTCTCGGCCCAGTCTATCAATTGATTCGATACAATCTCATTTCCGAGGAAAATATTTTCTGCGATGGAGAGGTTCTGTGATAGTGCCAATTCCTGATGGATTATGGCAATTCCTTTCCGTTCACTGTCCCGAATGGAGTGAAACTTGCACAATACATCGTTGAACAGGATTTCACCATCATAGGAGCCATAGGGATAGACACCGCTCAGTACTCCCATGAGCGTTGACTTTCCTGCTCCATTCTCCCCGACAAGCGCATGAATATGGTTGTTCTTGACAGAGAAACCTACTCTGTCCAAAGCTCGAACACCCGGAAAGTCTTTGATGATATTCCTCATTTCTAAGATAGTGTTATTCACGTTGAGTCCTTTTCACATAGACCGTCCCGACCGAAACGATCGGGACGGTTACGAAATTAGTCGAACAAATCTGCTTCGGTATAATACCCGGAGTCGATCAGGACTTCACGATAATTGTGAATATCGACATACTGCGCGCTAGCAGACTGAGCTGAGACCATCTTTGCTCCGTTGTCGTACGCGTCTGGTTTATTCACATCGGCGTACCCTTTTTCCAGAACTTCGAGAACCAGATTCACTGCTACTTCACTGAGAACTCTCGTATCGACGAAAACAGACTGCTTCTGCTCACCGGCGATGATCGATTTTACAGAAGGAATCTCACAATCCTGTCCGGTGATCACCGGGAACGGGAGATCGGCTGACTGGCCATATCCTATCGCCTTGAGCGCTGAAAGGATACCGATCGAAAGACCATCATAAGGTGAAAGTACTGCATCAACAATCTCACCAGTGGAGTAGTAACCCGAGATCAGGTTGTCCATTCTTGCCTGAGCAAGCTGCCCATCCCAGTTCGGTGTGGCGACCTGATCGAGCTCGGTCTGACCACTGCGTACTACGAGTTGTCCATTATCCAAGTAGGGTTGCAGTTCCATCATGGCTCCATCGAAATAGAGCGGTGTGTTGTTATCATCGAGACTTCCGGCGAACAACTCGAGATTGAACGGACCTTTGCCCTCTTCGAGTCCAAGATAGTCGACAATGTAGCCACCCATGAGCTGCCCAATTGCGATACTATCGAACGTTGCATAATAATCGACATCGGGTGTGTTCATCAGCAATCTATCGTAGGCGATCACAAATGTCCCCTGCTCTTTGGCTCGCTTAATGACATCGGTCAGAGCGTATCCATCGATCGAGGTGATCACAATCGCATCGAGCCCTCTCATGAGCATATTCTCGATCTGAGACAACTGGGTAGAGACGTTGTCCTCAGCATACTGTAGGTCGACTGTGTACCCTAGGTCGACAAACTTCTCACGCATCATCTGACCTTCTCGTACCCAACGTTCAGTAGACTGCGTAGGCATGGATAATCCAATTCTACCTTTTGAGTCTGCTGCTTCTTTCGCTCCTCCTGCGAACAGCGTCCCCACCATGGAAAACACCATCACGATAACCAGTAATACGGTTAACTTTTTCATACGACCTCCTATTGTCTTAACAGGCAACTTATCTGGCCTGTTTATGCCTCAATGAACTTGATGTCCATAATCTCACAGAAATCTCTCAGTACCTCAGCGATACCTTCTCCATACCCAAGACAAGCGTATTCACTCGTCCATGACTCCAGCAGTCGATCCATATCACCATCTAGAGTTACGAATGCATGCGGCCAGAACGGTATTCCACATTCATCACGCCGTTTCTGGACCTGATCCTTCGGTGGCTCAAAGACTTTACATTTGGCAACGACCAACTGAAACTCTCCTTGCTCTCTACCAAACATGGCTACGACCCCAGGACCCTCTTTCGCAACGAGGTTCACCGAAAGCCCTCCAGCAGAGCCTTCTGTTGGAATACCATGTTCTCCGAACGATGCTTTCCCCTGGTTATACGTTCCTGCCAAAGATGGAGGAATCGTCCCATCACCGATGATCTTGATCTCCTTACTCTTCTTGTCCACATGCTGAAAATCTCCATAATAGATTCTTTCAGTACTGAGCCAATTAAGGAGAATCACGGTAAGAAGCGTATTGAAGTCTGAGAGGGTCGATGTCGCCTGTCCCTCCTCAAGCATCATGCTCTGCATGAAGCACGTTGCCGAGTAGAGATCGCCGATCCCGGGAAATGACTGGACTGTGTAGAAATCGAATCCGATACGCTCTCTCAGCCGCTTCATACCAAGATATAGGCGAAGCGATCGTGCTGTGACATCATTCTTTGGAGGCAGTTCATCGAACCACTTCGTCAACGAAAGTCGTAATTCTTCCACTTCATCGTCTGGTATCGATTTTGCCGCCTCGAGCAGCTCAAGGGTGTCTCGAGAGTCGATATCGACACCGAACTTGCTTGTCCATTGAGAAGGATCCGCTACACCACAATTCTGACCCATTCCTCTTCCACCGAAAGAGCAAATGGTCGAAAGATTCAGCCTATTCGCCAATGAAGAGGCCTGGCAATATCGAACGATCTTCATGAGTTCTTCGGGATCGTCAGCCGCCCCATAGACGAATCGATGCTTGATCCCAATCTCCTTCAACGCTGCATGGAGGACAAAGCCACCAACCGGTCTCCACCCTTGGGAACCTGGGTGTGTCCAGATCACAATGCCCTTCCCTGTTTTTGCAAACTCTCGGACAGTGGCTAACATATTGCTCGACCAGACCCAGGTGCCAGAAAACAGGACAAGTGCATCTATGGAGTCGTCATGCCTCATGCTGTTGAATGCCTCTACAGCTTCGGCCTTCGTGGCAACGATGGTATCATGTACCTTCAACTCCAATCCCTGATCTATCAGGCTCTGCTTGCTTTTCGCGATCAGTTCATCGTCGATGAATGGAGTCCCCGCAGGATCCAACAGTCCATCTTTGTGGACTCCATACACAATAAAACCAACTCTGACTTTGTACATTTCATACCTCCGTACACACAGTCCATCAACTCGCACATAGATCGTCTTCTACATGTGCAAGTGCAAACCTCACTGCTCCATAGACATTCGCAAGACTCCCACTCTCTGATATCACGAGTTTAGGAGGGTATTTGACATGAGCTGCCAATGCCTTCTCCCAATCGGAAAGCAGCAATCTGCCGATATTGATTCCGATCCTTCCAGAGAGAATCACAACATCGGGATTGATAATGGACACTGATGCCAGCAAGATCACAAAGAACAGATTCTTGATCTCTTCGATGATCTCTTGCTTAATTGCATCGTGCTCGCCGTGATTCGATTCGAACAACTCCTTCAGCGAGTTACATCCGATCTGCATGGATTTTACCCGTTCATCGAGGGCTCTACCCGAGATCAGTTCCTCAAGAGCCCCCTCCTCAGCATAGGTTTGCCTAATATGTGAAGGTGTAGGGATGCTGTACCCTATCTCTCCGGCAATCCCATTGCTTCCTGTGAACAACTCATTATTCAGTATGAGGGCACTACCGATACCAATGCTGTAGTTTATACAGAAGATATTCGAGTACGGTACACCCACACCTTTCCACTTCTCTCCCAAGGCCCCAAGATTGACACTGTTCTCAAACCTGATCGGGCAGGAGTATCGTGCTTGTAACCCCTCTACCAGGTTATAATTCGACCAGTTCTCGGCAAAGGGAGCGAGCATGATGCTACCGGTCTCGTTATCAATGACTCCTGGAATTCCAATGCCGATGCACAGCAGATCCTTTTTTGAAATATCATTTTTCACCAGGGCATTCGCAATCAGATTGTCCAGATGATCGATGATGTTCAACCGTCCATGGTGGATATCCACATCTTTAGAGACCTTGTACAGCGCCTCCCCCAAGAGATTGCTGAGTATCAGACTCGTACTCGACCTACCAAGGTCAAGTCCGATAACAATGCCCTTCTCTGCATTGAACGAGAGTAGCATTGCCTTCCTACCCAAGGTGTTGTTGCCGGTACCGGACTCTTTGATATATCCATGATCCAATAAGAATTGCACATTAGATGAGACTGCAGGAAAGCTCATGCTCGTGCGTCGCGAGATCTCAGCCCTTGAGAGAGCCCCTTCGCTCTTTAACAATTCGACTATGAGTTTTTTGTTTTTATCACCCCAGGTCTCTGGTGTCGATACCTGTTTCAATGACAACCCCCCTCTTATATACTTAATAAGGTTTATTAAGTATATCACGCATGTAATCGCTGTCAATAATTTTTTTCGTCTATTTCATCTATTTTCAGGATATAGGATTAGAGAGTAGAGCCGTGGTCAAAG
>CAYZXD010000040.1:0-20705 GCA_964482325.1 uncultured Spirochaetaceae bacterium | reverse complement strand
TTGGAAAAGGTTCCTGTTGCATCACACACGTGGGTAGTATTTCCATTTGACGGTCTATTTCCTGATTCTCTGCAGACAACTATGGCGAATATCTATGCCCAGTGGTTACCATCATCTCATTACGAGTTGGTTAAAGCTCCTACCTTCTCATTTACCAGGATGTCTCAAGAGCAGTCAAACTACGCCTCTGGGGAAATCTGGATAGCAGTAAAGGAAATATGACTAAATAGGTTACTCTTAATCTTCTAAGTGTCTTTTTGCACATTACTTATTACCATTAACGGTTTTCTCGTCAGCTTTTTGATCTGATTTACTGGTTAAAAATGTATGCTGTGTCTACTTTTGGAAAAATAAAACAAGATAAAAAAATGGATATGGCTACTTTTAAAAACGAGAAATACAATTAAATACTTTTCGTGTCTATTTTTCTTGACAGGTACACAATGCTATCGTAAAAGTAAGAATATAACCGATTAGAATAAGGAAATCTAACCGAATAATGTTGCCAAATCTAACCGAATGAGATACTCTTTATGCAGGAGGACATCATTGGATATCAATACCTATCGACCACGAATAATTGACGAAGCAGTCGAGCAATACCTACGGACATTCGGAGCAGTTTGCATTGAGGGTCCCAAGTGGTGTGGAAAAACCTGGACTGCGCAGAAGCATTCCCAAAGTGTGTTCTTTGTCGGAGACCCTGCTGGAAACTTTCAGAATCGGCAACTTGCACAGTTAGATCCATCTTTGGCACTCCATGGCAAGCATCCCCGTCTGATCGATGAATGGCAAGAAGTACCGTCACTCTGGGATGCAGTGAGGTTCACTGTCGATCAGGACAATTTAAAGGGACGATTCATCCTTACAGGTAGCGCTACCCCTTCTCATAAGGGGATAATTCATAGCGGCACCGGCCGAATAGCAAGATTGCGTATGATGCCTATGTCATTATTCGAATCAGGCAATTCCTCTGGAATGGTATCACTGAAAAAGTTGTGTGCCGGACATCTAGAGAACAGTTTGACAGGAGAGATTAATCTTCAAGATTTGGCAGCATATATTTTGAGGGGAGGATGGCCTGGCAATCTGCAACTATCGACCGATGATGCAGTCAAGATCCCAGCCCAATACTTGAACAATATAGTAGCCAACGATGTGGCAAAAGTGGATGACAAAATACGTGATAAAGCAAAAATGCGGTTGTTACTTCGATCACTTGCACGTAATGAAAGTACCACGGCAACGAGGTCACGTCTCAAGAGTGACATACAAGGAGTTGAACAGTTAGCCATCGACGAGGATACTATCGCCGACTACCTCAATATCTTTGCAAGTCTTTTCATAATCGAAAACCAAAAACCATTTGCAACTGCATTACGATCCTCGCTGCGTATAAAACAGTCGGAAAAACGTCATTTTGTCGATCCCTCTTTTGCTTGTTCTCTTTTGGGTATCACCAATGAAGATCGACTGATTGGCGATCTTCGTACGTTCGGTTTTTTATTTGAAGCTTTATGTGAACGGGATCTTAGAATCTATGCTCAGTCTTTCGGCGCGAACCTCCTTCATTACCAAGACTACAGTAATGATGAGATTGATGCGATAGTGGAACTTCCCGATGGCAACTGGTCTGCTTTTGAGATTAAACTGGGGGCACATCAGATTGACGAGGCTGCAGCTAAGCTGTTGGATATTAATAAAAAATTCAAACATCCAGCTACCACTCTTTGTGTAGTTTGCGGCCTTACAAACGCAGCTTATCGCAGAAGCGATGGCGTTTGTGTGGTCCCGATCACTGCATTGAAACCGTGATTTTATGAATACCTCTGTAATCATAGGATCAGAGAGTTTCACATACTGATCTGAACTTTTTGCATTGTCATACCATCTTTATTTTCGTAACGATAAGATCAATAGCAACATGAGATAATTACCCACTGAACATGGACAGAGGCGGCAACCACTGTTATGGTAGAGCAAATGGAGGATCCCATGCAGGATATCATCATCCAAAGAGGGAGTCTTGCCGACCTTGATCGGCTACGGCAATTAGCAATGGATACCTTTACTGAGACTTTTCTTGCTGATAACACTCCAGAAGATATTGCAGCATATATCGATGAACACTTTAATCTTTCAACCATAGCACAACAGTTGTCATCAGAGCATATGCAATGGTATTTGGCTCTGTACCATGGGCAACCTGCCGGATATATGAAAGTCAATTTTGACTTGGCACAAACAGAACAAGAATACCCTCATTCACTCGAGGTACAGCGCATTTACGTGCTAAAAACATATAAACGCATGCATATTGGATCGCTTTTAATGCAGCAAGCCATCAATCTGGCAAGAGAGCATAAACTCCATATGATCTGGCTCGGGGTCTGGGAACATAACACCCGAGCCATTCAATTCTATATACGCCTAGGATTCAAGCAGTTTGGAGAACATCATTTCACCTTAGGCAATGATGTACAACACGATTATCTGATGAAACTTTCACTTCTCAACGATCCGGTTGAGAGGAAAATAAACGAGTGAGACTGAATACGAGAGGAGCATACTATGAGTTTTCACGGGTTACTTATCGGAGCTGCAGCTTTTATCATCATCGGGATCTTTCATCCGATCGTCATCAAATCTGAGTATTACTTTGGCAAGAAGATTTGGCCGGTATTCCTGGGAGTCGGCATAATACTCGTTGGTATCGCTCTGTTCATTGACAACCTCACGATTTCTGCAATCGTAAGTATAGTCGGATTTTCATCGTTGTGGAGTATCCGTGAGTTGTTTGAACAGGAGGCGCGAGTACAAAAAGGGTGGTTCCCCGATAATCCAAAGAGAAAACACTGATCAGAGTACAAATTTTCCTGAGAAAACCTTCTTATCCTGGTGTTTATCTGTAGCCCTCGTCTGCGAATCTGATTCCTGCATTGCCGATTCGGCAGCTTCACCGATAAGATCACCGATAGGATCAAATGCTATCTGCGGATCTATGGTAAGTGAGCCATCCCGTTGTACTGCAACCTGGACTTCGACAGCCTCAGCACCAGGAAGTTGTGCAGTGAAGGACCCTGAAGCATCCCCAGTGAAGGACATTCCCTCGGGACCGATTGTTGTTCCACCGGAGACAGTAACAGATCCCCCTTTATATGAAGCTGTTGCATCTCCTGATACCCCAAACCCATAATCACTTACCGAGCCATCCCCATTGAAGCCGATTTTTCCGCTCAGTGATAGACGCCCTTCAAGGGTAGCTCCACCAGATTTCCCTGAAAATTTGTAGGATACTGATCCATCATGCATACTCTGTCCGGTAAACTTGTTTTTCGTATAGCGGTAGTCCAGTGCAGGTCCCCCACCGATCGGCATGTCAAACTTGATCTTCAGATCTTCCCGGGCTGCTGAGATTCTTCCGGAAATCGGAACAAACGGAATATCGAGATCAGTACCATAGCTATCAAGTTTTTTAAACAGTGGTGATGACGGGGGAATATCTCCCGAGTCGAATCGCTTCTTCTCTCCCCTGTTCTTAGCCACACGTTGTGTCTCTACTTCTTCGATTTCATCGATCCGTGTCCTATCCTGACAGCAGGCCTCTTGTACCGGGTAATAATCAAAAGCTCCATACGCCATAAGGACTGCTTCAAGACCCATAGCAACTGCCTGATCAATTGTTGCACGCAACTCACGATCCTTACGATCACGGACCTCAGGGGCTGAAATCAAAGCCACGTGACGAAACACATCATGATAAAAAGCTTCAGCCTGTGGTGCAATTTTCTTCACATATTGTACAGATGCATAGGACGTCGCCTGATTCCAATAGGAAGAACAAATCTGATTCCACTGTTTTACGGCATCCTCGCACTCATCATTGCATTCACCGAACAGCTCTTCCAATCCCGAAAGACGCATCCCTGCCTGCTGAATGATAGCCTGAACGGTAGTGAACGCCTTGTGCGACAATGAGAAAAGATATTTCCCATACGTGTTGTACTTGATTTGATAGAGCATCATATTATACCGCTGAATGAGTACATTGGCCGGATCAACATACTCAGCTGGATTCAACTGAAAAATGACGAATGAAGGATCCAACTCAGTGGCAAGCTGCAGACTTGATGCTGTACGGTTGTTTGCCAGATCCAATTCTGCTTGTCTCGCTTGCTGTTCCATATCGGCTGCATAAGCATATACGTTATCAACACCTGATACGGTTGCTTGACCCCCCTCGTACTGGGCATAATGTTCCGGATGGGCTTCAAGATCGGCTAAATCAATTCCCGTGATATCAACCTGCAAACCCATATCACCTGTCTGATTCATGATCTGCTGCGCTTGAGACGCGGCAGTCTTGGTAGCAAACAAGGCTACCGATTCAGTAAAATCGGATAAAGCCGCAAATCCATGAGGCTGTCTCATCGCCTGAAGCGATCCATAGGCAGTCACTTGAGTAATCTTCGGTGTCTGGTAACTTCCTATCGGGCTCAAATATTCAACGAATCCACGAAGGGTATTTCGGGTATTCTGATCCATTGATGAAATAAAATCAGCAGCGGTAACTATCGGAATCTCCGCAACTGCGGTGATAGCCTGCTCGTGCACCGCTTCAGGAGCATCAATCGGGATATCAATCACTTCGCCAAGTTCTTCAATGGCTTTCCCACAGGTTGCCTGCATCGCAAACAGTGCCGGTCGGGCTAACTGAGCATCCTCAAGTACCGCTCGAGCTTTCAACCGCATTCCTTCCGCCCAGTAGCAGGAAGCGAGGCCCACAGCAGCATCCCAGTATGAGGGATCAGTATCCAGCGCAAGAATGAATGCGGACTTTGCATGCTCTGTCTGTTGCAGATCAAGCAGCACATTACCAAGATTCACCAGAATGATCAGACTGTCTGCAGTTCCCTGCCCCTGATATAAACTCAAGGTATACGCATACCGAAAGATATCGGCAGCCTGTTGAGCAAGAACCGCCTCAGGATCTTTTGTCGGGATTATTGCAGAGGCAAAATTATTAACCGTGAGAGGATCATCGGGATCCAGGGTGAGCACTGCTGCAGCGAGAGCGACCTTAAAGGGTTGCTCATCTCCATACAATACTGCCAGGGCTGTCGGTTGTGCCAGCTCACGTGCTTTTTTACTATCTCCATGGGCCCCAGAGAAATCAGGCTGAAAGGGGATAAGCCGATTCAGTTCCCCTGCTGATTCACTATCCATCACCAAGAGCGCTTCCTCATATTTCTGTCGGGCATACGCAAGCAAGGTATCACGGGTGAGACTGCGAGTAACAAACTGAAAGGGATCCGATGATACGCTTCGGTCCTGCACTACCTCATCGCGTGCCTGTTGCAGCAACTCCTGCTCGTGCAGTGTTGGAACATCAAATTCTATAGGAATCGGATCAAACACCGGCAGCTGTCCGGCAGTAAATGGATAATCGGCAACTGAAGGAGCGAGCAGATGGGTACTGCCCGATCCATATGCATCATATCCCATCTCCTTCAGGATCGCTTGCTCGACAACTTGTTCAGAAGATGATACAGAAGCACCCATATACTGTTCGAAAGAAAAATCCAGCGGGCTGAGACAGCTGGAAGTGGAACAGAGCGTACCGGCAACGAGCAGGTACATCATAATTCGACGGAAATTCGGCAAATACATCATTATCCTCCTGGAAGGCAAATCGTCCTTACCCCGATCAGGAACACAATCACATACATAACACCCAAGATGATCGTAATCCAGGATTTTAAAACAGACAATAAAAATCGGAGACAAACCGATCGGCAACGTTTTGTGACGAAATTTCCGGTCCTGCTCTTGCTTTTTTCACATCTGAGGAGAATAGTAAACATAGATCATAACAACCTCCTCTTTGGAGTAAAGAAGGTATGTATGAGAAAGACAGCTTTCAGTGTGATATCCATCATCACACTTATTCTGATATTCACCACCTCATGTGCCACCAATACCGCTGAAAATCTCCTCACAGCACCTGAAGTTGCCGAACCGAACACTGAAACATTACCTGCAACGGTGGATTCCCTAGCTGAACCGGTTCTTCCCCAACGATACATCAAATATGAAGAAGTACCTCGTAATGGTGAGTATTTTGTTATCAGTAACGATACAGGATACGAGTTGGTGGCAGTCGATATCTTTACCAATCAGATGTACCAGCATGACCGGAACATGATGAATCTCTTGGCAACCGAAACACTTTTCGAACAGGAAAGCCGGAAAATTTACCTCAGTCAGTATCCTAGCTTACAGACAGCGTTACAGGAGCAGCCCGAATCAGTATTTACCCTGAACGCCATCGACTTCGAAGGTGACCGGTACGTACAATCCTGGGTACCGGCAACTGACCCCTGGCACATTCGCATTACCTTTGAATCTCTTGATTATACCTATGAACCTCCCCTGACTTCTCCCCGGGAGAGTCAGATTATCGTGCACAATCGGACAGGTGTACCGTTGGAACATCTGTATGTATCAGAACTCACTGATGAACCGAATACCGACCTGCTGAACAGTAATGTATTCGTCTCCGGTACAGCGGTCAGTATCTCCACTGAAGCTGTTCCCTGGATAGCATCACAGTTACCGTTTGATACCTATGGACGTGTTTTAATTTTGGCAATTGACCGCTATGGGAACCAGTATCGCATGCAATGGTATCCCTCATCCGATCCATGGGATATCGTATTGACTGATGAACATCTGATATCGATAGATTTTCCTGATATCACATCATCAGTGACAATCAGTAACCAAGGTGACATAACAATCTGGTACCTGTTCCTCGTGGGACAAGATACGATTAATGCGCTTATGCAGGATACACCGTGGTCTGATCTTAGCGCATCTCATAGTGATCTTTTGGGAGATACTATCCTCGGCAGCGGTGAACAGCTCTCGCCTGATATCGATTTGCCATCGATTGAGCCTACTTTGGCCCGACCACTTTATCTACTTGGGCTCGACAGTGATGACCGGATGTATTATCAAAGGTGGGATGATTATACTACTCTCCAGATCATCACTGCTCAATCATTCATTGAAATACCGCAGGCTGCAGCTACGTATGATTACTCACCGCTTTCCATCGATAATCAAACGGGTGAAGAGCTCTGGTTTCTCTACCTCATGACCGAATCTCAGTATGCCGAGAATGACGAAGGGCCGGATATGCTTGACAGTATGGTGTTGGAACTGGGAGAACAGACCGCTATTGTGCCTGAATCTTCTGCAAAGATCAGAACGGCTTTGCTTGAAGATCCCGAAACCCCGATATATATACGGGCTTACTCCATCGATGAGACTCTGTACGAACAGAGATGGTCACCAGATGGTATGTGGTCGGTAGTGTTCACCTCGCAAGACCGTGTTGAGTGATCCCTTTTGCGGTAGGAAGCACCTCGGTACGCATGAAATGCATAAATACATCAGGTTCCGTATAGATGCCGTTGTGACCGGACTGCTCAAGATACAGCAGTTGTTTATCAGGAGCTTTGAGGTTGTTGTACCATCGTTCAGTAATTGAGGCCACACAGCTCATATCATATCGGGCATTGATGACAAATACCGGAATACGAAAATGGGTAGCCTCCTGTTCCAGACTACGATGCCGAATCTTTGGGTAGATGGTTTTCACGGAACGAATAAGTCCTCGAACAAGATTGATCCGATCTACAAGCGAATGCTCGGGAGCTAAAAACAACTTCTCCGAACGAAAAGCGCCATCACTTGGTGCATGGGGGCGGTAGTGATAGATACGGGAGAGTATCGCATAATAGGCATCTCCATCACCGATCAGTTCTCCGTCTTTGTTGTATTTTTCATAAGGAGGAAGTCCAATCTCCATGAGTTTTTTCACCGTTCTCTCATCACCCTGTCGTTTTGCTCCTTCGAGTATCATATGGTATCCGATTGTGTCATTTTCTGTTGAATTCACGTGGGGAGAAGCAGCTATGAATGCGTGAAACAAATCCGGACGTTCAACTGCAGCTAGAGCTCCGATAAAACCGCCCCAGGAATGGCCAAGGAGAAAAATCTTCTCCTGGGCAAACTGTTTGCGAAGATAATCGGAAAGAGCAATGATGTCCTGCACATAATCTGATACTGCTGAGCCGTTCTCTGCAGCACGAAAACTACCTGCAACCCCTCGCTGATCCCAGCAGACAATGGTGAAATCCTCATGCAAAGGGCCGAGGTAGGACCGTACCCATCCCAGTTCAGATCCTCCAGGTCCGCCATCAAGCCACAGGAGAATGGGATTATCTTTATCGACGCCGGCAAGATAGACTGCCTGTTTGGTTCCATTAATCGCTACCCGCCTGATATCATCAACTTCCAATTCCAGTTCAGTCTGTGTTTCATCGTAGACTGTAGTAGTATGTCTGCACGAAGCAATACTCAATACGGTTGCGAATGCGAGCAGTATCGATAAAACCTTTGTACCTTTTGTGTAATGCATAATTACCCCTTACCTATCAATTTTGATTGAAGTGTAGGGTTTCCTGTCGCTCATACCTATCGAACATACGTCTGAGATTGCGTAATATGCTATCGGAAAAGTGTCGTAGTTACCTAGGAATGGAGGATTTTGAGCAGTTCTATTCTGCTTTGCGCTCCAACTTTTTGAAACAGATGATAAATATGGGTTCGCACGGTTGCTTCTGAAATATGCAATGCAAAAGCAATCTCTTTATTAGTCATTCCCTGGGCAATCAGCGTAGCCATCTGCTTTTCCCGTTTCGTAAGAGAAAAACGTGAAGCAGCTTCATCCGATAATTCTTGAAACGGTCCGGAGGTCTTCGGATTTTTTGCAAGCACCTGTACTAATGCCGCAAGAATGGACCCATTAATACCGAGATACAGCAGATATTCAAGTGATAGTGGAGCACTCTGGTTCTGCCAGATATATTCTATGATACTCAGGGGAATGAAGGCGATGCAGCTGATACCGATCCCCCTCAGGAGCGTCTTCATCGCACGATGGTCGCGATCCGATATCGCTCGTAGCAGTACCGAACCGAAGGATCCCATCGCCACAGCTACAACAACATACAATACGATTGTCCATGGAGTTGATTGCACCACATCCCACGATCCGATCAACCGTAACAGTTGCATAGCGATGATCATCGCACAGCTGAAAAGGGAAATCATGCGTATACTACGATCTTTCGTCTTCATCGGTATTCTGGCAATGAGGTACATCATCGTTATATATAAAGCAATACTCAAGAGTGTCGCCAGCACAGCAAACAGCTGCTCAAAATGCGGTGCATTGCTGACAAGATGCAGGACCTGAATCGCATAATAATAGCCTGCCACCAGTCCGAGATTTGCTATAAACAGTATCTGGACCGCCATAAAATGGGTGATGACTGACCGATTCAGTCGGGTATACAACACCCCTAGGCCGACGATCGCGGCAAAACCGGTTGAGAAAATCAGTATATAAATGAACAGGATAACATGCTCCATCGGAGAAAAGCCTATCATCGACATTCCTGATAGGCAATACAAATTCGTATTTTACAGAAACTACGAAACTCTTCTGAGTGACTCAGCAACAGCGATCAACTATCGTGTCCGGTATCAGAGCCCTCACAAGGAGATTGCCAAATGCCCACCCGAATCTTGTGTATCATCATATTTTGTTGTACCTTTTCTTCCTGCTCCTGTTTCCTTGAATCATCATATGATCGTTTTTCTGCCGATCTGCTGAATGATCATGATCGCATCATGCAGGAAGGAGATTCCTATTTTTATCGTACGCGATACAGTACAATCACAGGACAGGAAGCCCTTTGCACATTCACTCAGTTTTCAGGGTGCGATACCATCTATCGGCTTTCGGTACACACGAAAAGCTCGCTCACGCTCAACGTTTCCATCGAAGTGGATACAGAACAATTCCGTCTGGTATTGGTTGATCAGAATAGAAACAGGCTCATCCCCATTCAGCATGGATCAGCAACAGCGGCGTATACGATCCAACTGGAAAGGGGATATTACGCAATGAAAATGGTAGGCTACTGCGCAGATGGAGTATTATCGCTACAACTGCACACCTCCGAGGAAGTAGAAATACTCCCATCAAACTGATAGTGAAAGTGCCCACAGAGAGTGGGCACTCGGGGTTCTCCTGACTATTCCAAGGTCGCTACGAGACGCTTTGAATCATCTTTCAGATGTTCATAGGTTGCCTCATACTGATGTACATACTCAGTGTATATCTCGTGGTTTTCAGGAATCGGATCTACGTATTTTCTCATGCGCACCATGGCATCAGCGGCTTCATTGAGATTCTGATAAATCCCCGCAGCAACGGTGGCAGCTATCGCACTACCGAGGGAGGTTGCCTGCTGTTCCTCTGGTATCGCAATCCGTTTATTAACCACATCAGCGGTAATCTGCATCCAAAGATCACTCTTAGTCGCTCCACCGCAGGCGATGATTTCGTCAATAAATACACCACCGTCAGCCATACGCTGTAGTATTACCGCTGTTCCGTATACTACCCCTTCCATAATTGCTCTGAAGATATGACCCGGAGTATGTTTGAGCGTAAGGCCGCGAATCACTCCCCTGCTGTTTGCATCGACCCAAGGAGTGCGGTTACCCTGCCAATGTTCCAATACCACTAACCCCTCTGAACCGGGAGGTACCTCGGCAGCCTTTTCATCAAGCAGCGCATAGATACTCAGTCCTCGATCCTTTGCCTCCTGTTTCAATTCTGCACTCAGGAAGTTGGTAACCCACCACTTGATAATAGAACCGGTGGATATCTGCCCTGCCTCGACCACTTCCATTCCGGGAATAATAGCACTGGGATAGGTTCCAAAGATTCCGGGGGCATGCAATTCCGCTTTTGTCATACCGATATGTAATTGTGAGGAACCTGTGATCAGCGCCAGCTTTCCCGGTTGCAGCGCATTGACACCAATCACTGCTATGAAAGCATCAGCACCGCCTCCAGCTACCGGAATTCCTGCTCTCAGACCGGTTTTCTGAGCAACTTCTGTGCTGATTCCTCCGACCACTTCACCAATTTTCACCACCCGCTTGGGGATTTTATCGAAGATATCCTCCAACCCGATCTTTTCATAGAGAGAAACAGGCAATCCCCCTTCCTTTTCATTGTAGAACCAGCGAATGGAAACGGTGTTGATGTTTGCTGTTATCTCTCCTGTCAGCCAGTAAGCCATCCAATCTGTGTGCTCAAATATGGTATGTGCCTGATCGTACGTCTCTCGTTCATGTCGCTTCACCCACAGGTTTTTACAGGGAAACCACTCGGCAGAAACCTTTCCATGTCCCACATACTTGAGAGCATCATCGCCACAATTTGCGATATCATCAGCCTCTTTTGAAGCGCGGATATCCATCCACATGATCGCATCACGTAACGGTTTCCCCGTTTCATCGAGGTAGACAACGGTGCAGCTGGTACCATCGATACCGACACCTTCGATCTGATCAGGAGTTACAGGACTATCTTTGAAGGCAAGCTGAATCGACTCGAGCATAGAATCGCTCCACTGCCCGATGTTCTGCTCACCCCACCCGGGGTGTCGATGGATATTGGTATTTTCACTGATTGCAAAGCTGATGCATTCTCCTTTCTCATTGTAAATACCACTTCTGATACTTTCTGTTCCAGCATCAATGCCTAATACATACCGTCCCATGATTCTGACTCCTCATATTCTTTACCAGTTCACTCATCCTGGTTTGCGCATCTCATCATCCGAACACCATCCCAGATGATGATACCTGTTATACCGTTCGGGCATCCCATCCGGTTCGAGCCCCTTCAATCATCTCAATTGTCATCTGCTTCGGATCCTGAGCTTTGAAAATCCCACTCGAGGATCCAGTACCCTGAACCCCTTGGGAGATCACCCGGTGCACATCCATCTTCGATCGGATGCCGGCTCCCTGAAGCACCAGCATATCCGGCTTCACTCTGGTTACCGCCTGTGCAACCTGCCCGATATAGTTACTGTCAAGAATGGTATTTGTAGCGATATACTGCGGTTCCTCAACCATTACCATATCACCACCCATATAGGCGACAGCGATAGCCTGCTCTTTTGTTTGAGCAAATACCAGTGATAGAAGATTGCAATCCTGTGCACGCTGAATAGTCTTCTGGACATCACCGAAGATCATCTGATTTTCAGGATGGTTGATCATAGTCCCCACAGCTCCTGCTGATTGCAGGGCTTCGGGAAGAATCTTCCCGGTGGTGGGTCCGGTGGCAATGGGATCGATATGCTGCCCAAATACGAACAGATGTTTCACAGAGATGCTGATCTGATAGATATCGCAGGGTGAACAGGTAAGGATCACCTGCACATCATTGTCGTTTGCTGCCTGATCCGCTACCAGAGCGATTTCCCGCAGAGAATCCCCATGCATCTCATTCTTAGGGTTGATCACAAAAATCGGTTTCTGGGCATCCAGCGTTCGTTTCATTCAATTCCTCCCTATGTGCTCTGAATCAGGCTGCTAATAAATCAACTCATTGCCCAATACGACACTCATATGATCAGCGACTTCTTTGACAAACAGCGCGTGCTTATGCATCGCTTCATCGGTCATATTCTGCAATAACCCCGATATTCCAATGGCTCCAATCACTTCCTTGTGACTATTAAAGACAGGAGCAGCAACACAGCGAACTCCTACCATACGTTCTTCATCATCATAGGCATATCCCTGATCACGAATCTTCCGCATTTCTTCGAGCAGGGCTTCCCTCGTCACTAATGTCTTATCGGTAAATTTTTCCAACCCATCCTGGATCACTTCTTCAATCTGATCAATACTCAGATAGGCGAGCAGAGCCTTCCCGTGTGCGGTGCAATGCGGTAACGGGCTATCGCCGATATTAGTGTAAACTGCCATGGCATTTTCACTTGCATACCGATCCACATACACGATACGATTTTTTCGATTACGCAACCCGAAATAGGTACATTCTTCGGTAGTATCTGAGATCTTCTTCAGATATTTATGAATGTTTGTTCGCTGGTAATACCTGCTCATTGATACATTCACCAGTTCAAGCATTTTCGTAGTCAGCACATACTTGTCTGTATGCTCATCCTTTTCGATATATTCAAGCTCTTCTAACACCTTGATTTTTTGAAAGACGGTACTCTTTCCTTCAAGTAACATGTTAGAGAGCGTGGTGATTCCTAAGGGATAATTATTCTTGCAGAAAATTTCCAGTAGATTAAATACCCCCTCCACTCTATTTGCCATGTAAGACCATCCTTATGCTCATTTTTTTTCGGCAACATCGTGCCAAAATCCATGAAAACGGCAATAAAATAAAAACATTGTTCTTAAAACAATATGATTTAGTGCCCTATCACCGGTACTATATCACAGATTGAACTATTTTTCTAGCATTTATCATATTACCTATATTTATAGATTTATTACAGATAAGGGAAAAACAATGGAAAGAATTTATCATTGACTTCGTTCATTTTTGCGGTATAATTCTACATGGAGTTTATGAACAGCGTTCACAATTAGAGGAGGTTTGTATGAAACGTACAATGATCATGCTGGCAGTGCTGCTTCTGGTGATACCCACCGTTGTTTTCGCTGCCGGAGCTAAAGAGGGGGCCGGTGAAGATATGTATGACATCGTGCTCATTGGTAAACTTGAGCACCCGATGTTTGACAACACATTCATCGGCATGGAAAATGCCGCAAAGGATCTGGGAGGCGTACGGGTTACGATGGTGAACCCGGCTGAGGCTGATGCTGCTCAGCAAGTTGCTCTTGTGGAAGACCAGATTGCTAAAGGGGTAGATGCTATTCTGGTAGTGCCGAACGATCCAGGTGCATTGGAACCGGCATTCAAGAAAGCAAACGATGCAGGAATTCTCACATTCACACACGAGTCGATACTTTCCAAAAACATCACGTATGATTTTGAAGCATTTGACAATGAAGTCTTTGGAAGAAACCACATGGACAATCTGGCCAAAGCAATGAACTACAAGGGTGGTTATATCTGCTTCGTGGGAAACCTTACTGCCGTAACGCACAACGCTTGGGTTGATGCTGAAATCGCCTGGCAGAAAGAGAAGTATCCCGACATGTATCTCCTGCGTGACCGGCTGGTATCAGATGAAAGAACCGAAGTTGCCTATGAGAAGACCATGGAAGCAATCAAGACCTATGGTGATGAATTGAAGGGTGTTATCGGATCTTCTTCGTCAGATCCTCCAGGGGCAGGTCTTGCTGTTGCCGAAAAGGGATTGCAGGATAAGATTGCGGTAGTCGGTACCTCAATCGGATCGATGGCGGGAGCCGGTCTGGAAGATGGTTCTATCAAGGTTGTCTCCATCTGGAATCCCCAGAATATCGGCTATGGAGCCGTCTACGTAATCAAACAGATACTTGATGGTAATGAAATCACCGATGGAATGGATGTGCCGAAGCTTGGCAAAATCACCATTGATGGAAAGGTTATTTACGGAGATAAGAGTGGTATTTTGAATATCACAAAGGATAATTACAAAGATTTCTCATTCTAATCCGTAGATATTGCACACAGAATAGAGGGTCGGTGGAAAATCAGATACATCAAGTACCGAAAACACCGGCCCTTCGTATACGACAGGATATTCATAAAGGATACAGGCAGTGGACGAAGATTATTGCATCGTATTACGTAACATCAGTAAATCGTACGCAGGGGTTGAAGCATTGGACAACGTGGATTTGAGTATCCGAAAAGGTGAAGTTCACTGTCTTATCGGCGAAAATGGATCTGGTAAATCCACCCTGATTAAAATCATCGCCGGTGTGGTCACTCCCTCTCGTGGGGCAAACATTACCGTGAATGGTAAATCCTACACTAAACTCACCCCGATCGATGCAATTCATCAGGGGATACAGATAATTTATCAGGATCTTTCCCTATTTCCCAACATGACCGTTGCTGAGAATATTGCCATGAATCAGCTTCTCGAGTCGGGGAAAAAGACCAGCACCCATCGACAGATGGAAGTTATCGCAAAAAAGGCGCTACAGACTATTGGTATTGATCTGCCGCTGGATGCACTCGTGGGCGACATTCCTATTGCAAAGCAACAGTGCGTTGCCATCAGCAGGGCTGTTACTTGCGGAGAAAGTCTCATCATTATGGATGAACCGACTTCCAGCCTGGGAAAGAAGGATATTGAATATTTGTTTACCATTATCCGCACCTTGAAATCACAGGGAATATCCATACTCTTCGTCGGGCACAAGTTGAACGAGATCTTCGAGATAGCTGACCGGGTTACCATATTGAAAGATGGTAAAAACCTAGGTACTCATGAGATTCAGGAACTCACCCACGAAAAAATTATTGAACTGATGACTGGAAGAACTCTGGCTGTATCAAGTTATGAACGTGAATATTCCTCGGCAGAACCACTGCTGGAAGTCAGGAATCTCTCAAAAGCGTTTCAATTCAAACAGGTAAGTTTCAGCTTGTACCCGGGAGAGATTATCGGAATCACCGGTCTGGTGGGATCGGGAAGAACTGAGCTCGTCTCTGCATTGTTCGGATTGAATCCTGCAGATTCAGGGGAAATTTTCATCGATGGCAAGCCTACCACAATCCGTAATGTTCAGGATGGACTGGAAGCTGGTATCTGCTATGTCCCGGAGGATCGACTCACGCAGGGGCTCTTTATGAATCATTCAATTGAAGAGAACCTGATCGTTACCCTATTCAAAAATCTGGTGAGCCGTATGGGATTGCTCTCCACTGATAATATCAGGAAGACAAGTGTCTCATGGGTGGATAATCTGGCTATCAAAACTCCTTCAGTATATCTTCCGGTGAAACAGCTCTCAGGGGGCAACCAGCAGCGCGTGGTCATTGCAAAATGGCTTGCCCGCAATCCGCGCATCCTGATATTGGATGGCCCTACTATCGGTGTTGATGTCGGGGCTAAAGAGGAAATCCATCGAATCATTCGTGACCTTGCCGCTCAAGGTCTTGGCATCATTTTCGTCAGTGATGAGGCACCTGAAGTCATTCAGCATTCTCATCGAATCCTGCTCATGCGAGAAGGCGCGATCGTTGAGAGTATGACCTCTCAGGAAGTGCGTGAAACAGAATTACTTGAAAAACTGGGTTAATACCTATGATGAGGAGTACAGAATTGCAGAAACGACAGATTACATCAAAATTCCTGTTCAGACATGAGCCCATGCTTTTCATCGTCATGATCATCTTTGCCATCATAGTGAACTCGATCAATGCGGCATTTCTCACACCGGAGAATATGTTCGATATTCTCAAGACAAGCTCCATCACCGGCATGATGGCCTTGGGTGTCATGATTGTCATGATCTCCGGTGGTATCGATATTTCATTCACTGCTATCGCAACGGTGAGTATGCAGGTTACTGTCCGCTTCCTCATGGCCATAGACAAGGGGAATATCGTAACGGCATTCCTTCTTGCAGGGCTTATCGGGGCCTTGATGGGCTGTATCAACGGCTTCTTTGTCTACCGGTTTAAATTACCGACACTTATCGTTACGCTTGGAACATCGAGCATCTTCCATGGATTGCTCCTTTCAGTGCTGAGAATACCGCACCTGTACAGCGTTCCCGGATACTATTTCGATTTCAGTCGGATGAGCCTGTTTACTTTCACCACAGCCGGAGGTACTGAGATCGGCCTTTCGTCGCTCACGGTACTCCTGTTTGTTATGGCACTACTGGTGTGGCTCATACTGCGATTCACCATGCTTGGTCGCGGTATCTATGCCATAGGGGGAAATATTGAAGCAGCAAAGCGGGCGGGATTCAATATCATGCTCATTCAGATGTTCATCTATTCTTTCATCGGCTTCACTGCTGGATTAGCTTCTATTGAGTATGTGGCCATGTTCCGCCACGTACACCCATTCAATATGATGAACATGATGTTGAATGTCATAGCTGCAGTAGTGTTGGGAGGCACGAGTTTCTCCGGTGGATCAGGTACCGTGATCGGCACACTGCTGGGGGTCTGGATGATCTACATGATCACCAACAGCCTGATCCTGATGGGAGTCCCTTCTGAATGGGAACCGGTAGTGATCGGGTTCGTCATCATTTTCAGTATCGGTATCAGTGCAATGCAGAAGTCATTGAGAAAAACAGAGGTGAAAATAATTGAAAACTGAACACAGAAGAATCAACATACGGACTACCAACAGTGAGCTCAATCAGTCTCTGGCATATTTTGCGCTCTTCATTTTTGTCTTTGCTCTGATGGCCATACTTCAGCCTCGACGATTCTTCAGCGGGACAAACCTGCAGCAACTTGCTTTTCAAATCCCCGAATTCGGAATACTTGCCATCGGCATGATGGTTGCGATGATCAGCGGAGGAATCGACCTATCCATCATCACGACAGCCAACCTTGCCGGTATTACTTCAGCAATCGTTATGCTCACGCTCAGTCACCGCGGGACCATGGATTTGAATGCACTTCTCCAGGGTATTATGGCCGACGAAAGTACCAGACAAGCCCTGCAGGAAGCAATGCCCACCGGGATTGCCATGATCGGCATCGTCGCCGTCACCGTCCTGACTGCTTTGGCTGTCGGTATGTTATGCGGCCTGTTCAATGGTTTTCTTGTTGCAAAAGTGAGGATCACCCCGATCCTTGCTACCTTAGGAACAATGAAACTCTACGAAGGCATCGCACTGGTTATCACCAAAGGGTCTCCGTTGACGGGTTTCCCCGATGAATTCATTTTTCTAGGAAGTGGTACGATGCTTGGTATTCCTACCCCGATGGTGATTTTCATTCTTGCAATTATCGGTCTTGCTATTATGCTCAGAAAGACCCCTCTGGGACGAGGTATTTACGCTGTGGGAGAAAATCCTCTGGCTGCTCGTTACTCTGGTTTGGATAACTCCAAGATTCTCTTGAAAACCTACGCCACCACAGGCTTGATGTCAGGTCTGGCTGCTTTAGTGATGATGGCAAGAGTCGATTCCATAAAAGTAGGATACGGGAATTCCTTCCAGCTACAGTCCATCCTAGTGGTAATCCTCGGTGGCGTCAGTACAGTGGGAGGAACGGGAAATATTATTGGAGTTGTTTTCAGCGTCCTGATACTGCGTGTGATCTCCAGTGGATTTAATATCATGGGATTCTCGAACTATATGAGAAATGTCATCTGGGGATCACTGCTCATCGTAGTGGCAATAGTAATCTCTTCCGGCTTCAGTTTTGCCAAGAGTAAGAAACAAAAACAACAGAAAATTCAGGGAGCAGCTCCTCAGAAATAACGAATGGGAGGCATCATATATACATCCTCTGGACACATGGAACTTAATCTCCTACATTAGGCATCGTGAAAAAGGAGGAGTGGTGTATGGAATCTCCAAAAATTTTCTCTATGAGCTTTTCTCGTATCTATGAGCTGTATATCGCGAAGGCAGAAAAGAAGGGACGAACCACATCAGAAGTAAACACAATTATTTGCTGGCTCTTCGGTTATAATCAAGAAGAACTCAGGAGACAGGTGCAACAAGGAGTGAGTGTCGAGTCTTTTATTACAAGTACGCCTCATCCTAATCCTGCTCGCAATTTAATCACCGGTTCAATTTGTGGTGTTCGTTTAGATTCTATTACTGATCCGGTTATGAAGGAAATCCGTTATCTCGATAAACTCATTGATGAACTGGCAAAGGGCAAATCGATGGATAAGATCCTCCGGTTGCAGGTTACCGAATCAGTTCCTGAAGCATAATCCATAGCCCATTGATACCGACAAATGCATAGATGCACTTTTTCAGTACTTCTGCTTTCATATGGTTGAAGGCCAGTAGCCCGAAGGCTACGCCTGCCGCAACTCCTATCCACCCAGCAAAGAGGTATGAATAATTTTGCACATGGATATCTCCCTGCAACATTCTGGTGCTGAGGTTGGTGAGGTTGTTGATGGAAAAATAGGCTTGAGAAGTGGCGAGGTAGGCAAGCTTGCCACTTGTGGCAGGGAGAAGATACAGGACGGCAGGAGGCCCTCCGATACCAAACAACCCATTACCGATTCCCGTAATGGACCCCATCAGAAAACCGGTTCTCACTGAAGGTTTCACCTGCACCTTACTTGCATATCGGATCATATACAACGCAAGAACAATGAGTACTAAACCGAGCATCGCCTTCAGGTAGCGAACTTCAACAGCATAAGAAAACAGGGTGAAAGTGATGCCGAGCAGCACTGAGGGAATCAGTAATGGTACCATCACCCGCCATTGAATATGCTGATAATACCGAATGGCAATAAAAATGGTGTTTACCGCTGCAAAAGCCTGACAAAGAGCAATAGCTTCACCGTAGGGAAACAGCCGATGAAGAAACACCATGGAGAAGACAGCAAAACCAAACCCAATACTCGTCTGTAAAAATGTTGCCCCGAAGGTGATGAGAAAAACTAATACATACGAAGCCACTCATCCCTCCTCTACGTACATAACGATGATTGCTTAATCCTTCCAGCACATATAGAGATTGCGGGAAATTTCTGCAGAAGCCTCATGTAATGCCGGCAGATACTTGAGCAGTTCATTTTTATCCTGTATCCCGATAAACCCGCTGAAAGAGAGTGCTGCGATCGTGGAACCAGCACTATCGCGGATAGCTACAGCAATGCAACTGCCATTATCGGCACTCTCCTTGTGATCAATTGCATACCCCTGCTTAGCAACATCACGCAGTTCCTGCCAGAATTGCTCAACATCGGTGATCGTATGACTGGTAAGCGGGACCAGTTCACATGACCTGATAATCCCGTCTGCAAGGTTGATCGGCAATTCTGACAACAGCATCTTTCCTCCGGCGCAAGCGTAAAAAGGAAGATCAGAATAGAGCGGAGGAATATAATCAACAAGATTTTTAGTTCGTGACTGCTGAATAATGTAGCAGTGTGTTCCCTCTCGTACAATGAGATTCATAGCCTGATTGTATTGAGCGGTACATCGTTCCATGACAATGGCGGCAACCTCTTTCAGTGCGAGAAAGAGATTATCTTTTCCCAACACAAAACTCAGTTTCTCCCCTGCGATATACCGTCCATCATTGAATTGGAATACCCATCCGTTTGTCTCCAGAGTCTTAAGAATACGGTGTGCGGTAGACGGGTTAATTTCACACTTCTTAGCAATCGCATTGACTCCAAGACCTTCCCGTTCGAATCGGAGAGTATCGAGAACCTGCAATGCCCGATCAACCATTTTGATAGTTTCTGTATTCTGCTCACTCGTTTTCATCCGTCAATTCCTTTACACGATTCAGTGCGATGCCTATCGGAATAATTATTCTATTTCATTAATATACTATTTGAGTAGACTTTAGCTAACCATCGTACGGTTGTCAATGGCTAAAACTGCTTTTCATACGAAGCCTCGACTTTATTTGGAATAACTATTCCTATTTTTACCAGCAAAAACACATATTCCACGGAGCATCATTGCATGAGGAATTTTGTTATTTTCTTTAATATATCAAAATATATAAATTTTATATCACATCTCGTTTAATCAAAAATTATGAAAAATGTTTATTGACAGACGGATGAATCGGTGGTTAACTATAAATCGGAATGATTATTCCAATTTTGAAAGACTGACGAGATATACGTAAGGAG
>CAYZXD010000039.1:0-20798 GCA_964482325.1 uncultured Spirochaetaceae bacterium | reverse complement strand
TATACTCGTCTACTTCGTAGAAAAAAGTTCTAGTACCCCCGGCGGAGGTCAAGGAAGTGTTTTTACGAACCTATGGATTCAACGATATAGTACTGCTGATGGTGTCGACATTCCCACGCTTCAGCAATCACAAGGATCGCTACCGGTGGGGTCGGTAAACTTCTCCTCAAATGACAAGAAAAATTCCAGCAGCTATCTCATTCGTATCAGCCCGGGGGAAGATCCAAATAGCATCTTCGCTTTTCACAAACAAGGAAGCACATCCACCGCAATCCCATATAAAGTGTACGTACCGGGAAGATCGCAGCTTGGCTCGCAAGATCAATCATTCGATATTCCCGTTACCACCCGTAGCCCTGCAGGATACTGGCAGGATTATTTCGAACTCGGAATCACCCAGATGAATTACCTTAACTGGTCATATACCGTTGGCGATTATTCAAGCCTTATACAAATTGAGCTCCTCAAGGAATAGTGAGATAATCACTTAACAAATGAAGAAAAAACCAGTATAGTCAATGCATGATTACACGGACAGAGAAGCTGCTGTTTCTCATAATCATCCTGACTATTGTTGGGATGCCCTCTCTCTTTGCAGAACCGGGATATCAGGTGGATTTTCAGCAGGACCTCAATAGTACGAATGATTCATACGACATCGCGTATTATAATACGAACGTAAGTCTCGGACAGGTGCAGATCCTTCCCAATGATTATTATTACTCACATCCGACCGAATGGGTTGGCGGGCCATTTACCTTAGTTGTTTCCTCACCGTTTGGAAACTTCAATATGTTTCAAATTTCCAATCAGACGAATACCTTCCCTATTACGGTAAAAATCCTTAGAGGGGGAGTCCCGGTAACATCAGGTCAAACTACCAGCCCCTATGTGGTAGAGCTTCCGAATCAATCACTTTACTACTCACCGGTATATCAATTCCTTCTCGACATTGCGGTACATCCAGGCAAGCCAAAACCATTGCGAGGAAACTACTACTCAGTAATTACATTTGAACTGTATGCTGATTATGGGACTGAGAATCAACAGCTCCTCGAAGAAAGAACCTACAACCTTTTTACCCATTATGTGAGCACTGATAGCGAGCTAGGAAGTTCTATAACAACCGATTTAGTGGTTGATCGCTATGCAACCGCAAGCAATATCGACCTCCCTTCACTACAAAACTCAGGTGGTTCATTGAAAGTAGGAAGTGTCAGTTTTTTTTCAAATGATTCAAGTGATACCAGTACCTACGCTATCTCAGTTAGTCCAGTAGGAGATCCTTTTGGCCCCTTCACCTTTATCCGATCTGGGGGAACAACCATCACCATTCCCTATAAAGTATTTATTCCTTCCAAACCAGTGTTGGGGTCACAACGCTATGCATTCACTGTACCCATTGAAACTAAAAGTATATCTGGTGTCTGGCAAGACTCATTTGAATTAGGCATTACGCAGATCAACTATGACTCGATACAGTACGCAACGGGAGCATATACAAGCAATCTCAAGATCGAACTGATTAGCGAGTAAATAGTCCGTAAATCGGTTCTCCACAGTTGGCACAACGACCATCGATAATAGTTCGTTTCGCCTCTTTCGTTGCTTCTCCGCTATATGAATGGGTATGGATGAGTGTTGTCTTACAATGGGGACACACCGTACGTTCCCAAGATCCTAAGGAACTGTTTCCTGCATAGACATACGGAATTCCTGCTTCTTCAGCGATGAGCAACATACTTTCAAGGAATCGTTCGCTTGTGGGGGCACGATCGCGCATCTGATAATGGGGAAAGAATCGACTGAGGTGCCATACGTGGACCTTTGCATCTACAAGACTCTGGGCAAGGGAACGAATCATAGATTTCGTGTGAATTCCTTCAATGATCATGGTGGTTACTTCCAACACTTTATCAGAGCGCTGAGCAATCTCCTGTATACCACGAAGAACGGGAACAAGGGATGCAGAGCAATACTGACGATAGAACAGCTCATCACCCTTTATATCAATATTAAAAACATCTATTACATCTAACAGACGCTCAAGAGATTTTTCTGAAAAGCTCCCATTCGTTACCATGCAGTTGATCTTCCCGAGTTTGCGTACTTGCTGCGCTACTGCTAGCATATAATCCTGCCAGACGATGGGTTCACTGTAGGTGTAGCTCATAATCGGACAGCCCGATCTTTCGAAGTCTTTTACCACTTCTTCGGGTGTTACGATACTCTTCACGCGATACTCTGGATGTCCTGGCCATAATGGGCTATCAATTTGTGAAAGTTGGTGGTTCTGGCAAAACTTACAGGAATAATTGCAGCCAAAAAGCGCAATTGAATAGGTTTTTACTCCTGGAAGCACATGGTACAGTGGTTTTTTCTCAATGGGATCGATAGATGAGGCTAGGACCTCTCCCCAGCCAAGGGTAACAAGCTTGCCCTCTCTATTTGCGCGTACATGGCAAAGGCCGACTCCTCCCAGAGGAATACGACACATGTGCCAGCAGAAATCACAGGTAAGATAGGTATCCACCATCTTCAATCCTCCACATATACTTGAGCTTGGAACACACTGAAGTGGCAGTTTGGTTGTTTCCAGGCCTGGGGGGGAAGGCCTGCTTTGGCTGCAAGGTGATCAAGCATCGTATCTCGATCCCATCCCTGCTCAGGTGCTACTTGAGGAAGGAAAAGTGCCCGGTGCATACCACAGGTGAGTATCACACCATCACGACCTAACATAATTTGATCTGCTCTTTCTATTTCGGTGGGAACGGACAATACTGAAATTTCGATGCGCAGATGCGCTAACTCTGCTAATCTAACGGGAGAAAATCGCGGATCATGGAAAGCACTTTCTCGTGCTAATCGCCGCACTAACTCATACAGAGGAGCCGCGCCAATAATATTCCCAATGCAGCCACGAAGCGCCCCATTAGCACGGTGCTTCAGCGTAACAAAAGCACCTTCATCAGTACACAACGATGCAGGAGGATCTGTAATGGCTTTCTGATATGCATCAGAGGCTTTTCCTGTCAGGGCCTCTTCAATGGACTGTCGAGCAATAGCAATGAGTAAGTGTCGCTCTTTCTCTGTCATGATTATCTCCACAGCACCGTAGCGTATGCAACAAAATCAGTTGCCATTTCTTTCAGCACATCCCGCGATGTATAGTAATTTGCAACCCATCCGGACGTATTGAGCTGTCGAGCCATAGCGCTGACAATCGTTGCGCCGGCTATCCCACAAATGGTAGTCCGTTGCATTCGTTGAGCAAGAAAAAGTGGCCCAATCTCACCTAGGGCTAGATGTTGAGCTATCGCAAGATCATTTTGACGTACCTTGTCCACTACCGAGTTATCGACCTGTGCTCCAAAAGGTGCATATCCAAAACGTTTACCGTAATGAGTAAAATCAGAAGAGGCAATAACCAATGTATTCCCTGATTCAAGCTCCTGTTCACCAAGGGCTGCAATGAGCTTTTCAGCAAGAAGAGAAGCATGGGAACTATCAGTTAGATGAGAGATTAAGGCCATCGCCACTTTGATTGGACTCTGCTGTACATGCTGCAAATAAGCAAGAAACGGGAGTACCATTTCAACGGCATGTTCACGTTGAATAGCTATTGATGCATCAGGTCCTTGTGATTCAAGTGTAGTAGAAAAAGAGGACAGAGAACCAATTGGCGTTTCGTATCCAGAAAAATAGCCAAAAGAAAGCACATTATCGGGAACCACGGTATAATGCGAGGGGGAGAGAATCACGACACGCTCAACATGCTTTGGAGCATGTACCACCACAGGTGCAATACCTCGTGCACTGTACGTTAGTCCCGCATGCGGAAGTACCGCAAATCGAATTGGGTCTTTTTGTTCTGGGACTTCCAGCTCTCGTACCGTCTGTGTAATCTGTTCTAGCAGGGTTTGGCGGTCTGCAGCATACCAACTTCCTGCATACCATGCCTTGCGCATGGGAAGTGTATTCGCATGCACCATAAGTAGCTCCTTGCCCTCATTATACCGTACCTAGAGGCAGTCGTACAGTCTTGTCATCACAGCTCTACCCATGCTGATCCTCGTTGAGAACTTTCAACACAAGCAGACACAAATTTTACTCCATCTGCACCCTGATCTACTGTAGGGAATCCGAGTTGCATATCATCAATCTTACCGTGCAGTTTTAGGTTGGTAAGCGTCTGAGTATATGCTTGATAGATATTTGCAAAAGCCTCAAAGAAACCTTCAGGATGGCCCCCAGGTAACCGGCTAAATTGCTCTGCGGCTGTACAAAAAGCATCTCGTCCCCGAGAGAACTGCTGGGCAGGTTCATGAAGTCTCATTACGGAGAAATGATCAGGATCTTCCTGAAACCACTCGATAGTCCCCAAAGACCCACAAATTCGAATTTTGAGCCCATTATCATGTCCAATGGCTATTTGACTTACCCAATAGAGTCCCTTTGCTCCACTATCGTACTCAACCATAATTGAGGCGTTGTCATCGAGAGAGCGTCCCTCAACAAATGTGTCAAGTCGAGCACAGAGGCGTTTAATCCGCAATCCGGTCATGGTTGCCACGAGGTTCTCTACATGGGACCCGATATCACCAACACAGTTCGATATACCGCTTAATTTGGGATCGGTTCGCCAAGCAGCCTGAGGGTTCCCAGCTTCTTCACTTTTTTCAGCAAGCCATTCCTGAATATATTCAGCGTGAACAAATCGAATCTCTCCAATGGCCTTCGCTGCTACCAAATGAGCAATCTGTTTAACCGCAGCATATCCGGTATAGGTATAGGTAACGGCAAAGAGTAACTGCTTACGGCGGGAAAGCTCTACCAAGTCTTCAGCTTCTTCAGGTGTAATGGCTAACGGTTTATCGCAAACAACATGAATCCCGTGCAAGAGGAAAGCTTTGCAGGTTTCATAGTGAAACGCGTTTGGTGTAACCACTACGACAAAATCAATCCCATCGTCCCGTTCTGCTTCTTTAGTAGCCATCTCTTCATAGGAAATGTAGAGTCGTTGTGCATCGATTCCAAGCGACAAACCAAACTCTCGACTTTTGTCCCTATCTCGGGAAAATACTCCACATACTAACTGTGCGCCTTGGTTCAATCTGATTGCACTTCGGTGAACTTCGCCAATGAGTGCTCCAGGACCACCTCCGACCATGCCATAGGTGAGATCCTGATGAGCAATATCTATTTTACTCCCTGTTATCATACTCTGTGTTCCTCATTATCGACCAAGTTCAGAGTATCATACGGTATACTCGAAGGCAATCTACACTATTCGGAGTATCACTATTGCGCTATATTACACCTATGGAACGAACCAAAGGACTGACTAACTATCATACCCATTGCAATCTTGATGACGGAGAAGGAACTCTTGAAGAGTATGTGCTCAGTGCACTCTCCAAAGGTTTCAGTGCTCTCGGATTCAGCTGTCACACTCCTGGGAAGTTGCAGGATGCATGGCACATGAAAACCGAAGACTTCCCCTGGTATCTTGAAGAAATAAATCGGTTACGGGATCTCTATCGTGATCGCATTGAGTTGTATATCGGATTGGAATTTGACTTCCTCGAGGATACCGAGGAATTGGTGGGAGCAGAATATCGTGATCAGGTCGACTTTACGATCGGGTCAGTGCACCTGATGCGCCATGAACCAAGTGGCAAATATCTTTCGGTAGATGGCCCGAAAGAAGAATTTACCACACTGCTTCAGGATAGATTTTCCGGTGATATGAAAGCCTTTGCCACCCATTATTTTTCCCTGGTTGAACGGTTGATGCATCTGTATCAGTTTGACTTCCTCGGACACTGTGACCTCATTAAAAAACATAACGGGAATCAGGAATATTTCGATCCTGCAGCTCCCTGGTATCATAAAGCAATGAGTCATCTGCTGAAAGTAGCGCAAAAGGAACAGGTCCGGCTTGAAGTGAATACCGGAGGTATTGCCAGAGGAGCCATCGGAGAGACCTATCCAGGGTTTGACTACATCTCTGCATGTGCTGAATTAGGCATTCCCCTCACCCTTAATTCTGATGCTCACCAGAGTGCTCACATTGACTATTATTTTGCACAAGCTGACGACCAGCTGGTACAGGCCGGCTATAAAACACTGGATGTGCTGCAGCACGGTATGTGGCAACCTGTATCGATTATTTAGGAGATTCATACATGAACACGATCATAGATGCAACCGGGAAAGCATGTCCCATACCATTCATGCTCGCAAAGAAACAGATTGATGCCGGGCAATCTTCCTTTACCGTACTTGTCGACAATCGTGCTGCAGTGGAAAACCTTAAGCGCCTTGCTGCATCACAGGACTATGATACAACGGTTGATGAAGATAACTCAAACTTTCATGTACACTTTCAGGGTAAGAAAGAAGTGGTAAAACCTGAAGGGATGTTAGAAGCATCAGCTCCTGCCAGACGGGTAGTATACATCAGTCGGGATACGATGGGCTTTGGAGCAGAGGAGCTGGGAAAGAATCTCCTTCGGATGTTTCTCTATACCCTGAGTCAGGATACTGAATTGCCTGAAAGCATTGTGATGCTCAACAGCGGCATCTCTCTCGCGACTAAAGACCAGCAGACGATAAAAACGCTTCAGGTCCTTTCTGATCGCGGGGTAGAGATACTTGTCTGCGGGACCTGCCTGGATTATTACGGACTGCTCGACAAACTGGCTGTCGGATCTGTATGCACAATGTATGATATCGAACAGCGCCTTTTGCGTGCCGATACCGTAATTTCTCCATGAATCGCGTAATTCTCACATTCCACTCAACTCACGATGCCATTGCAACCGAACGAGTGCTTGCAGAACACGCAATCGTTTTTCAGGTCTTGCCGACTCCAGTAGAGATCAGTGCCGATTGTGGTATTGCACTTATGGTCGGCGTTCCTGAGGGTAAACGGTGTCTTTCACTGCTATCAGATTATCATATGAGCATTGGTTTCACTGCCGCACAGGAAGCGGGGTACAACCTCGAAATTCTTGGCTCTTTTGTTGACTGTTAAAAGAAAAAGCTCTACATTTTTTTCATGGGTAGAAAAAAAATTACTATCGAAGATATTGCCCGTGAAGCCGAAGTTGGTATCGGTACTGTCTCTCGGGTATTGAATAATAGCGCTCATGTTTCAGAAGCAACACGCAAACGGGTGTTAGATGTAGTAAAAGCACGTCAATACTCTCCAAGCGGAGCTGCAAGCCGGCTTGCTCGCAATGACGAAGTGGAAGCAACCGTAGGATTGCTTCTCCCGGATATCGGAAACCATTACTTTTTTGAAATTTTCGAAACCATTTACCGAAAATTTCGTGGTCTCGGGGTTGATCTTCTTATCTTCAATTATGAAAAGCACCACCCCCAGTTCATCCAGAAAGTCCTTGATGCCCAATTGTCGGGATTGCTGATCTTTGCATTCCAACTCGATGAGACAGAACGAAAACTGTTACGAAGTAGAAACGTTCCTTACTTATATGTCGATTACCCCTGCGAAGATGAACACTGTATGTTTACCGACAATATACTTGGAGGAAGACTTGCTGCCCGGTATCTGATATCCAAAGGGGTAAAACACCCAGGATATATCGCAATGGATCCACCAGCTCAGGCCAATGCCGATCGCTATGGAGGATTCACCGAAGAACTCGCATTATATGGGTACCATCAATCAGCAGTATACTCCTCAGCAATTTCGGAGGATCAGGGATACCGTATCGGCATGCAGATCATTGCCGAGCAGGCCTGTGATGGGGTGTTCTGCTACTGCGACGATATTGCGGTTGGAATAGCTCGAGCAGCGAGAGAACTCGGGAGTTCCATTCGGGTGATCGGGTTCGATGGAGTTCGCGCCACTGAACATCTTGGCATTTCCACGGTCAGCCAGGAACCAGCGGCCATCGGTACGCAAGCTGCATCCTTCATGGTGAATATCATGAACGCTCATCAGGAACGGGAACCGATCCATCATCGAATCATTCCCGTTCTCATAGACCGCAACAGCTGATGCTAGTGAAGGTATCCAAGGAATTGGTACTGACGATCAATCATCAGATCAACGAGCTCCCGGATATTCCGGTATATTCCTACCGTTGGATTGGCAAGTAACGCCTGAATGGCATACTCCTTCTTCCCGCTCAGCACAGCTTCCGCCGTGAGATCATAGACTCCGCTATACATTCTGAGCAGTGCACCGAATCCTTTCGGATAGGAGACAAATGGAATTGGTTTCAACCCTGATTGATGTACCTTTGCTGGAACTTCAACAGCAATTGATGAAGGGAGATCAGGAATAAGACCATCATTCATTACATTTACTGCAGGTTCTTCATATCCCTGATCATCAAGAATACCTTGAATAATTAACACCAATCGTTCATCTCGACGCAGTTCAATTCGGGGCTGAAGCTGCGCAAGTTCCATCTGGTACAATGCATAGAAATCCTTGATCCCCCGATGATCGGCAACTTCATGAGCCCACTGAATGTATTCTCCAAGATGGCTGTCCACGGTAACCGGGAGGAGGCGATAGGTTTCAAGAATCTCCCGAAAGAGGGTACGATCAGCCCAGCTTTTTGCGCTTCGTGCGACATCCAGCTTCACCCGATCTACTGCCCCTTCGGTTTTCGGGATCGTGCCATTTCGGTGTACGTATGAGAGGATATCTGAATATCCCGGTTCCTGCTCAAAAAATGCGGGAGCTCTCTCGAGGATATCGGGATAGGCATCAGCACCAGTATCCCGATAGGTCGCTTCGAGGAGTACACTGAAATGATTTAATCCTGCTGATCGCAGTTGCAGATTACTGAACGGGGTCCCCAGGATACTCGGAAGGTACCGTTCAAGTGATAACACTTCATGACACAAACCCACAAATTTCATCTGAGGATATCGACGCAGTACAGCAGTGGTAATTGCCGTCATGGGATTTGAATAGTTGAATACCCATGCTTCAGGGCAGTACTTCACTACATCCTCACAGATTTCCAGGATAACCGGAGTGATACGTAATGCATGAAAAACTCCGCCAGCACCTCCATTTTCCCCATAAATCTGCTGCACACCGTATTGCTGGGGAAGTGTCCAATCCTCATCCCAAAGGGAAAATCGTTTCCCCACTTCAATAGAGATCACAACAAAATCGGCATCGACTAACGCCTTCTTGCGGTCAGTTGTTGACTGCACAGTAAAAGGAAGTGGATGTCTAGCGAGAAATTCATCTGCTTTCCGCTGTACTTCGGCAAGTGCATCTTCTTTGATATCAACTAGGACAATTTCGGCTCCATACAGATGCTCACATTGAAAAAAATCTCCTAGTGTCCCCAGCCCGAACTGTGCGCTGCCCGCTCCGATCAATACCAGTTTCATCGCGTACCTCCGTAGTAGTCCGATTGCATAAGTATCATATGGTACCCGATTATGGGTAGAGCTTATAGCTGATCTCCCAACGTTTTCGGGTGTTTCATCCCAGGAGCATGGAAACACTCAAATCCTGGGTATTCAGTACGTGGGCATCACAAGTGGTCGGATCAACGGCACTTCCCACACCGACGGCACGCATCCCGGCTGACCCAATGGCCGTGATTCCCGCAGGAGCATCTTCAACGCCCGTACACTCCTCAGGGAATAATCCAAGAAGATCAGCTGCCCGACAAAACACCTCCGGGTCCGGTTTGCCGAGTACAACATCCCCTGCTGGTGCCACAGCATCAAAAGAATCAGATAAATGTAATCGCTCGAGAATAAATGGAGCATTTCTACTTGCCGAAGCAATCGCTGTCTTAATCTGTTTTTTCCTGAGTTTCTCTAATAGTTGCAGTATACCAGGAAGCACATCATCGGGGGTGAGTTCTTCCAATGATTTACGATACCAATCATTCTTCTGCTCAGTAAGTTCATCCATCTCTGCATCAGAACGAGTAGCATGATTGTGATCAAGAATTACCTGCAATGACTGCTTACGGGATATCCCACGAAGCTGTTGATTAATGGTTTCATCGAAATCCCATCCGTGTTCGTCAGCAAGACGTTTCCAGGCTCGGTAATGATATCCATCAGTGGAAGTGATCACGCCATCAAGATCAAAGATTACCGCTTTGATTTCACCTCGTGTCGCGCATTGTACTGCTTTTCTCCCGACGGTAATGCGCTGCGATCGGTGCAATACAGTGATTGAAGGGCCATCAGTCTCGTAGGTAGTGATTTCCGGCTCAATCGTCACCGTCAGCTTCACACCTCTGAACGTGAGATGGAATGCAAGGTGCTGCAATTGATCCGGAAGCTGTGGCCGAAAAGAAGGAACTTGATCGCGCATGCGAAAGCCCCCAAGTCCATAAACCATAGCCATCCAGGAACCAGCCATCGCTGCCGTATGCAGTCCATCTTTCGTATTCCGATGCAGGTCATCAATATCCATCAGAGCTGTCCGACGAATATAGTCATTCCCTAGGTCGGTGCCACCGCAGTCATAGGCGACAATGCCTTGAATGCACGCAGAAAGTGAGCTATCGCCAGTGGTCAATGGTTCATAAAAGGCAAAGTTCCTTCGCCGCTGATACCAGGGGAACCGATGATGTTGTAAAAGCATAGCGAGGACGGTATCGGCCTGCTTGATGACCCGATGACGATAGATCACCAATGGATGATAATGAAGGAGCATCGGATGTCGCAGTTCTCCTTTCTTTGCAACGTCCCAGGGCTCCTTGTTGAGAAAGTAGTCATCCTGAACCGTAATACCTCTGAGTCGATCAAACGGGATATACATCCGCTTTGCTGCTTGCGCAAACACTTCGAGCTCCTCTTCGGAAATCCCCAAGGTCTTCTCAAGATGATTCCACAGCTGTCCCATTGTTTTCCGTATACGTGCAGCTAGGATAACCAGATTTTCAAAGTGATGTTGTACCATGACATTGGTGTAGCAGTTATTGTCGACGAGAGCTGAATATTCATCAGGTCCCGTCACTTCATTGATACAGAACTGATCATCTTTTTCCGGATTGAAAAATCCCAGATCAAGAAACAACCGTGCTGTCTCAATAAGCATTTCTGCCGCCCCATCGGCGAGAATGGAATCATCACCGGTGACTTCAAGATACTGATACACCGAATAAGCTATATCAGCATTGATATGGTACTGCGCCGTACCGGCAGGGAAATAGGCTGAAGCCTCCATCCCGTTAATAGTACGCCACGGGTACAGAGCACCCTTCTGATGCATCTCCCGTGCACGGGCACGTGCGCTGTCGAGCGTCGATATCCGATAACGGATTAAAGCTCGGGCGATTTCAGGAAGGCAGTGGTTGAAAAATGGCATACCATAAATTTCAGTATCCCAGAAATAATGGCCCTCATAACCACTTCCTGTCAGCCCTTTCGCAGCAAGGGCTGACATCCCATCCCTCCCGGTACTCTGCTGGAGCTGCAGGAGATTGAATCGAAGGGCTTGTTGCAGTTTTTCATCCCCGGCAATCTCAATATCGGCACGAGCCCAGAACTGTTTGTACCAGGAACGCTGCATCTCCACCAGTGAATCCCAACTGACCTGTGCCGCCTCTGTTTTATACTGTTGGGCAAGTTCTAAGGGCACAGTTTCCCCCGGTCTTCCCGATGTATGATAATAAAAGTATTTGGTAAAAACCAAATCGGATCCACTCCAAGAGAATCGGAGCGACGGCAACTCTTCTCGTTCAGAACGTTCGATATGTAGGGGTTCTGAACTTTCGTGCAATGCTCCGCAGGAGAGATGCAGTGCACTCTCTCCGGTTCTGAATGAGGCATGGAATCCTGGACGCTCAACGGCTCCCTCTGCACTGTACCCGCAACCTACCGAAAACAACGCAGGTTGTGAAAGTTTTGTACCGACACGTGGATCAAGTCCGGACAGGGCCCGTTCAACCGGCATGCCGATGGATGAGAGCACCTGCAGGTGTACCGGTGCATCACTATGGACCCGGAGGCGTAACGCTCCCATATGAGAAAACTGCATACTCAGCAGTGTTTCCCAGGTAATATAGACCGAATGACCTGAGTCGGTGAGGTACTGGAGATGCTGTTCAAGAATCCCGGTACGGAAATCGAGACGTCTTCGATACGATTTTACCGAACGGTCAGTTAAAAGCACCCGCTTCCCTTCGACAAAAAGCACGAGATAGCGACAATCGGGAAGATCCACCATGGTTTGATTGAACCGTGCGAATCCGTAAGCATCTTCACCATAGTGAATCGGTGATAATTCATAAAATCCATTAATGAAACACCCTGGGTGCTGGGCAGGTTCCCGTTCACAGGGGAACCCGCGGAACCCGAGATATCCATTGCCGATCGAGAAGAGGCTTTCACTTTGGGCAATATGTTCCTCATCAAAGCCAACTTCCTCGAGACTCCATGTATCCAAAGCCATGTACTACCCCTTGACTGATCCTGCCATGAGTCCCTGTACAAAGTATCGCTGAAGTGCAAAAAACACGAGTACAGGAACGACCATCACGACGAACGCTCCTGCAGTCAGCAAATGCCAGTCCTGACCACGAGAACCGACCATGTTGGCCAAACGCTGTGTCAGCACTGCTACATCACTCGTTCCTCCAAGGAATACTAAGGCAACTAACAGGTCATTCCACACCCACAGGAACTGAAAAATACCGAGCGAGGCAATTGCCGGAACCGATAAAGGAAGAACAAGTCGAGCAAAAACCACCATAGGGCGAGCACCGTCGAGAAAAGCAGACTCGAAAACATCTCTCGGTATGGTTGAGATGTAGTTATATAATAAATAAATCCCGAGAGGTAACCCGAATCCGGTATGGGCAAGCCATATCCCAAGATACGAACCGGTGAGACCCAGTTTCATATAGTCACGCAAAATAGGGATGAGGGCAATCTGAAGGGGTACCACAAGCAGGGCAACCACGATGGTGAAGAATATTTTCCTTCCGGGAAATATCATCCACGCAAAACCGAAAGCTGCGGCTGCTGCAATAAGGATAGGAATAATCACTGCGGGAATCGTAACGGTAAAACTGTTGATGAAAGCCTGTGATAAATTATCACCGCTGGCCCGCAGCACGTTACCGGCTGCATCAGTGAAGGTGCTCTGACTTCCGCCCAAAACTCGTCGGTAGTTATTGAGGGTAAAATTCCCTTCTCCAGCAAATATTCGCCACCATCCGGTATTCAATACATCATCCTGTGGTCGTACCGATGAGATTAAAAGCCCAATAATCGGGATACTCCAGATAATGACCAGCACGATGAGAATGATGTTCACCACAATATTCCAGTTATGCTTTTTTTTCTTTGCAAGGGTTGTCATATCAGAAGCCCTCCCTTTTGCTGAACTGGCGCAGGTTGTACCACATGACCGGAATGACTGCCAAAACCAGTACGATAGCGATCGCAGAACCACGTCCGTAATGGTAGAAACGGAACATCTGTTTATACTGCATGCTGGCAATCACCTCCGTACCGTAGTTTCCATTGGTCATGGTGAACACGATATCGAAAATTTTCAGGGTAATGATGATGATCGTGGTGGAAACCGTTACCAGCGTTGATGCAATGTAGGGGATGATGATACTGCGGATGATTCTCAGCTCCCCTGCCCCATCAATACGCCCCGCTTCAATAATCGATGAAGGAACTCCCTTCAATGCTGAACTGATAATCACCATAGCATACCCGGTCTGCAACCATACCAGGATGGCAATAAGGAATACATTATTCCAGACGGGCATAGTAAACCATGCTTGCGGTTCACCACCGAAGAAGGTCACTACGGCATTCAGTAATCCAATTTGATCTTCCCCTGCCGGTTTGTACGCATAGATAAACCGCCAGATAACACCTGCACCAACGAATGAAATAGCCATCGGCATGAAAATGATGCTTTTAAAGAACTTCTCCATTTTTACTCGATCGGCAAGGAGCGCAATCAGGAGACCGAATCCAACCGCCCCACCAGTTCCGAGGATCAGCCACAGCAGATTGTTGGTGAATGACTCGATCATTTTTGAATCGGTAAATGCAAAAATATAGTTTGCCAGTCCGACAAAATTATTTGACTGTGCATCGAAGAAACTGAGATACAGTGAGCGGAGAGTCGGAATAAAGAGATACCATGCAAGAATCGCAAGTGCGGGTCCCACAAATACAAAAGGCTGCAATTTCTTTGCTACTGTGACACTTGTTCGATTCACCACCCAGTCAGTCACCCAAAAAAGTAGCGCAACGCCTCCAACTCCCCACACAATGGCAACAGCTGCAATAATTCCCTGAGGTGCATTACTATCGCGCAGAAATATAAATCCAGCCCAGAGCACGACAAATGCTACGATCGGTACAAATAACGATACGGCTACACGCCCTATGGCAATGAGGGCGGTAGCGAGAAATCCCCGTTTTTCACCGCTTATTTCTGTTGTTGTCATATTTTTCCCCTTTTGTCACTACAAGGGAACACCGGCAGGGAGTTTCTCCCTTGCCGGTGCATCCAGATAATTTCCTATTACGGCCAGGATTTCTCTACATCAGCTAACATGGCATCAAGGGACTTCCCATTGACCCAGTCGACAATACCAGTCCAGAAGGATCCTGCCCCTACCTGTCCAGGCATCAGATCAGATGCATCAAATCGGAATACTTTGGCATTCACCAGAGCTTCAGCTACCAACCGGTCGTTCGAACTTGGATATACACTGAGATCCTGGTTGATATAGGGGAATAAGGCTCCGCCGCTTCTTGCCCAGATTTCTCCAGATTCCCAAGTAGCGAGGAATTCCATGAACTGACGTACTTCAGGGCGGTCGTTGAAAGCTACGAACTGATCACCACCACCGAGTACCGGAATACCGAACTCTTCATTGATTGCGGGAAGTGGGAATACGCCAAGTTCTTCTTCAAGGTTATCCTGGATATCCTGCTGGAGGAATGTCGTAACAAAGTTCCCCTGTCGGTGCATCCATGATCTTGGAGGATTTTCAAACATCGTACGCGGAGAGTCAGTGTAACTCTGCGTAAGGATAGTATTGGTACCACCATAGACGTATTTGGGATTCAACCAGATCTTACCAATCTCTTCAAAAGCAGCTTTCACTTCTGGTGAGTTGAACGGAATTTCATGGTTGACCCACTTGTCATAGACCTCAGGACCTGCGGTTCTGAGCATGACATCTTCTACCCAGTCAGTACCAACCCAACCGGTTGCTCCACCAGCCTCAATACCGATTGACCAGGGTGTGTGTCCATTGGCAACCATTTTGTCCATGAGCGCAATCATTTCATCCCAAGTGGTAGGAACTTCATACCCTGCTTTTGCCCATGCTTTTTTTGGATACCAGACAAAGCTCTTTGCATTTACCCGATGGAAAACACCATAGGGAGTCCCATCATACGAACCGAGTTCTTTCCACACCGGAGCATAGTTTTCATCAACGGTTTTAATCAGAGAATCCCACATGGGAACGAGATGACCCTGAGCAGCGAAATTATACATGAGACCGGGTTGCGGAAGTGCTGCGATATCAGGAGGATTGCCGCCTTCTACTCTGACACTGATGAGTGTCTCAAAGTCCTTTGATCCTTCATAGATCACATCGATTCCAGTGCGTTCCTCAAAGGGGACAATAGCCTCTTCGAACCGGCGCAGCTCTTCATCTACAAAAGCCCCAAACACCCGAACAACCTTCTCTTCGGATGCCTGTGCGTCTGCTTGACCACCAGCGAAAACTGATGATAAGACCAACAGCGCCATGAGCAACACAAGTACTGTTTTCTTCATAATCCTCTCCTTCTGCTTGGATATCCAAGCGATTTTATGACAGTATGCGTTAGTAACGCAGGATTCGCATTCCCACGATATAGAACATAGGAGTACACTTGAAGGAAACAGGAGCAATCCATAACGTGGAAGCGTTTCCATGCCCATTGTCTCACAGCCCATCCCACTTGTCAAACAAAAAAATCGATACGCATGATATACTTGTTCTACGGAGGCGCTTTTATGCCCTATGATTCGCGGATGGTTGCAGAACTCGGCGATATTACCACCTACGCTGTGGATGCCGTGGTTAACGCAGCAAATGAAACACTTCTCGGTGGAGGTGGAGTAGACGGAGCAATTCATCGGAAAGCAGGAAAGGAACTTTTGAAGGCATGTCAGACACTCGGTGGATGTAAAACCGGACAGGCGAAAGTAACTCAAGGATACCGTCTCCCTGCCCGCTATGTAATCCACACCGTCGGTCCAATCTGGCATGGTGGAAATCATCATGAAGCGGAACTTCTCACCTCATGTTACCGGCAGTCTATAAAACTGGCGCAGGAAATCGGGGCTCATACCATTGCTTTTCCTGCAATCAGTACCGGAGTCTACCATTTCCCCAAAGATCAAGCGACACAGATTGCAGTAAATACGATAGATAATCTGCTTTCCCGTATCAGTTCTGCACAAATATCGCTGGTGATTTTTGTCTGCTTTTCAGCTGAAGATCTCGAACACTATCAGAAGATACTGTCATCATGATGGAAGCATATCGGCAAGCGCGACAGTCTTTCGTATCGCTTTTGTCACTAAAGTCCATTGTTCTCCGGCAACTAGCATAGGATCAATCATCCAAGCCCCCGTAACTGCAATCACATTTCGGTCAGCGAGATAGGTATTCGCTGTTTGTTCGGTAATCCCACCTGCGGCAATGAATTTTAATCCGAAGCGATCGGCAAGGTGATCAATCATCGGCAGGCCACCTAATCGTTCAACCGGATAAAACCCCAGTACTTTAAGATTGGCTTCAACGGCAAGAATCCCCTCTTTAGTCACTGGATAGACCGGGATGCCCTGTTGCTGACAAAGCACGATAATTGCTGGATCAAACACCGGTGAGAATATGAACTGCGCACCGGCCTCGATAGCATTGCGGGCTTCGCCTTCCGTTTGTACATTCCCTGCACCGGCAACAATCTCAGGGAATCGGGAAGAGAGTGCTCTCAGCAATTCAAGTCCATCGTCAGTCTGTTGCGAAATATTGGCCGCAGGAAGTCCTCCCTCTATCAACGAGGTTCCTAAAGCCTCTACTTGATCCATCTGAACCGACTTTATCATAGGAATATAACGAATCTGTGCAAGTTTTCGTGTAATAGTATCCACTGAAGTACCCCCTGAAGAAAGTGAAATCAGTGTAATCAATGTTTGTCCAACGGTAAAGTAAAATCGTGAATTTAGCTTACATAACCCTCAAATACAGGACTTCTTGGTTCAAGACGACCGGCAGAATAGCCCCAGATACTGGTGTACTCATCGGGATTCTCTCCCATTGAAGCAAGCTGTCTTAAGTATTGCGCAACTGATTTTGCCTCGATAATCACTACCGAACCCATCTGCTCGATTACCGGACTATGCGGACGCGTATGATCAAACTCAAACTCAAGTATTCTTCTCCCATCAGGAGTAATTCCGATGGTCCGATATGTATTGCTTTTTCCGACTCCAGGAAGATTAATAGTATTTCGATCAGTGGCAAGGAAGGGAATCTCATCTGCATCCCGAATAGAATCGATATGTTCTACTATGTTCGGAGCGTCAGCAATGAAGGACCGAAGCATACTGTGGTAACGATAATCAACTCGCCCAACCGATTTTTCTTCAATTTGCTCCTGCATTGAGCGGGGATTATTTGCAAAGAGTTCTCGATTTTCCTTGAAACCCTTCACGGTAAAGGTATAGTAAGGCAATACCCCGATATCATTGAGCACTTGACGAAGTTTTGCTGTATGTCCACGTCTGCTTGCTGCTACGGTAAAAACCTCCTGGTTTGTTACTGCCCACCCGGCATCAAGAATTCGTCGTATGGCTTTTGCTGTTTCGGGTGTGACTTCCATAGCACTTGAAATGTGCGTCTGAATAATACACTGAGTAATGCCGATTTTTTCAGCTTCCTCCCGAAATGATTTGAGCATCCCGACCAGCTCGGTAGTTATTCGTTGCGGCAGATAAACCGGAAGCTTGGTTCCAAGACGCACTCTTTTAAATTCAGCAAGTTTCTCCTCAGCAGGTCGATGTGCATTATCCTCCCGTTTCTCTCGTGCCATTTTAAGTACCGCATCAAGAATCCGCTTCAGTGATGAAACCGAACTCATCAGCGCGTCTCCCCCGGTAATGAGGATATCTTCAAGGAAAGGATCTGTACGGAAATAGATCATTGCCTCGTGCAACACTTCCGGCCAACTCTTTTTTGGTCGAAGTTTGTCGAGATTAAAGTTGAATCTCCCATTCTGAAAATCATACATTCTCTGACAGTAAGCACAAAGCCCACCACAGGCACGCCCCATTGTGTCAGGGATAAAGATGGCAACCGTAGGATATCGTCTGTGGATATGATGAGACGGAAGTATCCAACCGGCCTCATTAGGTTTTCCCGGTTCCACTACATCCTCTTTTTCCCATGCGTTGATACTCCCAAACTCATCCACCAGATCCTGACTATAGAACAGGTAGCTGCGAAGAGCTTCATCAGCAAATGGATGCTCACGATCTTCAGTCGGTCGCGTATCGATAAGTGAAAGAAAATAGGGAGTGGCGAATACCGGAATCCCCCGATCCTCTGCATCTTTCATGATACGAACCGTCTCAGCGTCTATAGAATAATCAAGGTATGCATTTACCTCATCCGTGCTGCGCAATGCATAGCGGAGATGGAAGCGATCCTCCCGCCACCAGGCAAGAACTTGTTTGCGAGCTTGTGCATCATTGAGATCACGGGTAAAATGATATGCCTTTGAAGCCTTTACTGAATTACTTTCCTCACGGATGCGTTTAACAAGCAACCGTACAATACGATCTTTGTTCTTCGCCCGCCAGGCAATAACCCGAGGATCCAGACCAGACGGATGCCGTTCTGTCCATTCATATACTGTGCTCCTACTTGGGAGCATTTGATTTTCCTTCCCATTCAACTGTCTGAGCAGATGCAGCACATCAAGAACAAAATCTACAGTAGCATCACATGGTTGTCCCGTTAACAACTTTCGCGTTAGGGCTACTGGTTGAGAAACCACCTTTTCCCCGTGCAGATTCCCATCAGGAAACTCGTGTCCTTCATGATCAAGTAAATCCATGATTCTAATAAATGCAAAGGAACGCCACGAGAGAGAAAAGAATGCATCATAATCATCACGTTCTTTGGTATAATAAGCCCATGCATTCGGAAAATCCCGTTGCATGATCTCCTGATAGTGTTCACGCAGTTGCGCAACAAGAGCTGTATTATCCAAAGAATCATCAAGCATGTAGCCAGTAATGACAGGATTTTCTTCCCGGATAGTATCCAGCAATGTTGAGACGGTGTTGTCATGTCTTTCCATGTCCATAGAATACTATGTGGGGGTTTTAGGTGTCAATCTACTGAAAAATACTTTATATTTTTATATATTAATGGTATTTATAATTTTTTTTACCAACTTGTCATTTCAGGGAAAGATTGAATTTTACGCGTCAGAAGCACATGAGATCTCAGTTAATCCCTACCTACCATATCCTGCCGCTGCATAACTTTTTTGAGTGAAACCTTCCCCCCCTGTGATTGCGGTTTCCAGAATGATCGCTGCGGTTTCCGTTCTACCACGGTAAATCCCAGCTCCTCATAAATCCGCAAGGCTCTGAAGTTACTCTCGGCTACCTCAAGGAGGAATTCCCGGTACGGTAATTTCTCCAACACATAGCGTTGCAGTTTTTTAGAGATACCCATTCCCCTAAATGCGGTATCTGTGGCAACGGAATCGATATAACACTGGGTCTCAGTAAGAGCCAGAGGGATTCCGAGCACACCGCGTAATCGGAAATAAATAATGTTTCCTCTGATCACTCCCAATTTCGATGCAAGCTGGTCTCGGTCGAAGGTATGCGATCGTCCATCTGAGGTGGAATATGAAACGACACCAACTACATTGCCATCCAGGAGTGCCACATAATGGTGAGAAGGTACGAAGGAGTGTTCCAGAATATCTGCTATAACCTCAACCTTAGGTGAAATAAAAGAGAGCGGTTCATAGAAGCTCACAACAAAAATCTCAACCGCCTGTCTGAGGTGTACGCTACTGAGTTCTGCAAGATTTCGAATAACTGGTTGTACAGCCATTTTTTCACTCTCAAGTATAGAGTACTACTATATCTGCAATTAGGAAAGAAAAATTTTATTAATTCTATATGAGGATTATAGGATTCCTATATAGGTTTTTAAATTGTTAAAAAACACCGAATGCTAACGAGAAACTTATACCCAATTATTAACAGGAGAATAATTATTTATTTCTTTTATGAATTATAATTATTTAATTTCTCAAAGGTTCATCATAGATGAGCCTCTGAACTGATTTGTTTCCAAATTCGGTTGAATCGTTTATCACGAATTTTTGCAATAAAAGAATTTGACGTCGGAGAAACCTGCTTGATAGTTAATTGATTGTAGGTATCAATTCCAATTGGTTCCCACTGCTGATCACCTGATTGGGTAAGCACTACATATACTTGTCGATCCAATGCTACTGCGAGATCATATGCATGCCGACAATATTCACTCGAGGTTGAGCCTTTGGTACAGAAGAAAATACAGGTTTGTGCGTTACTCACTTTAACCAATTGTTCCCGCTCGTAATCTGGGCGTCTACTGTCGCTGTAGTACCCCGAATGCCAGTCAAACCACGCATCAATTCCAACCTCCTGCAGAAGTACGATAAGCCCTTCCACCAAGCGTATCGCATCCAAAGAGTGTATAATCACTATTCTTTTT
>CAYZXD010000038.1:0-22277 GCA_964482325.1 uncultured Spirochaetaceae bacterium | reverse complement strand
ATATATAAGATGGTTATGAAGATGTCAACAATATAATTTATTATATTATATAGACTTAGCAGTGTGACAGATGTTGTTAGTTTTAGATAAAATTAGGAAAATTCATTTCTATAAGATTGTCTAAAGAGTTCTGAAATAATCGAACATATGACATAATGTTTTAGGTGAATTGAGAGAAAAAACCTGAAAATTACCCAAAAACTTATAACTGTTCTCTATCTTATGCAGGATCACCCCTTGGGATTTGACAAAGGTCAGGATGATTTTCGCCGGAATCAGCAGGTTGAAAAAAGGGGATAAAAAGGAGCAACTTCTTCCGAACATTGATCAAATTCGTGTGAGAAGTGGTAAGAAGTTTTTTTAAAATAATTTTATAAATGACCCAGATATGAGATATTTTTGGTGGAAAAAGCTTCTTGGAGCGCGGCAAATCCGTTTTTTTCGGATCTGATAAAGCAGCGTCTCCTCCCGATATGTTCGATGTAATGGGCATCCGAACTCTGAATCACCGGATACTCATAGGTTTCCACTACCGGTGGAATGGCAATGGATTCAACTGCGCTATAGGGCAGATGGGGAAGAAACCCCAGGTTTGCCGTCACACTGTTCGCTGAACGGTCGATATGAGCAGGAATCACCAGTCCATCCTGGTTCAGTGTCTCTTCAATGAGATCATCATATGCAATATCAGCAGGACCATAGAGGAACAGGTCATATTCTTCGTATGCTGACCCAGATACATCGCAGATCAACTGATTGCCGAATAATCGAGATGAATGAGGAATCTGCGGGAGCAATGATTCTATCCAGGACCCAAACTCAAGAGCCTGTTCGAGTTCGTTAAACAGTGTAAGTACGTGCACTTCCTCACGAGTAGTGACTTCAAGTCCGAATATCCCGGTGATACCGATGATTTCGCATGCTTCAGCAAAAGCAGGGAGATTACGGCATGTATTATGATCAGTCAACGCGAGGATCTGTACACCGGTATCTGCAGCTTCCATGGCAAGCACCGCAGGTAACATAAGATCACTCGCACAAGGGGACAGGCAGGAATGATTGTGCAGGTCTATGCACCACTGATTCATGATACGATGCCGAGAACCTTGGCAAGTCGATACGATGCTGTGAACTGATTATCGGTAGTACCGAGGATTGCTATCTGTTCTTCGTTTGCCGATGCAAGCATATCGTCGGTAGGTGTTCTCCCATTACAGAGAATGATTGCTTTGATACCGATCAGAGAAGCGACCGCAACCGTATTTTTATGGGCTTGTATCGTAATAAGTGCACTATCTTCAGCGGCATTTCCCATCACGTCAGACAGTAAATCCGACGTATATCCATTAAGCACCAGAACTGATTCATCGGTATCAGTATAGACCGTATACCCAAGTTCGGCATGAACTTCTGCAAGTTGTTTCATAATTGTTTCTCCTTGTATTGCGCATCACTGAATCGAATTATCGATTGGACTCGGGTTCCCTCTGCTGAAGATTCTATATGAAAATCATCGCTTACGGAACGGACATTGGGGAGCCCCATACCGGCACCGAATCCCAGTGACCGGATCCATTCATTCGCGGTGGAATACCCCTGTTCCATTGCACGATCAACATCGTCAATTCCCGGTCCCGAATCCTCACTGGTGATAATGACTTCGTGCGGAGAAAATTCCGCAGTGATTTTCCCTCCATAGGAATGAACGACAATATTCATTTCCAGTTCATAGCTTGCGATGGCGGCCCGTCTGATCACCTGAGGAAAGAGGCCGCTCTGTTTCAACTTTTTCTTAATCTGAGTTGACGCAAATCCTGCATTCTCAAAGTCATGTTTGAGTACCGTGAAGGTCTGAATATCTTTCGTAAGGCCGTCAGTAATCGTAGTAGTCTGGTTCATGTGCTCAAGATGTTCTACCTCGCGATTGATTTCTAAAAGTAACCGGTTAGTAATATCGCGGGTGGTAACCATACCCACCAGTTCCTTATCCTTGTTCAATACCGGGAAGCGGTGAAAACTGTAGCGGTCGAAGTAACTGATAGCGAAAGAAACCGGCATATCATCTTCCAGTAAAATCAGATTCTTGGTCATATGATGATCCACTGCCTCTTCAATATACCCGAAATCGAGTGCTCTGATGATATCATCCATACTGACAATGCCGAGCAGGCGGTTTTTCGATACCACAGGAACACCCGTAATGGAATTATCGCGCATAAGCTGCTGCACTTGACGCATAGGAGTCCCGAGTGTGACGCTGATAAGGCGTTTGGTCATCACATCTTTCACTTTAAGGCGGTAAATGAGTTCAAGAATGACTGTCGGTGAACTGTAGGTGTTAATGGGTATCGTCTGCATAACCTCAGTATACTACAGGTACTTGGTGCAAAGGAAGTCATTCTGGTATGCTCATGGACATGAGTAGCGATGGTTATCAGATTATTTTCAAACACAAACGGTTTCTCGTGGTTGCAAAACCGGCAGGATTACCCACTGTGCCGCTTGCGGGACAGTCCGATTGTCCTTCATTACTTGGTACAGTTGCCCCATCATATCCCGAGGTTACTCATCCCGTAGGAAGGTATGCGCATGAGGGGATGGTGCTGCACCGTCTGGATACCGCTACCTGTGGTCTGGTGCTTATTGCACGAGATGTTGGGTACTACCGTCATATGCTGCACATACAGCAGGAGGGGTCCTTTTACAAGGAATATCATGCGGTTGTCGGTACTGCAGCACCGTTGAACGGGTTCCCTGCACAACAGCCGGAAGGAGTGCTCTCTGGTCATGCAGTCACGGTTTCAAGTCTCTTCCGCCCGTTTGGAGACCGGGGACATGCGGTCCGCCCGGTAACCGAAAATTCTTCCGACTTCGCGAAGAAAAAAGCAGGGAATATATGGTATGCTACCGTGATGACGCTGTGTGGGGAAAATGAACGGGGCATGCCGATTGTACGATGCCGGCTCAATCGCGGCTTTCGGCATCAGGTACGTGCGCATCTTGCCTGGTCTGGCTATCCAATAATAGGAGATGAGCTGTATGGAGGAGAGCCAGCGAATCAGTTGCATCTTGCAGCAACGGCATTGACCTGTATGGATCCCGACACCGATCAATTGATTACCATAAGATGGGCAGACCTACCCGCATGGGCTGCTGTCCATAAAGAGAGAGAGGATATATATGAGCAATGAACACGAACGGACACTAGCGAACCTTCTGGTACGGTATTCAGTAGACCTGCAGCCGAAACAGCGATGCCTGATAAACGCAATAGATGTACCAGAGAGTATGGTCGAGGAACTGGTGGGGGCAGTATATGCCGCAGGGGGGTATCCCCAAGTACAGCTTTCCTCAATTCGGATTGAGCAGGCACTCCTTGCCGGATGTACTGAAGAGAGCCTGGATACGCTTGCTGATGCCGATGCCTATCGGATGAAACAGATGGATGCGTACATCGGAATTCGAGGTGAGGTGAATCCACGTGAACATGCACATCTTTCAGAACAGAACACCTGGTACTCCGCACACTATATGCATCCGGTTCATCATGCAATACGGGTTCCCCATACTAAATGGGTTGTTTTACGATACCCCACACAGCTGATGGCGTATCAGGCGCAGATGTCTACGAGAGCATTCGAACAGTATTTCTGGTCAGTGACCACCGCAGTGGATTATCAGGAGATGGGGAAAGCAATGATGAAGGCGAAAGCTTTTTTGGACCGTACCGATCAGGTGCGTATTATAGCACCTGGAACCGATATCTCTTTTTCAATCAAAGGAATGGGTGCTGTCCCCTGTGCAGGTAGGCGGAATATTCCTGACGGTGAAATATACAGCTGCCCCATAAAGGAGAGTGTTGAGGGGTCCATTACATATAATACCCCATCCACGTATCGTGGTCACTGTTTTACCGATGTATCCTTTACCGTGAAACAGGGAAAGATTGTCAGTGCGACTGCCGATGATCCTGCAGCACTGCAGGCCGTGCTCGATACTGATGAAGGATCACGCTACTTCGGTGAGTTTGCTCTCGGATGTAATCCGAATATCACCTTTGCTATGGACAACACGCTGTTCGATGAAAAGATTGCCGGGTCTATCCACTTCACACCGGGAAATGCCTATGCTGAATGTGACAACGGCAACCGCAGCTCAGTGCACTGGGATCTTGTACAGATACAGACTCCGGCATATGGAGGCGGTGAGATTTATCTTGACGGCCAGCTGATTCGGAAAGACGGCCTCTTTGTCCATGAAGCATTTACTGATTTGAACTTTGCGTGACAGCCTGCCGCTGACCGTCAGTGTTCGGCATTGAACACGACGGTCCGGTTATCAAACATAATGATCCGATGTTCGAGATGAGCCTGCACTGCTCGAGAGAGTACCTGCCGTTCTACATCTTTTCCTACATGCTTCAATCCTTCGGGACTTAATTCATGATTTACCCGCACGACATCCTGCTCGATAATGGGGCCCTGATCAAGATCTTCTGAAGCATAGTGAGCAGTCGCTCCGATCATCTTGACGCCCCGTTCATAGGCTCTCAGATAGGGATTCGCTCCCTGAAATGCCGGGAGGAAAGCATGGTGAATATTAATGATTCTGCCGTGGTATTCATGGGTGAATTCTGCTGTGAGAATCTGCATATAGCGTGCAAGTACCACCAGATCGATATCATGCTTTGCCAGAAGGTCACGGATTTTTTGTTCCTGCTGTTCCTTTTTTCCCTTCTCAATCGGCAGATAGTAGTAGGGAATGCGGAACTGATCTGCAATGTATTCAAGGTCCGGATGATTGCTGATGATCAGGGGAATGTCGCAGGTAAGATCCCCTTCATGCTGCCGACTGAGTAGATCAAAGAGACAATGGCTCGTTTTCGATACTAATATTGCTACCCGATTGCGGTAATCGGTGAAGTGGCACTCCCACGTAAGCTGAAGTGGTTCGGCAAATTGAGAAAATTCATGTTGGAATTCTTTTCGCGTAGTAGACAGGTCATGTTGGTCAAGTTCAAGACGCATATAGTAACGTCCGGCCCGCGTATCGGAGTGCTGCTGGCAGTGAAGAATATTATAACCACGAGAGGAAAAATACTGAGAAATAGCTGCAAGCAGACCTTTTCGGTCTTCACACTGTATGAGAAAAATTATTTTATCCATGGTAAATAGATCCTCCCTGAATGATCGGTGTTAGTATACTGAGCTTGCTTTTCTGTTGCAACTACGGTTTAAGGAGTTTCCTCGGTGAACGGAGCAAGGATTGCTTCAGCTTCTGTATCATGAGGATCACTGAGTAGGATGTGTACTTTCCGTTCGATTTCTGTGAGATTCTTCTCAATGTTTTTTGCTAGGGTAACCCCTTCTTCAAAGAGGGTGATCGACTCATCAAGTGAAGTGTTCGAGTCCTGTAATGCCTTTGTTATAGCTTCTAATCGTGCCATATCTTTTTCAAAACCCATCTGTTTCTCCTCTTACCGTCATTGACCAGAGACAGTATCAGTTGTGGCTTCAGCAGATCCTGAAGCAAATCGTAATGTGATTCGATCTCCCTTGTGCAGTTGTTCAGCATCGGTGATTACCTGATCATCTGGTAGTCGGCGTACGAGTGCATACCCACGATTAAGTACGGCTAAGGGCGAAAGAGCTTGTAACTCTTTCACCGCCGTTTTCTGCCGGTTTTTCGCCTCGTAGAGCAACCGTTCAATCTGCTGCTGCATACGGTTGGATATATCGTCGACCAACAATCGCTGCTGATCTAATCTGCGTGAGAAGTATTCGCGCATACGTGCTGGTGAGAATAATTCAGTCTGGCTTCTGGCAAGCGCAATTTTATATCCAACACTGCGACACATTCCCTGTACCTGATGTTTCACATCTGCAAGAATTTCTTCTTTCTGCTGGCTGACCAACTCAGCAGCCGCAGAGGGAGTAGGGGCACGAAGATCAGCGGCAAAATCACTGAGTGCCCAATCTGTTTCATGCCCCACTGCACTTACCACCGGTAAGTCCGATGCCACGATTGCCTCAACTACCACCCGTTCACTGAACGGAAGGAGATCTTCGATGGAGCCTCCTCCTCTTCCCACAATCAGTACATCACAGAGCTTCATGCGGTTGGCAGCTCGCAGCTGCTCTGCAATTACCTGTGCTGCCTGAAGTCCCTGTACCGGTGCGGGGAGTACTATGATATCGAGAGTCGGATCACGTCGTTTCAGTACCTGAAGAATATCGTGTATGGCAGCTCCGGTCGGGCTGGTTATCACGCCGATTCTTTTTGGATGAGCCGGCAATACCTGCTTATGTTTCTGATCGAAATACCCGAGTGCTGCAAATTCCCGTTTGCGTTCTTCGAGTAACGCGAGAATGTCACCTTCGCCGATTTTGGCAATATGATTACAGATAATCTGATAGGAACCCCGTTTTGCATAGACGGAAATGTTTCCCGTTACACGTACGCGATCGCCATCAGCTGGAATATAGGGAAGTCTCCAATGTTTCTGTTTAAACATCACTGCACTGATGGTGCTATCGGCATCATTGAGTTGAAAGTACCAATGGCCGCTTGAAGCAGGTTTAAAGTTGCTGATTTCACCTTCAACAGTAATACCGTAAAACGCCCCCTCCAGCGTTTCTTTAATCAACGTAGTGATATCCGATACGGAAAAGAGCTGATCAGAAAATAGGTCATTCATCAGTTACCTGCTCCTTTCTATATTCGTATCGTTGTATTGCCAGACCCAGGGCAAATCCTCCAAGTGCCAGCAGCACGGCTACCCATAGGGGAAGGTAGTAAAACCGTGTTACGAGGAAGGAGAACAGAACGCCCCCGGTAACCGACGTAGCGATGATATGATAGATATCAGCATTGAGATATCGGAGGAACAATGCCAGAGCTCCACTGGTCAATGCGATGATTATAAGATAGACACTCGGTAGGTACACAGATCCAATAAAAACTACCGTAAAGGCAAGGGTGAAAAAAATACCGACCCGATTGGTAATGCGGGGAAATAGATGCACGGTGTAAGCAGCAAGTATCGCACACACAATCGGGAGTGCAATGAATACTATTTTTACCGTGAGCGAATTGCTTGAAGTTACCGCAGCTGCCCATACAGCGGTACCGTGTTGCACTATCATTTCTGGTTCATAAATCAGTGATACGAGCAGAAAAATGACTGCAGTACCTGAAGCATAGATCATTCTCACATACGCGAGGTATCGTTGCAGATTCCTCCCCGAGAACAACAGCATTCCGGAGAATATAATTCCACTGATCATGGTAAATGCATTCAAAAACAGTACCTCTCAGAAAAAAAGACAGCCCGGAGGAGCTGTCTTCGTGTGTATACGGATATGGTATCCGTATGCCTTAATCGGGGAGAATCGCTCCAGTGGGACATGCATCCGCACAGGCACCACAGCTGATGCACAGTTCAGGGTCGATAACGTAGATATCTCCTTCAGAAATGGCCTCTACAGGACACTCTGGAAGACAAGATCCGCATGCAACACATGCGTCGGTAATTGTGTAAGCCATACGTGACTCCTTATATGGTGTTATACGCGTTTGACTATATACCCATGCACAAATGACGTCAAGGCTTGTTGTTGATTCCTGTTCTAGGTATGATGCAGAAACATCATTATTGAGTACATGCTGAGAGGATTTTCATGAGTAAACAGCTAGTGTTAGCGGAAAAACCAAGTGTAGGAAGAGAGATCGGTCGAGTACTCGGGTGCTCGAGAAGAGAAAAAGGGTATAACGAGGGATCCGAATATGTAGTGACCTGGGCTCTCGGGCATCTGATTGAGCTATCTCAACCGGCTGAGTACAGTGATCGCTATAAGAGGTGGGACATGCGTACCCTTCCGATGTTACCCTCACCTCTACGGCAGAGTATCATGAAGCAAACCGCTGACCAGTACCGGGTTATCGAACAGCTCATGCATCGTGAGGATATCGATACAGTCATCATTGCCACTGATGCCGGACGGGAAGGGGAGTTGGTTGCCCGCTGGATTATGAAAATGTCCGGATGGGATGGAAACGTAAAACGATTATGGATCAGCAGTCAGACCGATGCGGCAATCACCGCTGGTTTCGCCCGTCTTCAGGATGGGAGTCTCTATGAAAATCTCTATGCTGCAGCGGAAGCCCGAGCTACTGCCGACTGGTATGTCGGCATGAATGTAACACGAGCACTTACCTGCAGGTATGATGCAAAGTTATCCTCCGGGAGAGTACAGACACCCACCTTGGCGCTCATGACTGATCGTGAAGATGAGATAGAAGCTTTCTCGGGTGGATTTTATTGGACTATCCGAGCCGATTTCGGTGTCTGCACCGCCTCGTGGCATGACCTGTCAGGCTCCCTTCGATTATCTCGCGAGGAGGATGCACAGGCTGTGGTTGATCTGGTGCGTGGCAAAGAAGGTGAAATCACTGGAGTTGAAGAGACCGAAAAGCGGGATCAGCCACCCCTTGCCTATGATCTTACCGAATTGCAGCGTGATGCCAATCTCCAGCTCGGTTTCAGTGCAAAAGAGACGCTCGATACTTTACAGCGATTGTATGAGCAGCATAAAGTAGTTACGTATCCAAGAACCGATAGCCGTTATATCACCTCGGATATCGTTCCCACCATTCCATCCCGTCTGCAGGCACTCGAAGCTACCGCTTTCGGTCAAGTTGCTTCATTGTTTGCAGAGCACGGATTCAGGGAGGATATGGATCGTTTTGTAGCTGAGAGCAAAGTGACTGACCACCATGCAATAATTCCTACCGAGCAGCGTGTGGACCTTACGCGGTTCTCGAAAGAGGAGCGGGCATTGTGGGAATTGATTGCTCTGCGGTTTATGGAGGTTCTCTCCGAAGATTATATCTATCGCACCACACGAATCGAAATATCGGTGGCACAGCAGCAGTTCATGACACGGGTAAGCACTCCGGTAAAACAGGGGTGGCGTGATATGGCACGACTTTTGGGAAAACGGAGTGCAGCCGCCGTCCCCGATATCGATGAGGGATCAAGCACGGTCGGTACCACGTTCAAAGTAGCTGATCGGCTTACCGTCGGTGCCGTACGGTCGCGACGTACTGCCACCACTCCTCCAGAACGATACACGGAAGCTTCGCTGCTCTCTGCTATGGAGCATGCAGGAAGGTTTGTTGATGATGCTTCACTGAAAAAACAACTGAGCGGGGGGTTGGGTACACCAGCTACCCGTGCAGATATCATCGAAAAACTGATTCAGAATCATTATATCGAACGTGATGGAAAATATTTGAAGCCAACGGGAAAGGGGCGTGAGCTGGTCAGGTTAGCTCCCATGCAGTTGCGATCTCCTGAATTGACGGCAAAGTGGGAGGGACGACTATCTGCAATAGCCGAAGGTGAAGAGTCGGCTCAAAAGTTTATCGAAGATATTCGGGAGAATGCAAAGCAGCTGGTTGGACAGGTTGTCGCGAGCAAAGAGCGATTTGCTCCCAGATTTTCTGAAGGGAAAACCTGCCCATACTGTGAAGGTCCCATGATGAAGGCAACGGATGAATTCGGGCAGGTCCACTATATCTGTCAACGGCTCTCCTGCTCATATGAAGAAGCTTTGATCAAACGGCGTAAAAAAAACGGAGAAAAACCAGCACAGGCAAAAAAGGTTATGGTACAGACCAAATCCCTTCCTGCATCTTCGGCTTCCGGGAAAAAGGTGGTGGTAGTGAAGCGCTCAGCGGGGAAAACTCCTGTTGCCGATGAGTGGGAAACTGTCACTGAAGTAGTGCAGCCTTCCCGTTATCGGCGTAACACACATAATCAGGAATCTCCTCACCAACGCAATACCCGAAATCCATCGGCTGCTGCAAGCCGATATGCAGCCCCGGAATCTTCAGGAACCACCTTTGCCGACTTGTTGGCTGCCAGTGAAAAACGGAAGAAAGAACGGGACAAGAAGCGAAAATAATCTGCTTATGCTGAGGTGCTCAGCATATCCTGCATGTTGTACACACCCGGTTGCCGGGTGACGAGATAACGCGCTGCGGCAATCGCTCCCGTAGCGAACACCTGGCGGCTGAAAGCTTGATGTCCGATGGTGATGATTTCGTCATGTCCGGCAAAGATCACTTCGTGCTGTCCCACTATGGTACCACCTCGTACGGCATGAATACCCAGTTCTCCCTTTTTCCGTTGGGTATCTCCTCCAGCTCTTCCATAAACATACGTAAGTGCGTCTTCACGGGATTCCCGTATCGTATCGGCGAGCATCAGGGCTGTTCCGCTTGGTGCATCCTTTTTCTGATTATGGTGTTTTTCAATGATCTCAACATCGAAATCTGCCCCTAAAACCTGCGCAGCACGGTGTAATAGCTGCTGCAGGAGATTGATTCCCAATGACATGTTTCCTGATCGGAATATTGGGATCTGCTGAGCACTCTGCTGTACCAGCGCAAGATCATCTTCAGATAATCCGGTAGTGGCAATTACCGCAGGAAGTCGCTTGTCGGCTGCAACGGGCAACATCGAACGGACCGACTGAGGTGATGAAAAATCAATGATAACATCTGCTGCTACGGTGCACGCTGATAGACTTTCATAGATGGGATAGGGACGATCTACCTGATGTACATCGATACCGGCTACGATTTCCATATCGGACTGAGCTGCGACTAAATCGGTAATCACCGTTCCCATTCTCCCGCTACATCCGGTAAGTATTACTCTGATCATATCGATCCTCCCTGTTATATAGATGACATTGATGTTATTATAAAAACGAAAATAAATCAATAATAACAAATCACGAAAAGTTTGTTATGAATATTCCTAGTATTTCTCGGTAATAGCGGCAATAGCGCACCAATATACCTGAGCGGGAACCGTAAAAGTATAATTTTTTATGTTATTATAAAAACAATTTGTTAGAAATATAGACATAATGTTGTAATTTTGATACAATGCGCTCAGCTTAAGAGGAGAGGGAACAGGCAGAGCCGGCTGAATCTCCTCACAGCAGAAGGCCGAACAGGCTGCGCTTACGCGCAAAAGGAGTGAAATATGAAGAGATTTAGTGGTGTCTACACAGCGCTGATAACCCCGTTCACCAAATATGGTCTAGTTGATGATAAAGCATTCGAAAAAATTATTGAGTTTCAAATTGCTCAGGGAGTTGACGGCCTGGTTCCGGTAGGAACTACCGGAGAGAGTCCGACACTCAGCCATGCAGAGCATGACCGGGTAATTAAAATGACGGTCGATATTGCCGCTGGACGGGTTCCCGTGATCGCAGGAACAGGCTCCAATGCGACCAGTGAAGCAGTACAGTTGTCAAAGCATGCGGAATCTGCCGGTGTGGATGCGCTTTTGCTGGTTAATCCCTATTATAACAAGCCGACACAGAAAGGATTGTATCTGCACTTCAGAACCATTGCCGATGCAGTAAAAATTCCTTGTGTCCTGTATAACATCAAGGGGAGAACGGGAATCAATCTGGAAACTGATACTCTGGTTAAATTGGCTCATGACTGTCCGAACATTGTTGCTGTCAAAGAAGCTTCCGGAGATATCAATCAGATGAAGGATGTCATTGCCCGGGCTCCTGAGGACTTTTCGGTATTAAGCGGAGATGATAATATGGCTCTAGCCCTCGTAGAAGCGGGAGGAGACGGAGTCATTTCCGTGGCATCAAATCTCTTGCCCTCTCATATGCGGCAGATGATTCATGCTGCCCTTGAAGGGGATTTCGCAAAGGCAAGAGCCTGGGAAAAAAATCTTTCTCCTTTCTTCAGTGCCTGTTTCTGTGAAACCAATCCGATCCCCATCAAGACTGCGATGGCAGCCTACGGGTGGTGTGAGGAAGAGTTCAGATTGCCTTTATGCTCGCTTGAACGGGAGGAACATCGAAAGCAGATCATGAATGCGTTAGCACCGCTTGATGTAACACAGAATAGATAAGGAATACGTATGGCTACGATCAACAGACATTACCGAAAACTTTCCGCAGGATACCTGTTTCCGGAAATCGCACGAAGAGCACAGGCGTACCAGCAATCGCATCCGGGCGCTGTGCTCCATAAGTTGGGTATTGGAAACACTACCGAAGCTCTCCCTGAGGCGGTCCTGTCGGGACTGCATGCGAAAGTAGATCGCCTCGGAAAGGCTGAAACCTACACCGGGTATGGAGATGAACAGGGGGATACCCCGCTCAGGGAAGCCCTCTCGGCTTATTACCGATCGATGGGGGTCGACATTTCTCCCGATGAATTTTTTGTCAGTGACGGGGCAAAAGCCGATGCTGCCAATATTCAGTCACTCTTTGATGCAAGCAATGTTGTTGCGGTTCAGGACCCGGCATACCCCGTATATGTTGACTCAAATGTTGTTTCGGGAAGAACGGGATTGTTTAATCGTGAAGCGGGAAAGTATGAAGGTTTCGTCTATCTGGCCGGGACCGAAGAAAATGGCTTTTTTCCGGAACCTCCTACAGAGAAAGTTGATATCATCTATCTCTGCAGCCCAAACAATCCCACAGGAGCAGTTGCTACTCACGCACAATTGCAATCGTTCGTAGATTATGCACGCAAGCATAAAGCTGTAATCATTTTTGATGCTGCTTATGCAGAGTACATATCTGATGATTCCCTGCCCAGAACTATTTTTGAAATTCCCGGAGCACGGGAGTGTGCTATCGAGATCAACAGCTTCTCCAAGTTTGCCGGATTTACCGGAGTTCGACTGGGTTGGACCATTGTACCGAAAGAGTTGACTGCAGAAGATGCTGAACCGGGTGAATTACACAAGATGTGGTTCCGACGGCAGGTAACTTTCTTCAATGGTGCAAGCAATATCGCCCAATCCGGTGGACTTGCTGTGTTGTCGGAGGCGGGATTAGCGCAATCTCGGGCAATCATTGCCTATTATATGGAGAATGCCCGCATAATTCGTGAAGGGTTACGATCGGTAGGACTTACCGTCTTTGGCGGTGATAATGCCCCCTACCTGTGGGTGAAAACACCGAATGATATGCGATCCTGGGATTTCTTCGATCAATTGCTGCAACAGTGTCAGGTCATAGCAACACCTGGCTCGGGTTTCGGTGCTGCCGGTGAACACTATATACGGGTAAGTGCATTTGGACATCGAGAGCAGATAGAAACGGCAGTAAGAAGTATTACTGAAAACCTGGTGATCACCGGGAAGGAACATTGAAAATGAGTGAAAAAAAACTACCGGTCAGTTCGCAACGTATGCAGGAACTGGCTCAGGAATATCCAACTCCTTTTCATCTCTATGATGAACAGGGGATTCGTATGCAGGCTCGTGCCTTTCGCGAGGCCTTTTCATGGGTTCCGGGATTTAAAAACTACTACGCAGTGAAAGCTTGTCCGAATCCCGCAATCTTACAGATTATGAAGGAGGAGGGTTTCGGTGCTGACTGCAGTTCACTTCCCGAACTGATACTTGCCAATGAAGCAGGTATGAGTAACGAAGATCTGATGTTCACCAGTAATGATACACCTCCAGAAGAGTTTAAAGCAGCGTATGATCTGGGTGCAGTGATCAACCTTGATGATATTTCTCACATCAGGACGTTGCAGATGGCAGCAGGGATGCCTTCTCTTATCTCGTTTAGATACAATCCTGGTCCAGATCGAACAGGAAATGCCATCATCGGCAATCCGGTGGAGGCCAAGTATGGAGTGACCACGCAGCAGTTGCTCTCTGCCTACGCACAGGCAAGGGATGCAGGTGCCACTCGATTTGCATTGCATACGATGGTTGCTTCCAATGAACTTGATGGTTCCTATATCGTAGAGACAGCCCGTATGCTGTTTGCTCAGACAATCCGGTTACACCGGGAACTGGGTATTCGTCTGGAGTTTGTCAATATGGGTGGGGGAATCGGTATCCCCTATCAAGTCGATCAGGATGCGATGGACCTGAATCAGGTAAGTGCGGGAATCAAAGAACTGTATGATGAAATGATCGTTCCTGCCGGTCTTGATCCATTGAACATCGTATTTGAATGCGGGCGGATGGTCACCGGTCCCTTTGGCTATCTCGTGACACGGGTACGACACGTTACCGAAAAGTACAAACAGTATGTCGGCCTGGATGCCTCAATGGCAAATCTGATGCGTCCTGCTCTCTATGGTGCCTATCATCATATTACCGTAGTCGGCAAAGAGGATCAAAAACCAACCGAATGCTATGATGTGACCGGTTCGCTGTGCGAGAATAATGATAAGTTTGCTATCGATAGAAAGCTTCCACCGGTTGAACCGAATGATATCGTAGTGATTCATGATACCGGGGCGCATGGGCATGCCATGGGGTTCAATTATAATGCTAAGCTTCGTTCTGCTGAGTATTTACTAGAGAGTAACGGTTCGGTACGTATGATTCGTCGTGCCGAGACGATCGATGATCTTTTTGCAACGCTGCATTGGTAGGAAAACCGATGGCTCATCAGTTTGTACAGCGAGTGTACTACAGTGATACCGATGCAGGTGGAATTGTCTACCATGCACGGTATCTCGATTTTGCCGAACATGCGCGCACAGAATTGTTTCGTGCAGTCAGCAAAGATCGACCTGCTCAGCAACAACTGATGAGCGAACACCGCATCGGCTTTGTTGTGCGATCAATCAAAGTAGATTTTCACGCTCCTGCATTGCTTGATGACCTGCTTACTATTCACACATCGCTGATCAAGGAAAAACGGTTTACTCTCGAATTCTTACAGGAAGTCAAGCGTGATCAGCAACTGCTGTGCACGCTTAACGTAACGGTAGCAGCGCTTAATTTGGATACGAAGCGGCCGGTACCCTTTGAACCATGGTTTGCCGAAGCCGCTCGTACACGGTAAGGTTACTCAACGATGTAGGGTTCTACCGGAACGGTTACCAGAAATCCTGCGGCTCCGTAATGATTATTACCGATTACCTCGGTATTTGCCAGTGTCGCTACGACATCATACCGTGTGGTTCCTCCCGCTGCTGAATCAATAACGAGATTGGAAGCAATTTCGCCCGTGATGGCAATGCCATCTGCATACCACTGGTAGGTAACCTGACTGATATCTTCAGGATCAAGATTGTCAGGGGTGTAGGTGAGGGTGAATGAAGTTCCTTCTGCCGGATCTCCTGCTGCAGGAACATCCATCGTGATAGCTCCCGTGATTGCCATAGCTGTCTGATCATCGATGATCAGATCAATGCCGGAGAGTTTATCCAGATTCATTGTCTGTTCTCCCGTACAGGTAATCCCGTCATAGATACGGACCGTATCGACAAAACCCGCAACAAGATTCTCTGCATCATAAAGCTTAACCATGACCGTATAGAATCCTGCAGCGATATCAGAAAAGCTCAAAGTGACGGGAAATCCGCTTCCACCGGTTGCCGATACTTGCGTAACCTGAGTTCCTCCCTGTGTATATAACTCTGCAGTCACCGAAGCGTTATTTCCGATCTGAGTCTCATCCCATGAACAAATCAGATCCAGTGATCCGCTGCCGACAGGACTATCGAGTATGATCGTCGCTTCATTGAATGACGAAGTAATGGTCGTTGCCACCGTCCCCTGCGAGATAGCCATTCCCTCTGCGGTGTATCCCACTGCTGTGATTGTCCATGGACCCCATAACAGATTTTTCAATTGTACGGTTGTCTCAGCAGAGCTGATATCGCTAAAGGATGCTTCTTTTGGTCCTGTTCCCTCCAGCGTATACGATGCAATGGTCGTATCAGTACCGCTCTCAGGCGTAATATTGCGCTGCTGAAATTCCTCATGATTCTGTAGGGAAATGGTGAGTGTACCGGTTTGTCGGTCCTGCATTTCCTGTTCGCAGGCAAGCGAGCATACCAAGATGATTACGGTTACCATCAGTGCGAATATTGGTTTTTTCATGAAACGTATCCTCCTTATAGCCAGCTGGCTATAGGAAGATAACTGCCTTAATCTCGATTCTGCTTCAACAACAGCTGTATTGCCTCATGACCGACCCGTAACCCGAACATTCCCGTGATACTCGGAAGGCTTCCCAGTACTTTCCGGGTACGACCCCGATCGAGAATCTGTTCATTGAAATCCGCATGAGGTTCTTCTTCAGGTTCACGATAGGTATAGCGCACCGGTTCTGATGAGAAAACAGTGAGAATGCCTCGATCGATCCCTCTCCGACGCAACTTGGTTCTCACCTGTTTTGCCAGTGGGCACCCATACGTATCCATCAGATCACCTGTGGTGATCAGTGAAGGATCGGTACGCAAAGCAGCTCCCATGCTCGAAATAATCGGAAGATTTCTTCGATAGGCTCCTTCAAGAAGTGCCAGTTTCGGTGTCAGTGAATCGATGGCATCAATGACCACATCAACTCTCCCTGCAAAGATCGTATCAAGCGTCTCTTCGTGAGCAAACAGATCCAAAGGTTCTACTACTGCCGCCGGATTGATGTCTTCTACCCGTTGTTTGGCCACAAGAACCTTTTTCTTACCGAGAGTGGATTCGGTAGCTAACAGTTGCCGGTTGATATTCGTGATACCGACGGTATCGAAATCCACTACACGTAAAAATCCGACACCACTGCGCGCAAGTACTTCAAGGGCATAGGAGCCCACCGCCCCCATGCCGATCACCACAACATGACTATCGGCAAGCGTATGGAGAGCTTCATCACCGATCAATCGGCCAATGCGCAAAAAACGTTGCATGTGCATCGCAGTGTTCCTCCAACAGTTTTCGAGAAAGACCCATCAGGGATGCAATATGATCATAATGTTCGTGAACCTCATCGGTATAGAGGTGTTCCGTCTGGGTTGCTCCGTATGGATAATCGGTTTCCAGTACAAACGGGATATCGAATTCTCTCAGACGTTGTGCAAGACGGGTCTCTCTTTTCCATACGGTCGGCCCGAGGGAAACAGCAGCACCAAGTGCTCGTAAGCGACGGGCTGTTTCAATCGATCCGGTGAAATTGTGTATAATCACAGGAACCGAAACAGCTGCTTGTTCCAGTAATCGTTCAAGGTTCACCACCGAACCGATATGGTGGAGAACTATCGGACGTTTCACCCGATCCGATACCTGCATCAAGGCTGCAGCAAGAGCAAACTGCAGGGGGATGTCGTAACGCATATCGAGTCCGATTTCCCCGGTGTATCCCCATGGATCTTTGACCAGCGCGGCGTGAAGATCTGCAGACAAAGCCTCAATAGAGAACTGTGTATCAATCAGGGCTTGTGGGAGTATCCCATATCCCCGTTTCCATCGAGGATGTGCGGGGAGTTGCTGAAGCTGAGGCCACCGGTCAGGGGAACTTGTTGCAAACCAGATATGCCAGGAGGGGGGAGGTAGCTGTTCATCTGTTTGTACCGGATGTCGATGGAGATCAACCATTTATATCCCCTGTACCAGATGCTCAACCATAATTTTTAGACCAAGTGCAATAAGTACGATGCCCCCGGTCATCTCCATGGTGTCACCGAGCAGCGGGCCGGCCTTTTTACCGATATGCACCCCGAATGCGGAGAGCACGAATGTCGTAAGTCCGATGATGAGTATGCTGAGCCAGATACCTACGCCGAGCATACCGAACGTCACTCCAACAGCGAGTGCATCAATACTCGTGGCAATTCCCATCATGATCAGGTCATGCAACCTCAAGTCGGTATGGCATACATCTTCGCAGATTTCTCCGAGACTTTTCGCTCGTTTCTTCCTGCGGTAATCAACTAGGCCGTCGAGAAACATTTTCAGTCCGATAACTGCTAACAGACTGAGCGCAATCCAATGATCGAGGTGTTGTATATAGGTACTGAAAGTAGCTCCAGCAAGATACCCCAACAGCGGCATTCCCGCCTGAAACAGTCCGAAGGTAATACCAATGATGAGCGGATATCGATGACCGTGGATTTCTCGACAGGCTCCCTGTGTTACCGATACGGCAAATGCATCCATAGATAACCCCACAGCGATACCGAATACCGTGATAAATTCTGCCCAACTCATAGATTCCCTATTGTAACGATTCAGCTGGCAATGAACAATAGCATTATCTGCTGATCTCTGGTAGGCTGAGGGGAGAAGGAAGCTTATGCCGGTATTTGTTCGAAATTTACATCTGGAGTATCTCGTAACAGATGGCGCTTTAGACGCCGATGTGATGGCATCCCTGTATCGCACGTGCAAATGGCGAACTGCAGAAGGTGCCTGGTATGGGGTGGCTCAACTACCTGGTGGCATTGAAATGATTTTTCGGGCAGTTCGCGAAGGCGACGGGATGCGTGTTTTAGGAACTGATACCCATCTGTCAGGACGTTGTTTGTGGAATGGGATACCCTTTCTCAATGTGACCCCACCGGAATCTGATTCGCTGTCTGCTGTAGTAGCTTGCACCAACATCGCCCAAGATGGGGTGTTTGTCACGCATCTTGTCAATGCCGGAGTACGCAACGACCTTTCGGAAGGAGAGAGCCTGTTGATGCAGATGGTGGCATTCCCCACGGTGATCGAGTCTTTCACGTCACGTGAGTCGTACGAACAGCAGTACCAAGCTGATGCGAAGGGCAGTCGGTTCCCGGTACTCCTTACCGATCAGCGGATTTTCCCGCTCAACTTCATGCTTAATCATGATCCCGATATCCCTGAAGAACAGCGGAACCAGCGCCTTGCCGATGATGTGGTTCTTGTCTGTGGTCCGGTGCTCGCCGTTCGCCATATGCAATCAGGCGAAGACAGGAAAGATACGGAGTTCATCGTTGCGACCGTAGCAACTCAATTTGGGCATCTCGATGTGGCCTTTGTCGGGGGCATGGTAACCGGTACTCCGGTAAAAACAGGAAATTATCTGGTATTTAGCGGCATACTCAGCGGTGATGTTGCGCTTGAAGGGCACGAATGCTGGGCCTGATATCAACGATCGAACCGTTTCACCCGTGCGTGACAATAGGGAAGCGTACCTTTTCTCACATAATAGTCCTGATGATACGTCTCAGCAGGCCAGAATAGTGCGGCAGGACGCACCTGTGTTGCTATGGAAAGTCCCTGTTCTTCCAAATAACGGATCAGCTTCCAAACCGTATCATACTCATGTCGGCTGCGATAGAACACCGCAGAAAGGTATTGATTGCCGATATCTGGACCCTGTCCATCTGTCTGAGTAGGATCATGTATTTCAAAAAAGAATTTTGTCAGTTCCTCATACGGGATCACCAGTGGGTTGTACAGTACTTCTACTGCCTCAAGGTGACCGGTCGTATGCGTCAGTACTTGTTGATATGTTGGCTCTGTGGTATTGCCTCCAGTGTACCCGGAAGTAACCGAATAGACACCATCAAGTTGTTCCATCAAGTATTCTACACCCCAGAAACACCCTCCTGCATAGACAGCACGTGCAACCGGAGGTCCCTCACGAAAGATCATGGAGATGGAATTTACGCAATGACGGGTATTTTTGTCGGTGAACCCCTCATTGAGAAATACATGTCCCAGATGCCCATCGCAGGTGGCACATACGATTTCGGTGCGCATGCCGTCGGCATCAGGAACACGTCGTACTGCATGGGGGATTTCATCATCGAATGATGGCCAGCCACACCCTGAATGGAACTTATCTGAAGAACTATATAACGGGGCATCACACTGCTTGCAGTAATAGGTCCCCGAATCAGTGGTATCGGTATAGGTTCCGGTGAATGCACGTTCAGTTCCTTTTTGGATGATTACTTGTGCTTCACCTGCAGTGAGCTGCCGTTTTAGTTCCTCAGCAAGCGGGATGAAATTTTCGTATTGTTCTTTGTTTGTCTGTTGCATGATCACCTCTTCTTCTGGGGAACCTTTTGCTCCCAGTATACCTGTTGCTATGAGAAACAGGCCTACCCATATACCTATACGAAAAACGTTCATGGTGACTCCTCTACGGGAGATTCCGAAGGCTTTTTTAAGCGAGGGAATATTGGCCAAACCATTTTCTGGTATGCTGCGTATGCAGGATACTTCGACTTGGTAATCCCCTCCGTGAATATGGTTGAGCCCACAAAGAGGAGGGTAAGCAAAAGCGGTCCTAACAGGCTCCAGTGCATGATAATCCCGGTATGACCGACACTCATGATATAGATGCTCCACCAGATGCCCAGTTCACCTAGGTAGTTTGGATGGCGACTGTAAGCAAACAGCCCGCTTGTTCTGAATCCTCTGCGATAATCTTCTGCAAATTCTGCTCTCTGTGGTTTATATCGGTATTTAGATTGTTGAAAATTGTACTGCTGCTGATCAGCAATGGTTTCAATACCAAGAAAGACCAGTATCAAGAGAGCACCGAATGCTGTGAGTGCACTACTCGCATTGCTTTGATATTTTCCCATTACAAAAAGCGGCACGGTGAAGCAGATAAATAAAAACTGTTGATAACATGCGATGAAGAGAAGATTGAAGGCCTGCCAAACGAGTGGATTACCGATCCGTTCACGAAGAATCGGCCAACGATAATCTTCTCCTCCACGATAGCCGCCTCTTCGGGCAAAGTTGAACGTGAGCCGCGCTCCCCAGAGCGTGACAAGAAAGGCTGCGGCAACTACGGTGAAATTCCAGGAACTCGCTGCAGCATAGATCCAGGCATACCCTACTGGAGTGGTACTCCATAGCCGGTCTGTCCATGAATAATCCCGAGTAACGAGTCCAAAGAGGAATGAGACAACTGCGGTACATGCGGTAATTGCCGCTACGGTGGCCAAGGCTCCGTAGGTCTCCCAAGGAACTGCCGAAACTCCTACGACAAAGCATCCGATTATTGCAATAAAGAAACCAAAAATTGTCCTGCCGGTAATATTCATGTGGTAACTATATAAGGGGAAGAGACTCCTGGCAAGTCAATTTTGTATCGGTTTCATCTTGTGTATGAAGCACTTTGCCGATTACCCGATTTTTTCCCGATCGCTTTGCCTGATATAGATGTTCGTCACAACACCGCAATACCTTGTGTATCGGAACCGGTTGAGTCAACCTGACATAGCCAATGCTGATGGTGATATGTGCCTGCGGTTCAGGAAGTACCAGATGCCATTGACCCTGTTCAATTTTTTGTCGTATGTAATTGAACTGAGCTGCAGGACTTGAAGAGGCCTGTTGCTGCATAAGAAATAAAAATTCATCACCGCCCCATCGACTGACCTGTATCCCGTTTTGCTCACAGGAAGAAAAAATTCTTCCCATGTGCATTAATACCCGATCCCCGATTTCATGGCCACAGGTATCATTGATATGTTTGAAATCATCAACATCGGCAAGCCCGATAAGCAGGGGAGTTTCTTCTGATACATGCTGGAAATGCGTTTCCAACTCGCGTTCCATTCCATTGCGATTATACAATCCGGTGAGGCTATCATGTTCTGCCTGTAATTTGAGCGTATCAACGAGAAGACTTTTTGCCTTCCCTTCAAGGGTGAGATCATGAAGCAGCTTATTGTTTACCAAAATAAGAATACAGAAATTTACCATGGCAAGGATGATAAGCATAAAGAACTGACTCATGGCTATTGCCGGAGATTGATAGGTGGTGAGTATGACCTGCTGTGTAAGTTGTATAGTATCAGAAGCGATACGGATAATGGAAAGGATTCCGAACAGGGTGTAGATCCCGAAGAGCACTCGAATCGTGTTGTTGTAAAAGGAGTTTTGACTACGGTTTTTCCAGAATAGAACCAAATAGCGAATGATGAGCGCGAGGCTGACACTGGTATACAATATGGAAACATAGAGCTGGTTATCTACTAGGAAGGTAATCAGGCTTATAACCACTGCTCCCAAAAACGATAGGATCAGATACACGTTCTTGCGTATTGCTGTGTTCGTAAAAGCTGCAAGGCCGAACAAAAATAATACTGAGCCTGCGAGCGCAACAAGATTCCCAAATAATAGCGACAGCTGCGGGTGGTGGGGGAATCCAAACAAATAGATCGCTCTTCCGGTAACATGGAGAATGAGGTTTGCAGTCCAGTAGCCAAGACCCGACACGAGCGCACGGTTTCTCATCCAGAGTACACCATATACGATGGTGAACAATCCGTGAAAGATGAGCCCGTAGAATGCTATTGCCAGTTGATCAGTGTTCAGATCCTATGCTCCTTTTCAACAATATAGCATAAAACCGATGATGGATGAGGATTTTGTCGATTAATCTGATGAGTTTAATGACAAATAATAAGAAAAATAAAAAATACGTGTCAACGTTCAGTGAAAACAATACCATAACATCTACGATATTGTTCAGTGAAAA
>CAYZXD010000037.1:0-22526 GCA_964482325.1 uncultured Spirochaetaceae bacterium | reverse complement strand
GAAGTATAGTTCACTGGAGCTATTTATGCAACTTTTAGATGTTACAAACTACTAGGTTTGGATTTCCACCTTTTCTCACGATGCCTAGAGAAGCCTTCGATAACTTATGCAATGTTGATTCCAAAGATGTGAGAACCATTTCCTGTGTCCCTTTATTCACCGTATCCATATGATTATCTGTTTAAAAGGTATCTACGAAATGCCTCTAAACCCTCTTCCACCTGTTTCCTGCCGAATCCGATCCTGAACCGGTCAGATGGTGTCGGTGTAAGCTGTGAACTATACACTTTGGGTGGCAATAACAACACTCCACTGTTTTTAAGCAGATCTTCACAGAAAACATCAGCTCCCTCTTTCCCCGTATAACGGGGGAATCCGACACACCCGCCATCGGGACGAATCCATTCGAACAAGTCGGGGAATTCAGAAAAGAAATCATCGAGCAACCGAGCATTGTGATTCACCAGTTTCCGATTTTGTGTAAGGATGTGTTCCTTTGCCTGCAATGCAATTGTCGCAAGAAACTCACTCGGTGCAGCGTTACAGATAGAAAGATAGTGTTTATAACGTTCCATCTGCTGTAGCAGCTCATGATCTTTAGTGGCGATCCATCCGATACGTAAACCGGGAAGTCCATACGTTTTCGACATAACATTCAGTGAGAGGCCTTTTTCGTATACATCGGCAACCTGCGGTAACCGCAACGACATATCCCGCTCAATGAGGCGATATACTTCGTCGCTGAACAGATAGATATCGCGTTCTTTGCACAATTGAATCAGTGCATCAAATCGTTCTTTTTCCAGAATGGCACCAGTGGGGTTATGGGGAAAGTTTATTACGATCAGCTTGGTATTCGGCTTCAGTGATTTTTTCACCCGATCGATATCGAGCTGCCATCCATCTTCCGGCTGGAGCGCTACCCCGGTAACGTCACAGATACTCATGGGAATGGTCTCTGATGCCTGATAATTCGGCACGATCACCACGGCATGGTCTTCTGCATGCAACAGCACTTGCATGGCAATATAGATCCCCTCTTCTGCACCTGCAAAGCAGAGAATATCGTCAGAATTCATACGGTCGTAGGTTTTGGCAATCTCAGCGAGCAACTCAGGGGACCCATAGGTTTCCGTGTATCCGAGCCGGAGATTTTCCCATGCAGCATACTGGGATTTTGGTAACAGGGCTAACAACTCTGCCACCGTCATACTCTCAATATCGGAGGCAGTCATATGGTATCGGGCTCTAAATTCCCATTGTGATAAATACACTTCAAGCTCAAAATTACGCATAGAGCAACTCCTTTTCATCTCTAGCCGTCACGAAAAGTTTATCATAAAATTGAGCAACTTCAAAAGTCTCAAAATACCACTATTTTACGTGATGTTCTTTCTATGGACGATGAGAAAGTAGTAAATATTGCATTTTCATCTTCTTGTACAAAATGGGAGATGCCTTGTATCACTAAGTCTGAGATGTGCTTAACCCCATAGGAATGCCACCGATCTGCGTCCAATGATCCGATCGTCAAACACCACTTCACCTGCTCTCTGGGCCATGGCTTGGCATACCAGAAGAGGCAGCAGATGTTCCTCTCTTGGATGACAGTATCGTGCAAAGGGAGCTTCTTCCCAGTGAATTAATGCTCTTTTACTTTCTGCTAGGTTTATCTTTCTACTACAGGTATCGATCAGAAAATTTTGGAAAGCATGGTTCTTCTCATCATCCTCTCTCCAGAATTGCCACATGTTATGAAAGGAAAAACCTGATCCGATGATAAGTATATTCTCATCAAGCAAAGGCTGTAACTTTTCTCCCATATCCCAATGATCCTCGGGAGAAAGAGATGCGAGCAATGAAAGCTGTACCGTGGGAATAGCAGCATCTGGATACATCAAGGAAAGAGGAATGAACATCCCGTGATCAAAACCCCTCTTCGTATCCAATACCGCATCTCCTAGAAGAGTAGCTATCCGATTGGCAAGATGCAAATCTCCCTTTGCAGGATAGGTGATCTCATAGGCTTCTTCAGGGAACCCATAATAATCGTAGAGGAGAGAGGGGTGTTCTGATGCGGTGATTGTTGGCTTTGATTCTTCCCAATGAGCACTAATCATCACAATCGCATCAGGACGTTTCAATGTGGTTCCCAGCTGTTTCATAAAACGAACCATCGATTCATGTAATGGATCGCCTAGCAAGGGAAGCGGCCCTCCACCATGTGAAAAATAGATTATCTGTGCTTTCATCGCTATCCTCTCTTTTCAAATCAGTCACAGTGTATATCAGAGATGTGATATTTTCGAGTCATTACCATCATATCTTTTTATCTATAACTTTATATGTATAACGATTATTTATGTTATGTTGTGATCATGATATTACAAAACACTGTATTCATTGGATCAGATCATCGACTGCATACTGGGGATATACAGGTGCTCGATGACACTATTGTGAGAATTGAAGATACACTTTCACCATCAGCGGGGGAAGATTGCATGGATTGTTCGGGATTACTGATCATCCCGGCTCTTGCTGATTGTCATGTGCATTCCCCCGATACTATCTTGAAAGGGTTATTCATCGGTATAGAGATGACACGCTGGTGTGATGACTCTCCTCAAGGAACGCTTCAGTCACGATTGTTTGATTATCTGGATAGGATAGTACCGACTCCCGAGTTCAGAACCCTCGTACAGTACTCCTACCTGCAGTATTTTCACCACGGTGTCGGTTTTATCGTGGAAACCGGGCAGGCAGACGATTCACACGAAGTACTGCAGTCCTGTGCCGAGGAAATCGGACTCAAAGCGGTGATTGACTGGTACGATCAGATCCCGCCTGAGCAGCCTGCGTGTACTCGGCTCACCACGGGTATCCATCTTCCCGAGGAGGAAGATCTCACTGAAGATGCACTGCAATCCATTGTCGCTCTGCGATCCCGCCATCCTGAGAAAATACTGATGACGCACTGTCTGGAAAATACCTGGCGTCAACAGATGATGTATCAGAAATTCGGCATGTCCACCATCCAACTGATGGAGTCCCATGGGCTGTTAGATGTTCGTGCAATGCTATTTCATTGCATCTTAGCCGATGCAGCAGATATCGCATTGCTAGCTCAGCGGAAGGCAACCGTAGTATGTTGCCCGGTATCTTCTCAGCGTATTGGAGAAGGATTCATGCCCGTGGCAGATATGCTTGCACAGGGAGTCCAGGTGACCCTTGGTACCGATTTTCTTGACCACGACATGTGGGACTGTATGCGGTTTTTATACACAGAACTCAGTACCGGCAAGTCTCAGATCCCTCATCTTGCCCAGCAGGTATTTGCCATGGCCAATAGAAATGCAGCGGCTATCGGCCATGATATAGGATATCGGGGAATCATCGAAGTCGGATCAGATGCCGATCTCTGCTTTTTAGAGCACACACACCAATTCGATCCCTTAATTGAAGAAGCGACCTTCTCAAATGTATTGCACAATGTGATCAATACCGGACATGCTTCTCTGGTAAAACATCTCATGATACAGGGCCGGTTCGTGCTCAGAGATGGCCGATGTACTACTTGCAACGAAGATCAGGTTATCGCTGCGTATAAGCAAATCCTTATCGATCAGCGGTGGTAGGAATTGTGATTACATATTGAGAAATATTTGCTCCCAATAAACGGGAAAGAAAATTAACAGACCTCTCTATTTGATCGGCTATGGAGGAATTGCTGATTTTTATTTCATTATGACCTTATTCATCGTACACTAATACCACCTAAACTGATCGTGGAGAGAGTTGGCATGAAAAAACGATATATTCTCGCTATCCTGATATTCTGTTTCGTTTCTCTTCTTCTGCCAGGTGCAGAGGTAACCGATCTGGAGACAAGAGAAACCCTCATCAGTGCTGACGCACTCAGCGGTATAGGGAATCATCTCTATATTGCACAGACAGATGAGGATATTGTACTTGCTTATCAGGGTGATGACGGGCAAATATACCTTTCCCGCTCGCAGGATAATATTTCATGGACTTCTTCACCCATTACAGAAGTCAAAAATGGTTCTCTCCAGGGTCTCGCAGCATCCGGATCGCTCGTGATACTGGGATATGCTGATACCGGTCAACTTTTCACGGTATCGAGTACCGATGGAGGTTACTCCTTCACTTCACCGGTAGCGGTGATTCCTTCACGACAAAATGCATCTATACAGGATATGGCTATCGATGAACAGAGTAATATCCACATCATGTTTCACCGACACAGTGCCTATTGGGACTACAATCATGCCGTTTCTACCGACCATGGCCGCAGTTACCTTTCATCTCTCGATTTTACGCGCTTGTATGATTCCAATTCGACTGGATACTCGGGACATCTGCAGGCACTCCATGGGAATCTCTACACCATCTACCAGGATAATAACGATGAGTATGCGGTAAAACTGGGTGTATCTCAGGATGATGGAGACTCTTGGACCATAACTAGAATCGCACCTTCTGCGGGAGGACAGCTCGCTCTTGCAGTAGATCCTCAGGACCCTGACTTGGTGTTTCTCGCTGCATTCACCGGTGATGGCCTTACCATCCTGCGCATCGAAGATGCGACCACCACTTCCCCCGACTTCTGGCCGGTGTATGGCGATGGAGATCTGATACCCTCTCGGAATTCAGTGGTATCAGTACATCTCGCCATCACGGCGGATGGCACGATCACGGCGATCTATCTCAATCCCATTACCGGTGCATACAACTGTTTAAGCAGTACCGATCATGGTGAATCCTGGGAACAAGGCCTGCTCACTTCACTGTTAACTCCCACCTCGTACCAATGGAGTGCAGATATTCTCAGCGCTGCAGATGAGGTTCTTTTTGCCCGTCATGACGGGCGTGGAGGGATTATCGTCCATGGTCCTATGCTGAACAGAACATCGGAACCGGTATATACTCCCAATCCGATAGGACTGGTTGAGCTCTCCGACAGTAGTAAGCCTTTCGGCGTTGTGATGAATACCGGCATGCCCATGGTACTGTTCTCGGTCCCCGAACATGGCGAGTATACAATCACGCACCTCACGCAGGATACCATACCTTTGTATTTTTCAGTTTATGACATGGATGCAAGTGCAGAGGATGTATTAGCAGAAAATTTTGATGGTACCTCTTTGTACGATCATCTTAGCCTTACGTTGCAAGAAGGGGCTAGCTATCTGCTGGCTCTGGGAATTCTTGATGATATGACTATCGGTATGACTGCCCATTTCTCTATTACCAGTGATGGCATGCAAAAACCATCAGAAGTTGCTACCTTGCCGTCGCTTCCAGCACAGCGGATAACGCATGATCGGGTATCTGCCGGCAAATTCAACTCGTTTATAATCGGCTCATCCGGTATGATATTCGCTACCGGCCTGAATGCCTGGGGACAGTTTGCTGATGGAGGTACCGAGTATAAGAAGGCTTTTACACCGATTCGTTCAAAAGTTTCAGATGTCGTCAGCGGCATGGGGCACACGCTGTTCCTATCTGATGATCAGATTCTCTATGCATCAGGAAGAAATAATGATGGACAAATTGGCGACGGGACTAAACAGGATCGCCTCTCCCTGTTCCGTCTGGCCGATAGTGTCATCAGCGCTGCAGCCGGGTACGGACATACCCTGTTTGTCCAGTCTGATGGAAGCGTATGGGCTCTCGGATTGAACAATTACGGGCAGCTTGGGGATGGGAGTACCAGCTCCCGCACGCAACCGGTTCAGATATTCGAGGGAGGTGAAAAAGTTTTTGCAAATATGCGCAATAGTTCGTTCCTGATCACCTCAGCGGGAGAACTCTATGGATTTGGCGAAAATCAGGATGGACAGCTGGGGTTGGGACAACAGGTAAAGGTGCTTCAACCGACGTTCATAATGGATGAGGTACATGCAATAGCCAGCGGTTCCTCTCACACCCTGGTACTGTTAAAAGACGGTACGGTTATGGCCACCGGTAGTAATACTCAGGGTCAGTTAGGAGATGGAACCACCAGAGCAAAAAATACGTTCACTACTGTTGCCACGGGAGTAGTCGATATCGCAACGTGTGATTACACGAGCTTCCTCGTGATGCAGGATGGTACGCTCAAAGCTGCTGGCAGCAATAAATTCGGGCAATTCGGTACCGATAGTAACCGAACCATGGTCTCTTCTGCTGATTTTATACCGGTCCTTAACGATGTAGCTGATGTAGCCGGCGGCAAAGATCATGCGGTAGTATTGAAAGCAGATGGGACGGTGTGGACTGCCGGAATGAACGATAATTATCAACTGGGAGATATGACTCAGGGATACCGGCCGTATTGGCAAAAGGTATTCTCCTTCTGATGATAGTTCGATGCTGAGACCTGTATGACATGATGTTATCAGAGGGAGGTGATTGTGAGCATATATTCTCTGTTTCATCCACCGGTATTTCAAGGGAGACGTAAAAAGCACTCCTATTTTGAAGGATGGTATTTAAAAATGGCAAAGGACGATGAAGTCCTCGCCATAATTCCCGGCATTGCCTTGGAGACCAATGGGATTGACCGACACGCATTTATTCAGGTGATCAGCAGCATCGATCAGAGAAGATGGTATGTTACCTACCCTTTTGAACAATTTTCTGCAGATACCCGCCAATTCGATATCATGATAGGACCGAATCATTTCAGCACCAATGAAATTACCGTGTGTATCGACCAGGAAGATTTGCAGCTAAATGGGACAGTGGTGCATCAGCAGGTGCAACCATTTCCGGTACGTCTCACCGCTCCCGGGATTATGGGGTGGTATGCTTATGTCCCATTCATGGAGTGCTTCCACGGGGTTGTATCTATGCATCATTCTTTGCAGGGAACGTTACGTTTTAACCGGAAAGATATCAACTGGTCCGGTGGAAGCGGTTATATAGAAAAAGACTGGGGACAGTCCTTTCCTTCTGCCTGGATATGGATGCAGTCCAACCTGTTTTCCACACACGGTGTTTCCTGCATGCTCTCCATTGCAGAGATCCCCTTTTTAGGGCGTTCATTCACCGGTTTTCTTGGGTTCGTGCACCTTCCCAATAATCTGATACGATTTGGCACTTATACGGGAGCTGTCGTGCAGAGTCTCTCCTGTGATGAACAACAGGCCACCATTACGATACGGGATAAACAACAGCTGATCACCTTTAATGCTGAAATGGGACCTGCTGCCCGTCTTGCTGCCCCGAGACAGGGGAAAATGGAGCGATCAATTCTCGAGAGTATCATGGGAACGATTACCCTTACTGTTCAGCATATTGAGACAAAAGAGATATGGTTTCAAGAAACTGGATATGCTGCCGGGGTTGAACTTTCAGAAGCCGATTTTGCTCAGATGCGCTAAAAGTCGTACCAGATACCTAAGGCAATCGCTTGTTCCCGATTCACCGCATCCCAGGTAGTGGGAAGTTTCGAATCGGTATAATTGAAGGCTGCAATCTGCGGTCTGCCATAGTAGATTTCGATACCGTACCGGAACCGCTCACTTCTTCCGGTTTTCTGTAACAGTCCTCCGAGTTGTATCGTAGTACTTGGAAACCAGGAGTCCTCCTGATAAGCACTCGTATGCAGGGCAACATACCATTGATGCGAAGCTGTTTCTGCATGCGGCCAGAGAAACTCAATAGAAAGTTGCGCCTGCCAGGGAAAATCATTATATCGCAGCAGATAACGGAACATATCGAGTGAATACCGCACCTCAGCGATGAATCGCACATGGGGATCAAGGGTGATGGCAATGCCTGTGAGTATTGCATCCCGTACATAGTTCATACCATAGGTAGAGCCTTCACTGATATCATCGGCATCGGTGATGACATCGTAATTTGCCAAGTATTCATCACCGATATGACTTGAGAGATGATGAATCCCCCCTCTCAGTATGATATTTTCCCAAAGCGATACCTGTAAGGTGACAAATCCTGAGCCTTCCCATCCGAAGTTATCAAGGCGATCTTCGAAGGCATCAAATAGGGTAATCACGCCGGCACCAAGAGCGAGTTCAGTGGCAAACTGGTCTCCTGTGTATCGAAAAAGACTCTTCACCCCGCCAAATTCAAGAAATTCGCGAAGTGAAAGGACGCTGTCAATCTCCTGAGTATCAATGGTCTGCTGGGTATAGAGAGGAAACGAAAGAGAAAACCGTGGGAAATTCCGATCAGCAAGCGGTATTGGATACAATGGTTTTTGCGGGAGGAGATCCCATGTCCCGGCTTGTACCGAGGAAATCAGATACACTAGGAACAGGAGTATAAGGAGGGCACGTTGTTTCTGTCGCAATTATTGGAGTCTCCTTTCAACCGTTCTTTTGTCCCGCTGACAACTAATGACACAACCGATGAATCAAGCATTAAGAAAGTTCATTGGTATTCAGATAATACACTATGACAATTCTATTGCAAATAGTTTTTTATGCTTTGTCTTAAGCTTCTGTCATAGCTATGGATTTTCGTGCGATATTGCCCTTTTTTACATCATTGATCTGTGTTGATAAGTGGGATTTTCTGCCTGGTGAAAAATTGAAAGATCCACCGCTTATGATAAGTCGATGGATCTCCATTAAGCATTGAGAATAATGTTCAGCAGCTATGACCTGCTATTTTTTCGGAACAAGCTGTTCCTGCCATGCTCCGTAGGCTGAGATTGCCTCGAGCGGTTTTCTGATACGAGGACCAAGTTCAGATTCAAGGTGCTTCTCACTCAGTCCATCAGTCTCTCCCGGATATCCTACAGCCATCAAGACCATAATCACCGCATCTTCTGGTACACCGAGAACCTGTTTTGCCGCATCTGCATTGAAACCCGCCATGGGATGCACATACAGTTGTTCGGCTACCGCCTGAACCTGGTATGCCATCGCTGCCATTCCCAGTTCAAACCAGGCATAATCGCGTCCTCCGAATTGCATGCTCCATGTAGGTGAAGTAATAAATGCTGAAATGACAGGAGCTTTTTTGGCCCAATAATTCCCACCGGAGAGGGTTTCTTTCAGAGCAGCTAGTTGATCGGGGTCATCCACGGTAATAATGCGCCATGGTTGATTATTTCCGGTAGATGGGGATGTGTGCGCAGCCTGTACAAGACAGTCTAATACTTTTCGATCGACAGGTTCCTCTGAAAATGCACGATACGCTCGTCTGGACTCAAGAGCCGGTAATACTGACATAAAGCCTCCCCTGCTGACGCCATCAGCAATTATTGGTTTGAATGTAATAAGTATACTGCACTGTCCGACAGGAGTCCACATCCATCAGATTACCCTTAAAAAGTCTGTAGGTATCTGATATACTCCATCGTGATATGAATGAATGGACGACCGAAGATGCAATGAATCTCTACCGCATTGATGAGTGGGGTAATGGATACTTCCATATAGGATCGGATGGCGAGGTCTACGTAAAACTGAAGGGGAAGAAACATCAGGCGGCAAAAAGTCTCAAAGTAATTGCCGATGGGTTACAGGAAAGAGGACTCAAACTCCCAGTACTTCTTCGGTTCAGCGATATTCTTGATGACCGTATCCGCTATATCAACGAAAGTTTCGCTCAGGCAATCACCGATGCTTCCTACCAAGGGGAATATCGTGGTGTCTATCCCGTAAAAGTGAATCAACAACAGCAGGTTATTGAAGAGATCACCCACTTCGGTAAGCAGTATCATCATGGACTGGAAACAGGTAGTAAGGCTGAACTGATCGCAGCTCTCGCCTATTTAGATGATCCGGATGCCTATCTTATCTGCAATGGGTATAAGGATGAGGAGTACGTAGATCTGGCTCTGCGCGGTATTTTACTGGGAATTCAGACCGTGTTGGTGATCGAGATGCCGGGAGAACTTCAGGTGATTATTGATCGCTCACGGGAACTCGGTATTCGCCCTACGATCGGTATCAGGATGAAACCCTCAACTGTTGCAGGAGGTCACTGGACCGATAGCGGTGGTGATCGCAGTGCATTTGGACTCAATACTACCCAGATCATACAGATAGTGGATAAACTGCGTCAGGAACAAATGCTTGATTGCCTTAAGCTCTTGCATTATCACCTCGGATCGCAAATCCCCAACATTCATGATATTCGGATGGGATTAACCGAAGCGGCTCGTTTCTATGCCGGGCTGGTACAAGAGGGAGCGCCGATGGGTATTCTCGATATCGGGGGAGGGTTGGCTATCGACTACGATGGAAGCAGCTCGAATTCGGGAAACAGCCGCAACTACTCGATGAAAGAATACTGTGACGATGTCGTGGAAGAGATCATGAATATCTGTGATGCTTCACAGATTGCTCATCCCACCATCATCAGTGAATCGGGACGGGCTTTGGTAGCCTATTACTCGGTGCTGCTGATCAATATCCTTGATACCAACGTATTTCTCCCTGACCATGATTCTGATACCGATTTTGATATAACAACTCCTGTTCTGAGTAATTTACGATATGTTCAGGATCACCTGAGTGAAAAGAATGCTCAGGAGTGTCTGAATGACCTGAATTATTATCGTGAGGAGATCAGAAACAAATTTCTCTATGGAACGGTAAGTATTCGCGAACGGGCAGCCGCAGAGCACCTGTACTGGACTATTATGACGCAGATTGCGGAGATGGCAGAGCATCAGGAGTATTTACCTCCCGAAATGAAAAATCTCTCTCACCTCCTTTCTGATATCTATTACGGCAACTTCAGTGTTTTCCAATCACTGCCAGACGTGTGGGCAATTCACCAGCTCTTTCCCATCATGCCGATACATCATCTCACGCACCGCCCTACCCGGCATGCGATTCTCAGCGATATCACCTGTGACTGTGAGGGAAAAATCGATGAGTTTATCGGACGCTCAGAAAGCCGATCCACCCTTGCCCTCCACACACCCCCGGAAGATGAAGATTATGTGCTTGGAATCTTTCTTGTGGGAGCATATCAGGAGACCCTTGGAGATTTGCACAATCTCCTTGGCGATACCAATGTGGTAAGTGTTACCTGCGATGAGCAGGGAGCTATCACATTACACAACGAACTCGATGGCGATACCGTTGCCGATGTACTCAGTTACGTGGAATATGAACCGAAGAAACTGGAATCGCTGATTCGTATGAAAGCAGAATCTGCCGTGCGGGAAGGGAAAATCACCCCGCAGCAGCGGAGAAAAATCATCACCAGCTATACTGCAGGGTTGCGTGGATATACGTATTATGAAACAGACCAGGAGGATTAATCCCTTATGAAAAAACGTCTATTGATTATCGGAGCCGGTGGGGTTGGCAATGTGGTTACCAGAAAATGCGCCCGCATGGAAGATCTGTACGAACACATTACCCTTGCAAGCAGAACAAGAAGCAAATGTGAGGCTATAGCTGCTGAATCGGGACCGGTTCCGGTTACTACGGCTGCACTCGATGCTGACTCAGTGGAAGCGGTCGTGCAACTGATTCAGCACAGTAGAGCTGATCTGGTAATCAATGTAGCACTGCCGTATCAGGATCTGAGTATTATGCAGGCATGTTTACAAACTGGTGTCCATTATCTTGATACTGCTAATTATGAACCGAAAGATAAAGCCGAATTTGAATATTCCTGGCAATGGAAACTTCATGCCTCATTTTCTCAGGCAGGATTGACTGCAGTTCTGGGAAGTGGATTTGATCCTGGTGTTACGAATGTTTTTACTGCATATGCTGCAAAACATTATTTTGATGAGATTCACTATCTGGACATTGTGGATTGCAATGCAGGTGATCATGGCAAATCGTTTGCTACAAACTTCAACCCTGAGATAAATATCCGCGAGATAACGCAGCCGGGACGATACTGGAAAGCGGGGGAATGGAAACGCACCGGACCGTTGGAGATTCGTAAAGATATTGCCTATCCTCGCATCGGCATACGACCTTCGTATCTTTTGTACCATGAGGAGCTTGAATCATTGGTAAAACACTTTCCCACCATCCGTCAGGCTCGATTCTGGATGACTTTCAGTGAGCAGTACATTACCCATCTGCAGGTATTGCAGAACGTGGGAATGACGAGCATTGAACCGATTGAATATCAAGGGATGCAGATTCAACCCCTGCAGTTCCTGAATGCGGTACTGCCGGAACCTTCATCACTGGGAGAAAATTACCAGGGAGAGACTTCAATCGGCGTACAGCTTCGCGGTATCAAAGACGGTAAAGAACGTACAGCCTATATCTACAACAATTGCAGCCATCAGGAAGCTTATCGTGATACCAAAGCTCAGGCAGTATCATACACCACCGGGGTACCGGCAGCCATCGGTGCACGACTGATGGCCTTAGGAATGTGGATGCAACCGGGAGTATGGAATATGGAACAGTTTGATCCAGATCCTTTTATGGAACTCCTGAATGAGCTTGGGCTTCCCTGGGAGGTAGCATTGGATACCCCGCTTGCATTCGATCATCAGGATTAACCCATGGCTATAGACGAACGAGCTCTGGCGAGGACTCCCGCCTTCGTGCTTGATTATGAGAAACTGCAAGACAATCTTAAAATCATCAGGGAGCTAGGAGGACACATCCCCGCCCGGTTCCTCTTTGCACTGAAAGGGTTCGCTATGCATGCGGTATTTCATGATATTGGGGCAGTTTCAACCGGAGCTACTGCCAGTTCACTTAATGAAGCACGACTTGCTGCAGCATATTTTGATGATGTGCATGCGTATTGCCCCGCCTACATCCCCCGAGAGTTCGCACAGATTGCATCATTGGCCGACCACATAACTTTCAACTCAATATCTCAGTATCATCAATACCAGGATCAGGTACGGGGAAAGCAGGTGGCTTTGCGAATTAATCCCGAATATTCCAGTGTAACCACCGATATGTATAATCCCTGTATTCCCGGCTCGCGTCTGGGAGTGCCTGCATCGGAATTACGGGAACTTCCCCGGGGAATTTCCGGGCTACATGTCCATAATCTGTGTGAAAGTGGAGCTGAGGCACTGCAGGAAACCCTTGTCCAGATAGAGCGATTATATGGGCATCTGCTTCATGATATCTCCTGGATTAACCTGGGAGGGGGCCATTTAGTGACTCACCGGGATTACCGGAAGGATCTGCTGATTGGCACATTGCACGATTTTCATGCACGATATCCCCATCTTGATATCATGCTTGAACCCAGTGCGGCATTCGTTTGGGAAACCGGGGTGCTTGTATCTGAGGTGCTGGATGTGGTTACCAATGGTGATACGGTATCGGTGATGCTCGACACATCCTTCGCCGCTCATATGCCCGACTGCCTGGAAATGCCCTACACTCCTCGTATACAGAACGGTCGGGTGCTGCAACCGGGAGAGCGGTGTAAGCCAGAGGAAATACGTATCCGGTTTGGAGGCAGCTCCTGCTTGGCCGGAGATTTTGTCGGGGACTATGCGATAACCAAACCGCTTGTGGTTAAAGATCGTGTGGTCTTTGAAGATATGATGCACTACACTATGGTAAAAACTACGATGTTCAATGGTCTTGATCTTCCTGATATCGTCGTATGGCGCGACGGGAAGTTTCAGGTGATAAAAAGATTCTCATACGAGGATTATACAAGCCGGCTTTCTTGAGGAGTCAGTAGATGGACAATATTTCCCATTTCCTTGGTTCAGAATATCCGCAAAGTTCACCTGAGACTGCCCGCTTTCATATCGTTCCTGTTCCCCTGGAGGCTTCAGTATCGTATGAAGGAGGAACGGCGAAGGGGCCAGAGGCTATCATAGCAGCATCACAGCAATTGGAAACCGCAGTATCTGGTTATGGATCAGTGGGAACTCTTGGCATACATACCCATGAAGCGATCGATTGTACCGATACTGAATCTCCTCTGAAAATATTTGAACAGATAGCTCAGAAATTCCGCAGCATCAGAGCCACAGGGGGAATCCCCATCATGCTCGGTGGTGAGCACAGTGTCACTCAGGGCGCTATCTCCTATATTGCTTCCGGCTATGAAGATGAAGCGGTAGGTATAGTGCAATTTGATGCGCACATGGATCTCCGCCAAAGGTATGAAAACAATCCCAACAGTCATGCATGTGTCATGTACCATGCCGCAACACAACAGATACCACTGTTTCAAGTAGGCGTTCGTAGTTACAGCGAGGAGGAGATCAGGGTAAGAAACCAGCATCACATAGCACATCTTGATGCAGAAGATTGCCAGAGCTTGCAGCATACGTTTTCTTCGGTCACACTTCCGGAACACTTCCCGCGTAAGATTTATATCACCTTTGACATCGATGCGTTCGACGCATCGCTGATGCCGGCAACAGGTACGCCAGAGCCCGGGGGATTGTTCTGGTGGGATGCAATCTCTCTTCTGAACCAGCTATCTCAGGGGAAAACCATTATCGGATGTGATGTGGTAGAGCTTGCCCCGATACCTTCTCTACACCATTGCGACTACACCGCGGCCAAGCTCACTTACTTTCTTATGGGACTCACAGCACAAAGAAACCAATTCCTTCGTGATCGTACTTTCGTTTGACGAGTTCTATTGCCATTTCAATCTTCTGAACAACTGCATCATCACAATAGACAATAATGATGCAGTTCTCTTCCGGCCACACATCATTACCGAGTTTGGGACTGGTATTTCCCCGTCCATGCGCAGCAGGAATAATCGTGTAGTGCTCTGGAACACCATAGAGGCTGAAAGCATCAAGAATATCTTCCTGCACCGCTTGAGCTGCCATGATTTCAACGCGTCTCATTTGATTCCTCCTCAAGCAGTTGGTGCTCGATACTCTCAACATCCCTTCGCTTAGTATCGCTGTTAAACAAACGATATAAGGTTGGGGTAAAGAAAATGGTCATCAGAGTGCTCACTGTCATTCCCCCAATGATGGTCTGTCCGATAGGCTGAATCTGTTCTGCCCCTTGTCCGCCAAAAAAAGCTAACGGGAGCATACCGAAAATAGTGGTAAGGCTGGTCATGAGTATGGGTTTCAATCGACTTCCGCCCGCTTCGATGCATGCGGTCCTGATATCAAGTCCCCGTTTCCGCAGCAGATTAATATACTCAACCAGTACGATACCGTTATTTACGACTATGCCGGCAAGGATGACCGTTCCTATGGCACTGATCAGACTGAAGGCTTCTCCCGTGATGATGTAGATTGCAACAATACCGATAAGCATCAGTGGAATAGATAGAAGAATAATGAAGGGATTTCTAAACGACTCAAACAGACTTGCCATAACGCCGAATACGAGCACGATGGCAAGGGCAAGGATAATGCCGACATGACGGAACATGGCGTTCATATCAGCAAAGTCTCCACCGAAATCAATGATGACTGCATCATCAGATACCAGCTCTGCATCCAATATTGCTCGGATATCACGTTCGGCATCCGATGAGGCGTATCCGGGAGCAAGACCTCCCACTACATGTACCGCACGCATCTCATCTTCACGACTGATGGATACGGGTCCGGTGGATCGGCTAATCGAGGCAACATTGGCTAAGGAAACTTTTTGACCCGATGAAGTTCGGAAGAAGATCTTTTCCAGGTCGGGAGTATCGGATCGATCTTCATCACGAAGAATCACTACGACATCAGTTTCATTTCCACCTTCTTTCAGTTGTGTTGCGGTAATACCATTAATGCTGTTGCTGATTTCGCTCGCGATTCCCTGCATGCTTAATCCATAGGCATAGGCTCGATCTCGGTCAATGGTAATTTGCAGCTGAGGAAGGCCTTCATTAAAATCGGTTCGCGGCTCGGTGACACCGGGAACGTGTGTGGCAATGAGGGTCTGTATCTGCTCGGCAGTTGCTACCGCGAGTTCGAGATCATCTGATTTCACGATGACATCCACGGGATTGAGATTCCCCAGTCCCATGGAAACCGTGGAGAAAGAGAAAGAGGCAGCAGGATACAGATCAAAGTAGAGACGAAGTTTTTCCTGAACGGTTACCATATCATCAATCTGTTGGTCGGCATCGGGCAGTGATATCTGCAGAGAACCACTGTTCGTTCCACCATTACCGAACATCCCCCCGCCTCCTACGGTCACGATGATATCTTGGTATCCGTTAATATCATCACGGGCATGTGCTTCTAATTCTCGTAACACTGATTCTGTCATGCTCAGCGTCGTTCCTTCCGGCAGAGTAACCTGCAACGATACAGAAGTTTCACTCATGGAAGGATATAAGGTGGTCGACATTACATTAAATGCCTGAAAGGTAATCACAAGCACCAGAGCGACCAGCAGGAGCGTAAGCCATCGGTAATCAATACATACCGCCAGTATACGCTTGTATCCTCGATCTAATGCTTCAAAGGCACGCTCCATCCCATTATCTATCCAACGAAGCACTCGTAACCGTAACGGCTTCTGTTTACGAGAGTAGACTCGTACATAGGAACTGGTAAGCACGGGGATAAGGGTAACAGAAACTACGAGCGAAGAGATAAGCGAAATGATAATAGTTCCAGCCATAGGGGTGAGTATTTCACCGAGCATCTCCAGATTATTTCGCAAAAGTACAATCGGTATAAATACACAGACAGTGGTAAGCGTTGATGCCGTAATGGCCACAATCATCTCTCGGGTTCCCAACAGTGCAGCAGTCTTTAATTTTGATCCGCGTTCACGATAGCGGAAGATATTTTCCAGCACGACTATGGAACTGTCTACGGTCATCCCTAAACCGAGTATCAATCCGGTAAGCGTCATGAGGTTGAGACTGTAATCGAGAAAATACATTACCAAGATGGTCATCAGGAGCGATATCGGGATAGACACTCCGATAATGAATGTTGATTTAAGACTTCTGAGGAAGATGAATAATACCACCATAACGAGAATGACACCGTACATCAGTGATTGATACACCGTGTTCATGGTGCTATCGATCATGGTAGTAGTATCGATAATTACTGAAAGTTTAACCGAATTTGGCAGCTCATGAGATAATTCATCAAGTGCCTCATGAACAGCTGCGGATACCTGTACACTATTGGCATCGGATTCCTTCGACACTGAAAGGTATACCCCCGGTTCTCCGTTGATATACACTAAACTGGTGGGATCTCGGAATGCATACGAGACTTCTGCGATATCGCCAATGGTAACCACAGTCGATGAGATAACTCTTCCATATGCGTCGGTTTGCGGAATCGACATGACCATTGCATTCCTGATTTCATCAATATCAGAAAATTCTGCTTTTGTTCGAACCAAATAATCGATACCACCTTCAGTGATGGATCCCGATCCGATCTGATAATTCTGCGGATGTAGCACCTGTGCTACCTGGGAGAGGGTAATTCCATACGCATCTAATCGATTCTGGGAAACAGCTACGTGAACGAAGGCATCCTGTCCTCCATTCACTGAAGTCTGGGATACTCCCGGGACTCGATCCAGTCGGGACTGCACCGTATCCTGAGCGATCTTCCGTAAATCATTGGCAGTCTGTCCTGCATTACCGATCACTGCGATATTCATTACCGGCATCATATTGGTGTTCAGTTTGAATAGAGTCGGTGAAGAAGCTCCTTCAGGAAGCATATCAGAAATGAGATTCACATTATCATCGATGGATCGGGAAGCTGCATCAAGGTCTGTTCCATAATCGAACTGGATCATAACCATGCTCGTCCCTTCCGATGAAGTTGAGGTTAGCGTGTTGATGCCACCTACATTGGATATCACCCCTTCAATAGGTTTTGTGATGGATTCTTCCATCGTCTCAGGGCTCGCTCCGGTGTATGATGTGTATACAATGACCATCGGAAGATCCATTTCAGGGAACAACTCAACTGCAAGATTCGGAAAGACGGCAATCGCCAGTGCAGTAAGCAGCAAATAGATAACTAAAATGGTGGTGGGACGATGTACTATGGTATGGGTAAGACTCATAATCTACCTCAGTTAATCAATTACTCGAACCGATGCGCCATCGGTAAGTAATGTCTGTCCTTGAGTAACTACCTGATCACCTGCAGAGAGCCCGGTTATTACCTGAGCCTGATCATCAACGATCAACCCCAGCTCGATATCCTTTCGATGAACCTGTTCGTTCTCATCGACTGTGAATACATACGGATTGTCTCCATCATAGAGCACGCTATTGTGATCTATAATCACTACATCTTCTGCCTGATACGTATAAAGAATCAACGAGGGGAACATACCTGCCTTGATTTGACGGTGTGGATCGTCAAGAGCAACGCTGACGGTAAGGGTACGCGTGGCTGGATTTAATACGGGGCTGAGGTGACTTACCCTTCCGCTAAATGTGGTTTGCGGGAAAGCAGCGAATTCAGCAACTGCCTCAGTGGCCAAATCAATAACGCCGATATATCGTTCGGGTACTGATACTTGGACCTCAAGCGCATCAGGCAGGCCGACTCGTACAAGAGCTGCCTGAGGAGTAACTGTTGCCCCGGAAGAAAAATTCACCTGCAGCACGGTTCCTGCAATGGGACTGGTTACTGCAATTTCACGATATTGAGTTCCCGGTCGAGATGGGTCGATTCGAGCAATTTCCTGATCAGCTGAGATCTCATCTCCTACTCGTAAAGAAAAACTGGTAAGTTTTCCTGCTGCTTCAGGATAGATATCGATTGTCTCCCGATTCACCACATCACCATTAATTCTCAGATAATCACGAAGGGTGCCCACTCGCGCAGAGATTGTTCTGACAACGGGCTTCCCCTGGGTGCTATCCTGTTCAGGAGCAACATCCGGGGCGAACTGGGAAATATATTGAAACGGGTTGAGAACGATCACTCCAACTGCTCCGATTATGATCAATAATAGAATAACAAGACCAACTCGACTCTTCTTGCGCGATTTTTCGGGTATATCCCTGCTCATGACATCTCTCTCCTTATCCAATTCACAACTGATGTACTTCTAGTTGCACATCGTACGCCAGATCTACTAATGCACTGGCATATTGGTACTCTAGATATACTAGGTTCTGTTCTGCAGAGAATACATCCTGCTGAGCGGAGTCTACCGAGAGTATATCGGCATATCCAGCTTCATACTGAGCTTGATACATACCATAGACCTGCTTTGCCAAATCAATATTACGCTGTGCCAATTGGATCTGCTGAATGATATTTTCAATTGTCTGTATTTGGGTAATCAGACTTTGTTCCTGCTGAATTCTTGCCTGCTGTTTTTCAAGTAGGAGCTTTCTGAGCGAGTCATCCATCTCTGCCAAGCCTACCTTGGCAGCACTATCAGGGATATGAGCATCAAGCGGAATAATCAGGCTCACAGAGTATCGTGCAGTATCACTCCAACCACCAATAGCTGGAGTTGTAGGAGATACTGATAAAGCATCGGTATTGATGGTATACCCACCACTGATCATCAATGTCGGAGTAAGTTCCGCCTTTCGCTTTGCTGCTTTCCCTGCCTTGAGCGAAGCTGCATTCAGATCGAACAGCTGCATCGACCGGGTAGTATCGAGCCGGTTTATCAGTTCTTCTGTTGACTGTGTCAATTTCCAGTCAGGAAGTTCTCCATCAAGGGTTATCTCTGTTTCCAGTTCAATACCGAGGAGCGTCTTGAATGCAAGAAGCTGTTGATTATAGGCATGTTCACTTTTCTGCAGTGCAGGGAGCAATTGCTGAACTTTCAGCTCAGAAGAGAGCATTTCCAACTCGGGGATATACCCCGATTCATACTGAGCCACTACGGAAGCATATTGTTTCCTGCTCAGTTCCAGATTCTGGTATTGCAGCTCAAGATTCTTCTGTTCAGCAATCAGGTAGTAAAACAGTTTTGTTACTGCCCGTTCAATTTCACTTTCTGCCTGACGATAGGTTACCTGCTGAACACTGTAAGCAAGATCATAGGATTCAAGCTGATCTTTTACCGCAAGATTCAAGGGAAATTCAACCTGAAGAGCGGCAGTAAGTCCTGAAATTACAGCTGGATTTTGCACTGAAGCAGGGGAAAATACCGAACTATTGCCGCCATGACTTAATGAAAGGTTAATCGATGGGAGAAATAGATTCCATGAAGTATCCACATCCCGTTTTGCCATCTGAAGGTCTATATCCTGAACCTGTAATGAGAGATTTTGTTGCTTAGCCACCGAAAGTGCATCCGGTAAAGTTAAAGTAAGGGGGGTCGCTCCCAGTTGCCCCAACACACATATACTGAAGAGTAATAACGTAAGAAATTGTCGTCGTTTCATACCGAGTCCTTCTTCATAATCCAACTATATAACATTACTGATAACTGGAAAAAGTATCAACGCTATTGCGTATTAAACAGAGAAAAACAGCACCACACGTATGCGCATGGTGCTGAGAACAACGGTATTAATAAGATGATTATTCTTGCAATTTCCAGATAGCAGAGTGTCCTTTTTTATCGCCACGACACGGGGGAAACCTATTGCCAAGTTTCATGGTAACTTTACGTTTTGGATGATCTTTGCACACATATACCCCTGCTTTCTCGCAAACTGCTCCAGTACGGGTTGCCATATCTTCATCATTTTCGCTAGGCTCTGATTCCCTCTTAGGAGCTTCCGATGGGACCGGGTTTGTTACATCTACGGTAACATTATTTGCCTGTAAATATCTAAACCACACCAACGCAATGAGCGCAAGGAGAATAACGAGAGAAAATACATTCAAGGTGACATTCCCATTACTGATGAGCAATATAATAATAAAGAGTACAATGAGCGCACCGGTAATAGCGATAGGTTTCTTCAGCTTGATATCCATGGTTCTAGGCCTCCTCTATTTGTAACCTGAATAACATGGGCAGATTACATAGATAGCAAGGCTAGATGTATGAACTAGTTCTCTACCCTACATCACTAGTGTACACCACTGTATGTAATTACTCAAATAATAAAACAGCCGCCCGATGAACGAGCGGCTGAAATTTGGTTTATTTGCCCTATTTCTGGTTGTGCTTGACCATGTAATCGGTAAGAACTTCATCCAAACCGACACCGTACATCACAATTGGTCTGTTCAACATCGTGTAGCCATCACCACCTGCGGCCATGAAATCATTCGTAGCCAAGGTATATGTAGCGCTACGATCAACAACCTTACCATTGATCAGCACTCTCTTAATTCTATTACCTGGATCACTGAAGCGGCTGTAGACAATACCCATGTTGGCTGTCTGCGGGAATCCGCCATTGCTTTCAGGCAATCGTGAGTAACCCCATTCAAGAGCATCATAGATATCCTGACCGGTGACTTCAACCACCACAACTGTGTTGTTGAATGGAAGAACAGTAATGATATCTCCACGAGTCACCTCTCCAGCAGGAATAGAAGCTCTGATCCCTCCTCCATTGGTGAAGGCAACATCTGCACCGGTCGCTTCAACCATAGCCTTGGCAATCATGTTACCGAGGTTGGTCGGTTTGGTCCGAACATTGTTTCTCTCTCCATCAAGGTATACAGGAGTATAAGCAACCACTTCGTTGGTGATCTGCTCGAGTCGAGCCTTCTGGCTCTCAACATAAGCAGTTACCTGCGGATCAGGAGTTACTTCAGTAATACCCAGCATCTTCGCATAATCATTCTTCGAAGGATCAGCGACATCTTCAGCTGAGATCAGTACAGCAGTCTCACCGACAGCTTCACCATTGCGTACTGCGATTTCCACCAGACCGACCTGCTTCATATATTCGCCAGCAGAGACAATCAGGGTATCACCAACACGCTGACCATTTTCAAGCACGGTATGACTATGGCCATCAACAATCAAATCAATTCCCTTCACGTTTTCAGCAAGCATTCTGCTGGTAACGCCATAGGATCCATCCTCGTCGAGACCAAGGTGTGCAAGTACGATCACATAATCTGCTCGGTCACGTACTTCATCAACCATTGCCTGTGCACCATAGACGACTTCATCACTCATGAAGGAGAGTCCTTCAACATTCTTCGGATGAGTCTTTGTCTCAGTGTCAGGAGTGGTAGCTCCAATCACACCTACCGTAAATCCATCAAAGTAGTATAACTGGTAAGGCTGGAATACCATCTTACCCTGTTCATCAAGAACATTTGCAGCAAGAACTCTCAGATCCGAGTACTGTTCAGCAATCTTTGCAGCCTCGATCAAACGCTCCTTACCATAGTTAAAGTCATGGTTTCCAGGAACAACTGCATCGTATCCGAGCATATCAAGAAGTACAGCAGCCGTTTCACCTTCGAACAGATTAGTCAGCAATGTACCATGTGAAACATCTCCAGCATCAAGCAGCAGGTTCTTATTCGTTACCGAACGACCCATGTTCACCAATGTAGCAAGATTTGCATAACCGACACCCGGGTCAGCTTCAATGCGTCCATGCACATCATTTGTATGGACCACGTAGAGGTAGAAATTCTTCTGCCCATCGTTGGATTTGACCATTACATCTTCATCTACTGCAGGAGCTGCAGGTACTACAGCTTCAACTGCCACTTCAGCAGCTTCAACTACAGGTTCTGCCTTCGGTGCAGCTGGTTTCGG
>CAYZXD010000036.1:0-22897 GCA_964482325.1 uncultured Spirochaetaceae bacterium | reverse complement strand
AATGGTGGCTCAGTGACTACCGGAACACTGGCTCTCTCAGACTGGTATTTGCACATATTGTACATTAAAGTAAATCACTCCCTTGTCCCGAATGTGCGATGCGGAAATGATTATAAAGAACAAGAGCTGGCAGAGTTGGAACAGTGCGTCATCGCATTACCAAATTATATGGCATCAAGCATATCTTTTGTTATAGATTGAAATAAGTTCTCGTTCCAGATATCCAGTACACTTGGGTTTGGAACGAACGGAGCTACATCTTTTTTTACAGTAACGTAATCAAGATCAGCGAACCTCTGTGAGAGCATCGATTGTAATAAAAGAATCGTCAATGGTTCATCCGTCTTCCAATGTCCTGATTGTCTCATTCTAGCTTCCAAATGGGAAATATTAACCGGTACTTTCTCTCTCAAATACCAGATATAATCATAGAAATCCCTGCCTTTCTCACGTTGTTTCCAATTTCTACACAATAGAGCATGTAGTTTGCCGGCGAATAAAGAGGGTTTGTCATACAGCATTACAGAATATGGTTGGGGAAGAAGCTTATATTTCTTTTCAAATTTTGCACCCTCAGGAGGTTCTGTGTCAATTTCAAGTTTGACTTTTATCAGGGCATTGTTTGGAATTCCAGAGACAGGTGGATTCAAAGAAAAGATTTTCACCAAGTGCACTACGGTGTTTCCTTTCAGAAATGCAGATTGTACTTGAGATTGGTTTTGTTTGTATACTTGTTCAGCAGAAATTTCAAATCCATAAGAATTCAATCCTCGCTCGATTGCCAGAAGATAGGGGGCAATCGAAAAGTCCTGTTGCTTTGTTTGTAGTGAGAAGTCCATGTCCTCTGAAAACCGGTCTAGACCATAGAAAATCCGAAGAGCGGTTCCTCCATAGAACGCTGCATGAGAAAAGAAATCGGTTTGGGACAATGAGTGAAGGACAACTTCTTGGATAATCTCTTTCACTGCATAGATGGATGCTGTCGTATTACCAGTTTGATAACTCTCAAACATTGCTTTGATTTCATTGTTCATTCCTTTCCCTCCATTTAACCAAAGTCTGCAACGTAGTGCTTGAATATAAAGGAACGAGATTCTGTATGGTGGCCCAATCAAGTTTAAGTACAATATCTTTTTCCAGTCGTAAATCGTCAAAGAGCAATGATTCAAGTACTTTCATACTCTTAATACCTCTTATTTTGTACAGAGTATCAAGCAAAGCTTTTTCCTTGGTCGCCAATCGAAAACCATGACCTTGGTCTTGTGCAGGTTGCAATGCCCAAGGAAACACAGATTCTGGAATATATAAAAAGCTATATCTTCCAAAGGGTGTATCAAAATGTTTCTCCTTCTTCAATCGGAATCCAGCGCTCTTAACTTGATGGACTCGTTCCGGAATCATTTGGTGATAAGCAAGAGCTGTCTCGAAGGAAATATAACTGGGATTATAGATCAGGGAGGCCGCGGGTAATCGGGGGTCTTCGGGTGATGTCGCAAACACCCCTCTAACGATTTGGATAATTTGGCCCTTCTTGATCATGGTGGTAATTTTTGATTTTGGAGATGCATATGAACGCAATTCATACATGAGAATTTCGCGAGTTTTTAACATAGTTACCTCCACTAAGTACGATATTATCATACTTAGTGGAGATAGCAAGCTTAAATTTGGCAAATAATTCGAAATTGAAATGTTGTGAATAGGAATAAAAATTGTTCAATTTAAAAGAAAGTTGCTTCAGAATAGAAATCTGTGGGACGGAACATGGGTTGGTCTCTTTTGGAAGTCATAATGAGCTTGAAAATGAATTCTCCTTATGCTTGTTGAACTCACCGTTATCAGATTCTGCAAGGTTTTTTTAGGTGAAGCTGGGTGGGTATTGAGTTTTGCAGCCACAAGGCAATCGATCATCGGGTTGATTCTTATGTGCAAGAAACAGAAACCTCCCTGCATCGCAAGGAGGTTTGTCTTTGGGCCCAGAAGGACTTGAACCTTCGACCCACGGATTATGAGTCCGATGCTCTAACCAACTGAGCTATAGGCCCGACTTTCGTGATAATACGGAGAAATGGGCGTACTGTCAACATTCACTGGGGAGGTATATCTCCACGTATTAATGGAGATTCGAAACCTAACTCTTTCAGAATCATCAGACTCTGTTCTTTCTGATGTTCGGGTATCCATCGTACAGACAATCGTAAAAGATGGTTTTGCACCACCTCAATCTGGGGGAAAAACCCGAAATCATAGAGTTTCATGTAGTGCGAGTACACTGATTTCGTATTGGCAAATGAACCGAGCTGTAAAATATACCAACCCGTATCTCCCGGTCGGTTATATTGAGATTCAGGGATCCTTGGCGTGTATATAATTTCTAATTCAACCGGGGATATTCCTCGTTCATACATATCAAGTGCCCGGGCTGCAGCAGGAGTAAGGTCAATGATTCTCCCTTCCACGAACGGTCCACGATCATTAATACGTACTTCTACCGATTTTTCGTTGCTCAGGTCATGTACGCGCACAATCGTACCAAAGGTAAGGCTCTTATGTGCTGCAGTGAGGGCCTGTGGATCAAATCGCTCGCCATTTGCGGTCAGACTGGCATCAGGATCACTGTCGTACCAGGATGCTATACCCTGTTCCGGGACACCGGAAAGCGGTAATGTTATGCATATCAGCACAATAGCAAGATAGTTGAACCTTTTCATACCCAGATTATACGCAGAGGATAGTGAAATAGGAAGGGTGCATCTGAAAAGCCTGCTGACGCTCTTGTCACTGTACTCGGCTCCCCGCTATAATCGCCCTCATGAGTAAACAACCTGTATCATTGCATTGGGCGGATATTTACGCCGACAAAATAGTAAGAGAAAAAGGTCCCAAAGACCAGTATACCTGCGCTTCGGGAATTACCCCGTCCGGAACGGTCCATATCGGAAATTTCCGAGAAATTATTTCGGTGGAGCTGATCGTACGTGCGTTACGTGATAAAGGCCACAAGGTACGATTCATCTACTCGTGGGATGATTACGATGTATTTCGTAAAGTACCGAAAAACATGCCGAAACCGGAATTATTGAAAACCTATCTGCGCAAGCCTATTACTCTTGTTCCCGATACTACAGATACGTACAGCAGTTACGCTGAAGCAAACGAAAAAGCGGTTGAGCAGTTACTTCCTGTGGTGGGAATTGAACCTGAATATCTCTATCAGGCACAACGCTATCGGTCATCTCTCTACGCACAGGGCTTGCGGACAGCTCTGGAAAAGCGCGAAGAGATCAAAGCTATTTTGGATCAGTATCGTACAACCCCGCTACCGGATGACTGGTATCCCGTATCAGTGTTCAGCAACTTCACCGGAAAGGATACCACTACCGTACTGAATTGGGATGGCGAGTGGGGGATTACTTATCGCGATGATGAAACCGGTGAGACAGAAACCATTGATTTGCGTACCACCAGTGCGGCAAAGCTTCCGTGGCGGATTGATTGGCCGATGCGCTGGGCATATGAGGGAGTCGATTTCGAACCCGCCGGCAAAGACCACCACAGTGAAGGGGGATCTTTCGATACTTCAAAACATGTAGTTGAAGTTTTTGGCTGTAGTGCTCCAGTATCTTTCCAGTACGATTTCATCAGCATCAAAGGGCGAGGTGGAAAAATTTCTTCTTCATCTGGTGAGGTCGTAAGCCTGCCGGATGTACTGGAAGTATATACTCCGGAGGTGGCTCGGTATCTATTCGTCGGGACTCGACCCAATACCGAATTTGCTATTTCGTTTGATCTTGATGTGCTGAAAATCTACGAAGACTATGATACCTGTGAACGGATCTATTTTGGATTACAGGAAGCGAACGAAAAAAGAAAGGCGAAAGAGAAACGGATCTACGAACTATCGCAGGTTCACGAAGTCCCGGCAGAAGCATCGTATCAGATACCGTTTCGGCATCTATGCAATCTGCTACAGATTCATTCAGGTAATGTTGATGCAGTTATTGCGACCCTTTCCGATGTGACCGATGGTCAGATTGATCGTCTCAGAAAGCGATGCGTTTGCGCCTGGAACTGGATTACCACTTTCAGTCCAGTGGAATTCAGATGGGTGTTGCAGACAGAACAGAATGAGTTGATAGAACTGAGCAGTGCTGAACAATCTGCAGTGAAACAGCTCCATGATGTAGTAGAGAAGCTGGAACAGTACGATGAGAAACAACTCAGTGAGGCGATATACGACATTGCAAACCAATGTGAAATACCTGCTCCCGTGCTGTTCAAGACAGCCTATACCGTGCTTATTGGTAATGAACGGGGACCAAAATTAGCAGGATTCATCAAGACCTGTGGAAAGGATAAAATTCTCCCGATACTCGCTCGATATTGTTAGCTAGTACAAATGAGCTTCCCTCTTCGGTCGGAAGCTCATTACATTATCAGCGCAGAATACGATCAAGAATAATCTGATTCTTTCGCCATTTTGCCTGAGCTTTAACCCGAAGATCGAGATGAACTTGCATGCCCGGGAATAGCTTTTTCACCTCTTTGAACGCACCTTGCCGTATTTTTTTTATCCCGGTACCACCTTTGCCCACAACAATACCTTTTTGAGTCTCTCGTTCAACGATAATGAATGCTCGGATCCAGATGGATTGTGCTTCCTCAGAGTACTCAAGATCGGCGACCTCTACGTATATAGCGTGAGGTAGTTCTTCAGTAACCAAAGCAATAGCTTTCTCTCGGATAATCTCTGATATTCTAAATTCAATCGGTTGATCAGTATAAGTTTCTTCAGGATAAAGCAACTGCCCTTCAGAAGCCTTACTGAACAGGGCAATAAGCACCTCGTCTACACCCGTATCCTCTTTTGCTGATAATTCTAACAGAGGAGTATCTTCCGGGAAACGTGCAGTCAGAAAATCCCGGATTGATCGAAGTTCATCCGGTTTTGCCACATCGCACTTATTGATTCCCACAACTATGGGAATATGAGTCTCTTTAATGATCTGGACAATAGCTTCCTCTTCAGCTCCTGGAGTTCTTTTGGGGTCTACTAAATAAAGAATCATATCTGATTCACTTAGTGATGAGCGAGCAGTCTCTTGCAAGCGCAAATTCATCACCTGATCGCTGAGATGGTATCCCGGTGTGTCAGTGAGAATTAACTGACCACGCTGATCGGTGAAGACAGCACGAATTGCATTACGAGTAGTTTGTGGAGTTGACGCAGTGATCGACACCTTTCTTTCCGTGATGGTATTAACCAAAGTCGACTTACCCGATGAGGGGCGACCAATTAACGCTACAGTGGCACATTTCATAACGTGACTATAGACTGCAGCGTCAGAAGAGTAAACTGGTATGATACGAAGGCTTTTCATTTCACGATTTGTTCCGTATACTCTGAATGCGCAACCTAGTAGATTACGGGGAGATACTCATGGCAGAAACTGAAAAGAAAGAACAGAATGAAAACATCGTCTCAGACAAATTTTTACAGACTCGATCAATTTTGCTTTCCGGTGAAATAGATAAAGAGCTTGCAGATAAAATTGTAAAACAGATGCTCATTCTTGAATCCGAGGGAGATGATCCGATCCGTATGTTCATCAATTCCCCAGGAGGTGATGTAGATGCCGGTTTTGCCATCTATGACATGGCGCGTTTCATTAAAAATGATGTCTACATGATTGGCATGGGACTCATTGCCAGTGCGGCTACATTGGTACTCCTTGCAGTACCTGCTGAATTCCGCATTGGTCTTCCCAATTCCAGTTATCTCATTCATCAGCCGATGAGCCGGATGGAAGGGGTTGCCACTGATATTGAAATTTATGCCCGACAGTTGGAACGGACCCGGGACCGCCTGAACGGTATTATCAGCAGTCAGACGGGTCAACCTCTCGAGGTGGTTGCTCGAGATACTGAAAGAGATCACTGGCTTGATGCTCAGGAGGCTCTCTCCTATAATCTGATCAGTAAGATTGCAGGAAATAGAAGGGAGATTTCGTAACACTTCCTCTCGCCTCCGGATTTCATCAGAGTAGCGATCATGGCAAGAACCAAGTATTTATCTGAAGCCGAAAAACGCACAGGTCAACATCTTCTGTACCGATCGGAAGTATGGAATGGGGTAGGTTTCAGCATGCTTGGAGACACGATTGTGTATATCCTTGCAGTGCAGTTCGGAGCTGGAAACCTTGCTCTCGGATACATTGCCTCTGCGATGTACATTGTCGGTGCTATTCTTCCGGTCATGGCTCGTCTTTTCCGTAATCATAATGTAGTGCGTGTACAGACGATCACCTGGTATCTTCGGGGTTTTATCTGTCTTCTGTATTTACCGTTGTTGTGGGTAGACGGAGCCTTTGCCGTAGCACTTCTGCTGGTAGTGTATACCCTGTTCTGCAGTTTTCGTCTCATCGGGGTGGTGCTGTACGATTTTACTTTTAAAAGTATTACCTCCAACAAAACCCGCGGAAGAGTTATTGGGAATACCAACGTAGCGTTTCAGTCATCCACCATATTCGCTCGGTTTCTGAATTTTATAGTGACCTCTCTGCAGAGTCTCTCCGGCGTGGTCGGTCTTGTCTTCTTGCAGATGATCGGAGTTATCGCCAATACGGTAGCTTCGGTTTATCTGGGAAAGATTCCCTGTAGAACCACTATTGAATATCGGAAGGGACGAACGATACCCGTTATATTTCGGGAGGCCATGGGAGATCGTATTTCCCGTATCAGACTCCTTGTGTATTGGACCTATATGGCAGTGACGGTAGTACTCGGTATGAGTGTGGCCTTTCTGACGAGCCAGGTGCGACTTCCTTCAAATATCATTTTTCTCTATACGATTGGCGTTGGATTAGCTGTTGTCTTTTCGGGTAGTTTCTGTAAGTTTTTCAGTGATCGGTTAGGATCCCGTCCACTCATTATTGCCGCAGGGTTTGCTTTGACTGCCAGCCTGTTCGGGTGGATTGTGGTTCCGGTTTCTGCACCATTATATTGGTTTTTTCTTCTTGGATTCCTCAGTAACTTTTTTCTCGGTGTTATCAGTATTCTTATTCGGCGGCTCCTTGCCGGGATTATCCCGGATGACGAGGGAGTCGGCTTTAATTCCATGGTGAACTTTGTAATCGCTGCCGTGGCCTTGATCAGTGGACTTGCCGGAGGTGCTTTAGCGACGGAAGGGTCCCGAATATCTCACGAACTGCACCTCTGGGGGATGTCTCTCGGGAATTCCTATGTGCTGACCTTTCTGCTTGCACTGGCGCTCTCTGTTCTCGGTCTGGTATTTGCCGGAGCGTTAAGCGAAAAAGGAAGTTACTCCACAAAAGCTGCCGCACAGATCATGTTTTCCATGCATGGGATTCGTGCTTTCATTGATATGGACCGACTGGGGAAAGCTACAGATCCAGTCAAACGAAAGTCTCTCCTGTTAAGTCTTGGAACAAATCTGACGGGAGTTGCCACCTGGGAAATACGGCGAACCCTCTCTTCGCCTTTCTCGAACGATAAGGCAGAAGTTATCCGTGGCCTTTTTGATCGACCGAGGTATGCATTGACCGATGATCTGATCCGTGATGCATTCGATACTGATTCCTACACGCAATATGAATCTATCTATGCGCTGGGAGCACTCACCCATAATGAGAAGGCCGAACGGGCTCTCGTGTATCTATTGGAACATGGAACAGTTCTCTCCCGCTCCATAGCTGCAAAGTCTCTGGCACGGGTTACCCGCGATGGTCGATACGTATCACGGGTAGAGTCCATTAGTGAGCTTGCTACCACGATCATGGAAGAACTGAATTTTCTTATTGCCCGCGATATTATGGATAAGGAAGGAAGCTTTCTCGAAGATCTGTTTTCTGCTGCCCGGAAGGGGATGAGTCCATCATTCAGGCAGACTCGTTATGCTATAATGGCTCAGCTCCTTAAGCTCTCACCCTCCCTGTCTGAACTGTACGAACAGAAGAACCTGAATTACGATGACTACCTTTCAGAGTTTTTAGAAGAAGCTCGCGATATTGCGGAAATTGAACAACAACGATTGGCAATAGCCAGTGCATTTGAACATCGCGAATGGTCACGGGTCTGGACGCTCTGTTTTTCGATGACTCGTGATATCACCCTCAGTAATGTGCGCATGCGCCATCTCCATCAGGCCATAGTACATGCACAGACAATGCCGCGTGCACAGACTGACGGTGATGATGCTCTTGCTGTTCTCTACTTCTCTTACCAGGTGAAAAAGTATGCTGATTAGATAAGACGGCGCTGCAGATCAATCCTTCCGGACGTGTATTTCCCAAGGGGGGGGCTGATGACTGCCAATCGATTGCTGCACACTATGTGCATCGTGATGATGTTCACGGTCGGCATACTTGTATGCAGTTGTGGCTGCGATCTGTTTGGGACTGCCGAACCTTCAGATGAGATCATGCTGCTCACATACAACGTGCAAAATCTGTTCGATGTACTCGTTACCGGAAACGAATACCCTGAATATACCCCTGAAGAGGGATGGACTGCCGCGCTGTATCAGAAGCGTCTTGAACAGACGGCCCGTGCAATCACCCAAAACCATGGCCGTATTCCCGACATAGTGGTGTTGCAGGAAATCGAGCATGCCGGGGTGCTCCATGATCTGTTGGCAGGACCACTTGCGGGACGAAAATATCAATGGTTTGCCGCTACAGATGATGATTCAGCTATTCAGACAGGTGTGCTCAGTGCTTTTCCGTTAGTAAAGACTCGGGTACACACGATTGAGAATCATCGATCGGTTTTGGAAGTGATGATAGAAGCAGGCAAAGAAACTATTGTGGTATTTGCTCTTCATGCGAAAAGTCAGCGAGAAGGGATGAGAGAAACAGAAGCTGCGCGCATAGCACTCTGTCGCATGATTAATCAACGAGTTGCTCAGTTGCGCAATGAATTCCCTTTCACTCCGATCGTTATAGCGGGAGATTTTAATGAAAGTGCTGATGCATATTTCCGCGAAAACCAGGATTTTCAGACGGCATTAGTTCCTGTACAGGCGCTTGAAGTGTCACGATGGAAACAGCATGGGTCGTGTATTGTGGGAGGGTCACCACCGGCATCAGATACCTGGTATACGTGGTGGCTTGACTCTTCGCAGGTTCTGGGCTCTGCAGCTCCCGGTTCATATTATTATCATGGAATATGGGAAAGCTTTGATCAGTTGCTTCTTTCTCGTGAGTTTTTTGATGGATTCGGATGGGAGTTTATTCAGGGGGATGTCGCGGGAGACCCGTCACTTCTTGATGATGACGGGCATCCCTTCGGGTGGAATGTACAAACCGGAAAAGGAATATCTGATCATCTCCCGGTGACCGTAACGCTCTCTTTTCGGTAGTTACTCCGTTTTGGGAAACTGCAGTTCATAAAAAATCTGCTCAAGTTCCAACGCAATGTTCATGTTATGAACTACCGGAGCCGTCCCATCGGGAAGCGTGATCGGTTTTAATGTGATCGGGCTGAAGTTCAGCACCCCACGAATTCCTGCGGTCATTAGGCGTTGAAAACTATCTGCTGTGGCTGATTCAGGTACCGTAACGATAGCCACTTTTACATCAAAGGCATTAATGACCTCTTCCAATCGGCTGATCGGATATACGGGGACCGGGTGAGTGCTGTCACTATACACCAGCGGATCCGAGTCGAAGCCGGCAACAATTTTGATCCCGTCCGGTTCAAATCCATGGTAGTGCATCAAAGCTTTTCCGATTCTCCCACAACCGATGATAATCACATGCTGAGGTTCATCCGTTTTTCCTAAAATTTTACCGAGGGAACCGAGCAGGTCATGAATTTCATATCCTCCCCTTTTTTGTCCATGAATTTCCAGAAGAGAAAAATCCTTTCTGACTACCGCTGCAGATACTCCGGCCGCATCGGCGAGATTGTGCGCGAACACTTTTTCTAATCCGAGCGAGCGTAAGCGGTTGAGAATGCGATAATACCGAGTTATCCGAATAATCATGTCACTATTCATGAAAAATCCCCTTTTATGTGAAAAATAATATAATAAATACCGGTATTTTACAATATACTAGTTCATATTTTGATATTTTCATAAAAATTGGAATATCATTTCACGTTTCATATTGAGTATTTTACTGTTAATCGATACAATAGATAATTGAATACTGAGTTCTGGAGGTCTCAAGGCTGCTATGAAAGAAGAAACCAAGTTCTCCAAAGGCTTGATTGCGTTTATTGAAGAATGGAAAAATAAGCCGGGCAATCTGATCATGGTCCTGCACCGCGTGCAGGAAGAGTTCGGTTATGTGTCCCGCGAATCGGCTGATACTGTTGCGGAAATGTTGGATATTCCCTTGGCAACCATTTATGGTGTGCTCTCGTTCTATCATTTCTTTAAAACTACCAAACCAGGAAAACACAATGTTCAGGTTTGTCTGGGTACCGCCTGTTACCTGAAGGGAGGTGACGGCCTTATTGAAGAGTTGACCAACCTGCTCGGCATTAACATCGGTGAGGTTACTGAGGATGGCAACTTCTCTATTGAAGGTGTCCGATGTGTCGGTTGTTGCGGTCTTGCACCGGTAATGACCGTTGGTGGAGAAGTGTTTGGAAAGGTGACAAAGGATCAGCTGCCTGGCATTATTGCCAAGTTTAACTGATAGCGAGTGCCATGCACGCTTCCCTGTGTGATTTCCTTTCCGATATTTTTCAAAACGCGGTTGAATCAACAGCTGATACGATTCGCGTAGAAATAGAAGAGCGGGAAAACATCCTATCGTTCCTGATTATGGACAATGGGAAAGGGATGAGTAAAACGGTTCAAAAACGCGTGACTGATCCGTTTTACACTGATGGCGTGAAACATGTGAAACGGAAGGTTGGGTTAGGTCTTCCGTTTCTTATTCAGGCGGTGGAATCGGTTGGGGGAACCTTTTCATTGACCTCAGAGGAAGGAAAAGGAACGGTGGTTCGGTATTCTTTCGTTCTGAACCATATTGACTGTCCCCCGATGGGCGATGTGGCATCGACTTTGTTGTCGATGATAGCATTTCCCGGTACGTACCGGCTCACCATTGAACGTTCGTTGACCATTGCCGATAGGTCCGATCGTTATACGGTGGATCGGATGGAATTGGAGGAACTGCTGGGATCATTCTCCGATGTGGGAGCCCTGCAGCTGTTACGAACATATCTGCAGTCTCAAGAGGCTGCTTTGGATGAAATACGGAACTGAGTCTACATGGGCTCGGACTAGGAGGCTGATATGGCTAAGATGACTCTAGAGGAGTTGCGAAAGCTTCGGGATAACAAAAAAAGTGAGATCCAGAAGCGTGATATCGCAGGAAAGGATGCACAGATCATTGTGGGTATGGGCACATGTGGAATCGCTGCCGGTGCAAAAACCGTGCTTGATGCGTTTCTTCAGGAACTCGATGCACACCATGTAGAAAATGTATCGGTAACCCAGACCGGATGTATGGGGCTTTGTTACGTAGAGCCTACGGTTGAGGTTATTACTCCGGGTATGCCTCCGGTTATCTACGGAAAAGTTGACGCAGCAGTTGCCAAGGTCATTGTGGAAGATCATATCATGCGAAATAAAATGGTCTCTGACCACGTATTCGATCGTCCCTCTGCGGATATTATCAAGGATGGAGGCAAATAATGTCGATGAGAAACTACATCTTGGTTTGCGGAGGAACAGCCTGTGAATCCAGTAAAGCAAATGATATCTATGAAGCGCTGATCTCTGAGCTGAAAGCTCAGGGTGTTTCCGATGAAGTTCAGGTAGTTAAAACAGGATGTTTTGGATTTTGTGAACAGGGTCCTATTGTAAAAATCCTTCCTGAAGATTCCTTCTATGTACAGGTACAACCCGAAGATGCCAAAGAACTGGTTTCTGAACATATCGTAAAGGGTCGTGAAGTCAAACGCCTGCTGTATGCTAAGGAAGGAAGCCGGAAGCATGCCAAAGTCGAAGACATCGAATTTTATCAGAAACAGTTCCGTATTGTACTGAGAAACTGTGGATTTATTGATCCGGAAAACATTGATGAATATATCGCCCGTGAGGGATATGCAGCAATGGAAAAAGTGCTGTTTGAGATGACCGCTGATGATGTGATCAATGAACTGAAAACAGCTGGTCTACGTGGACGCGGCGGTGCTGGTTTCCCTACATGGATGAAGTGGAACTTTACCAAGCAGGCAGAATCTGATCAGAAATATATCGTTGTGAATGCTGATGAAGGTGATCCGGGTGCCTACATGGACCGTTCCACCTTGGAAGGTGATCCGCACTCAGTTCTTGAAGCCATGGCTATCGCGGGAAAGACCGTTGGAGCTAATCAGGGTTATATCTATATCCGTGCAGAGTATCCTCTAGCGATTAAACGTCTTGAGATTGCAATGGCACAAGCGAGAGAATATGGTCTTCTTGGCAAGGATATCCTTGGATCCGGTTTTGATTTCGATATTGAAATCAGACTGGGTGCCGGAGCTTTTGTCTGTGGTGAAGAAACTGCTCTGCTTGCCTCTATCGAAGGAAAGCGCGGCATGCCTATTCCTCGGCCTCCGTTCCCCGCTGTCAAAGGCCTCTGGGGTAAACCGACTGTCATCAACAATGTTGAAACTTGGGCAAATATTCCCGTGATCATCTTGAAGGGTGGTGACTGGTTCAGCCGCATCGGAACACCCGACAGTCACGGCACCAAAGTATTTGCACTCACAGGAAAGATCAGAAACTCCGGACTGGTTGAGGTTCCTATGGGAACTACGCTCCGGGAGATCATCTACGATATCGGTGGTGGTATTGCCAATGACAAAGAATTCAAAGCAGTACAGACCGGTGGACCATCCGGTGGAGTTATCACCAAAGATTTCCTCGATACTCCCATTGACTTCGGCTCTCTTACTAAGCTCGGTTCCATGATGGGTTCCGGTGGAATGATCATCATGGATGAGGATGACTGTATTGTTGATGTCGCAAAGTTCTACTTGAACTTCAGTGTTGACGAGTCCTGCGGAAAGTGTGCTCCTTGTAGAATCGGTGGAAGATCTCTGGCAAATCTACTTGAGAAGATTACTAAGGGTAATGGAGAACTTGCAGATCTTGATCAGATGATTGAAATCGGCAATGCCATGAAAAAGGCCTCGTTATGTGCCCTTGGGCAGACAGCACCGAACCCGATTCTCTCTACTCTGCATTATTTCCGTGATGAGTACCTTGCCCACGTCGTCGATAAAACCTGTCCAGCAGGCAAGTGTAAGAGTCTGATCAGTTATCATATTCTTCCCGATAAATGTATCGGATGTACCGCCTGTGCCCGTAAGTGTCCAGTTGCGGCAATTTCTGGAGAACGAAGGGAAGTCCACGTCATTGATCAGGCAGCTTGTATCAAGTGCGGCGTGTGTTACGAGACTTGTAAGTTCGGAGCTATCGAAGTCCGTTAGGGCTTTGGTTGTTGAGGAGGATACCAGTGAATACCGTTCAAATGAAAATAAACGGCAAGCCAGTTGAGATAGAGGCGGGATCCAATATCCTGGCGGCTGCCAAGAAAGCTAATGTTATTATTCCCACCCTGTGTTATCACCCAGACCTTCCTGCATGGGCAGCCTGTGGTTTGTGTGTGGTAAAACAGGAGAATTCACCAAAACTGTTGCGAGCCTGTGCAGCTCCGGTTCAGGAGAACTTGAGCATCATCACCCATGATGCTGAGCTGTATCAGATTCGAAAGACGGTTATTGAAATGATTATGTCCACACACCCGAATAGTTGTCTCACTTGTGCCCGTAACGGGACGTGTGAGCTACAGCGATTCGCCGCTGAATTTGGCGTACGTGAACAACCCTATGAAGTTCGCTTAGTGGATATGCCCCAAGATAAATCGACCACTTCAATTGTGCTTGATCCTACCAAGTGTATCAAATGCGGACGTTGTGTACAGGTTTGTCAGCAGCTTCAGGGAGTGTATGCACTCGAGTTCATCGGCCGAGGTGATCACACCGTTATGTCTCCTGCTGCAGGATTGCCACTTAATGACAGTCCCTGTATCAAGTGCGGTCAGTGTTCGGCGCACTGCCCGGTAGGAGCTATATACGAGAAAGATGAGACTCGGGATTTCGTACATGCCATTTCTGATCCTGACAAGCATGTCGTAGTGCAGATAGCACCGGCTGTTCGTGTTGCCGTCGGTGAAGCATTTAACCTTCCTGCAGGTACCATCACCACTGGGAAAATCTATGCAGCACTTCGCCAGCTTGGTGTAGATAAGGTTTTCGATACCAACTTCTCTGCTGACCTCACGATCATGGAAGAGGGAAGTGAGCTGGTAAAACGACTTACCACTGGAGAAGGGGCGATTCCTCAGATCACGAGTTGCTGTCCTGCTTGGACTGACTATATGGAAAAGTATTATCCCGATATGATTCCTAACTTCTCTTCTGCTAAGAGTCCCATGATGATGCAGGGTGCTGTTACTAAGACCTACTATGCAGAAAAAGCAAAAGTAGATCCTGCAAAAATTTACTCAGTGGCTATTATGCCTTGTACTGCTAAGAAGTTTGAGATTTCACGAGATGAGAATATGTTTGCTTCTGGGTATGCCGATGTCGATTTGGTTCTTACAACTAGAGAATTTGCTCGTTTGATCAAGGCCGCTGGTGTTGATTTCACTAAGCTAGATGATGAGCCTGCTGATAGTCCGATTGGTGCATATGCTGGTGCTGGTACCATCTTTGGTAATACCGGCGGTGTTATGGAAGCTGCGATCAGAACTGCATACAACCTCATAACCGGCGAAGAAATGGGTGATGTGAATGTTACGGCAGTTCGCGGTATGGAAGGAGTACGTTCCGGTGTCGTGGATGTAAAAGGAACCAAACTGAATGTGGCAATTGCACATGGTATGGCGAATGTGAGTGCTCTGCTTGATGAAATCCGGGAAGCCCGTGATAGTGGCAAGGAACCCCCATACCACTTCATCGAGGTGATGGCTTGTCGTGGTGGTTGTATTGCCGGTGGTGGACAGCCCTACGCGACCACTGATGATATCAGAGAGAAGCGAATTGCAGCCCTGTATACTGATGATGAGAATAGTGAAGTGCGGTGTTCACACCAGAATCCTGAGATTCAGCAGATTTACAACGATTTCCTAGGCACTCCTCTCAGTGAAAAATCTCACCACCTGTTGCATACCACTTATACAGAACGGAAGATCTACAAGAAATAATCGGCTTAAAAGCCATAAACTCGGGGAGTTGGATATCCAGCTCCCTGTTTTTTATTGCTGACTGGAAATCTCTTCCAATTCTTTTGCTGCCATAGTAATTCTAAATGATTGCAGGCTTTCTTTTCCTTGTTGTTCATCGACTCGTGTAAGGAGTATTCCTCCCATGACGAACAGTACAACGATGGAGAGAATGCCCAATCGATTACTACCGGTACTCAGGGTAACAATGCCGATTAATGCCGGACCGATAATTGCGGCAAACTTCCCCAGCATATTAAAGAAACCAAAGAATTCTGCCGAGAATTCAATGGGAATCAATCTTGTGTAGTAACTTCTACTAAGCGCCTGGATACCTCCCTGAAAGAGCCCAATGGTGCAGGCAAGGGCATAAAAATGCCATAATTCTGACATGAAATAGCCGAGTACGGCGATCAGGCAATATGCACCGATGGCTACCAGAAGTGCTTGCTTGATACCAATTCTTTTTCCGAGCAGGTTGTACAGAATGGCTGCAGGGAATGCAATAAACTGAGTGATGAGGAGCGCAACAATAAGAGAAGATGCCGGAAATCCAATAGCGCTTCCATAATCGACTGCCATCCTGATGATAGTATCCACCCCATCAATATAGAACCAGTAAGCTAAAAGGAAAATTCCTACCACCTTGAGGTCGCGGATTGCCTTAAACGTGATAATGAATTGACGAATGCCATCTTTGATCGGGTGCGTTGATTTCACCCCTGTCGCATACCGCGGTTCTTTCACAAACACGACAAGAGGAATGGTAAATACTGCCCACCAGATAGCAACCGAAACAAAGGCCGCTTTGATAGCAACGGTGGCATCCGCAAACCCAAACCATGATGGGTTGAGATACATCAGTACATTAACCAGAAAGAGGAGCCCACCTCCAATATATCCCAAGCCATATCCCAGTGATGAGACAAAATCGATTTTCTGAGGAGATGCTACTGCCGGGAGAAGAGCATCATAAAAAATAAGTGATCCAGAAAATCCCACGGTAGCCAGGATATAGAACATAACGGCAACAGGCCACATGCCGGCTTGGACGAACCAAAGCCCGCCAGTCATTACACAACCGAGAAAAGTAAAGAATATAAGAAAGCGCTTTTTATAACTTCCGCGATCTGCGATAGAGCCGAGTATCGGAGCAAGCAGTGCAACAAGTACTGCCTCGAGAGAGTTTGCCATTCCCAGATAGAAGGTGCTTTGTTGTGCGGTATTTGCAGTCGACCAGTAGGAACTGAAAAATATGGGGAAAAATCCTGCTATGACGGTGGTTGCAAAGGCACTATTTGCCCAATCGTACAAAGACCAAGCGAAAACAACTTTGCGTGAATCCTGCATGCTGTAGCCTCCGATGTTCTGAGCATACGCTATAGCGTGTCGTGATACAAGAAAAAAACTGCAGCACAGAATTTCCGTGCTGCAGATAAGTTACATTACTGTTTTCAAACTAGCGGATAGCAAGTTCCGTTTCATAATCGAAAAACTTTACTTTCTCCAGATCAGGAATCAAAGAAATCTTCTGATCGACCGTCAGTTGAATATCAGGTTCAATCTTTCCGATGAATTGATGTTTTCCGGCAGTGACATAGATATGGGTTTCTGAACCAAGCGGCTCAATAACTCCCACCTGACCGTTGATCGTAGTATCTTCAATGGCATCATCGGAGAACTTTACATCCTCCGGGCGAATACCAAAAGTCACCTGCTTTCCAGCATAATCAGCAAGCAGTTTGTTCAGCTTGTCTGTCAGTTTAATGCGGAAATTCCCCTCATCGGCAAAGAGCTGTTTTCCTTCAGCTACAATATTCACTGTCATGAAGTTCATGGGCGGTGAACCGATAAAACCGGCAACGAACTTGTTGTTTGGATCATTATACAGTTCCAGTGGTCCGCCGATCTGCTGTATGATACCGAATTTCATGACCACAATCTTGTCTGCCATGGTCAGAGCTTCCACCTGATCATGGGTGACGTAGATCATGGTAGCTTTCAGTCTATTGTGCAATGAAGAAATTTCTGCACGCATCTGCACACGGAGCTTTGCATCAAGGTTTGAAAGCGGTTCATCAAAGAGGAAGACCTTGGGTTTTCTGACAATCGCCCGTCCTACTGCAACACGCTGGCGCTGTCCACCGGACAGAGCTTTCGGCTTTCTATCGAGCAATTGCTCTATGTCTAGAATTTTTGCTGCTTCACGTACCCGCTGATCAATCTCATCTTTGGGAAACTTTCTGATCTTCAGCCCGAATGCCATGTTGTCATACACAGTCATGTGTGGATACAGCGCATAGTTCTGGAATACCATGGCGATATCCCGATCTTTTGGCGGTACATCGTTCACCATTTTCTCATCAATGAATAGCTCACCTGAGGTGATATCCTCAAGACCTGCTACCATACGAAGTGTGGTAGACTTTCCACACCCGGAAGGCCCTACCAGAACGACGAATTCTCTGTCTTTGATTTCGATGTTGACATTGTCGACGGCTTTGACATTACCGTCATACACCTTAGTGATGTTCTTCAACTCTACAGTGGCCATTAAAAACCCCCTATTTATCTTATTGTGATCAAGTGTATCCCCCTCAAGTTCTATTGTCAATAAAAACCCCCCGAAGTGAAAGACCTCGGGGGCAAAGGGACAGTGCTCGTTATCTATAGGGGGTCAATTCTCGTCTTCGGCAAGTATCCGTACCCGGTCAGGACTAAAGTTGATGGAAACGTCCTCACCTTCTTTGAATACCCGTTTGGAGTGAGGATCGTCGATCTGAACCAACACTTCGCCGAATGTAGTAGAGACGAACGACTCCAGACTGTTTCCCAAGTATACGTTCATACGAACCTTTCCATCCAAATGACCTTTCCCTTTCTCCTCCAAACGAAGCGATTCGGGACGCGCCATGAGGACTGCACTGTCGCCAACACTCAATCCAGGAGCAGCTTGGGCGACTTTCACCTCTTTACCTCCCATGTTGCAGGACCAATATTCCGTCTCTTTTGCACCGATCTCCACAGGGAAAAAGGCTGCTTTTCCTACAAATCCTGCAACGAATCGGGAATCGGGTTGTTCATAGATTAGTTCGGGTGCACCGATTTGTCGGATGAATCCGTTTTTCATGACAATGACACGATCGGAAAGGCTCATGGCTTCAACTCGGTCGTGGGTGACATAGATGGCGGTGATACCCAATGTCTTCTGGATTCGCTTGATTTCGATGCGCATCTGTTCACGCAACAGAGCATCCAAGTTGGACAACGGTTCGTCCAGCAGCAATACTGACGGGGTGACAATAAGTGAACGCGCCAGCGCAACACGCTGTTGTTGTCCGCCTGATAGTTTTCCGGGAGCACGGTCTCCATAGTTCGCCAATCCGACAAGGTTTAACGACTCGTTCACCCGTTTCTTTATCTCATCTGTCGAGATTTTGCGCAGTTTGAGTCCATATGCGACATTGTTAAAGACGCTCATGTGCGGGAACAACCCGTAACTCTGGAACATGGTTGCTGTATCCCTCTTATTGGGTGGCAACATGGTCACATCAGTATCACCGATGAGGATATTACCTTCGGTCGGGAGTTCGAATCCTGCGACCATACGCAGAGTGGTGGTCTTTCCACATCCCGAAGGCCCTAAAAGGGTCACCAGTTCACCTGGTTCCACAACAAACTCGGCTCCATTCACAGCAATGACATCGGCTTTGCCTTTGACATCCTTGAATTTCTTGGTGACGTTCTTCAATGTAACTGAAACACTTTTCTTTTCCATAACGGTCCCTTTATCGCGTAGAAATTGTCTTTTGGGTTAACTCGTCATCCTTAACCACCATTTGCAGGAGTGCAAATACTCCAAGCACGATGATGATGAGCACAGTACAGAGCACACTCGCCAGACCGAACCGGAGATTCTCAGAATAGCTGAGGATTTTGATGGTCAGGTGGTACCACTTTGCGGAGATGAGGAAGATGATCGCGCTAACGGCTGTCATCGATCGCACGAAGGTGTAGGACATGCTGGAGATGAATGCGGGACGGACCAACGGTAGGACGATTGTCTTGAATACCGTGGGAACATCGGCGCCGAGATCTTGTGCAGCTTCCTCGATCGATGGGTCGATCTGATGCAACGCAGTGATCCCATTCTCCAACCCGACCGGGAGTTCCCGGATAACATAGTTGATTACGATGATCGCTCCGGTACCGACTAGCAGCAATGGCTGCTTGTTGAAGGCAATGACATACGCGATACCGATCAATGTTCCTGGAATGGCATAGGGTGTCATCATCAACACTTCAAGCAATCGTTTTCCGGGGAATTTCTTCCGAACAATCAGCATGGCCGCAACCATGGCAATGATTCCGGCAAGGGGGGCTGAGATGAGAGCGAGCAATACCGTGGAGGTCAACGAATCCCAGCTGTCCGGGATTGCCTTCCAGTTTTCCAACGTGAAGGTATAGTCGATTCCCCAGTTCCGTACGAAACAACCTGCAACGATGGTCAAGTAGAGCATCAGGATGAATCCCAGCACAGCCCAAGCCACCACAGAAAGGATTGTCCTCACTTGAGGAGTAGTCAATTCGGTCAGTGTGGTAGAAGGCTTTCCGGTTACGGTCACGAAACTCTTCCTGCTTACCCAGAACCGTTGCACCATGAACGCCGTCACGGTGGGCAACAGCAACATAAAAGAGAGCACAGCTCCTCCACCGAGGTCATTCATACGTCCGGTAACCATCATATAGGCTTCGGTCGAGAGGACCCGAAGGTTTCCCGACAACAGCAACGGGTTGGCAAAATCGGCAAGTGAGTTGGTGAACACCAGCATCCAAGCCGATAAAATACCGGGAACGGTGAGCGGGAAGGTGATCGATTTGAAAGTATGCCAACGGGTCGCGGAGAGATCGAGAGAGGCATCTTCCACCGTAGAATCGATTTGTCGCAATACGCCACTGATGGTGAGGAATGCAATGGGGAACATACTGATAGTCTGCACGAGCGTGAGGCCACCCAAACCATAAATGGAGACATTTCCCAGATTCAACAACTGTTTACTGATCAGACCGTTGTTTCCGAACAGCAGGATGATGGAGAGGGAAAGGGAGAAGGGTGGAGAGATAACCGGCATGGTAGCCAATGTCGAGATGAGCTTTTTTTGCTTGAATGAAGTCCTCTCCACAAGAAATGCGATGAGAAATCCAATGATCGTCGATAGTGTGGCAGTGGATACTCCTAAACGCAACGACCCCCAAAGGGCAACAATGTATGACGATGAGAGTCCAGTTTTCCATCGGTCTAGGGAGAATTGATTGTTTCGGAAGAACGAGAGTCTCAACGCTTCAAAGAGCGGAAAGGCGATAAAAACTCCCACAATGATGAATAGTCCCAAGACCATGAAACCGGTGACTGGGTCACGGGTGAACATGATCACCCAGGCAATGGCAAGGAATGCCACCGCTGCACCGATCGCGAAGATGGCGAGTAAGTTTGCATACTCAGATGCTCCGCTGGTAGGGACCAAGATCATGACCGCACCGGTCGCCTCATAGCCATTTTCCGCAATAATAGGAGATATGAAGACACGAACGGTAGTCTGGTTATTGTTGATGATGGCAGGGTATCGGGTGGGCAATTGCATCGCCTCGAGGTAGTAGGCACTCTCCAAGGCGTTGGAGAATTCGGCTGTCCGTCCATAACTATTCCATAATTGTTCAGCTACAATCGATCCTTCTGAAGCGGGAACGAATGTAAATCGATCAACATCATAGGCGAAATACATGGCCTGAGAATCGGGAATAATGGAAGAGACACTCTCCAACCATATCGGGATATCATCATCTTCTTCAGGGGCGGTTTGTACAAACAAGCCCACCTCGTTGTAGTTGCGTTCTTCAACATACGTTACAAACGAATCGGTGAGCGTGTTGTACATCCAGATGTCCGCGGCGATGAAAACCACCGCCACGAGACAAAATTGAATGATTCTTTTTTTTGTAAACATCTGCTATCCAATACAGCGTGATGCTGTTGTCGTCATGAATGTTTAGCGATATTGACCGATCTCATTGGTCCATCTGTCAAGCAAACGAGTCTTGTTGACTGTATCACCGTCCCAGGCGAAATCCTGGTCGACCGTTTTGATCTCATCGATGGAGAGGGCTTCCGGGTGCTTGACAGCGCCTTTTGCCACGAGAACCACATACCATTCGGTGAATTTCTTCTGGGCTACCGGTGAAGATATGATCCAGTCATAGAGCTTTTTGGCATTGACCGCATCCTTTCCACCTTTTACCAGAGACATCGAAGCAAGTTCGAATCCTGTGCCTTCCGAAGGAGCAGCAATCTTGATGTTCGCACCCGCGTCCTTGAGTTTGACCTGATCGTGAGCATACCCGAGAGCTACAGGGATCTCGCCGATTGCGACACTCTTACCGGGAGCGGAACCGCTCTTGGTGTATTGGTCGATATTCTTGTCGAGCTTCTTCATGTAATCTATCATTTGATTTTCACCACCCGTGACATAACGCATGGTGGTCAGGACATTGTAGGCAGTTCCTGAAGAGTTGGGATTAGCCATTCTGACAAGCCCCTTGTATTCGGGTTTAATGAGGTCTGCCCAGCTTGTGGGGGCTGTGATACCTAATTCCGCGGCTCTGTCCAAATTGGTGACGATGGTCAACGGTCCGACATAGAGCCCGATCCAGTAGTTTTCAGGGTCTCGGTACTGGGTAGGGGTATTGTTGGCAAAACGGGACACATATGGTGTCGTGAGACCTTTTGTCTTTGCCGTGATGTGATCAAGTCCAACACCTCCAACCCAAATAGAGACCTGGGGATTGGATGACTCAGCTTCGAGACGAGCAACAGCTTCTCCACCCGACAAGCGGACGAAGTTAACCTTGATTCCAGTCTCTTTTTCGAAGAGATCGAACAAGGCTGCGGCAAGCGGTTCTTCGAGTGTGGTGTAAGCACTCACACTTCCAGCTTCAACGGGAGCTGCAGGTGCAGCAGGGGCTGCCGGTGCGGCTTCTTGATCGCCCTGAGCGAATGCTACGGGGACAATGCATGCCACGAGCAACAGCATGACCAATAGTTTCTTCATAAAACCCTCCTAAAATACGATTTTTATACCTAGTTTATTTTCACTTGAAAGAGAGCCAGATGCAAGAACAAAAAATTTTATCGCATGCAGTCGAATGGGATATACCTGAATCTCCTTTGCTTGTGTAACCGGTGAAGAACTAGGAAGTACGTGTGCATCTCGTAAGGATGTGTGTTATGGTGCATCGGCATTCTTTGTGCGCAAATACTGAAGGATTGATAGTTCCTATTGTGGTTGTGATGGTTTCGTGCGATGCCTCGTGGTATACGGAGGTGAAACCGAACTACCATATCGTACAAGCTGTATCCACGATCTCGATAAGAAACGATTTGACGAAGGAATAGGAAGTTATTCAGATGTAGGACTGTCCCTGACTCCTCTTTTCTCGGATGAGAATCATTCCCTCTTGCAAGAATGGATTCTTTTGGGTATCATTCCATGCGTTATTGCGACTGTCGTATAACGGCTATTACCCGAGCTTCCCAAGCTCGTGACGGGGGTTCGACTCCCCTCAGTCGCTTATTTGCAAGTCCT
>CAYZXD010000035.1:0-23739 GCA_964482325.1 uncultured Spirochaetaceae bacterium | reverse complement strand
AATGGGTGGCTCAATTTTTCCGGACTGCTGGTTCAGTCAGGCCGTAATCTCCACCAGTGTTTCATGCTTCTTGAAGACTTCAATCTGTTGTTTGAACATCTTGTCCTTAACACTAATCTGCTCCCCTATTTCTTTCGCTTTCATCTTTTCATTTTTCATCCGTTTGGTCTGAATTCCCAAAAGGCCACAAAGGATAACGATGATTCCAGTGATCCAAGCGAATATCTTATTCATCGTTAGTCTCTTTAAGTGTCTTACTAAAGTGTTCAGGAAGAGTGAGCCCGAAAGAAACCAAAGAAGCTCCAAGTAGTCCGAAGAAGATATTCTGGACTAGAATGGCAGATGGAATTTCCCGGATACAACCATACCCAACAGTGAAGAACCCTACAATCAAAGATGCAGCCAACAGAATGAAACCCGCTAATCGCTTACTTGATTTGTCACCTAATGGGTCCTCCAGATATCCACATGCATATTCCTGATTAATCTTTTCCATTTATTCCCCCTTGTCCGCTTTAAAGCCGTGGACTGTGCATTCTGTGAAATATTCATCCATGATTTTGTCTTGGAGTTCGGAGTCGCCGTTAATGCAGTTCTCCCGCAGTGCTCTGAAGATCACCTTGTCATTGCGTAATCCTATTTCCAATCCTGCGGCGAGGCGATTGACCAACTTGAAAAGTTTGTCGATGTCTTCTCTTAGATTGCTGATCTCATCGTCTTTATGCCAACGCCTGGACATGATCGTGATGATCAGAGGACCATTGAGTAAAGTGATTGCTCCGGTTATGACTGCAACTGTGATGATATCGTTCATAGGGATTCCTCCAGCACATCTGTAGCATCAGCTAAGTTCAAGTATGTTTTCACAAAGGGGTACAGGATGGCCAACTGTTCAGTAAATGAAGTGGGTATCCCATGAGCAAAAATATCTGATGCTCTGAATAAGCCCGCCCATCGATATAATTGAGCTTCATACATCGTGGAAATGGGACCACCGAACATAGAGAATTGTTGGACTTGCTCGAGTGAGGCTGTTTTCTGTTTAGCATCTCTATTTGGATATGCGGTAAACAGGAAAGACACCATGACCGAACCATCGCCGCCCTGGGAACCAAAGGAGACATTTTCGATCGCCCAGTAGGCTGTGTCAAAATGAAAGTAGAGTGTGTTGGCTTCTTTCGGCAGCTGCATTAAAATTCCCATATCATTAACTCCTACACAATGTTTGGCGGCAATACCGCATATTCGATGACTCCCGCAGAGATCGGAGAACCCCGCAAGGAAGTTTCATTAAAGAGCTCACTCACATATGAATTGGACGGAACCACATCATATGTTGTGGAATTGCTATGGATCACAGGAACACCTTGGGATGATTTCAAATATCCCTTGATCGGTTTCCCTTTCACATAAGTATCGTATGCAATGTGGGCTCCAAGACCATAGATAGTGAGGGTTGATCTTGCATAGCTTGGCCAATAATCGTTGTTATGTACGCGCATACGCCACCAAGTCCAGCCACAGGTTGTTTGGAATTTTCCATTGGATGTACTTTGCGTTGATGTGATATTGATCTCAAAGTTGAAGGTATCCTTATCGCTTATACCACCTTGGTAACGCAACTCAATCCAACTCGACCCATTCCAGTATTGCAATGAATAATAGTCGGTTCCATACCCAATCCAGACATCCCGTCTATCGCACCTCCAGATAAAAACTGAAGCCACGAAATAGGCATAGCGTTTGGAGGATCCCGATCCAGAGTTCAAGAGGGCTCCATCGCTACTCCAAGATTTCACATAGAGAGCAGCAGAGGAGCAATTGGCCTTACTGATTTTACTTCCAATAGTTGGCATCAGTTGAATACCGCCCCATATACAATATTGGTGGTTCCCGGTAGGTTCAGTTGTTTTGTAGCCAACACTCCGTTATTCGCCGAAACATATTCCAGTCCATTGGTATCCATGACTGACATTCCCCGCATGGACCCTTGAGAGAACGACCACGTATCATTGAGGGTATGACCGATAGGAGATGCGAAAGCAATGGTAATGTTGAATCCTGTTAGATCATGAGTTCCTCCAAGTATCATAGGAATATCGGAACTCCAGGAAGATCCATTGTTGGAGGACCATTTGAATGTATCCGGTGCTGTAAAGGATCGGATTGCCCTCACCCTGTAAGGCTCATATTTATTGTATGTCCATTCTGTCCCTTGGGTGAAATCCTGCACATATGCTCCAATGCTCATGGTTGTTTCAGATGAACTCCAATAGCATGCATTGGAGAACCCACCCAAAGAATTCAACTTTAGATTGGAGTACATGAGGTTGAGCTCGTTTCGAGAGGGTAAAAACCAATCGCTGAATCCTCCAAACACGAGATCATTACAAATCTTTGCCGCATAGTCGGTTTTCCCCGTATACGGTTCAGCGGTGCCGAATTTTGCAACAATCAACAATGTGTTTGCCTGGCCAGAACCAACCGTATGGAGTGTGCCACCAACCAAAGTCTGGTATCCACCCCATACTTTTCCTGTCCATTCTGAAGCTATTGGGGCACATTCATAATACTGATTTCCGATCTTATGGAAGATGATTCCCCCAGCTGGTCCTATGCCCCCGACGTTGTACACAGGAGCAACCGAAGTGATCTTAACCAGAAAATTCCCAGCTACAGATCCTTGAGCAATAATGGCAAGATCGTCAACTCCTGTTACGGCAGCTGATGATTTGGCGGTGATTCCAGAAGCATCTCTGATGGCAACCCGTGCATCTGTTGCAGCGTTGATTCCTGTTTGAAGAGTCCCGATAAGTTCTGCATTTTTTGCAGAGAGCGTTCCACTTGCCTTGATAGTAGTATTCTCACCAAAACTGATATCCCCATTTGACGTATTGATTCCCATGAGTTGCGTGGCACCCATTTTGACATCAAAGACAGCAATATTGGATCCATCACCCAAACTATCCTTCATCGCATTAAACTGAAACCCATTGGCACTTCCTACCTTTAGGTTATTGGCAATCAGCTTGTTGATGAAAGCTTCAAGGATAGCAATCTTACTGAACGCACGTTCCATACCGATTGCTGGAGCCATCTCAATGAATTGGGCATCATCCATACTTGCATACTGCATGATCTCCATAAGACGTGAATTCACACACCCTTCCAACGTTGTGGCACTCGTCAGTTGTATATCCTGGAATGTCGATCCATTGAAAGAAAATCTACCAAATGAGAACCAGTGTTGGTTAGTCGTAATGGTCGCCCCGGTAACAAAGTCTTTGAAGTAATATGAGGAGCCATTTGGTTGCAGTTTTGCAAACCTAATGACAGATGCAGAAGGTGTCAGTGTGTCAACCAACAGGAATCCTGTACCACTATTGGGTAATGTCACGGTGATAGAGTTTTGGATTACTGTACATTCACTTTTTCCTGGTACGGTGAGCAATCCGGAAGAAGCGACAAGATTCCTATTGGAATCAAACCCCTTTACCGAGAGCGTGAGACCAGAAGCAATGATGCCCAATTGGTTGGGAGTCCCCAGAGGTCCTGCAGCACCCACTGGATATGCTAGTTGCCCTGTAGTCGGCCAAGTTATACTGGACGTAGTGGATGTGCTAGTATCGCTATAGACGACCCTACAGGCATACAACGTATATCCTGCTGTAGCACCAGACGGATTGACTGTCCATCCGTTTAATGTAGATGGAGTGGTAAAAATTCCAGTAGCCCAGGTATAGTTTGAACTACCGGTGGGAAAGAGCGTTGGAGTGGTGGCTGCCCATTTGAACATCTCCAATACTGTTGTTCTCCTCCCGTTCACCCCAGGATTCCCAATCAATCCTTGGTATACCTTGGTGATGGAGAATCTCTTCACGAGGTTTGCGTGACCACTCTTTATCGCGGTAATTTCTACATAGGCGATGTCGGCACTGACCGCTGTTACCGATACTGCCCCAGTAACTGCGTTGATGGTTGAGGTGGCGTTTGATTGAATACGGGAGAACGTCCACCCGGTCTGGAGGACGCTTCCCTTATACACCACAATTTGTGTAGTAAGTGGGGATGAAGAGAGTGAAGTTTTCGGTGTTCCACTGCTATCGACGGGTACCAGTACGTCATCCGAGGACAACGATGCATAGAGCATATCATTCTGATCGAACAAAGTGATCGAACCGGTACCTACAACTCCCATTCCACTATCCTTAAGCCTTTGTCGCTGTGCAATAGATCATGCAATTGCCATCAACATCGATATCCCGAACCACGAAAGCTGCTCCTGCAGAAGAAGAGCCTCTACCTGCGGTCGCACCACTACCTGTATAGACATAGAGTTTGCCACCGACATATTGGCTGGCACTCGGAGCGGTAGAGTCAAAACCGTTTTGAGGAGACCGTATGGTAATAGTGTTTGTGGCGACGGACGCCACCTCATAAGAGGCAATTGACAAACCGTCTGCAGAAACTATCCTAACGACCGATCCGGCCACCAGACCAGAGATCACCGCCCCATCATGAGTGATTGTACCTGTGATGGTAGTCCCGTGAGCAGTGATGTTTCTGGCAGAAGTCGCATCGGTTTTGGTTGAGTCGATGAATCCTGACTTTTTGCCAAAGCGATCATAGAGGTCCCAAGCAAAGGTATATCCTGCGAGATCGGATACTTTGGATCCGCCATACCAGACTTCTGGAATAAGGTTCTTTGTGCCCACACCATTCATGAAGACTTCAGATTCATTGCATTTCACCTTCACTTCATACGGATCCGAAAGATCATGGATGACAAAATTCCGAGTGAAGATAGTTCCTCCTCCGTCTTTGGCCTGTACTTGGAACAATCCGATGTCTGTTACTGCATCCTCGCTGACAACGATTGATTTAACATCAGCCCATGTGCCATCCGCAGGATTGGTGGCTGCACTTCCCGCGGTTGTTTTAAAACTGATTTTAGACCCCGTTACCAATGCATGATTGGCATCCAATTGGTTTGCTACAGCATATGGTGATACAAACCATTTGTATGTGATTCCGGTATTATCTTCCGATGATCCACGTAGCAATTTTGCTGTAATGGTTGCTGTATTCTTCACACCGGATGGTGTCTTCTCTATGACAAACTGCCCATCCACATCCAAGGAGACTCCCGATGTTCCATTACGCTGGCAGGTAAGTGTAATAGAAGTCTGTATAACTGATGAGATGCGGGTTATGGGATCGGTATAGGTTCCTTCATAGTAGATCGTTTCAACTGCAGTACCGATCGAAATATTGGTGTTTTTGGAGTAGGTACTCCCGGTTCCCAGGTTCGATGCCCCAATCGTCGTTCCCCATTTATGCCCAGTCATGACCGAAAGGACGTTCATTCCTCGAACATAGATATAGGGAGTGAGCACGTTGGGAGTGCTCGTCCAATTAGGCAGATAGGTGGTGGTGCCCTCTTCCTCTGTATATACCTGTTGGCCTTTTTGTGATGGACTGATAATTGCCGTAATCGGTGCGGCGTCGTTATGGTCATATAGTGTGATCTGACCTGTTGATACAATACCCATTGAGAACTCCTTAGAAGTGTATTTCGAGGCTGTATGTGGCTCTCGATTGTATAGAATCTGCAAGGACAGTCACTTGCCGATATCCACTGGCATGGGAGAGGTTCCATGAATAATCATCATCTGGAGGAAGCCTCGAATAGTAGCTAGTTCGCTTCCAAACGAACGCAGTATCCGGAAGGTCACCGGTAATCTCTTTTTCATTGAGGTAGACTTTACCTACCAATGTGGTGGTCATGGATTCCCCTGGCTTAAAGACATCCCCATTCGAAGAATCAATTTCCGTTCGGTATGATCTACCTTCAACGCCTCGGGGACCAATTTCACCAGAGGCTCCTTTACCATTCACCACTGAACGAATGCGCGTTGGTTCACTATTGAAAATGGATATCCCCACAGCAGTGACTTCGCTAAAGATATTGCCATCGCCGGAAAAGGATTCTTTGATACGAATCACCATGGCGAGGGAAGAGATCGCACTGTTGGAAGGAGATACATTCACGATACTGAACATGGGTGGAGCACCCTTTTGCTTCCATGAGTGCTGCACATCCCCAAATGCATAGAACAACCTCAGGTGGTTGGCAAGCATGTGAGCATGTTTGGTATTGAAGACAAATTCTGTAGTGTGTTTCTTTGGCTTCCCGGCTGTTACAGGTACGATTGAACTATTGATCTTTGATCGATACAGACAGTCTCCCAGAATATCGAATGACTTTAGAAATCTGCTTTCCTCTGCTTCGGTATTCTGAAAGAGAATCCGTGCTCGTAATGATTCGAAGATAGTGGGAGCGACCAGGACAATCTGTGAATCTCGTATTGCTTCCAGTGTCGGATTGTGTACGGTAATCAACGAGAGGTCTTTGTTCTCCAAACGGCTATTCTTCGTGAAATAGGGGCGGTCTAGCCAGCTAGCTGAAAAATCCTGATATACTTCTTCGATATCGCCGGTAGCTGGGTAGTAGGTTTTGGGAGGAATTTCTTCTCCGATGATCTCACCTGCATCATCGCGTGAAAGACTGATATTTGCACTAAAGACCTTTGCCCGCATGGCTGAAAGATCTGCCCAGGTAATCTCCACCCCGTCTTCCTGCCGATCGCCTGTTTTTGTTTGGATCCCATTGCCAACAAAATATGTACTACCAAGGATGCTATCTGCGGTTCGTCCCGGCGGCACGATAAGGCTCCGCACTTGTAATTTGCCATCGGAAGTAAACGAGTAGACAGCACCACATTCAAACAACAACTGGTCCAAGAAGTTCCGATAGGATCGTTTGGATTGGAGATTATAGGAGATGTGTTGGATCTGTAAGAGAACCGGATCTGAACCAAGGTCATCGATCTCTACAGCGAGATATCCAGCTCTTGCTGCAAGAATATGTACAATTGATCGATTCTTTGCACTGGAGTTGAACACATAATATGGGGTATCACCAATGATTGAGGGGAATTCGAATGCATCGTCCATCTCCGCTTCCAGTCTCCAGCTATTGTCCTCAGCTTCAAGAGTTAGCCACCCAGGATCGCGTTTATTGGTTTGAGATAAATTACCAAGGTCCATGCGCCCGAAGAAGATACTGGTATAAGTAGTGCGATTCGTGCATCTGAATAAGACTGGTTCTTTGGCTAGCTTCGCAATCATCAAACGTCCCATCACATGGTTATGCAAAGCTTTTTTTGCGGTCGTAGCATATTTCAAGGTGAACTGACACACGTCTATGCTGCTGGAGAGATCGTTGGAACACCCGTTGCGTTCTATGGTTGTCGCTCGTGAATCAATGAGAATGGAAAAGTCGGTCCACACAGAATCTCCGAAGAAGAGAAACTCATACTGCCATCGCATTCGTTTATTTTCATGCGACGGCATAGGATCCTCCTCGTCGGTTTGCTTTAGCCAGCTCAGCAGACACCATACGTGCAAGTTCCGCTGGATCGGAAATCGTTCCCGCATTCACCGTAATAGTGACGTTGCCCATGGTGATATTCGTCCCTAGCGAGCTTGATGATCCCCTGGGAGTATCCACATTCTTACCATAGATATTGCTCTTTACCATATTGTCGAATTCGGTGAATGTCAGCAAACCATGCTGGTACATCTCCTCATAGGCAGCCAACTCTCCTTGCTGAGCCTCAGTTAGCTGTGATACAAAATCTGTGCGGGTTTGGAGTTCCAGATTAGCTATTTCTTCAATATCGTCCCAAGCATCCTCCCATATTTTCTTCGTCTCTTCTCCAAGATCAGGGAAGTCCTTTTTATTAAAAAGGTGGGAGAGATTCCAGATGAATACCTCAATGCTACGAAACATCCAGCTGAAGGCATTTGTCACTGTTTCAATTGCCGCCATCAGTAGTACCAGCGTCATACCAATTCCCTTGATCACTGGAAAGAGTATGAGCAGAACGGGGTAGATCAAATCTGCAAGAATCTGTGCAATCGGTCTGAGAAACAATACCAAAGGTGCAAGAAAGCTATCAAGAATCGGGGCTAATGCATCAAATAGAGAAGTAACAATTCCCAGTAGCTCATTTACTGTCTCCAGATGCCCGAGAAATTCAAAGATCATCGATTCCAGAGTAGCAAAGGCTGCAATATCAGTAGCATCGGCATCCGATTTTCCCTTTACGTCAGTCTCATATTTCTTGACGTTCTGGTAGGTGTCGATCCATCCCTTAACCAAACTAATATCGCCAAGATTCTCCCATAAGGATCGGATATCCAACAACGATTCATCCCGTGCGTCTTTGAGTGCTTGCTGATATTCTAATTCCGCACTGGTTTCCAATTCTTTACGATATGCACTGACCTCAGCAATCTGATCTGCACTGAGCATCATTGCAGTAGTGAGAGCCCCACTTGAGCTGGAAATCGCGGTAAGTTGTTGTGCAGTTAGAAATGATTTTTCCAGTTCACGGATTGAGATACTGTTAGCTATCTTTTTCTCAGCCAATACAAACTGTGCATCTGCATGAGCCGAACTGTTCCAAGGCCGTTCTAGGTTTCTTGATCCAGCTTGATTTTCAACAGATACTTCGGATATTTTTTCTCGAGCCGCTAGGATTGCATTGATTCTCCGCTCGGATTCTTCCTGTTGGCCCTTTGCATCGGCAGTTTCAAGAGCGATATTCAACTGCTGAGTGTACAGATTTCCTATTGTTTCAACCAAGCCAAGACGCGCTGTTTCCGCCGCACCTTCATCCATCCCCGCCTTGATTGCTTCATTTTTCAGCCTCAGAGCCTCCATTTCAGCAGAATACTGATCCATGCGCACTCCGATGATATCTGTGTTTTCCTTCCCGTATATGGCTTCGAGTTCATTACGTTTCTCCAATGCTTTGATTTGGGAAAAGAGTGAATCCTCTTGTTTGGTGAAATTCGAGAGCTGCAGTTTGGTATTTGCATCTTTAATGCCAGCGGTCACGGATATCAGCGCATCATTCCAGGCTGTGAGTAAACTTGTGTTAGCAGCTAATCCTTTGGCCGTTTCTATCACAATCTTATTGTTCAACTCCTCAGCAATAATGAATAAACCCTGCATCTTCGCGTTGAGATCGGCTTCATCGGTATCTACGCCCAAGAGCTTTTCCAAACTGAACTGCTTTGAGAACTCTCCCGCAATTCGATTTGAAAATGGGATAGCGCCCAAATTCAAGAATGTGTCCCCGAGCCAGGCTAGCTCATCCTGCAATTCTTTGGCTGCCTGAGTGCTCCGTTCGAGTTCCTCTGTACGAGCTTTTTCCAGAGCCTGCACACGTTCTAGATTCTGATAATAACTTCGCAAGGAAGCTTCAGCCGTACTGGTGAGCCCTACATAGGCTTTTACCAGCGCAATCGCCTCCTCCCATGGAGCACCAAACTCAATTACCATACGCTTGAAGGCATCTTCTCCCATGGATTGTTTTACTCCCCATGAGGAGGGATAGGTCTTTACCAAATGTGTAGACAATGCGTTTCTCATGGTTTCTCCCCATAAGACTTCATTGTTTGGATTCTCAGGATTATCCATGTAGTTGCGCTTGGCTGTTTGTACAATATTCCAAGCTTCAGCCATGTCGAGGATCGCCTTTTTCACTGGATGGAGGAAGTCATTGATATATTTCCCCGCTATCTCTTTTGATTGCTTCATCTGTTCGGTATAGCGGCGATTTACTGACAACATCATATCCCACTCTTTCTCAGTGGCTCCAAGGGCATTCTTTTGCTGTTCCATAACAATGGCAACACGCTCTTGGGCTTTTGCCCATTCAAAAGAACTTCCTGTGAGGATATCCAAGCCCTTTGCGTGTATTCGGTTTTGTACTGTCGCTTCTTTTACGATGGATCCCCACTGTCTGAAGTTTCTGGTATTCCCTGCAGCACCAGACATGAAGGCTTGGGTGATTTCGATAACATCACCACCTATGTCCTTAAAAGCTATGAGGTCTTGGATAAATTCTGCTGTCTCTGCTGCAAACGCAGCAGCCTCTTGAGTCGAGGCCCCCAGTCCGTAGGCCATATCACCGATATTTGCCAACATATTTTTGGCACTGCTTGAAGCAAGCCCATAAGAATTGACTAACACATTGACCGACTCAGAGGCTTTGGAGAATCCTTCGAACACAGTGATAAATTTCTGGGTCACCTGCTCGGCTTCTGCCGCCGCCAATGAAGATTCCTTGAATCCCTGGGTGACCAGCTGAAAAGTCTTTCGGATGGCATAGACAACTAACTGTGCCGATACGAAATTCTTCACTAAATTTTTAATCCGCGTGGAGGTACCATTTGCCGATTGCGATAAACGGTCGTGTTCAGTTGAAAGCCGACGATACTCTTCGGATAATTTCTTAATCTCCTGCGGATCTCCACCAGAGAGAACAAGTCGTTGCCCTTCAGCTGAGATCATAGACATCTTCTTACTTACCGCTTCAAGTTCAGTTCCGAACAGGGAGATGGCATCACCTTTAGCCTGTACATCTGTAATGAATTTATCCGATGAAAATGGATCGGTGGACCGATCATCGGTGGGGATGTTGGCATAGTACTCTTTGACTGCTTTCGTCATATTCTGAGTGACATCGGCCATTTCCTTCAATCGATTCAGTGCATCTCCACTGGTCAACTTTCCCAGTGGACCAGTAGATCCATTTTCACTGATAGAAGACCCTTGCCACCCCTCGGAGTCCTTAGCCACGGCTTTGAAAACTTTCCCCAAGTCGTTTGTCTCATTCTTAAACGCTTTTAGAGCATCGCCACTGGCAAGCGTAGCATTCCTGTTCCGGGCCATTACTGCAGCCACTGCATCGAGATTTTTGGATTTCAAGGCCTGACTGAGTGTGGCTCCTTCCATTCCGAATTGCTTAAGAGAGGTGTTGGCTTTGTCTATCTCCGAACTGAAATTCTGAGTTTCAGCGATGAATTTGATACGGACATCAGCCATCAGTCTTTCTCCTCAAGGTGATCTCGATTTTTGTACCACCAGGATTCGTATTTCGATTCCTCGCTCTCCAGCAAAACAATAATGTCTATGACCGTTTTTCTTTCGTTCATGAATCCGCTGCCATGGGGAAGTCCGCAGCTCTTAAATAACTTGAATAGGTGGAAGCATGCTCTAAGAAACGGAGTGTCCTGATCGTTGATCTCTTGCTGCGATGGCATTTCCCAGACCAGAACTTCGGTGCCATCGGCATTGGTTGAGGTGAATCCAGGCATGAGATGACCCATACCTGAAAGTCTTTCAAAGATGTCCACCGGCTCACCAAGCAGCCCACGTCGTGCCGCCTGGTAGCCGCAGATCAGTTTTTTATTTCACCCTCATCAAGGTCACCAGCGATAAGCAGATGGACTGCAATATCCTGGACAATCTGTTGTGCCATAGGGGATCCGTATGCGTCCAAGACTTCATCAATCGTCATCTGCCGATCTTCTTCCGGATGATCCAGATTATGGAGGCTTCGGACTTTATTCTTCACCACATTCGCAAAATCTGCGTATCCACGCCCTTTCGAGTTGGATGAGAAGTACTGTTCACGCTCAGCGGCCAATAGGTGATCACAAATCACGTAGACCTGGTCTTTTTCATCAAGTTCACGGTTTCTCACCATGACTGGTTTGTTTTTCTTATCACGATCGCCCAAGTCAACTGCGAAGTTCACCACATATTTGTGACGGATGTTGGGATTCGCTTTATCACCATTGAAGACGCCTTGTGCCTTAAGTTTCATATACTTCCCTTTAGATACGGTACCGGGATCACCGATTTTTTCTATCGGACTTACAACAGCGTCCTTCCCGGGAGAACGCCGTTTGGATTACATTCCTATACCGCTACTTCCGTGTGCCATGGACCGATGTAATGCAGCGATTTCATGCCTTCGTCACTCTGTGCACATTTGGAATAGTTGAAAGTCAAGGAACTGACGCTGCCGGTGTTCGCACTGGAGTTGCGTGCAGTAAGAATCGCCGGGAAAATATCGATATCGACAATGTCACCCTCAACACATTCCCGTGCATCGTAGTGAATCATAATGATAACCTTGCCATGCTCGATCTCACTGATCGTGACAATATCAGCCGACCCGGCAGATGCCGTCGCTTTCGCGATGCGATCGAACTGCAGAAGCAATTTTTGCGCAGCGGTCTGTGAAGATGTTCCCCGTTTGTAGTAGCCACTAATGCTTCCTATTTTCGATACCAAAGAATCGGAAACACTATCGGCTTCATCATTCTCATCGGTGGAAGCATCCTGCACACCTTTACTGGCGTCATCACCTGTATCCCGCACGAATCCCAAGAGATCTTTGGTAAGTGGAATCACGCTATCCCCAACTGCCAGAGCTGTCTCCTTGGAGCAGATAAATGGATTGAAAATTGCAACGGGGATGGCTGAACCGGTCTCTGCACCCGCTATTGCATAGTAGAATTTTCCTTTCTCAATCTTCGGGCTGGCATCACTGCTGCCAACAAGCGCTGTCTCTTCAGTCATCAGGTACGCAAGTTTGTTTCTTCCGGTCCTGCCTTTAGTGTTACTCATCGTCATCCTCCATGGTATCGATGATAATTTCCAATACGACCAGCAATCGTTCATGCTCGAAGCCATATTGTTTTTTTTGGACGTCCACGTTCACCACCAATCGGGTAATTCCGATAGACAATCCATTCAAGTAGTTGATCAAATGGTCTTTGTATTTATGGATGAGCCGGGTATCGGTATCCAACAGTAGTAAATCGAATCCAATTGAAATCAATGTAGTATCCCAATCGGCCTGATACACTCCGTCTCCCACTGAATCAATCGCCAAGCACCGTTTGCCTTCAATGAGCTTCTGACCGTCATTATGGAATTGATCGATTGAACCAACTCGTAGTCCAGCGGTATTTGTCGCTGCGTTCATGGTGGACAGATACTCATTGAGACCGTTCTTTACCAGATTGTAGGTTTTTGCGATGATCCCGTAAGTATCGGTCATCTCTTGCCGCCAGAGAGCTTGAAGTCCTGTTCTATTCGGGAGTCAATCTCTTGAATCGATTGAGTTATTGTACCTTGTACTGCAGGTGGGATCTTAGTCATCATAATATGCGTTCCTGGTCTTTTTTTTCCGTGATTGATTACATCGTTCTCGTAAAGGTTCAGCGGATAGGCAGAGAAAGTGGCAACTTTGGTAAACGGATGCCTTACATTAAGTGCGAATTTCACCATACGTCTTCCTTTTCGGTCCACTCGACCTGCCTTGGTCATCATGGTGAATGCCGGACCACGACGAATCGTTCTTCTTCCGTTTTTGTCCTTGTACATCCTGATCCCATATCGGTTGGCAATATTCAGTGAATTTGGATTGTTTGTCGAATAGGTACGGTTGAAGAACCGACCGTATGCAACCTTCCGTGAACCAGAGGATATTTCAGATACCAAAGCCGCTCCATATTGAGGAACTTTTGAACGCATCCTATCTATCGCCTGTTGCACTTCAGAAGCATCAACCAAGACATTCATCCGCATGATACCGTTCTCCTATTCCAGCATATCCTCGTCAAAACCCACGCCAACATCGATCAACATATCCTCACCATCACCAGGTATTACCTCTTCTCCTATTCCATACAGAAAGAATCTGATGGGATCGGTACCAGTAGTACATAGGATCCCAAACCGCGATTCATCGATCGTAACGGTTATATTCTGATACTCTTCAATGGGAATGGCTGGAGGGAGGGATATCGCAGAGATAAGGATACTCCGATTTTGTGCCGGTAGATCTGTGAGCAATTGCTTGTCTACCTCTTTACGTTTCCATGCCCGTCCCTCCAAAACCGAGACTGGATATTCAACTCCCCCATGGCCAATAGTCACAAGAACTCCATTGTTTCCCGTTGAGAATTCTCCGTGAGCGATGTTGTATGCCCATTCACGAGTGTTGTTTGCCATAGTAATTTCGTTATGCGCTTACCAGCACGTTGGCACTCAACCAAGTATCGAGTGATATCGGCTGTACCAGTGGAGCCATTTTCATGGTTATAGCCGCTTCCGAGGAATCACCTTCAGCTCTGGTCACGAACACACTTCTAGATCCTGGGATGTAGCCAGGCAGACCATTTACCGGACCTTCGGTTGCTGCATACGACATGCGGCCAAGATTATTGTTATTGGCCATCACCAATGTACCTGCGGGGAACAGTTCTGTCACAGTCCCTTCATTATCATAGGATTCTGCGTATACCAAAATCTGAATGAACCCCACACCGGGAATCCGGATAAAACCACCGTCAGTCACTCCACCGAAACCATCAAGATTGACAGCAGTCAGTTTGCCAAAATCGTAGTTCCTCACATCCATCATTTTCTGTACACCAGGATCGTTGACGATTAGCTCATGGACATCTGGGGATACAATGATCTCGTTCGGTAGCATACCGCTCTTCTTGCGCACCAAGAACATCCACTTCTTGAGGTCCCCCAGGATCGAAACTCCGGTACCGCCAGTGGTATTCCACTTTACGGTGGGTTTGACCCCAATCAGCTCAGAATCTGTGCCGAATACTATGTAGGAGCCATCGATCATTTTTACCTTTCCGGTAATCAAGAGCTCAGATGCCTGGAGTTCCTCGGTACGGCTGAAACGATCTTCGATGTGGTTCTGTTTTTCGGCAAACACCATCAAAGCTTTGGTCGTACTATCGTAAGGATTTTCTAACGATTCTCCAAAGGAGAACTTCGTCAGATCCTCAGCGGTGATTGCCGATTTTTCCGAAAAGTAGGGAGCTTCATAGATCGATCTGGCATGGCCATCACGCGCCAAAACCTCTATTGGCCCTTCGCCTCTACGGATTTGGGTAGAGACCTTGCGACCTTTACGCATGGTCTCTATGGTGATGAATGGAAATTTCGAGACAATCGGGGCATTACCGAAGTATCTGTCCCGGAGGAACCGGTTGATAGGGAACGCCTGCTTGTATTGGGCGTGCACCTTCACTAAACCCCTGGTTGTAGCAATATCATAACCCATGATAACTCCTTAGATTTCGTCCTGTACATCCACGAGATAGATTCCCAGGGAGCGCAGTGTATCTTTGTGATTCTCCAGTGTGACACCGGGAATGACCGAAACAGCGTTTTGGTCGAACTTTCCTTTGAGGTAGACGAATGAACCAATCGATTCGCTTGCCTCGACATCAACAGGATTTCCGAGAATCCCATAAGGGATATCACATCCATTGACTGCTTCTGGATTGAACGCACCGAGTTGTCCATTTCCCGCCGCGAGCGTGACGTCAAAGGCATCGCCAACGACGAACTTCGTGGCTCCATCCTCAACAAGTACAAACTTGATATGCTTAGACCACGTATCGCCGATTGTTGCAGTCCCCAACAGGTACCCATCGGGATCGTACACTTCAAAGGCTCCCGCGACAGTTCCTTCAGCTGCAAACGCTCTGGTTATCACAATGGCATACGTCCCGAGCTTTGCTTTCGCCTGTAAGGGAGCAGTGGCATCAAGGGTGAGCGTACCAGTTCCCGTATTAGCACCATCGACGCCAGCTCCGTTCGAGATTTTCGAAACAGTGCCCTTCGTGATTTTTCCCATCAGAGCCCCTGTAGGGAATTGTTTGTTGATAGGATCCGCCGCAATGGTTACCTTTCTGGTAACGAGTCCCCCAAGGGTATCGAGAAGAAGATTCCCATGGGAGATTGTGAGTGTTTCTGTAAATCCCATACATTACTCCTTGTTCATGCCCTTCTTTTGGGCGTGTATTGCAGCAATTGCTCGATTTGCTGCATTTTCAACCTGCATCTCTCCAGTCTGGATAACCGGTTCAACAGGGTTGATTTCCGAACTTGCCGATTCAGCGGCAATGTTGGCCAATGACGAAACTACTGCGGGTTTTGCGGGACCTTTTTTTGCCGATTCCATCTGTTTATCCAGAATCATCGACTTGGCTTGTTCAATGCTTTCGCCCTGCTGTATCGCCTGTTCGATTACTTCAGTACCGAACTCAACCTGCCTGAGTGCCGATAACATAACGATGCGTGTTCGTTCTGCGGTCACTCCTTCGTGTCTTCCAGCGGTAAATCCAAGTGCGCGACCCTCTTCGACCAATATGCTGGCGAGTTCGGGGTGTTGTGCCCTTAGAGTTTCGATGGTGAGAACCGTTGTCTCTGTTGCTTGTCCCATCACTACACCTCCACCCCCTGCAAGAGAGGGTTTGATTTTATCGACGCAGGCATCGAAGTCCGAGACAATCGTATCGATCATCCCTTTCTCCATTGCCTCAACAGCATGGAAGGTCAGACCCTGACCAAACCGTTCTATAACGTCTTCCGAGGAGACTCCCCGGTTATTTGCAATTTCTCTGATAAACAATTCTTCAAGGGTGTCCAAGCTTGATTGGATTTCCTTGCGTCCTTCATCTGTATGTGGATCAAGCGCTTTTTTCGCAGCATGCCTAGAACGCATTACCGTCTCGCTGATTCCGATTTTCTCCATTTGTCTGGAGTCGTCGACGATATGGACTAAAACACCGATGCTACCGATCGTTGCCTGTGGTGATGCGAACACCTGGGTGGCTGTCGATGCCAGAAGATAGGCAGCGGAAGTACAATAACCTTCGGTATAAGCATAAATGGGTTTAGAGCATTTCTTAATACTTTGGGCTAACTCGACAAGGCCGTTGATTGCTCCTCCAGGAGAATTGATATCTAGTAGGATGGCTTTTGTAGTTGGGTCTTCATCCAGTTTCTCAATCTGCCTGGCTAAAACCTTGTAGGGAATTCCCCACCACCCATGTCCCAACGTACCTTCAATAGTTATGATCCCGATTCCATCTGCAGTAATGTTTCCACCGAACCATCTGGCATTTGACCTGTCGGCCATGATTCCCGTTTCCCGACGAATTTCGTTGTAGGCATGTTCGTTGATAGCGAGGTATCCAAAATCATTCATGGTCTTCCTCCTCATCTTGCGAGGGTTTGGAGGCTTCATCTTTGTTCATCAAGTGACCCAACCCGGAGACGATCATACTGTTCTCTTCTACGAGTCGATCCAAAACAGCTTCCCATTCATGACCGAATAGTTTACGGGCTTCGATTTCGTGGGTTGAGAGGTGATTGGTAATGGCGTTGACCGATGATTCTACACTTTTGCGCGGATCAACATTCAACACAGCTGGTCCATGCCACTCAGTGGAGCACCATGCTTTGCGAACAATGGGATTCTCAAGGAATCCAGGACAATTGATCAAATTCTGTTTTACCAGCAATTCAACAAACTGTTCATAGACTGGTTGGCAATATTTATATGCCCACTCATTCGCTGCGATTTTCCAACCTCTGGCGGCGTCTTGGACAGACGCTTGAGATGCTGAGTAGGAACTGTTGAAGGATTTGATCAGTACTTCGTATGGTATGCCCACTGCCATGCCTACCAATTTGAGTTGGGCCTCCATGAACTTCCAAAACTCAGCGACAGGAGCTTTGCTTTCAGGTAGACTAGCCTTCTGCCCAGGAGCAAGGTTCCATACTAATCCAGGTCCCATAGTGATTGCTGTACCGTCAGAGGGAACTTCGTTCGGGAGAATGTTGCCCTCAGCATCCTCTCGATGCCAACTTTCAGAACGGGATGATTCAGTGAGTCGCAGCAGAGGATCATCGGGAACATGTTCCTCATGATTCTCCGCTGTCTCAATGAACAGGGTCATGTACGACTGAAGAATGGCCTTGGTTAATTCTGCTTCACTATAACGACCCATTTGGATGATAGGTTCCGCTACCCGCGATAAGATTGAACGGCCACGTCGCTGACCAGGAAACACTTGACCAAGCATGACAAGATTGTAGGTAAGGCGGCGGGTGTGTGATCCAAACTTAGCTACCCTGGTTATGGTTTCAGTCGCCAGATCATCGCCGACCACTGCTACGTGAAAGGCTGTTTCCCGGCCTGCTGTATCGACCTCAACGCCACCGGCAAGTCTCTTTGAGTCGCAATGATAGGGGCTTTTGACATTGCTGCCAGCGATATTCTGGACTTGAGGAAGATAGATGTTCCCGAATTTGACGATCTTGATGTGTTGTAGCATATCGCCACACGATGAAGCATTGACATAGGCTTCACGTTGCAGAGATCCGAAGGTCTGCTTATGATAATGGTCGCACAGTTCCGGTGAGTTGGCCCAGATTGCCCAGTAGGTTTCGATGATGCGTTGGGTCTCTGCGATTTGCTCTTTTGGGATATTAAGTATCCGCTGTTTCACATATGACTGTGGCGATAAGCCAATACCGATCGCTCCATCCACCATTGCGTTGATGATTCCCGCTGCTATAGAATTCTCGAAATATAACCCATTGGATCGTTGCTGAGCAGCTGAAACTTCAGCTGATATGCCTAGGTTTGGATCGGTAGAAAAAAACGGATTGTAATTCTTGGTCTGTTGATTATGTCCCCGCTGATGATAGATGCTCTCTGCACTTATCTGTAGGATTTTGCGAGCTGCTATGCGTTTGGCGCCTTGTACAGGATTGAAGGTGCTCACCATACGGTCAATGAGATTTGGTTTCATCGGCACCTCACATGAACAATACGACGTGTTCCGGTATACAGAACACGTTCAAGGCGGTTGATTTCCTTTGAATAGTATTTGATATTTGCAAGGATCTCCTGGGGAGTAGCTCGCTCAAGTTTACGAAGCATATCTCCATCACCAATTGAATACGATTTACCGCCAGTTGCGACATTTCTCTCAGCCTCTTTCCAGAGAGCAAGGCTTTGCTGAGCTTCGACTAGTTGCTGGCTATAGGTCGTCGTGTTCATGCTAATAGTTATGCATTTTTCAGGCTGTATCGCAAGTGAGAAACGCTTTCTATGCCCTACTTATGGTGTTATATAGAATTATATATTGCTTAATACGCTATATATGGTGTATTATGTAAAGGAGAGGTGCCCATGTCAAAAAGGAAGATTATCTATCTGATCCACGACTTGTGTGCTATGACCCAAACCATAAGAGGCGGGCAACGAAACCTATTGGCATACATGGGTACAATTGGGTGTCGGATCGATAAGAACTCCCTCAAGGCTCATATCAGTGATTCAGCAATAGAGGTCCGGCAGTTTGAATACATGTTCATCTCTGATGACGGACACAGGATTGTAGTCGAGGAACTTTTCGAATGAGTGGGGAGTTGGTCTCACAAGCTGAGTTCGCCCGACGGATGCAAGTGAGTAAATCCCAGGTTACCCGGGCAATTCAAAGTGGTCGCATCGCTTTTTATTCAGGAACAAGACAACTCGATTTTGTTGTAGCGAGCAAATTGTGGGAAGAGAACCGTTCTGATTATCTGGCTGGAACTGGCAGGGCAAATAATAGAAAAGTCCCCAATATCGGGAGAATTCCTAAGCTACGACAAGTTCCGGAAGTCGAGAATCTCAATAACTTTCACAACAATGATAATGAGGAAGAATCCAATGACGAGACCCTCAACACACAGAAAATTCGAAAGACCAAAGCTGAAGCAGAACGGGTTGAGTTGAAACTTGCTCAGGAACGTGGCGATCTTATCGCAAAGCAGGATGTTTTATCTGTTTTCTTCACCTTCCTCGTAGCATTGAAAAACAGTGTGCTTGCCACTCCTGACAGGGTGGTCGGCGATATCCATGCTGCCATTGAACAGTGTGGTGACAATTTCCCCCTCTTGAAAGCTAGAGTCTATGACATTCTGAGATCCGAGCATAATCGTACTCTGGATGATATCGAGGGGATGTTGAAAAAGGCAGCGACAGAGGTAGATAAGATTGCTGACAAATATCGATAGAACCACTAAAAAGCAAAATCTCAAGGGTAAAAAGCCCTCCTTGAAAGAACGGAAGGATCGTTCTTGGCTCACCAAACAGTTTCTTGAGGCGATGAAACCTGCTCCTCTTTTATCGGTGTCAGAGTTCTGCGATGCAAATCTTATGTTGCCGACATCCAATGCCGAGAGTGGGAAGTATCGGACCAGTCGTACTCCCTATATGCGTGAGCCCATGGATGCAATGGGGCCTTCGAGTCATTATCGGAAAATTACCTTTCGTGCTGGAACCCAGGTTGGTAAAACTCAGTTGATTCTTAATTGTATCGATTTTTATGTGGTGAATATGCCTTCTCCCATGTTGTTTGTGTTTTCGAATGACGGAGAAGGCAAGAAGATGGTCAATACGCGTATAGATCCAATGGTCGCCTGCAATGAGCAGCTTCGAGAACGCATTTCCAGTCCAAAGCGGGGAAGTAGTGGCGATACTGATAAAATGAAACTATTCCCTGGTGGATTTCTGTCCATTGCTTCTGGTGAGTCGCCAGCTTCATTGCGATCGCTTCCCTGCCGAATTGTTTACTTGGATGAGGTCGATGCGATGCCAGACAATATCGGCGGTGAAGGAGACCCGATTGAACTCGCCGATAAGCGGACATCGACGTTTAGCGGTAGAGAGAAGATATTTATCTCCTCCACTCCGGTGAACCAGAATAGCAAGATCATTCGAGAGTATGATGCAACAGACCAACGACGGTATTTTGTTCCGTGTCCCTATTGTGGCCAGATGCAAATTATTGATTGGAAACGTATTCGGTGGGATGCTGAGGGTACTCATGTCAAAGAAGCCTGGTTGGAGTGTGAAAATCCTGACTGTAAGCGAAAGATACGTAACCACGATAAGACTACCATGTTGGAGCGGGGTGAGTGGCGACCAACAAATAAGAAGAAAACTGATCCTACCGTTATAGGGTATTGGATCAATGGGTTATATGCTCCAGTTGGTTGGCAGTCTTGGGAGAAATGTGTGACATCGTTTCTTGTTGCCACCGAGAGCAAGGATCAGGATAAGCTCACGGCTTTCTATAATGGTATTCTTGCCGAACCTTATGAAGCGGCCAGTGTTCGCCCTGATTTCCAGCTGCTATATGAGCTATCCAAAGGGAGTAGATACTCCCGGGGTGAGATTCCCAATGATGTATTGGTATTGACCAGTGGAGCGGATGTCCAGGAAAATCGTATTGAGGTGGAGCTTAAGGGATGGTGTCGCAATGGGCGCTCCCGTAGTATTCAATATTACATATTCCTTTGCCCTCCAGGATCCACCACCAAGGATCTCAACAATCCTGTCTGGGATGAATACGATAGGGAGATTCTTAACGGGGTGTTCATCCGGGAGGATGGAGTTCGGTTGCAGCCTGCTGCCAATGCCATGGATAGAGGATGGAATACCAAGCAAGTCAACGCCTTTTGGATGCGGTTGAACAACGATCGATTTCATTTGGTGCGTGGTAGTGATATCCTGCGCTCTCAAATATCTTCAGTGAAGGAAGACAAAGGTGGAAAAGATAGGGATGGTAGAACCAATCAATATAGGGGAAGTGCCTTCAAATACTTTGATGTTGGTTCATCGGTGCTCAAGAGTGAGGTCTATCATTATTTGCAAATTAGAGAACAGATAGGATCTGATGGAAATTTCATCACAGACACTCCGTTTGTAATGCAGTTCCCCAATGATTACGATGATGAGTTCTTTCGGCAATTGACAGCTGAAGAATATAAACCACCCACTGGGAAATCGAAACACGGAGTTTGGCAAACAATCCGAGAGCGCAATGAAGCATTGGATTGCAATGTCTATAATCTGGCAATGTGGTACAAACTCGACCTGTATCGTTTCACCAGCCGTGAGTATGACGAAGTAGAAAGAAAGCTTGCTGCACAACCCAAAATGCTCCAAGAGAAAAACAGCAAGGTCTCAAAGCAGAGAACCGGACGATTGATATCGAAAGGATTGGTGCTATAGCAAGTGCTTTTTACAACTACTTGAAAAATTGTTATCATACATTGAGAATTTCTTAATGAAAATTTTTCTGGAAGGACCCTTCAATGATTTAACGAAAGTGGAGTTTGTAATAGAAACCGTCTCATCAAAACTCTTTTCAAGATGAAAGTTAGATTACATTGGGCTTTTCCATTGACTATGAAAGAACTGATATTTCTCTGATTCTACCCTTGGATTATGCGCTCTTAAGTTCTCATTCACTTTGACATTTTTCACTATCAGATCATGATATTGGCCTAAACTCTGGATGTTGAGTAGCTCCTTCGATAAATTCCGATAGATAACAGACCAGGATTTCCTGTTTCTCATTTGCGAAACTACATTTAAGAATCTACTTGATTCGAGATTGTTCGGGATAGAGGGCAAAGAGAAAACCGACCCTGCTGAATTAAGATTTGTTACGATCTTTGAAATTCCATCACCCTGTAGAATTGGGAGTCCATAGGTTCTTCGAATTTCATTAAAAGTAGAATGTAATTCACGCTCAATTTTCTCCTTTTTTCTAGAAGCTGTAGAATAGTCCTCTTCGTCAAATAGGTTCCGAAGGACTCCAAATTGTTCTCTTGCTTCCACAAACTCTTTTCTGTCTCTTAGGTCAAAAGCATACGCGATAATTGAGGAAGGATCTTTAGTTGCAGATATTATATAGGTTAAGAAATTTGGGACACTAACCGTAATTAAGCTACTTCTGGCTTGATTAATTAGTATGCTAATTTCTTCACTTATTTGTTTAGAAAAACGGTTTAGTACTTCTTGAATATAATTTAGAGAATAAAACTTGGTCTTCTCAAGATAATAAAGTTGAAAATTTTGTCGAATCGGATGAAGGAAGCTGTCTGCCTTTAAATATTCGGCAAAGGAAGTATAATAGATACTCTTATAACTAATCCAGTTTAACGCAGAAATAAATCCTGATAACCCAGTAGTTAGACCTCCTGTCTCACCATTTCCCCATTTTGCGTTTGGAATTCTATAACCAGTATTCGAAATCTCTTCGCCCATTTGATCAAATAGTTTGCATGCTTGATTGCGAGAGGCTCCCGAATTTTTTATCTCACCTAATTCTGAAAATATCTGATGGCATACCTCGCTATATTTTTTAAATTCATACCCTCCTTTCTCTCCCAGCATTTTCAAAGTCAAATAGTAGATGCTATTAGAGATATCCCACGTACATTTTATGTTGATAGACAATATTCGAAAAAATTCTCTAAATGCCTCATCTGTGAATTCTCCACCAGAGATTGTAGGGTAGTAAAAATCTGCTTTTTCTAATGACTTTTCTAATATTTGATCACCATTGAATTCTTTGGGGTCTAGAAAACTGAGATAGTGAAACTCCTTCTTCCGGGATTCTGAAAATTCATCGATGTAATCATCGATTGCTATCCATTCATTATAAAATAGTATTGCGCTTATGAAATTTTCAAATGCACAGATATCACCGTCAATAACTGATTTATCTCTTACTTCAATTTGACCAAGTATTCTTTGAACTGAACTCAATGTTGAATGGTCTATCAATGCAATACTCATCATAACGCTCCTAGGTTTGGATTTTTAAGAATATTGCCCATAGTCTATGACAGATTAATAAAAATTGCCAATGCAATTCAATTTATATACGTTAAATGAAATTAATGAAAAGATATACTTTTCCTAAATTGAGATTCTATAAAAATGAACTAAGCAAATTTTTCTAACCTTACAGGTGTTGGTTTGAATGAAACCTACCATAAAAGGTAGGTTTCATGATCAGCAGCTCCTGGGTCAGACCTTCTCAATTTTACTAATCTCAGCCGCTTTCCTTTCTTTTAATCTCTCCTCTTGATAATAGCGAAGCAGATCTTTGACTTCGGCAAGTTCAAAAGCC